>DATCTW010000025.1:0-52559 GCA_036567745.1 Ignavibacteria bacterium | reverse complement strand
GCGCCAAGGTCCTGGGTTCAAATCCCAGCGCCCCGACAAAAGAGCACATCTGGAAAAAAAATCATAAATGTTTTAGGTAAATAAAATGATATTTATGAATATAGAATATAAGTTAAAAGCGCGTGGCGCAAGGCGCCAAGGTCCTGGGTTCAAATCCCAGCGCCCCGACAAAAGAGCACATCTAAAAAGGTAATAATCATAAATGTTTTATGTAAATAAAAAATTTTTATGAATATAGAATATAAGTTGGTAGCGCGTGGCGCAGTGCGCCAAGGTCCTGGGTTCAAATCCCAGCGCCCCGACAAAAGAGCACATCTGGAAAAAATAAACAAATATGTTTTATGTATATATCATAAAGAGTGAAAAGACCAAGACGTATTATGTTGGGTCTACAAATAATTTATATAAGAGAATAGAAGAACATAATTCGGGAAGATCAAAATATACGAGTAGAGGAATACCATGGGAACTTATATATTATGAAAGTTATTCAACAAGGTCATTAGCGATGAAAAAAGAGAAAGAAATAAAATCGAGAGGTATTAAAAGATATTTAGAATTTCGGGACATAAGTTAAAAGCGCGTGGCGCAGGGCGCCAAGGTCCTGGGTTCAAATCATAACTAACCGACAATAGAACATACCAAATTATAATTAATATAAAATTAAAAAATTTTTTTAAAGGAAAAGAAAAAATTTTCTTATATGTGGCTATTATTGCACATCGAGATAAAAATTTATTGATTCTATACAAGATTTTATTTTCGTAATATAATTTTTAAAAAGTTTTCTAATATTGTTGTATATTTTGCTGAAAGGATAATATATTGAAAACATTATGAATAACGACACGATAGCATTTTTAAATTAAATGAGTTTAATTCTTTTCGTATTGCATAATTTATTATTAATTTGTATAATAAAATGAATATATGTGTTTTTTATGAAAAAGATTATAGCAATTTTTCTTCTTCTCTTTATTTTTAGTGGGAATCCAGGAATAAACTATAATGAAAATATTAAACCCGTGATTGTTTTTATTTCCGAAGATTATAATAGGAAGAAAAGAAGAAATAGATATATAAAACATAGGGGATATAGGATAAGAATATTATATTGGAATGAAATCGAATATTGTTGCAATAATTGGAAGACCAAACGTTGGGAAATCTACTCTTTTTAATAAACTTGTAGAAAAAAGAGAAGCAATTACGCATCCAACTTCTGGTGTTACAAGGGATAGAATTTATGGTGAAGCTGATTGGGCTGGGGTTGATTTTACAGTAATTGATACAGGGGGGTTTGTTCCAGAATCCGAAGATATATTTGAAGCCGCAATTAGAGAACAAGTTACTATAGCATTAGAAGAAGCTGATGTGGTACTTTTTGTTGTTGATGCTATGGAAGGTGTTACACCTGTAGATTTAGAAATTGCAAAAATAATACGTAAAAGTGAAAAGAATGTTTTTTTAGTTGTTAATAAAGTTGATAGCGATAAAAGGGATAATTTAATATTTCCATTCTATTCACTTGGCATTGGGGAGCCATTCCCAATTTCAGCAGTTTCAGGAAGAACACTCGGAGATCTTTTAGATGAGGTAGTAAAAGTTTTACCAAATAAATTAGTCGAAGATACAGTAGATAATAGAATAAAATTAGCTATTATTGGAAAGCCTAATGTTGGAAAATCTTCTCTTGTAAATGCTTTGCTCGGTTATGATCGTGCAATTGTTACTCCAATAGCTGGAACAACACGTGATTCTGTTGATTCTATACTTAAATATAATAAAGAAGAATTTATCTTAATTGATACTGCAGGTTTAAGGAGAAAAAGTAAAGTAAAAGAAAATATTGAGTTTTTTAGTACCATTCGAACTTTAAAAAGTGTAAGGGAATGTGATGTAGCCATAGTATTATTAGATGGACAAACTGGACTTGAAAATCAGGATAAGAGAATAATAAATGAAGCCATTAATTATAGAAAAGGAATAGTACTCGTTGTAAATAAATGGGATTTAGTTGAGAAAGATTCGAATACTGCAAAAAAAATTGAAGATAAGATTAAAGAAGATATTAAAACATTGGATTATATACCCATTGTATTTACCTCAGCTAAAACAAAGCAGAGAATCTACAAAATCATTGATCTGGCTAAACAAGTCTATCAGGAAAGAATAAAAACATTAAAAACAAGTGAACTTAATGATGCGATTTTACCTGAAATAAAAAAGAATCCCCCTTCATCTTCTACTGGTGCTGAAATTAAAATTAATTATATAACACAGATTAAAAGTAAACCACCTGTTATAGCATTTTTTACAAATAATCCAAAATTAATACAGGAATCATATAAAAGGTTTTTAGAAAGAAAAATTAGAAATTATTTTGGTTTTGTAGGTGTACCATTATTATTGCAATTTAGAAAAAAATAAAATATGGAGATAATATGTCTAATGACAACAAGCCATCAATTTTAATTGTAGATGATGAGCCACTAATTTTAGATGTTGTTCAAGAAATGCTTTCTATAGAAGGCTTTAATATTATTCTCGCTAATTCTGCTGAAGAAGCTCTTGAGCTTTTAGATGGAGGTGTAAAACCAAATTTAATAATATCTGATATTAATATGCCCGGAATGAATGGTTTCGATTTTTTTGAAGAAGTTCAAAAAAGACCGCAATTAAATGTATTACCCTTTATATTTTTGAGTGCTCTTTATGATCAACCAATAGTAGCACATGGTAAAGAGCTTGGTGTTGATGATTATTTAATGAAACCTTTTACCAGAGAAGAACTTTTAGCTACAATAAAAGGAAAACTAAGAAAAGCCGAGAAAATAAATGCTTCCTATGGTGAACAAATTTCTTCAATAAAAGGTAAAATATTACAAATGCTTTCCCATGAGTTCCGAACTCCATTAACAACAATTATTGGGTTTGCTTCTGTTCTATCTGATGAAAGCACTCATCTATCAGAAGAAGAACTGAAAAGATTTATGGAACTTATTAAAAAAGGTGGTGATAGGTTAAATAGTCTTGTTGAAGATTTTCTTGAAAGCTCAAGTATAGAAGCTGGAGAAATGCAAAAACTATATGATTCAACAAAACAAGTATTTGAAATAAATATTCCTTTAAGAGATTCTATTAAAAGTTTTAGTGAAGAAATTGAACATAAAAAGTTAGAGTTAGTTTTTGAAACACCAGATAATTTACCTTTAGTTTTTGGTTCTTCTTCTCAAATTATTGATATTTTTAAAAGAATTGTTAGCAATGCAATTAAATTTAGCAATGATAATAGTAAAATAATTATTAGCATTTCTACTGATCCTGATTATCTGATTATTAATGTAAAAGATTTTGGAATGGGAATTCCAGAAGAGGAGATACCAAAAATTTATGATAAATTTTACCAGGTGAAAAGAGAAAAATATGAACAGCAAGGCTCTGGTCTTGGTCTTTTCATTGCCAAAAAACTTGCTCAAATTAATAATTGCATACTTGAATGTAAGAGTTCTGTTAATGAATACACAGTTTTCACTCTTAAAATTCCTTTAGCTAAAAATATTTAGATTTTTGAGTTAATAATGTCAAAAAAAATTGTTGTAGTTGGTGGATTAGCAGCTGGACCTGCTGCCGCTAGTAAAGCTAAAAGAACTAATCCTGATGCAGAAGTAATATTAATTGAAAAATCTAATCATATTTCTTATGGTATTTGTGAACTTCCTTATTTCCTTTCAAATGATATAAAAGATTATTCTGAATTATTTGCTTTTACACCTGAAACCTTGCAATCTAAAAGAGGAGTGATTGTAAAAACTTTAAATGAAGTAAGGGATATCGATGTAAAGAATAGAGAGCTAATAATTCTTGATAGGTTAAATAATAAATTATCTCGATTAGGGTATGATAAATTAATTCTAGCCTTGGGTTCATTGCCAAAAAAAATTGAAGAATTGCCACTTGTAGCAAATGTTTTTACATTTAAGTCTTTAGAAGATGCACTAAATTTAAAAAAATACATTGAATTAAATAAATCTGAAACTGCAATTATTTTTGGTTCTGGTTTTATTGGGTTGGAAATTGCTGAAGCTCTAGCAAAGATTGGCCTAAGAGTTACAGTTTTTGAAAAAGAAGAATTACCAATGCCATATTTTGAGAATAAAGCTAGAAAAAAAATTTTAGAACTCTTGTTTTCAAATAATATTTACTTTAGTAGTTGTTCTAATATTTCTTCTTTTAATATAGAAAATAATATTGTAAAAAACTTAGAAATTGACGGAATTAATTATAAATCAGATGTGATAATAAATTCTATTGGTGTAGTACCTAATACTTTGTTATTAAAAGGGACAGGCATTAACCTGGGTAAAACTAATGGTGTTATTGTAAATCAAAAAATGCTTACAAATATAGATGGAATTTATTCTTGTGGTGATTGTTCTGAATTAAAAAATTTAATAACACAAAAAAACGAGTTTTTCTCTTTTGCAAATCTTGCAAAAAAAACCGGGTGGATAGCCGGTGAAAATGCAGCTGGCGGAATGATGAAGTTTAAAGGTGTAATTCCTTCTTATGGTTTAAAAATTTTTGGTTTTGAGTTTGCTCACGTAGGATTAACATTCAATAAAGCAATTTCCTTGGGTTATAATTGCAAAAGAGTTTTTACAGAAGCTTTAATTTATCCTAAAATGATTTCTTCTCAGAAAATTTATATTGAGATGATATTTGATTCAAATAGTAAAATATTACTTGGAGCTGATTTATACGGTGAAAATGGTTGTGCTTTAAGGGCTAATATATTATCTGTAGCAATATATAATAAAATGACTTTGAGTGATATTTCACAAATTGATATGGTTTATCATCCATTATTAACCCCACAAAATGATCCTATACATTTTTGCTCAAATCTTGGTATTTAAGTACAATTATTAAACTCTAGAATTTTTTTAATTCAATTTTATATGAAAGACTTTACAATTTTTTTGCTAAAAGAATCAAGATTATTTATTGAAAGCTTCACTCTTGCTTAAAGCATAATTTTAAAATAATATTTTAATATTTGAAAATTTATATTTCTTATTTTATAAATATTTATTATATTAATAAGTAAGAAATATAAATAGATTTTACTGTTATGTTGATATGTAAGTAATGAATTAAGTTTTAGTTAACTCTTTTTTTTCTTGACAATTAAAAGAAAAAAAATATATTTAATGTAGAGATCTTCTTAAATTCAATCATTATAAATTCTAAAAGACGATTTTAATATTAGAGATTATAGATATTTTGCTTAAGTGATTTATTTTTATGGTAAATGCTAAATATAAGAAAAAGTATGAAGATTTGATAGCAGTTTGTAGAAAAAATATAAAGCAATTAAATGAAAATTTGATATTTAGAGCTTATGAATTTTCATGGGAGGCTCATAAGAATAATATCAGGGCGTCTGGAGAGCCATATTTTGATCATCCATATTCTGTAGCTATGATTTTAGCGAATGAAATACCTTTAGATGATATATCAATTGCTGCGGCTTTATTACATGATGTTGCCGAAGATACAGATTATGAAATAAAGGATATTAAAGCTGAGTTTGGAGATAAGATTGCAGAAATTGTTGATGGTGTTACAAAAATAAAAGACATCCCACATAACATCGAGAAATCTACTGTTGATGGTTATAGAAAATTGCTTCTTTCTATGGTAGATGATATAAGAGTTATTTTAATCAAGTTTGCTGATAGGTTGCATAATATGCGTACTCTTGAATATCTATCACCAGAGAGGCAATATAGAATGGCGAAGGAAACTTTAGATATATATACTCCTTTAGCGCATAGATTTGGTTTAGCGAATATTAAATGGGAATTGGAAGATTTAGCATTTAAGTATACAAATAGAAAAGTATATGAGGAGATCGCAAGAAATTTAAATTTTAAGAGAGGTTTAAGAGAAAAATATATAAATGAGTTTATTCAACCCATTGAAAAAAGATTAAAAGAAGAAGGATTCAAAGTAGAAATTTACGGAAGGGCAAAGCATATATATAGTATCTATAATAAAATGGTTAAAAGGAATGTACCTTTTGATGAAATGTTTGATTTGTTTGCAATCAGAATTATTATAGATGAACCTGCATCAAGCTCTGCCTGTTATACTGTTTATAGCATTGTAAGTGAAATTTACAATCCTATACCCGAGAGGTTTAAAGATTATATTGTTCGTCCTAAAAAGAATGGTTATCAATCACTACATACTGTTGTTATCGGACCTGGTGGTAAAATGGTAGAAGTGCAGATTCGTACCCGAGAAATGCATGATGTCGCAGAAAAAGGTGTTGCTGCTCATTGGAAATATAAAGAAAATATTCAAGAGTTTGCAAAAGAAATGGAAGAGTGGGTTCAATGGGTCAGGGAATTCATTGAACAAATAGGCGATGAAGAATCTTCTCAGTTTATCGAAAGCTTTAAACTAAATTTATTTCAAGATGAAATTTATGTCTTTACGCCCAAAGGTGATTTGAAAGTTTTACCTAAAGGAGCTACTCCTGTCGATTTTGCTTTTGAAGTTCACTCAGAAGTAGGTTATAAATGTATTGGAGCAAAAGTAAATGGTAAAATAGTAACTCTTGATACACCTTTAAGTAGTGGAGATCAGGTAGAAATTATAACTTCTAAGAACCAAAAACCAAATAAAGATTGGGAATTATTTGTTGTTACATCAAAGGCAAAATCTCACATACGAAGATGGCTTAATGAGGAAAAAAGATTACTGATTAATTTAGGTAAAGAACTTTGGGAGAAGAAGCTGAAAAAATCAAAAATAAAATTAAGTGATGATGAATTTTCAAAGCTTCTTCATAACTTAAAAATGGAAAATCCCTCAAAATTTTACTATGCCATAGGTACTGGTGAAATAGATTTAGAGTTATTAGATATCAAAGAGAAGATCACATCACAGAAATTAGTAGACGGTAAACTGGATCCTGCAAAAATTGACGAACAAAAATTTTTAAACTATGTGGAGGAGGCAAGAAAAAGTTCCCCGGGTATATTAATTGAAGGAAAATCAGATGAGCTGTTATACAATTATGCGAAATGTTGCAATCCTATTCCTGGTGATGATGTATATGGATTTGTAACACTTGGGGAAGGGATAAAAATTCATAGGAAAACCTGTAAGAATATGCTCAATATTCTTGAGCGTGCAGAATCCGATAATGAGCTAAAAAATCGCATTTTACAAATTACCTGGCCAGGAAATGGCCAATCTGATTTTTTAGCTGGTATATCTATTATTGGAAGTGATAGAGCAAACATTTTGCATGATATTGCACATTCTATTACAACTTTTAATAATACAATTATTAAAAGTGTAAACTTTGATTCAAAAGATGCAATGTTTCATGGTACTATCGTTTTATATGTCAAAAATCTTGATAATTTAAATCGAATAATCGAAAGATTAAAAAAAATAAACGGTATAACAAAAGTTCAACGTATTGAATAACAAAATTTGAGGTGGTTAATGGCAAATGGTAAAAAAAGAGTAAGAACTCTTACAAGACTTGATATCGCGAAAAGAATCGCGGAATCCCGTTATGAAAAAGTAGAAGATGCTTTAGAATGGGTTGAAGCAGTATTTACTGCTGTAAGAGAACTTCTTAAAACAGCAGACCCAGAAGTTCGTATTGAAATTCGTACTTTTGGTGTTTTTGAAGTTAAACTTACAAAAGAAAAACCTCAAGCAAGAAATCCTAAAACGGGTGAGATAGTAGTAGTGCCTGCAAGGAGGAAAACTCATTTTAAGCCAAGCAAATTTTTAAAGGAATTTTTACAAATTCCTTTAGAAAAACTTGGAGTTACAAATGATGGTAAGAAAATTGATCCAAACGGTAGAGGTGGTAGCGCATATTAAAATTTTTATTGTTTAATTTTTTTTCTTTTAAGTGCTACAAAAAAGATTTATATCTATTGATTACGGCAAGAAAAGGATAGGGGTTGCAGTTAGCGACCCCCTTAATTTAACTGCCAGAGGAATAGATACATTAAATAATGATGAAACTTTTCTTCAAAAGTTTTCAAAAATTATATCTGAGTTTGATCCTCAAGCTATAGTAATTGGTATGCCATATATGCCATCAGGTGATGTAGGAGAGAGAGCAAAAGAGGTTATAAAATTTTCTAACTTTATCAAAGATAAATTTAGTATACCAATAATCTTCTGGGATGAAAGGTATACTTCAAAGGTTGCAGTTGATACTATGATTAAGTCGGGTGTAAAGAAGAAAAAGAGAGCTAGAAAAGAGAATATTGATCGTATTGCCGCTGCAATATTACTTCAAGAATATCTTGATTCCTTGTCTTCAGAAAATAGGTGGTCTGATGAATCAAATAGAATTTAATGAGATTCTCGAAAAAGGCGAGAATAATTATATAGAGTTCAAACGAAAAGTTTCTTCCTTAGAAAAAATTGCAAAAGAGGTTATAGCTTTTGCCAATACAAAAGGAGGTAAAATATTTTTTGGTGTTGATGATGATGGGAAAATTTATGGTGTCGAAAGTGAAAAATCAGAAATTGATTTAATTGAAGAATCTTGCAAAGTATATTGTAACCCTCCAATTAGTCCTGAAATTGAAATATTTCATTATAAAGGTAAAGATATTATTATTGCTAATATTCCAGAAAGTATCAATAAACCCCATTTTTTATTTGAAGGCAATTTAAAACTTACAAAAGATTCAAAGGTCTATATAAGAGTAAATGATAAGAGTGTTCTTGCAAGTAAAGAAGTTATTCAGGTTTTGAGGAATGAGAGGCCCGATGCAAAACCAGTTAAAATATCAATTGGTGAAAATGAAAAAAGATTGCTTGATTTTGTTGAAAAGAATGAAAGAATTACGGTAAAGCAATTTTCTGAATTAGTTAATATTTCCGAAAGGCGTGCTTCCAGAATTCTAGTAAAATTAGTTCAATTAGGCGTTTTAAGAATTCACACTCTTGAAAAAGAAGATTATTTTACACTTAGTGAATCTTTAACATAATTTTATTTATTTTTAATAATACGAACAAGGTCAAAAAGAGCTATTCCATAAGCGACAGAAACATTAAGAGATTGTTTAACACCATACATCGGTATTTCTATTGCTATGTCTGTTAATTTTAAAATTTCATCTCTTACACCTTTTATTTCGTTACCAATAACAAGGCATAGCGGGTAATCGTTTGCAGAATAATTATAATAAGGTATGCTTTTATCAGTATGTTCTAATGAAACAATTTTTATTTTTTGTTCTTTTAATTTATATATGATTTCAAGAGGATCTTTGTAATACTCCCAGGGTATTGTTTGGGTAGCACCTAATGCGGTTTTTTCTATTTCTGGTCTGGGTGGGTGAGGAGTAAAACCGGTTAAGAATAATTTTTTGATAAAGGCACCATCAGAAGTTCTGAATATACTACCAACATTATAAAGGCTTCTGATATTATCGAGTAAAACATAAATAGGTAATCTTTCGCCTTTATCTATTGTTTCTAAAGTTAATCTATTTTTTGCAATTTCGTCGTGTAATAATTTTCTCATAGCTAAAATATATTTATTTACTTAACATATTTCAATAATAAATTTTAGGAGTTGACAATGTATAAAAAAATAGTTTTTGTTTTTATCGGTTTTTTAATTGTCTCGATTTTTTTCTCATGTAATGTAATTAAAGATGTTTCCAAAATGGTTACCAATCTACAGAAATGTCAATTTAAACTTGAGAATGTCGAGGGCTTTAAACTTGCAGGGTTCAATCTATCAAAAATTGGTTCTATAAAAGATTTTAATTTATTAGATGCTGCTAAATTATTTCAAACTTTTCAATCAAAGAAGCTACCTGTTGAGTTTACATTAAATGTTGCGGCAATAAACCCAAATGATGGTACTTCTGGTACTGCTAAATCAAATGTAACCCTAAAAAGTCTGGATTGGAAATTGCTTATTGATGGAGTTCAAACTATTGCTGGAGCTGTTAATACACCCATCGAAATTCCTGGTAACAATCAAAAAACAATAATACCTTTAGATATGAAACTTGATTTATACGAGTTTTTTGGTAATAAAGGTTATGAGAACTTAATAAATTTAGCCTTAGCTATTGGTGGTGTTAATGGTTCAACAAGTAAGCTTACTTTAACTGCTAAACCAACAATTTCCACACCTTTTGGAGCAATGACTTATCCAAAAGAAATTCAAATTATTGATAAGGAATATAGAGCTGATTAATTACCAGAAGCAGTTTTAAGTGCTTTTTTGATAAGTTCTTCAAGTGTGATTCCGGTTGATTCAGACATTAAGGAAACATTAACACTTTTTTCAGCTATTGGCCTGGAAAAACCTAATGAACACAAAGCTTGTATAGCCTCAACTCTTAATTCTTGATTTGTTGTTTGAGTTGAAATATCAGAAGCTGATTTGAAAGAATTTTTTGATATTTTATCATAAAGTTCTAATACTAATCTTTCAGCTGTTTTTTTACCAATGCCCGGTATAGCTGTTAACCTTGCATGATTCTTATTTAGGATAAGACTTCTAAATTCGCTTACAGATATGCCCGAAAGTATCCCTATAGCTGTTCTTGGTCCTATTCCGGAAACTTCAATAAGCATCTCAAATAATATTTTTTCTTCTAAAGTATAAAATCCATAAAGTGTTAAAGAATCTTCTTTTACATTCAGGTGTGTTAAAAGTTTTACTTCTTCTCCAATGTTTCCTATTTTGTCAAAACTTGATAAGGGTATGTATATCCCAAATCCAACACCATGAACATCTATTATTACAAAAGTTGGATTTTTTTCTATCAATAATCCTTTTATGAAAGATATCATATTATTATTTTATAATTTTTTCTGGATTAGCTTCAATAAAAGATTTCCAATCAGTGAATTTAGATCTTGGAGATGTCATTCTATTGTGATGACAAATTGCGACTGCGAGTGCGTCGGTAGCATCGAATAGTTTTGGTACTTTCCTAAGTTTTAAAATGTTTTTAACCATGTAAGATACTTGTTCTTTTGAAGCTGAGCCATTTCCAGTTACAGCTTTTTTAATTTCTCTAGGTGAATACTCGTTTGCTGGAATTTCTCTTTGCATAGCTGCAAGGAAAGCTACACCACGAGCCTGCCCAATTTTTAGTGCAGATTGAATATTTTTACCATAAAAAACTGTTTCAATAGCAAATTCATCTGGTTTGTACTGGTCAATTTTTTCTAAAATATTATCATATATCACTTTCAGACGAGTTGGGAAATAAGAATATTTGTCAAGTTTAATGGCATCATAGTATATTGGTTTCAAAATATTTTTTTCCGCTTCTATGATGCCAATTCCAGTAATTATTGTACCAGGGTCTATTCCAATGACTAACATTTTAAGATAGTGATGCTATTATTTTTTCATCAATATCAAAATTTGAATATACATTCTGAACATCATCATGTTCTTCTAAAGCTTCCATTAGTTTTAGGCATTGCTCAGCGTCTTTACCTTCTAATTTAATAGTATCCTTAGGTACCATTTGTAATTCAGCTGATTCAATTTTATATCCTTTTTCTTCAAGAGCTTTTTTTACAGGGAAAAAAGTTTCAGGTGAAGTAATAATTTCAAAATAGTTATCTTCGGTTTTTAAGTCATCAGCACCAGCATCAAGAACTACATTTAATACATCATCTTCAGAATGATTTTCTTTTGCTACGTTTATTACACCTTTCTTTTCAAACATCCAAGCAACACTTCCAACTTCTGCTAATTTGCCATTATTTCTGGATAAAAGGTGCCTGATTTCTGAGACAGTTCTGTTTTTATTGTCTGTAACAACATTAATTAATATTGCTACGCCTCCTGGTCCATAACTTTCATATGTTACTTCTTCATAGCTAGTGCCAGGTAACTCGCCAGTTCCTTTCTGTATAGCTCTTTTTATATTATCTGCAGGCATATTATTAGCTTTTGCGTTCGAGATAGCTAATCTTAATCTAGGGTTACCTTCAGGATCTCCACCTCCATCCCTGGCAGCAATGGTAATTTCTTTAATAAGTCGAGTAAAAATTTTTCCTCTGGCAGCATCATTTGCTGCTTTTTTTCTTTTAATGGTTGCCCATTTTGAATGACCGGACATTTTCCCTCCGTTAGTTAAATTTATATTAAATTATTTATTGTATACTGGATTTAAAATCACGTAATTTTAATTGTACGGGTTGATATCCATAATTTTTATCTAGCTCATCAACCGTAAATACTATATCAATTAGTTGATCTGGGTTACTTATTTCAGATTGTCTACTTGAAAGGTTAAAGCCAATAGCTTCTACAAAAGTGTTTCCCTGCCTTAACTTCATTCTTATTCTATCACCACCATTCATTTTATATATAGCTACTACTTTAACATTTCTTGAAAGAAATAGTGGACGCATATTAGATGGTCCGTAAGGTAAGAATTTTTGTAAAACTTCCCTAAAGTAATTTGTTATATTTGAAAATTCAATTTCAGCATCAATTATAATTTGTGGTTTCAATTCCTTTTTTTCAAGAATTTGTGTTGCAATTTCGTTAAATGCTTCACGGAATTCATCAATCTTGTCAATTTCTATAGATAAACCAGCGGCATATTTATGACCACCAAATTGTAGAACCTTATCTTCACACTTTTTTATAGCTTCGTAAATATCAAACCCATCGATACTTCTTGCAGAACCTTTTACTATTCCATCAATTGTTGTCATCATTATAGTGGGTCTACAATATTTTTCTGCAATTCTTGACGCTACTATATCAATAACCCCAGGATGCCATTCGGATTCATGCAGAATAATTGGAATATCTTGCTCAAGGTCCATTATTTTATCAATCAATTCTTCTGCTTCTCTAAAAGTTTCATGATCAATTTTGCTTCTTGTTGCATTTTCTTTTTCAAGTATTTCAGCTAAATGTAGAGCCTTGTTATATTCATCACAAATTAATAAATTGACTGCTCTACTTGCATCTCCTAACCTTCCTACTGCGTTTATTCGTGGAGCAATAATAAAAACTATTTGACTGCTTGATATTTTTTTTGAAGATAAACCGGTTACCTGTAATAAAGCTTTTATTCCAGAACGAGGAGCTTGATTTAGCAATTCTAAGCCATAGTAAACCATTACCCTATTTTCGTCAATAAGAGGAACAATATCTGCCATAGTAGCTATAGCTACGAATTGAAGATAAGGATATGGTAAAGTTGGTTTTTTTATTTTTTTAGATATAGCTTCAATTAGTTTAAAGGCAACCCCACATCCACATAAATGTTTAAAAGGGTAGGGGCAATTTTGTTTCATAGGGTTAAGAATTGCATAAGCATTTGGAAGAGTTTCACCAGGTATATGATGGTCGCAAATAATTGTATCTATATTTATAGAATTGGCATATTCGATTGGTTCATTTGCAGTTATTCCGCAGTCTACAGTTATCATTAATGAAACATTTTCGTTTTTAAAGTTTTCTATGGCTTTTATTGTTATTCCAGAATCATACCTGAATCTATTAGGAACATAATATAATGGAGTAACACCCATTTCTTTAAGAAAAAGGTATAAAATTGCAACGCTACAAGTGCCATCTACATCGCAATCACCATAAAGTAGAATTTTCTCTTTTTTCTCAATTGCGAGTAGCACTCTATTTACAGCTTTCTCCATATCACTCATTAAATATGGATCATGAAGTTGACTTATTGCAGGTCTAAAAAAAGCCTTTACTTTTTGAATATCATCAATACCACGATTTATCAAGATTTTTGCTATACTTTCAGGTAAACCCAGGTTATTGACAATTGAATCTACTTTTTCTTTTTCTGGTAATTTTGGTAAAACCCACAAATAATCCAAGACTTCCTCCACTTCGAAAGTTGAGGATAGACTTGAAGTAAGTCTATAAGCCGAATTCTGTCTGCCCAAATATGGGGAGGCAATCATTTATCTAGGATTGATGTCACCATCAACCTCAATCGACCTACCCGAAGATACAATGATTAAAATCATTAGTAGCCGGTAACTACTCTCTAAAAAGAGGTATCTTCCTACATGGTCTTTCTTCAGGCGGGGTTTATCTAGTAGAATTACATAGTAATTCTATCCTATTAAATAGGACCCTTGATGTTACCACCAAAGCGGTGCGCTCTTACTTTAATCCCGCTTAATTGCAGGACGCACCTTTTCACCCTTACCCTGAAAGAAAGAAAACCCTTTCTTTAGGGCGGTATTTTTTCTGTGACACTTTCCACATCTCTCGATGTCCTTACGTTATAAGGCGCCTTTACCGGTGAAGTTCGGACTTTCCTCTTCAAAACTTATGCTTCCAGCTGAAGCATTTTTTGAAGCGATTGCCTGACTTACTTTTTTATCTATCCTAAATATTGTTATTTACTAAATATCTAAAATTATTCAGAAGTTAACTCATCTGAAATTAATATTCTCCCACAAAATTCGCAAGTGTGAATTTTATCATATTTTCTTAATTCTACAATTTTTTGTGGGGGAACTATATTGTAACATCCGCTACAAGCATTTCTTTTAATTGGAGCAACTGCAATTTTTTTTGCGTTTCTAATTTTTGTATAAAGTTGAAGATCTTTTCTATTAATTCTTACAACAGTTTTTTCTCTTTGATGGTTTAGCTCTAACTCTTCTTTTTCTGTAGTTTTTATTATTTCATTTAATTGTTTTGATTTTTCTTCAAATTCTTTCTTTATAGAATTAAAGGCTTTATCTGCTTCTTCGAATTCTTCTCTTTTCTTCTTTTGTAGGTCAGCTAATTTATCCATTTCTTCTTCAAGCTCTAATATTTTCATATCTGTTTGGTCAATACCTGTCATTAGAGCATCATATTCTTTATTGTTTTTTACGTTATACAGTTGTTGTTTTGATTTTTCGTTTTTTGCTTTTAAAATTGCAATTTCTTCATCTATTTGAGTTCTTTTTGCAAGTGTTGATTTAATAGTATCATCAAGTTCTTTAACTTTATTTTTTGCATCGTTCATCTTTACTTCTAGTAAAGCGATTGTTTCGGGTAGGTTTCCTCGTAATTCTTCCAACTCATCTAATTGTGAATCAATTTTCTGAAGTTCATATAACATTCTTAACCTGGTTTCCAACTCTCAACTCCTTAAAAATAAATAATAGGATTAGTTATATATTTTGTTTTAATTATTTCTACTTTATCTTTTAATATTTTACTTAAAACTTTGTGTAGCGCATTTAATCCAAGAATTTCTGTTTCATAATGTCCAGCGTCAACAATAATTATTTTGTCTTTATAGTCAAAATAATTGTGATAACTTAGATCTGCTGTAATAAATATATCAGCATTTTTTGTAACAGCGTAATCAATATATGAAGCACCTGAACCTCCAAGAAAGGCTATTCTTTTGATTTTCTTTTCGATATTTCCAGCAACTTTTAAAATGGGTATTGAAAGTATTTTCTTTAAATTTGTTAAAAAATTTGAAGCTTCAATTTCGTTTTCTAATTCACCGATTATTCCATATCCATATTCTGGTATTTTATTCTTTAACGGTATAATATCAAAAGCAGGTTCTTCATAAGGATGATTCTGTCTTAAAGCATTTATAATATCTCGTTGTTTCCATTTTGGAAAAATCATCTCAATTTTAATTTCAGAAACTTTTGTCAACTCTCCTTTTTCACCAATATAGGGGTTACTGTTTTCATTCCCTTTAAAAGATCCTTCTCCTTTTGATTGAAATGAACAATTACTATAATTTCCGAATTTACCAGCACCTACAATTGATAATGCATTTATTATTTTTTCAGTTGCGTTCTCTGGTGCAAAGGTAACAATTTTATAAAAATATTCATCATCTACAATTAAAGGCTTTATGTTTTTAAGGTTTAGTAATTCTCCAATTGTATAGTTTATACCTTCTTTGTACTTGTCAAAATTAGTGTGGGCAGAATAAAGATTAATGTTATAGTTGATTAACTTTTGAATAATTGTGCCCTGATTTGTTTGTAGATTTATTGATTTTATTGGATGAAATATAAAAGGATGGTGAGAAAATATTAAATCAGATTTTGTTTCTTTTGCTTCCTGTATTATTGTATTGTTAATTTCTAAACAGAGAAGTATTTTTTTTATTTCACTTTCTGGGTCACCTATTTGTAACCCACAATTATCTTTTTCCCACTCAATTTGTTTTGGTACTAAATCCTCAAATTCTTTAATAATTTCTTTTAATTGCATCGTAAAGTATAAAAAAAAAGTGCACTTTTTTTGTTAAAGTGCACTTTTTTATTTTAATGATATAATCTATAATCGTATATTTTTATTATCAATTTTTTTTGTTTCATCTCTTTCATTTATTTTAAGCAAAATAATTTAACCATTTTTTGAAAAAATAGCAAGGAATTTTTTTTTCAATTAATTATATCTCCAATATTTTAAAAGTATATCATTTTGTGATAAGAATTTGGTATAAAAAAAAATGCAAAGTATATTGAATTATTAAGTTTTAAAAAAATTAGATATTTTAAATATTATACTCAAAGTATATTATTGCTTATCGATTTATTGTCTTAATATACAGGGGAAAAATTACAGTATCTAATATTTCTTATTTAATTCAGTAAGGAAGAATAAGAAAACATGGCACTAATGGTAATATTTATGTTTCAATATCTGATTCAAATAGTAATTATAACTCGTTTAATGGTTAAAGAGAGTTATTATGGAAAGAACATTTAGGACAATACTTAAAATAGTAATATACCTTTTTATTATTTCTTTTAAGTATCATAATTTTACAATATCGATATTGTTTTTGGGAGATATAATATATTTTAACTTATTTTTATTTTACTTTTTATTTAATAAATCTACTATTGATTGAACCATTGCTTTTACACCTGTTTTAATTGATATTTCATATTCAGGAGTATATTTATCGGAATGTAATTTTGGAACCAGGTTTATATCATTGTTATACTTTTCAAGCATTTTTTTACTAAGAGTACCTAATCGAAAAATGCAAATTGGAATTTTCGGTTCTTGTAATCCATACAAACCAAAATCTTCACTAATCATTTCTGGTTCAAGTTTTTTTACATTATCTGAACCGAGTCTTTTTATGAAAGATTGAACTAATTTGTTCGTTAATTCAGGATCATTATATACAGCTGGTGTAGATTCTTTTTGGATTATTTCTGGTAATAAATTCTCTTGTAATCCGAAGGCTTTAGCTATATTATTGGCTTTATTTTTTATTGATTCTAAGATGTGATTTATAGTTTCTTGAGAATATGCTCTTATTGTAATTGATAATTTTACTTCTGATGGTATTATGTTATGCGTTAAACCTCCGTGTATAGAACCAATAGTGATAACTGCTTTTTCAGTAGGATTTATTTCTCTGCTTATAATTGATTGTATAGCTATGATAATATGTGCAGATATTACTATTGGGTCAATTGAAGTGTGTGGACTTGCTCCATGACCTGATACACCTTTGACTATTAAATCAAGCATTTCATCTGCTGCCCATGAGTAACCTTCGCAATACCCTACAGTACCTGCAAAAAGTGTTGGGTGAGTGTGTAATGCTAAAATGTAATTTGGTTTTGGGAATCTTGTAAACAATCCTGCTTTTAACATTTCTGCAGCACCTGATATTTTTTCTTCAGCAGGCTGGCCTACGAAAAGAATAGTGCCTTTCCAATAATCTTTGATTTTATTTAGAATTCGTGCTGTACCAATAAAAATTGACATGTGAATGTCATGGCCACAAGCATGCATAACATAAGACTCTTTACCATCAGAGTTTATCATCTTAACATTGCTTGCATAAGGTAAATTTGTTTTTTCTTGCTGAGGTAAAGCGTCCATATCAGTTCGAATCATGATTGTTGGGCCTTCGCCATTTTTTAATATTCCAACAATACCATAACCACCTATAAATTTTTCTACAGGTATATTAAGTGATTCTAATTCATTTGCCAATTTTTCTGAAGTATTTTTTTCTTGAAAAGATAATTCTGGGTTTTTATGAAGGTATATATATAAATTTTTTAAGTAAGGGTATTCATTTTCAATTAAATCATTAATCTTGTTAGTTATCATAAAATAATCCTTAAAGAATCATAAGCATAATGTGAATTAATAAATATTTTTTTACATTCATTTACAAGTTTATCTAAATCTTCATTTCTTGCACTGATATGAGTTATTATCAATTTTTGGGAATTGGATAGTAAAGCTGTTTGAGCGGCATCAATAGTAGTAGAATGATTCATTTCTTTTGCTTTATCAATTAGACTTTCTTCAAAAGTAGCTTCATGAATAAGTAAATCAGTATCTTTTGCTAATTTTATCGCATTTTCAGAGAATTTAGTGTCTGTTATTATGGTTATTGATTTACCTTTTATTAGTTCATCTAAAACATCTTCAGGATTAATTTTCTGGTTATTATAAAAAACCGAATTACCTTTTTTTAGCTCTCCAATAAGAGGTCCAATCGGTAAATTAAATTTTTTTGCTTTTTCGAGGTTATAATGACCTGGTTTATTTTTTTCTTGAAATCTAAAACCTAAATCGAAAATTGAATGTTCTAATGGTATGGATTGAATAAAATAATTTTCATTTTCAAATAGAATGCCTCCTTCAAAACTATCTGGTATTTCTGTTATATTAATATCATACCTTTTAGTCATATTAGTAATTTTAAAACATTCAAAAAGAAAATTTTTTATACCCTCAGGTCCAAAAATATTAATCTCTTCAGTTCTTTTAAAAAGGTTCATAGTTGAAAGTAATCCAGGAAGGCCAAAAAAATGATCGCCATGTAAATGTGAGATAAAAATGTTTTTTATTTTAAATGGTTTTATACCAAAATTTGACATTTGAAACTGAGTTCCTTCGCCACAATCGAAAAGTATAGTTTCACCATTGTAGTTAATAGCAATAGAAGGTAACATTCTTTCTTTAGTAGGTAAAGCAGAACCTGTGCCCAGAAAAACTACTTCAATCATGTAAACACCTTAAATTAATTTTAGACATATTTCATCACACAATAAAAATCCTTTTTTTGTAAGATAAATATGATCGTTATCAAGCCTAATGAAATTATTTTCCATCAAGTTTGCTATAATATTTTCTTTTTCTTTTAAAAAATCAATATTAAATTTCTCGTTTATTTTTTTAATATTTATACCAAAACTTCTTAGACCTAAAAATATCATTTCTTCAAAATACATCTTGTCTGTAAGTATTTCATAATTTTCAATTGGTAAAGTATTATTTTTGAGTGAAAAAATATATTTTTTGAGATCAGAATAATTCCATAATCTTTCATTATTTACAAAAGAATGGGCAGCAGGTCCAAAGCCAAGATATTCTTTATGTTGCCAATATTTTGAATTATGTTTCGATTCAAATCCTTTTAATGAGTAGTTAGATACTTCGTAATGTAAATAACCTGAAGATTCAAGGTATGAAATAATAAAAGAATACATTTCACTTTCTAAATTCTCGTTAATTTTCTCAATTTTGTTTGAAATAAAATCATCATATAGTGGGGTGCCATCTTCATATATTAAACTATAAGCAGAAATATGAGGAGGGTTGTACTTTAATATTTCGTATAGATTATATTCTATATCAGAAATTGAAGTATTAGGTATTGCATAAATGAGATCAATGTTGAAATTATTAAAACCTGTGTTTATCGTATTTTCAATTGATTCCCTTGCTTCTTTTGAATTATGCAACCTCTGAAGGAATTTTAAGTCCTTATCAATAAAGGATTGCACTCCTAATGAAATTCTGTTAATTCCTGCTTGTTTATAGAAAGATAGTTTTTCTTTGTTCAGTGAATTTGGGTTGCATTCAATTGTAATTTCAACGTCTGAATTTTTAATGAAGTTTTTATCGATTGCTTTTAGTATTCTTTCAATTTTATCATTTGAAAGAGTTGAGGGCGTTCCTCCTCCAATATAGATTGTATCAATTTTTCTATCAGGGTAATTGATTGATTTTAAATGAATCTCTTTTTCCAGTGAAAAGACGTAATCGTCAATAAAAGATAAGTTATCTATTGAATAAAAATCGCAGTAAAAACATTTTCTTTCGCAAAAAGGTATGTGAATATAAATCCCGTTCATTATTTCTCTTTTTTATTTTCCTTATCAAAATTTATAATCATTGCACAAGTTGATTTCGACTTACATGAATTACAAGTTAAGTTAATTGGTTGTAAAACACTATTACAACGTGGGCAACGTGTAATAAACAAGTCTTTTATGGGTAAACCACAATTTTCACATATTCTACAATATTCATTATTGTCATTTTTCATAAATTATACTACAGAAAAATTTGTGCAATTATTCCACCTATAAAAAAAGCGAATGTTAAGCTACTAAACCAGATGATAATACCTTCTTTTGGGCCTCGTTCTTTGAACATAACTATTAAAGATGTAACACAAGGAACAAAAAGAGTTAAAGTAATAATTGCTACTAATACTTGATAAGAGCTTAATGGTAAACCATACAATCCTGCAGCACCAAAATCCCTTCTTACTAGACCCATTACAAATGCTATTGCTGTATGTTCAGGCAGTTTTAACCATTTTACAACAAGAGGATTCAGGATTTTAATAGCAATATCTAAGGCTCCTGTTATTTGCATTATACTTATAATAAGAGCTCCAAAAAAGAACCAGGGTGAGGCTTCTTTCATAAATCCATAAGATCTATAGTATGTTTTCTTAAATACATTTATTGGACGTGGTAATCTCATTGGAGGCAAATCAATAATTAAAGGTGTAGATTCACCTTTAATAAATTTATTTAAAATTGTTCCAGTTAATGTAAGAAAAATAAAAATTATTATTATGTAAATAATAGTAACTTTTGAGTTTACTGAAGCAAGTAATGTAGCTATAACTCCTAGTTGAGCAGAACAAGGTATAGCTAGTTGTAGTATCGTTGTAGCTATTGTTCTTTCTCTTTTTGACCCTAATATTCTTGTGGTTATTGTGGCCATAGTAACACAACCAAAGCCAAGAATAATTGGAATTATAGCTCTTCCATTTAAACCTATATAAGAAAGCAGTTTATCTACTAGTGTAGCTAAGCGAGGTAGATATCCACTATCTTCTAATATAGAAAGCATAAAGTAAAATCCAATTACTAATGGGAGCAGTAAAAACAAGATATACGTAATTGTCATAGTAAGTATACCAAAATCACCAAATAATATAGTTAATATTGGATTAGAATAAGTAAATTTAATTTCGGAATTAGTGATTTTTTTTTCATTTTCTAACGAGTGAAATTTATCAATTTCGTTTTTTATACCATACTCAAAAAAATGTGAGTTGACCTTTATTATACTATCGTTTTCATTTTTTACTTTTACTGTTACTAATGTCGAAGATGAATAAGCAATATATTTTTTTAGGTTGTATTCAAAAATATTATTACCGATTTTGCCTTCAGTAAATTTTACTACATCACCTGCAATGAATACGCCAATAAAAAGATAAATAAGGTACAAAATGAAAATTGAAATTGGAATGCCAGTCTGTGGTTTTATAATTAAGTTCCCAATTATTTTGCTAATACTTTCTTTACCTTTAATTGGGGATATAACTTTAGTAGTTATGGAATTGACATATAACCTTCTTAAAAGATAAATTCTATCTCTGTTTAAATAGTGCCGCATTATTTTTTTTAAAAAATGCTTTTTATGAAAACCGCGTTGAAAATTACTGGTTAATTCTTCGTCTTTGTTTTCCGGAATGTAATTCCCATAATATCTGTGTTTATTAAAACCGTGATGATGTCTTCTTCTTAAATGTTTTTTGGGACGTTTAAAGGAATGTGAATCAAAATGAAATTTGCCAATAAAAAAGTCATTTAGTTTTTCTGCATATTTAACTATAGTAGGTTTATCTTCTTCAAGAATTAGCAATTTTTCAGCTGTTGGTATTTCCAGCTCTTTTAATAATTCAAGTTCTTTTAATATTTCTTTATTGATTATACCATTTGTAGCTTCAGAAATTTTTTCTTCAAGCTCTTTAAATCCTTTTTTTTCTGGTGCTACTGTAGGAATTACTGGTACGCCAAGAATTAAAGAAAGTTTTTTAACATCAATTTTTAAATTATACTTTTTTAGTTCGTCGTACATGTTTAGGGCAATAATTATCTTTTTGCCCATTTCGATTAGTTGAGTTGTAAGAAATAAATCTCTTTCGAGGTGAGTTGCATCTACAACATTAATTATTATGTCCGAGTTTATGATTATATCTTTAGCTACTTTTTCTTCATCATTAAAAGAAGAAACGCTGTAAATTCCTGGTGTATCATATACTATATAATTTTTATAATTGCCATGATAAATTTCTACTGTGGTTCCAGGAAAATTTGATACTTCTACATAAATATTGGTAAGATAATTAAAAAAAATAGATTTGCCAACATTAGGGTTGCCTACTAAAGCAATCTGCAGTTTTTTATCTTTTTTTGTATGATTTTGATCATTTGACAACTTGTTCATAATGATTACAATTTTTCGATCAAAATCTTTTTTGTTAAGTTAGCCCCAAGAGCAATTTCTTGACGATTAATTCTAATAACCAACGTGCCCCCGGGCAACTTACTTAAAATTTCAACAACCTGACCCTCAAAAATACCGAATCTTAAAAGCTGACTCTTATAATTTCCTTTGGGGATAGATTTAATAACCACTAAATCTTTTGGATTAGCAGAGCTTAAAAAAATATTTTTTGATTTATTTTTTATTTCTCCTCTGAACATTCTTTGCATACTCCTATTACCTGAAAAGAACTATTTAAAAAATTAAAATTATATTTGGAACAAACATGATTTTGAACTTTATCAAGAGCATTAGATGTAAATTCAATTACTTTACCACATTTTGAACAAATAAGATGGTGATGATGCTTATCAGATAATGGCTCATAATGTTGATGAGTTTCTCCGAAGTGAGACCTTTTTATGAGTTTAGATTGTAAAAGTAATTGAAGTGTATTATATACTGTTGCTCTTGATACTTTAAGACCCTTGCCGCGCATTTTTATAAATAAGTTTTCGGCATCAATATGGGATTCATTCGAAAATAAATTTTCTAAAACAAGTAACCTTTCGTTTGTTATTCTATGTCCATTTTCTTTTAAAAAATTTGTGAATCTTTTTCTAACAAGTTGTATATTCATAGGTATATTTAGACTAAATCTAAATAAATATAGTAATTTTAATGTAATATGTCAAGATTATTATTTCCCTTTTTTTTGAAATTCCATTTATCAGAATATTTATGATTTAAAATTGTATTTTAAATATTTAAGAATAATTCAATTAAAAAAAATACAGAAATTAGTTAATGCTAATAGTAATTTTAAATCATTTAAATCCTTCTTCAAATTTATATTGAATATTTTAGTTTTTACTTTTAAAATATTAAATAGCTTAAAAGATATTTGATGTTAAAAATTAAATAAAAAAGAATTGATTATATTTATTTTTTAGATTATTATTAATAGGCATTATTTAAATTAAAATAATATTATACTTAATTTTTATAATAAATTTTCAAGTAAAATATTTTTACAAAAAATTGCACTAAATCTTATCAAAAAATTTTGTATATTATAAAAATTTTTATAAGGAAATATGGAAAGTAAATATAAAGTAACTGCCTTAAAATGGCGTCCGAAAAAATTTGAAGATGTTGTATACCAATCTCATGTTACCACAACTTTAGCTAATGCGATAAAAACAGGTAGAATAGCACATGCTTATTTGTTTACCGGGCCCAGAGGTGTTGGTAAAACTACTGTAGCGAGAATTTTTGCGCGAGCTGTTAATTGTTTGAATCCTCAAAATGGTGAGCCATGTGATGAATGTGAAAACTGTAAATTGGCTCTTGAAGGTAGAGGTTTGGATATTATAGAGATTGATGGCGCTTCAAATCGTGGAATTGATGACATGAGAAACTTACAAGAATCAGCTAGATACACACCTACACACGGCAAATATAAAATATATATAATCGATGAAATTCACATGATAACCAGAGAAGGCTTCAACGCTTTTCTTAAGACTTTAGAAGAACCGCCTGAGCATGTTATTTTTATAGGTGCTACTACTGAACCTATAAAAGTATATCCTACGATTATTTCAAGATGTCAAAGATTTGATTTTAGAAGAATACCTCTAAGTGAAATTATAAATAGATTAAAATTTATTGCAGAAAAAGAAAACATACAAATTGATGATGAATCATTATTAGCCATTGCAAAAAAGGGTGATGGCTCAATGAGGGATTCTCAAAGTATATTTGATCAAGTGATTTCGTCTTGTGGTAACGTTGTTACTTTTCAGAAACTTTCTGAAGTAATGAACCTTGTTTCTACTGAATACTATTTTAAAGTAACCGATTTTATTAAAGAAAAAAATACTAAAGGTGGATTAGAATTAATTGATTTTCTTGTATCTCAGGGATATGATTTACATGAGTTTTTACTTGGTTTACTAGATCATTTTAGAAATTTATTGCATACTGTGGTTACTGGTAGCACTTCTACTCTTGAAACCTCTGAAGAATATAAACAAAAGTATTTAAGTGAATCAAAATCCTTTAGTGAAGGTGATGTTCTTAGAATTATGAAATTACTTTCAGACCTTGAGATTAATTATAAATACTTTAATCAGCCTCGCTTAAGGTTTGAAATGGTATTATCACAGATAATAAGACTTGATAAAACAATATATATCGATACACTACTTAAAGAAATTGAAGAGTTAAAAAAAAAAGCTAATTTAAATTTTGATAATAGTTCAAACCTTACTTCTCTTGATAATCTCAAAAGTATAGAGAAGAATAATGGTTATAATTTAAAATCAGTAACTGGTAAATCGTTAAACGAAAATAAAATTACTTTTTCTAATAACTCCAATTCCTTAAAATCTACACCATCAAATACTCAAGTTCAAGAATCGAATAACTTAAAACTTGAAGATATCAAATCAAAATGGAATGATCTGTTAAATGAAATAATGAAACAAAACAGAATAAATCTAAAAACAACTTTAAATAATTCTTTTTTAAAGAGCTTTGAGAATAATATTCTTACTATAGTATGTGAATCAGATTTCCATTCTGAGGTAGTCAAAGCAAATAAACAATATTTGTTAGAAAAAATCAAATTAGTATATAATACAATTTTTGAAATAAATCCCATTATTAACGGGACTAAAAAAAATAACGCTTCTAATGGAGAATCTTTTAAAACCTCTGAACACCCAATGATAAAACTATTAGCAAGTGAATTAGATATCGAGCCTGTTTTATAATGAGTGTTAAAATAATCCCTTTAGATTTTGATGAAGATTTTATTTTCGAAAATTTTTCTACTGCTTCTACGATAAATGAATCACTTTTGTATTTAAAGATTGCTATAGAAAAATTGTTGAAGAAGAAACTTTCACTTTATACTCTTCCTTATATTCGGCTTGTAATAATATATTCAAAAAAGTATGGATTAAGTTCTGAACAGGAAAAAATTCTTATTTTCCTTTCTGATATTGATAAATATTACCATAAAATTGAAGAGACTTTTTATTATTATATCTTGTTTCACCTAAGAGGTTTTTTAGAAGAATTGGTGACAAATAAAAATCTTCTTCCTGATTCTTTTTATAAAGTAACCTCTATCTCCAATAGTGTTAGCTTTCCTGAAGTTGAAAAACGTGAACAGTATTTAAAAGTTTATTTAATATCAGTTCTTAAACCTAATAATGAAAAAAAATATTACAGATTATTTTGTCGAACAAGTTATGGTCTGAGTATTACAGTTATTTTATTTTCACCCTGGGAGAATATTGTAGAATTATTATATCATGGCCAAATATTAGGCTTTTATTATTTAAAGCCTGGTGAAAAAGAGTATATTTATATTTGTGATTCAAATTCATTATTAATACTATCTCCTGATATAATTCTAGATGTATCTGATATCAAAAATTGTGTAAATAACTTTAATGATTATAAAATTACAAGATTATGCTATACGAAGAGCTCATCAGCAAAACAAATAGTTGGTAATATTGTTAATAAAATGTTAGATGAGTTGCTGATTGATAATGTAATACCTGATGATAATTATATTAAGGAACTTATCTCTTCCTTTAAGTTTAACCTTGCTCTAGCAAAAGTATTACCGTCTTCAATTATTGAGGAGGTAAAAAATCATTTAGGGGTAATATTGAAAAGTGGATTAATTGAAAAGATAAAATCTTCTGGTAAATTTTCAGTAGAACCTACTTACATTTCTACCGATTTTGGAATTACTGGTAGAATAGATGTTTTGTGTCATGATACAAATGAAATAATTGAACTAAAAACAGGAAAACCAAGAGATTATGGAGTATGGGAAAATGATAAATCACAAACAGTATTGTACTCCTTAATGGTTCAAAATAAAAGAGAAAATCCAAATGATAAGATAACCGTTTTTTACTCAAGAGATGAAATTCAACCATTTAGAAATATTAATATAGTTTATCCAAAAGAATTTTATAATAGTATAAATAGACGAAATGAGATAATAGGATTCGATAGAAAGCTTGTAAATCTAAACCCTGAGGTACTTTATCAGATACTTGATGATATCACAAAGTGTACCAGTTATATATATTCTGATTCAATTCAAAAAATAAAATCTACTTTAGAAAATCTTAAGAATATTGAGTACAAAGAACTGCTTGAAAATTATATTTCAGTTTTTGTATCGTTTTGTGAAAGGGAAAGATACTTCCAGAAAATGGAGTTTTCTTCTTTGTGGAATAAATCTGAACATCAAAAGCGAGATGAGTTTAAAATAATTGGCCCAATGAAATATTTGTCTTCTGATGAAGCAATATCAACAATAGAATTTTTAGTTGATAATAATGAATCGAAATTTCGTGAGGGGGATATATGTATTATTTACGACAAAAATGAACCTATAAGTAGCCAACAAATTTTTAAAGGGACGATAAAAAGTATTTCTCGAAATAAAGTTGTAATTGCACTAAAAAATAAAGGTTCCATACAATTTTTAAAAGAACAAAAGTTGTGGTTCCTAGAAGCTGACTATCTTGATGTGAATATGAGGAAGAATATATGGGCTGTTTTCGATTTTGCATTATTGGAAAAAAGGAAACAAAAATTAATTTTGGGAATAGAGAAACCTAATTATTTAAATATATATTCTCCAAAATTAAGCGATAAATTGACAGATAGGCAAAGAGAAGCTATTTATAAATCTTTAAATGCTGAAGATTACCATCTTATTCAGGGTCCTCCTGGAACAGGTAAAACCACTTTGCTTGCATATCTATTGAAAGAGTTGATTAATATAGAAGGTGAAAGAGTACTAGTAACCGCATTTACTAATAGAGCCGTAGATGAAATTATAAATAAATTTATTTCTGAAACTGACTTAAAAGATTATATTGTTAGGCTTGGTAATGATATTTCTACGGAATATCCAGAATTTTCTTTATCAAATTTAATTAAAGATGTGCCTGATGAAAAGATCCCTGATTTTATTTCAAACAAGAAAGTATTTTTTAGTACTATTGCTACAGCTTCATATAATGAAATTTTTCAAATGTTAGATTTTACCACCACTATAGTAGATGAATCAAGTCAGGTTATTGAACCTGAAACTTTATCTGTAATTATAAAAAGCAAGAAATTTATTCTAATTGGAGATGAGAGACAATTACCTGCTGTAGTATCACAAACTAATAATGAGGGGGATATAAAAGAAATAGTAACTGATGTGAAAGTATTAAATGAGGTTGGAATAAATCGGCTTGATAGCTCTCTTTTTGAAAGGTTAGTATGTATTGGGAAAAAAAATAATTGGAATTCTTATACATTGTTAGATACACAATTTAGAATGAATGAAAAAATTCTTGAATTCTCTAATAAGAATTTTTATGAGAATTTACTGATTTCGGGGTCTAATGCAATAGATATAAAGTTAGAAATTGAAAATAACTTCATTAGTATTAATTCTAATCCTGTAGAATTTTTTGATATACACGGTTTTGGTGAAAGGAAGAAAAATAAACTTGAAGCGGATGCTTTAATAAGTGTTTTACTAAAGTACTATAATTATAATAAAGAGAAGAATTTAGGTTTATCTTTTGGAGTTATAGCACCATTTCGTGCTCAAGTATCTTATATTTATCATGAATTATTGATTAATGGTATAGAAGATGTTAAAGTGGATACAGTTGAAAGATTTCAAGGAGGAGAAAAGGATATAATCTTTATATCTTTTTCAATATATCATCACTCTCAAATATCTCAGATACAATCACTACAGGAGTATAATAATCTTTTAATAGATAGAAAATTAAATGTAGCATTAACTAGGGCTAAAAGAAAACTTGTAATGTTTGGAAATGCTAATCTATTATCAACCAATCCAATTTTTAATAAACTAATTTCTTTTTGTAAAGAAAAAAGAGTATTTCATAGTTATAAAAGCAAATAG
The DNA here is from genome assembly GCA_036567745.1 of Ignavibacteria bacterium. Taxonomy (GTDB): domain Bacteria; phylum Bacteroidota; class Ignavibacteria; order DATCTW01; family DATCTW01; genus DATCTW01. The sequence goes on along the minus strand of DATCTW010000025.1, from coordinate 23,952 downwards.
ATCCTTTTAATATATCATTTCATTTACAATTTGTTTTCATTACCTATTAAAAAAATAAATAAATAGAGTGGATATTTTATTAGAAATAATTTTTGTGCTTTATGATAAGTTTATAGTCATTTATGTAAGTATTTGAAAATACAATTATTTTTTGTAAATTATAAAAATGATATTATTTTAATTTATATTTTGATTTTTATTATATGAGAAAATATATTGTTTTAATTATTTTAATACAGCTCTTATCTACAAAATCTTTTTCTCAGATATCCGATGAAAGACATAACCTTGTATTTTCAAAAATTCCTGCACAATGGGATGAAGCACTTATGCTTGGCAATGGGTTTATTGGAGCATTAATTTGGGAAAAAGATGAAAAGTTGAGAATATCTCTTGATAGATCAGATCTTTGGGATGAAACTTTTATTGAGGATTTTAATATTCCACAGTTTAGTTATTATTGGGTTTATGAACAATGGAAGAAAAATAATTATGATACAGTTCAAAAACTATTTGATTTACCTTATGAAATTTATCCGACGCCGACTAAAATACCTTGTGCCGCTATTGAATTTGATATTTCTGATTTTGGAGAATTAGAGTACGCAAAAATAGATATAAAGAATGCACTTTGTATAATAAAATGGAAAAAAGGTATCACTTTTAAAGCATTTATTCATGCCAATAAAAATATTGGATGGTATAGATTTGAAGGAATAGATAAAGAAATAAAACCAATTTTAATACCTCCAAAGTATGGTACAGAAAAAACTCAATTAATCAAAATAAATAATTCTGTTGATGGTTCTTCTTTATCGAACTTAATTTATCCTACGCCTATTATTGATTATAAAAAAGAAAATATTATATATGTTCAAAAAGTAAAAGATTTATATGAATATAAGGTAAGTATTAATTTTAAGCAGAAAAAAAATCTTAACGAAGGATGTTTTAAAATAGAAAACTCCAAACCATATTTTAAAGATTTATCTAAAATTAATTTCAAATCTAATAATTTTACTAATGATTTTCGAACTCACTTGAAATGGTGGAAAGAATTTTGGAATAAATCCTCAATTTCTATACCTGATGAAAAACTTGAAAGACAATGGTATTTAGAGTTGTATAAGTTCGGATGCGTAACAAGAAAAAACTCTCCACCTATTACTTTGCAAGCAATTTGGACAGCAGATAATGGTAAATTGCCTCCTTGGAAAGGAGATATTCATAATGATCTTAATGTTCAACTTAGTTACTGGCTTTGCTATTCAGGTAATCATTTGGAAGAAGGGGAGAGTTTGTTAAATTGGTTGATGAATATTAAAAATGAAGCTAAAAATTATACAAAAAGATATTTTAAGTGTGATGGATTAAATATTCCTGGAGTTGCTACTTTATCAGGTAAACCAATGGGTGGTTGGATTCAATATTCATTATCACCAACTATATCAGCCTGGCTTGCTCAACATTTTTACTTACACTGGAGATATTCTATGGATAGGAAATTTTTAAAAGAAAAAGCTTATCCATTTATTAAAGAAGTAGCAACATTTTTAGAAAATGTAACATTAATTGATAAGAATGGCAAACGAATTCTTCCTATAAGCTCATCTCCAGAAATAAATGACAATAGTATTAATGCCTGGTTTAGTACCACTACAAATTATGATTTAGCTTTGATGAAATGGTTATTTATAAAAGCATCTGAACTCGCAAAAGAATTAAATGACGAAAAAGCTTCTTACTATGAGCAAGTTGCAAACCAATTCCCTGAGTTTGCTTATAATGATTCAGGTTTATTAATCACTAAAAATTATCCTTTAAAAGAATCTCATAGACATTTCTCACATTTAATGGCGATACATCCCCTGGGTTTATTAAAATGGGATAAAAGTGAATTAGATAGAAAGATAATTTCAAATTCATTAAAAGAACTTGAGCGATTAGGTTCCTCTTGGTGGTGTGGATATTCATATAGTTGGTTGGGTGGTTTGTATGCAAGAGCCAAAAATGGAGAGAAAGCTTATGAATCATTAAAAACTTTTTCAGAATGTTTTTGTTTGCCTAATAGTTTTCATGCAAATGGTGATCAGAGTGGAACAGGAAAATCAAATTTTACTTATAGACCTTTTACTTTAGAAGGCAACTTTGCTTTTGCATCATCTTTACAAGAAATGCTAATTCAAAGTAATTCAGGAATCATTGAACTCTTTCCAGCTGTGCCCCCTGAATGGAAGGATATTTCTTTTAAAAAATTGAGGGCTGAAGGTGCATTCTTAGTTGATGCTGTTTTTTCTGATGGTTTGTTAAATAAAGTTGTAATTTATTCGGAAAAGGGTGGCAAGGTTAAAGTTAAAAATACTTTCAAGAATAAAAAGTGTATTTGTAATAAAAAAATTAACCCAGATATTCTTTACAACGAGGTAATAGAAATCAAAATGGAGCCTAAGGAAAGAATTGTTCTGAGTTGTTTAAAATAATATAAGGTGTTTTTTTATGAAAACAATAATCGAACCTTTTAAAATTAAATCTGTTGAACCAATTAGGTTTACAAAAAGAGAAGAGAGAGAAAAGATATTAAAAGAGGCTTATTACAATCCTTTTTTTATTCATGCTGATGATGTGTTAATTGATTTATTGACTGATAGTGGAACATCAGCAATGAGCTCAAAACAATGGTCTGGAATAATGGATGGAGATGAAGCTTATGCCGGGTCGAAAAGCTATTATAGATTTGAAAGTGCTGTAAAAAAAATTACAGGGTTTAAATATGTAATACCAACTCATCAAGGTAGAGCAGCAGAGAAAATTTTGTTTCATATAATGGGTGGTAAAGGAAAGTATATTCCAAACAATTCTCATTTTGATACTACCAGAGCAAATATAGAATTTACTGGAGCTGAGGCTGTTGATTTAAATATTGATGAAGGTAAACATCCATCATTACGATACCCTTTTAAAGGTAATATTGATATAAAAAAACTTGAAGAATTTATTAATAAAGTTGGTCCTGAAAATATTCCTTTAGGAATGTTAACAATAACAAATAATAGTGGTGGTGGTCAACCAGTATCGATGGAAAATATTCGTCAAACAAAAGAGCTGCTTTCAAAATATGGTATCCCTTTCTTTTTAGATGCATGCAGATTTGCTGAAAATGCTTTCTTTATTAAAAAAAGAGAGAAAGGGTACGAAAATAAAAGTGTTGAAGAAATTGCAAAAGAAATGTTTTCTTATGCTGATGGTTGTACTATGAGTGCTAAAAAAGATGCTCTCGTTAATATGGGTGGTTTTATTGCAATGAATGATGAAGATCTTGCTATGAAAGCCCGTAATATTTTGATTATCACAGAAGGTTTTATGACTTATGGCGGCCTTGCTGGAAGAGATTTGGAAGCTATAGCTCAAGGTTTAGAAGAAATTCTTGATGAACATTATTTGCAATATCGTATTCGTTCTGTTGAGTATTTTGGTGAAAGGTTGCTTGAGATAGGTGTGCCTATAATAGAACCTCCCGGTGGTCATGCTATATATATAGATGCAAAATCATTACTACCACAGATCCCACCAAACCAATTTCCGGGACAAGCTCTTGTTTGCGAACTTTATCTTGAAGGTGGAATTAGATCGGTTGAAATTGGTAGTTTAATGTTTGGGAAATATAATAAAGATGGGGAATTTATTCCTGCAAAAATGGAATTAGTAAGACTTGCTATTCCTCGAAGAGTGTATACCCAGAGTCATATAGATTATGTAATAGAAGTAATTGAAGAAGTTTATAAGAAACGAGAAAAATTGAAAGGTTTTAAAATAATATATGAACCTCCATACTTAAGACATTTTACTTGTAAACTTGAGCCGATTAGTTAAAATTTTTAGGAGTGATTTGGAGGCGTCGGGCGGATTCGAACCGCCGCATGAAGGTTTTGCAGACCTCTCCCTTAGCCACTTGGGTACGACGCCAAATATTGAATGGTTAAAAGAACAAAAACCCCAACTTGAATTGGGGCTAAATTTGAGCGAGAGACGGGGCTCGAACCCGCGACATCAACCTTGGCAAGGTTGCGCTCTACCAGCTGAGCTACTCTCGCTTGTTTTTATAATATACTATATTTTTTTTTCCAAAGCAAGAGATTTTTTCGGAAAAAAATATTTTTGTTATAAACTTGTTTAATTAGAAAAAATGATTAAAGAAAAAATAAAAAAAATAAATTCAGATACAGAAAAGATTACTAAAATAATTGAATTTTATATATTATCGTCTGGGAAGAATCCTGAAAATTTCTATTTAACTTTTACAAGTAAATTAAAAAGTTATATAAACAAAGATGATATTTTAAATTTTTTTATAAGATATATTGAAAATGCATATTCTAAACAAACACTTTTTAACACTTTAGAAAGCAATGATAATTTATTAGATTTACTTTTTATAATTTTTGAGAATTCAAAATTTTTATCTGAAATTTTAATAAATGAACCTAATCTTTTCTATTGGGTTCTGGATAAGAATATTATAGAAAGTAAAAAGAATTCTGTAGATTTTGAGAATGAAATTAGGCATACGATAGAGGTTTTTACTACTTTTGAGAAAAAAATTGATGCTATAAAAAGATATTTCAGAAGAAATATTTTAAGAATTGGAGTAAGGGATTTATTTTTGAATATTTCGCTTGTTGATATAACTGGTGAGCTCTCTTCTTTAGCTGATTCTATTATTAAAATTGTAACAGAGTTAACAATATCTGATTTGAAGTCGAAATATGGTAAAGTTCCAAATAATGATTTTGCAATTTTTGGTTTGGGTAAGTTGGGAGGATTTGAATTAAATTATAGCTCTGATATTGATTTAATTATGGTTTACAGAGATGATGGCGAATTTAAGTCAAAAGATAAAAAGATTATCAGTTTTTTTAATTATTATCAGGATTTAGGTAAAACAATAATAAAGTATTTATCAGAAACCACATCTGAGGGGTATCTTTATAGAGTTGATATGAGATTAAGACCTGAAGGGAACTCAGGCCCTTTAGTATCTTCTTACTCATTTTTTCTTACCTATTATGAAAGTCGTGGTGAAATCTGGGAAAGACAGATGTTAATAAAAGCAAGGGTAATATATCAAAGCAATAATTTTGGTGAAGAAATTTTAGATAATATCACATCATTTGTTTACCCAAAATATTTTACCATAAATCCATTGGAAGAAATTGCAAAAATCAAATTCAGGATAGAAGTAGAAAAGTCTAAAGATTTTAATATAAAATTATGTAAAGGTGGAATAAGAGATATTGAATTCTCTATTCAAGCCTTGCAGCTTTTAAATGGTGGGAAAAGCAAAAATATTAGAGAAAAAAATACTCTTAAAGCTATAGAAGCATTAGAAAAATCAGATTTTCTATCAAGAAAAGAAGCAAAATTACTATCAGAAGCTTATATTTTTTATCGAACTATTGAACATAGACTCCAAATAAAATCTTATCAACAAACTTTTATGATTCCGGATGATAAAATTGAATTACTAAGGCTAAGTAGAAGCCTGAAAATAAAAAGCATTAATCAATTTAAAAATAAGTTGAAAAAATATCTAGCTGGAATTAGAGAAATATTTGATAAGATTTTTAAAATAAATATTAAAAAAACTTATGCAGATATAGAAATAATTATTAGTAATAATATTGATCTATCAATAGAGGTTTTAAATAAATATAGTATAAATGAGCTAAAAGCAATAGATTATTTGAAATTAATTGTTTATGGCTCAACTTCTTATAATGAGAAATTACTTCCTCAAAGTATTAGTAACTTATCGAAAGAAGTATTATCTCTGGTATTTAATAATTTAAAGAATTATCCAAACCCGTTTCAGATAATTAAGAATTTGGAATATATTATTTCAAGAAGAACTGAAATTGAGTATTTTTTAAGGACACTATTGAATGAAAAATACTTAAAATATATCATGGTAATTTGTGCTTATTCAAATGCTTTTACAAAAATATTAGCTGAAAATGATAGAATAATTGAGTTATTATATAGCTTGGGTTTGAATGATATTCCTCAGGATATGATTATTAATATCAAAGAAGAAGATTTAAAAGAAATTTTATTTTTGCAGCTCATAATAATGAATTTAACAAAAAAAATCTCTTATGATAGTTTTTTTAATAAATTATCAAAAGTTGTTAATGATATCTTATGTTCAATCGTTATAAAAATAAATAAAGAAAAAAATGAAAATCAAAATTTCGTTATTTTTGCTTTGGGTAAGCTTGGAAGTAATGAAATGGGTATTAATTCAGATGTTGATCTTTTATTTATTTATGATTCCTCATCAGAATCAGAACAAATTAAATATATTGCTTTTTTTGAAGAGCTAATGAAGAGAATATCAAATGAAAAATCTACTCTATTTGAAATTGATTTAAGGTTAAGACCTGAGGGTAAAAATGCTCCAATAGCTATTGATTATAAGACTTTTTGTAATTACTTAAAGACTCGCGCATCTATTTGGGAAAAAATGGCTCTAACAAAAATTAGACCGGTAATTGGTAATAAAAATTTAATAAAATCTGTTATAAAAGAAATCGAAGCTTTTGTGTATGATAAAATATCAACGGATGCAATAAATGCTATAATGGACATGCGAAGAAGCATTGAAAGAAAAGCTATTAAATTAAATATTGATACTTTGGACATAAAAAATATGGAAGGGGGTATGGTAGATATTGAATTTATAAGTCAGATTATAAAAATATTTTTTGGAAGTACTAATAAATCAATTCGAAATAAAAATACTGTAAAGATTCTTAGATATGTTATGAATAATAATATATTTTCAAAAAATAAATTAAAATATTTAATTGAAACATATTATTTTTATCGTAACATAGAAAAACATATTGCATTGAATAATTTATCAGAAAGATATATTTTTAGACGCAACGATGAAAAAAATATTGGAACTAATCTGGGATATAAAAATAACGAAGAATTGTTTTTAGAGACTAAAAAAAGAATGGTTAAAACACGAAACATTTATAATTCGTTTTTCAAAAAAATTTTGAGGTTGGTATAATGGAACTTACCCCTGATAAAATTAAAGGATACACGCCATATATTATTTTTGTTTTTTTTACCATTATATATTTAATAACTCTTTCGCCGACTGTATCTTTTATTGATAGCGGTGAACTTGCTACTGTATGTTGTACTCTAGGAATAGCTCATCCTACAGGATATCCGCTTTTTACTTTAGTTGGCCATATTTTTAGCAAATTTACATTGTTTAATAGTGAGATATATACCTTAAATTTGATGTGTGCCTTTTTTTGCTCTATCGGTCTTTTTTTCTTTTATAAATTTGCATATATTTTTTATAGTGACTATCCAATTATTCAAAATCAAAAAAATAAAAAAACAATCAAGAGCGATAAATTAGAAAATGAAATTAAACTTGTAGCTGTTATAGCCTCTGTTTTAAGTTTGGGTTTTTCTAAAAATTATTGGTTTCAGTCTACATCGATTGAAGTGTATCCTTTACATATTTTGATTGAGATATTAGCACTTTTCCTCTTTATAGTAAATATTCAAAAACCTATTTATGATACAGAAAAATTATTAAAAGAAAATATTAAAGGCTGGATTGTCTTAAGTTTTATATTGGGATTGGGTTTTACAAATCATATGTCAATAATTTACTTAATCCCTGCATTTGCATTTTTATATTTTTATGAGTATAAATTTTGTAAAAACTCATTTAAATTAATTGGTATTTTAATAATCCCATTTTTATTAGCTCTGACGATTTACATTTATTTACCAATAAGAGCCTCGTCAAATCCAATTTTAAATTGGGGGGATCCTTCAACAATTGAGAAATTTAAGTGGCATGTTACAGGTAAACAATATAGTGTTTGGATTTTTTCTTCCATTTCTGAAATGTTTAATCAGGTTAAATATTTTTTTAAAACTTTACCTGAAGATTACCTTTATTTACCTGTATTAATTTCAATTGTTGGTTTAATAAATTTGTTTTCCAAAAATAGAAAATATTTTTATTTTACAATTATTCTATTTTTAACTTGTTTCTTGCTAGCAATTAACTATAGCATTGTTGATATTGATTCTTACTTCATTTTGGCATATATCATAATTTCATTATGGGTAGGTTCAGGTATATTATACTTGTATTCTTTGTTTTTCAGTGGTAAAAAATATGATAAAGTTAAGGTAATGTATTTATTCCTAATCATTCCAGCTATTGAAATTTTTAATTTTTCAAAAGTAAATGAAAGCAATAATTATCTTGTAGAAGATTATACTTTAAATTTATTTAAATCTGTAAAACCTAATGGAATAGTTATTTCTTATCAATGGGATAATTGGATTTCTGCTTCATATTATTTTCAGCATGTAAAAAATATTAGAAAAGATATAGTAGTTATAGACAAAGAGTTATGCAGAAGGTCCTGGTATATTAAACAATTAGAACGAAATTATCCATGGTTAATAGAAAAATCCAGAAATGAGGTAAATGATTTTTTAAAAGAAGTATATAAGTTTGAACATGATGAACCATATAATAGTATTGTTATAGAAGAAAAATTTGTAAATATGTTAAATAGCTTTATTAAGAAAAATATTAATACTCTTCCTGTTTATGTAACTAATGAGATTGAAAGGGAAATTGATAAGCCTTTTAGAAGAGTGCCAGAAGGTCTTGTTTATCGTTTATATCCTGATGAAAAATATTATGAATTCCCTGATCTCGATTTCAAATTTAGGCCTTACAAAAAAGGGAATAGATATGGTGATATGCTAATGAGTTTTTATGGAATAATGCTTACAAATAGAGCTAGTTATGAGTTCTATTTTAACCATAAAGATAGAGCTTTACAATGGTTGGATAAGTTACAGAAGATACATCCTGATTTTGGTCCGGCTATTAGTTTAAAACGAATTATAAATGGTTCAAATTTATATTATCAATAATTTTTGACTTTATGATTATTTAAAAAAGTCATAATTTTGTTCAAATTAATTTGGAGTTTAAATTTGAAAGCTAAGTTAGTATTAGAAAACGGTTTAATATTCGATGGAATTAGTTTTGGAGCAGAAGGAGAAACTTTTGGAGAAGTTGTTTTTAATACAAGTTTAACTGGATATCAGGAAATATTGACAGATCCTTCTTATTGTGGACAAATAGTTACAATGACATACCCTCTAATTGGAAATTATGGTGTTAATTTAGAAGATTTTGAATCAGAACGGCCATTTGTTAGAGGATTTATTGTAAAGGAATATTTTGATGCTTATAGTAACTGGCGTGCTAATGAGAGTCTTGCAGATTATTTGAAAAGAAATAACATTGTTGGCATTCAAGGAATTGATACAAGAATGCTTACAAGAGTCATCAGAGATGAAGGGGCAATGAGAGGAATAATTTCTACAATTGATTTAGATAATAATAGTTTAAAAGAGAAAGTTTTAAACTCTCCTAAAATGAAAGGGCTGGATTTAGCGAAAGAAGTTACTACCAGAAAATTTTATAAATGGACAGAAAAAAGCAATAGTCCTCTTTCATTAAAATCAAACTTTCCTGTTGATGACTCTGAGAAATATCATGTTGTTGTTTATGATTATGGTATAAAAAGAAACATATTAAGAAGATTAGCATATTACGGTTGCAATCTTACAGTAGTATCGGCGAATACATCATGGAAAGAAGTTCTTGAATTAAATCCAGATGGTGTTTTTTTATCCAACGGACCTGGTGACCCTGAACCAGTTACTTATGCTATTGAAAACATAAAAAATTTAATTGGTAAGAAACCGATTTTTGGTATTTGTTTAGGTCACCAACTTTTAGGTTTGGCACTTGGTGGAAAAACTTATAAACTAAAGTTCGGTCATAGAGGAGGAAATCATCCAGTAAAGAATTTAATTACAAATACAATTGAGATCACTTCACAAAATCATGGGTTTGCTGTTGATCTAGAATCTTTTAATAGTGATATGGAATTAACCCATGTAAATTTAAATGATAATACTGTTGAAGGGTTTCGGCATAAGTCTATTCCATTATTTAGTGTTCAATATCACCCTGAAGCTTCACCAGGACCTCACGATAGTGATTATCTGTTTCATGATTTTATTGAAATGATGAAGAATTCAAAATAAATTTTTTTTTGAGAAAAATATTTGAAAAGTGATATTTTATTGTTATATTAATAATATAATAATCGAGTATCACTTTTTTATATATAGATAAATAATGTTAAACTAAAAAATAGGTAAGGTTAAATTATGCCAAAAAATGTTATTATTTTAAATCTCACTCTTGCCGTTGTTGGAGTTATTATCGGTTTGATTTTTGCAATTCTTTCTTATAAACTATTCGACAAAGTAACTCATTTTTCATTTGCTAAAGAGCTTGAGAAAGGAAATTTAGCTGTTGGTATAGTTGTTGGAGGTTTATTTATTATGATTGGTTTAATGATTGGCTTAATAATTGGTATGGGGTTAAACTAATATTTATCTAATGATAGTGCTTCAGAAAACAAAAATATTGTTTTTCTTATTATTATTTTTTGTTGGTTGTGCAACCGAAAATAATAATATTGATATTAAGGGGGATACCATTAATACAGTTCCTGGAGTTTCTAATAATTCAAAAGACCAACATTCTTCAAATGATTTAGATGAAGCTGAATCTATAACAATATCTAATATAATGGATGATTACGGAAGTTATATACACAAGTATTCAAAAAGATATGGTTTTGATTGGAGATTAATACTGGCGATTATTAAACAGGAATCTAATTTTACAAATTATGCTGAAAGTCATAAAGGTGCTTTAGGATTGATGCAAATAATGCCACAGACCGGAAAATCCCTTGCAGATGAACTTGACCTTGAAGAAGTAATTTCTCCTCGCAATAATATTGCTGCTGGCATTTATTATTTATGGAAACTTTCAGAATCATTTAAATATGCTGATGAAAACAATAAATTGAAACTAGCTCTTGCTGCTTATAATTGTGGGTTAAGTAGAATTCAGGATGCACAGGATATTGTAAGATATAATAAAGGTAATCCTTATAATTGGGACGAAGTATCTGAAGCCTTGAAGAAACTTTCAAAGGATTATTCCGAACTACATCAGAAGGTTTGGGATATACCAAAACCACCAGGAGGATATTTCGATAATTATGCCCAACCTATTAATTATGTTGATAACGTAATAAAGTATTATAATAGATATCAGGTAACTATTGCATATAAATAAAAAAAGGGAGTAAGTAACTCCCTTGGTAACTCTCTATTCTTTTACTTCGGGTTTCATTTGGGGGAAAAATATTACATCTCTTATAGATTCTTGATTGGTAAGTAACATTACAAGTCTATCAATTCCAATTCCTAAACCAGCTGTAGGTGGCATCCCATATTCGAGAGCCCTTAAAAAGTCTTCATCTATAACCATTGCTTCTTCATCACCTTTAGCCCGGAGTTTTGCTTGATTTTCGAACCTTTCTCTTTGGTCAATTGGGTCATTTAATTCACTAAAAGCATTACATATTTCATGGCCATTGCACATTACTTCGAATCTTTCGACCAAACCTTCTTTTTCTCGATGTTTTTTTGCAAGAGGAGACATTTCAAGAGGAAAATCAGTAATAAAAGTTGGCTGAATTAAATGAGGTTCTACTTTTTCGCTGAATATTTCATCGATAATTTTACCACTTCCCATAGAAGTATCTACTTCTATGTTCAATTTTTTGGCAATAGCTTTAATTTCTTCTTCGGATTTACCGTAAAGATCATAAGATGTATATTCTTTAATAGCATCTAACATACTGATTTTTTTCCATGGAGGAGTAAAATCAATTTCTTTATCTCCAATTGTAATTTTCATTTTACCATTAACAGCTTCGCAAACTTTACTTATCATTTGCTCTGTTAAATCCATTAGCCAAAAATAATCTTTATATGCAACATAAAGCTCAAGCGCAGTAAATTCTGGATTATGATTTTTATCCATTCCTTCATTTCTGAAGTTTTTTGATATTTCATATACACCATCATAACCACCAACAATTAATCTTTTAAGATATAATTCGTCAGCTATTCTTAGATACAAATCTATATCAAGAGTATTATGATGTGTAATAAAAGGTCTTGCAGATGCACCACCATAGATGGGTTGTAATACTGGTGTTTCGACTTCAATTAAGCCTAGATTATCTAAATAAGATCTAATAAAGGAAATAATTTTTGCTCTTTTAATAAAAGTTTCTTTTACCTCTGGATTTACAATTAAATCAACATATCTTTGTCTGTATCTTAATTCTTTATCAACAAATTTATCGTGTACTATTTTATTGCCATTTTCGTCAATTTCTTCTTTTACTATCGGTAGCGGTCTTAATGATTTTGATAGAAGTTCAATGTTTTTGGCATGAACTGATATTTCTCCAGTTTTTGTTTTGAAAACAAAACCATCTACACCAATTATATCTCCAATATCAAGAATTTTGAAAAGTTCATATTTTTTATCGCCAACATCATCCTTTTTAATATAGATTTGTATTTTGCCAACCGAATCCTGTAAATGAGCAAATGAAGCTTTTCCCATTCTTCTAATAGTAATCAATCTACCAGCAATAGAAACATTTTTTTGTGGTTCATTTTCATTGTACTCAGATAATATCTGTTTTGAATTACTATTTACCTCGAATTTAAATGGATATGGGTTAAAACCCATATTTCTTATTTCACTTAGCTTATTTCTTCTTATTATCTCTTGGTCGTTTAATTCTTCCAATTTAATTACCTTTAAAATTATTAATGTTATTAAATATCGTAATTTTTATTATAATTTTCAATATATATATTCTGGTATGATTTTTGAAATAAAAAAAATACAATAAATTTTAATTATGTTCTTATTTGAAAAGTAAGATTCAAATTTAAAATTTGATGAGTTTATGATGTTTTGAATATAAATCTTTTAGATGATTTTCAGCAATTCTAAAAGTTGTTCAATGAGTTCTAACTCCACCGGTTGGTTTTATGTGCATTCTAATATTCACATAATAAGTGTTTTTACTTGCGTTTGTTCTTTTTCAAAAATTTTTTGTAGTTTTTTACAATTTTACTAAGATCTTTTTCTTTTTTTCTCCTTTCTACTACTGTGGATTCAAAAAATTCCTTTTCTTTTAACATTTTCAAATAATTTTCGTAAGCACCTTTATCAATTTCACCATTATTTACTGCTTCAATAACTGCACAACCAATTTCATGAGTATGTGAGCAGTCTCTAAATTTACAATTTTCCGATATTTCAAAAATATTTTTGAATGTTAACTCTAAACCATCATTTATATCTGCTAATCCTACTTCTCTCATACCAGGGTTATCTATTAATATGCCTCCACTTTCAAGTATTACTAATTCTCTATGAGTGGTTTTGTGTTTACCTTTTTTCGAACTTTCACTTATTGTTTCAGTTTGCATTATTTGATTACCATATAGGGTATTTATTAAAGTAGATTTACCAACACCGGAAGAACCTAACACGCAATAAGTTTTTCCTTTTTTTATTATTGCTTTTAATTTATCTAAACCATCTTTTGTTTTGTTGCTAATTGGGATAATTGGTACATCGGTAATTCTTGATTTAATTTTGTTAATTATATTTTCTAATTCTAATTCACTTATTAAATCAATTTTACTTAAAATAATAATGGGTATAATTTTAGCCGAATTACAAATTGCAAGATATCTTTCTAGTCTATTTATATTAAAATCCCTATCAACCGACTGAACAATGAATGAATAATCGATGTTTGTAGCTATTACTTGAATATCAGAAAGTTTGCCTGGAGTTCGTCTCTTTATTATTGAATATCTCGGGAGGATTTTGTGTATTAATGCAAAATTATTATCATAAATTGTAATCAAAACCCAATCGCCAACTGCAGGGTAATCCTCTCTACCTTTTGCAGTGTATCTCAAATTTCCTGTTATTTCTGCTTCAAAATCACCTTTTAAGGTTTTAATAATATATAGTTCTTTATGTTCAGCTATTACTCTTCCAATATCAAAATCTTTAAGGTTATTATCAATAATATAATTTTCAAAAAAATTATTAAAACCAAGATCTTCTAAAGTCATAATCCCAACACAAATAAATTATTAAAGTATAAATTGTTTTTTAATTGTAAACTTTTATAAATATACAATTTTTTTGGATTAATAGCGAAAAAAATATGTATTAATTCTTGTAAAGTTGCTTTTGACAACTTACAAATTTGTTGTTTAAGTAATCATTTTATATTTTTTAAACAAGTTTTATTGAAAATAATGAAATCTATGATATTATAACAGTAATGCTTCACTTAAGGATATAAAGGTTTGATATTGATGACTTTATATAATAAATCGGGGTGGGCGGATTCGAACCGCCGACCTCTTGGTCCCGAACCAAGCGCTCTAACCAGGCTGAGCCACACCCCGTTTTTTATAAAGTTATATTAAACAAATTAAAAAAGCAAACCAAATCAATGACTCTTTAGCATTGTTTTTAGATTATTTTTATTGTAATTTAAAGTTTTGTATAACTTTTTTCTTCTTTTTACGTATTAATTTGATAGTTGAACCATTTTTTATGAAGGCAAAAAAGGTAATATTTATAATACTTTCTTCTCTTGTAATTGTTCAAGTGTTTTTAATTGATGTTGTTTTAAAATCTCTTGGACCAGAAAGTATTGGTTTGTATACAATAAAACAATTTCTATTAATCTCAGAAATCGCTTTATTTTATTTGATTATAAATAAAATCGAATCAAAAATTGAAAGGAATTCTGTTTCAAAAATAGGTATATTACTTATTCTTACTGCAGCTATTTTAGTGATATTTGGTTTATTATCTTTTATACCAGGAATAAAATTCGATTTATCCTCTCAATATATAATAGCCCTTAACTATTTTACGGTTATAATTTCAAATATTTTTTCAACACTAATTATTTTTATTTCAGTTTATTTCTTTGTAATTTTAAAAAATTTCATTTTATCTTATAGAAGAAAATCCACTATAAGAAATTTTATTTTACTTTGTATTAGCATTTCATTAACATCATTAACATACTTTTATACAGGAGTTGGAAAAAGTACATCGTTTTCTATGCTCTTAATGGTTATATCAATTATTTTGATGTTGATACATTCATTTAGATTGCCTTGGGTAATATATTTAAGTAGAAAAGAGAAATATTATACTATAGGTTATCTTATATTACTTTGCCCTATGATAATATTTCTGGTAGTTGTTTTAGGATCGTCATCAAATAGTAATTCTCCTGTAGGTGTTCTGTATTATTCAAGTTCAATAGTTCGGGAACTGGTATTTAATATTTTTCTATTTGGAACAATATATCTAAATGTAGCTTTTATCAGTACAATTTTTCATTTACCAACTCAGGATATATTTGACAAAAAACTTGTTGAAATAAGCTCATTACATAATTTAAGTAGATTAGTTACTCAAGCTTTCGATTTTAGGGATTTAATTGAAG
Organism: Ignavibacteria bacterium; assembly: GCA_036567745.1. Taxonomy (GTDB): domain Bacteria; phylum Bacteroidota; class Ignavibacteria; order DATCTW01; family DATCTW01; genus DATCTW01. The sequence goes on along the minus strand of DATCTW010000025.1, from coordinate 8,368 downwards.
AAATAAACAAGCTCTCTTTAACAGTATGTGATGGCTCTTGTACATGGATTGAAATAAAAAACAAAAAAAATAATTCTGGATTTTATATCGCAGGCTCAAAAAATATTTCGTTAGATGAAATTAATGAATTATATTCAAACAGTGAGTTTAAAATATCTGAAGAAGTAAAAAATAATAAAAAACTTGTTTATTTAGAAAATATAAATTCTAAATTATTATCTAATGAAAATTTAAGTAAGAAAATTAAATCACTCATTGCTTTTCCATTAATATCTCATTCGGATTTAATCGGAATTATTTATATAGGTAGCAATCAACAGTATGGTTTTGATAATGAGTATTTTAATATAATTACTACTTTTGCAGACCAAGTAACAATTTCACTTGAAAATGCTGAATTACTTGAAAAATCATTCGAAAAGGAAAGGATAGAAAGAGAGCTTTTGTTAGCTCAAAAGATGCAACAAAAACTATTACCTCAGAAATTTCCTGAACATCCAAATTTAGATATCTATGCTTTTACTTTACCAGCTTATGAGGTTGGAGGTGATTTTTATGATTTTTCAACAATAAATGAAAATAAAATTGGTATTATTCTTGGAGATGTTTCTGGCAAAGGTATATCAGCTGCTTTTTATATGTCTTTGATTAAGGGAATGTTTCAAGCATTAAGCAAAATTTATGAATCACCAAAAGAATTATTGATAAACATAAATAAATCAATATATGGAATAATTGACAAAAACTCTTTCGTAAGTTTAATTTATGGGGTACTTGATTTAATCAAAGGTAAGTTGTATCTTTCAAGAGCAGGACATTGCCCAATGATTTGGATTTCGAATTCAAATATACAACAAATTAAACCTAAAGGTATTGGTGTTGGACTCGATAGTGGAGATATTTTTACAAATACTATTGAGGAAATTGAATTACAGTTAAATAGTAATGATGTTTGTGTATTGTATACAGATGGGATTACTGAAGCTAGAAATAAAAAGAATGAAGAATTTGGACTTGAAAAGTTTATTCAATTGATATTAAATAATTATAATAATAAAACCTTTACAATATGCAATAATTTAATTGATGAAGTTAAATCTTTTACTGAGCAGGATACTCAATTTGACGATATAACTTTAGTGGTTTTTAAATGGAAAAATTTTGAGCAAAACTAAACTTTTTATAATTTTTTTCGTAAATATCTATAGGAGGTCTGTTTAATGACTGATTTTAAAATAGTTCAATGTGAAAAGAATGGGATAAGTATAATTGAGTTGAAAGGTTTTCTTGATGCCCATACTGCACCTGAACTTGAAGACACTTTTCAAAAGCTTATAAAGAATAAAAAGTATAAGATTATTGTTAACTTCAGAGATCTTTCATATATAAGCAGTGCTGGTCTTGGAGTCTTTATGGCTTTTATTGAAGAAGTAAGGAAAAATGAAGGTGATATTAAATTAACAAATATGACTCCAAAAGTGTTTAATGTTTTTGATTTACTTGGATTCCCAATTCTTTATGAAATTTATGGAAATGAAGAAGATGCTATAGCAAAATTTTTGAAGGATGGTGAAAACAAGGATAGTATGACTCAGGAGATAGAATAATTGCAAAAATCAAGTAAAAATAAGTTGAAGTTAAGAATCACAAGTCATACAAGTAATTTGATGCTTGTAAGGGATTTTATTGCTGATGCTGCCAAAAATTTTGGTTTTAATGAAGATGATGTAAATAAGATTATTATGGCTGTAGATGAAGCCTGTACAAATATCATTAAACATGCTTATGAATGTAAACCTGGACTTCCTATTGATATTACAGTTGATGCTGATGATAAAAAGTTTAGTGTAATTATAAAAGATAAAGGTAAACACTTCTCTCCAGAACAAATAAAAATTCCTGATATGAAGGAATATCTTAATCAATATAAAGTTGGTGGATTGGGTATTTATTTAATGAAAAATTTAATGGATGAAATTAAGTATAATATTCAACCCGGTGTTCAAAACGAAGTAAGATTAGTTAAATACTTGCCTCAAAATCATTAATTTTTATTCCGATATGGAAAAGAAATTTTCTTCTAATGTTCAAAATTCCTTAAATAAAAATAAGGAAGAATATTCTATTGATTTCAATGCTCTTTTCGAGCTTAGTAATTTATTGAACTCATCTCTTGATATTCAGTTTATTCTAGATCATATCTTACTTTCTTCAATGGGTAAGATGATGCTTACAAAAGGTTGCTTTATTTTAATAAAAGAAAAGAAGAAATTTAGTATCAGATCAATAAAGGGAATTAGTCACGATTTTTATGGCTTTGAAGTTGAAATTGATAACTATCCTAAAGAAGTATACTTATTTAATAAAAATGATTTTAAAAAATATAGATGGTTAAAAATCTTTATTGATTTGGGATTAAAAATTTTGATCCCGGTGATATCAAAAAATAAACTAATAGGTGTTATTTTTTTTGGTGGCAAGCTTACTAACGAGGATTTTAACGAGAAAGATATATTTTTTTTAAGAGCCATTTCTAATATAGCTTCTACTTCTATAGAAAATAGTATAATTGTTCAGGATTTACAAAGATTAAATAGAGACCTTGATAAAAAAATTCAACAACTAAATTCACTTTTTGATATAGGTAAAGAATTTGGAGTTTTGTTTGAAGAAGAAAAAATAATAAAGCTTCTATCTTTTTCATTAATGGGGCAATTAGGGGTTAAGAACTATGCAATATTTTTAAAAGAAAATAATTCACTTGTTTTAAAAGCCTCAAGGATACCTTATCTTGAACAAAGTTTAGAATTATTACAAAATTTAATTTATGTAAAAAATCCGGGATATGTAAGTAGTTTTAGAAATAAGAATTTAAGAAAGTGTATAAAAGCTTTAAAGGGTTTAAATGTTGAGATTATTATTCCAATGATGTTTCAAAATGAAACAAAAGGAATATTATTACTTTCAAATAGGTTAAATAATGAACCGTATTCAATAAGTGATATTGAATATGCCTCATCAATTGCGAATATAGCTATGCTTTCTATCGAGAATGCTAGATTGTTTAGAGAAACTCTTGAGAAGCATAAACTGGAAGAAGAGATTCAAATTGCTAGAGAAATTCAACAAGGGTTATTGCCAAAATCTTTACCAGAAATAAAAAATTATGAAATATTTGCAATTAATATTTCTTCAAAACAGGTGGGAGGTGATTACTTCGAAGTAATGCAAATGAATAGCGAAGAATATATTATTGCAATAGCTGATGTATCTGGTAAAGGAATTCCAGCTTCACTTTTGATGGCAAATTTACAAGCAACAATAAGAGCTCTTTCTCCAATTAATGCTTCATTAACCGAAAAAACTGGTAAAATAAATGATATTATTTTTGAAAATACAAGCACAAGTAAATTTATTACTTTTTTTTGGGGTATTTTAAACATAAAGAAAAATACATTTACATATGTTAATGCTGGGCATAACCCTCCAATATTACTTAAAAAAGATGGTAATTTAGAATACCTTTCTGAAGGGGGTGTAATTCTTGGCGTTACACCTACACTAAATAGTTATTCTGAGGGTCAAGTTTTTATTGAAAATGGGGATATTCTTTTTTTATATACTGATGGTGTTACTGAAGCAATGGATAAAAATCAAAATGAATTTGGAGAAAAAAAAGTAATAGAGATTTTGCGAAGAAAATTTAATTCTTCTTCAAAAGAAATAATTGACTCAATAATTAAAGAAATACAAATTCATTCTGAAGGTTGTAGCCAATACGATGATATTACTATGATTTGTATTAAAAATTTATGTGATTATTAGTATTTCTATATTTTTTTTGAAAAAATAATTACAATGAACAAACCTGAAAGAGAACAAACAAGCATACCAGAAACCATTGATAGAGCTGAACCTCCTGAACTTACAAACCCCGAAATAATTGCACTAACTATCATTTGAATACTTCCCATTAATGCTGAAGCACTACCAGCATTGCTCTCAAAAGGAGATAATGCTAACGCCATTGTATTTGGATTTACTATTCCGAGTAAAAAAATAAATAAAAAAATAAAAATCATTGATAAAATAGCAGGAAAAATTTCTAGAGCAATTCCAATAAATAAAATAATAGCTATAGATACTAGAATTATTAAAGATGTTGTTGTTACTTTTTTACTATCAGTTCTTTTTAACCAGTACCTATTAGTTTGGCTACCGATTATTAGCCCTAAAGCATTTATACCAAATGCCCAACTATAATGTAATTCTGATAAACCAAAAACTTTCATATATACAAAAGGTGAACCTGATATATATGCAAAAAGTGATGCATAACTTACACTTCCTGCTAATCCATAAGCTATAAAAGTTGGATTTTTGAAAATTTTTAGATATGAATTGTATATAGTGTTTGCATTCAAAGCCACTTGATAATTTTTACCTTTTACGTTATGTAGTAAAAATAAAATCGATAGTAATAATATTATTGTGAAGAAAAATAAAAAAATAAAAATATATCTCCATCCAAAATATACAGTAAGCAAACTACCAAAAAGAGGAGCTATTATTGGAGCTAAACCCATGACTAATGTTAATGAAGAGAAAAATTTTGCAGACTCTTTAAGATCAAATATATCTCTAACTATTGCTCTTGAAGCTACAACACCAGAGCAACCTCCAATTGACAAAAAAAATCTTGAAACTATTAAAGATGTAATATTTGGAGATAAAGCACAAAGTAAAGTAGAGATACTGTAAAGAATTAATCCGCCAATTAATGGTATTTTTCTTCCAAACCTATCTAATAAAGGGCCATATAGAAGCTGACCAAAAGAATATCCTATAAAATACGAAGTAAGTGAAAATCCAACGACAGACATAGTAGTATTAAAATCATTAGCAATAGATTTAAAACCAGGTAAATACATATCAATTGATAATGGGCCAATAGCTGTTAGTGCACCAAGAATTAAAGTTAGTTTGAGTTTTTCAGCTTTATTCATATAATATTTTTAATTTATGAAAATGCAAAACTACTAAAAAGAAAATTTTAGAACAAGGCAATGTTTTAGTGTAAGAAGCATTAATTTATTAACATTTTACTTCAAACATTGAATAAAATTTGAAAATATATATTTTTATAAGAAATTTAATTTGGAGTAGGTTTTTATTTTTAATCAATATTAAGTCTTTATAAAATATTAAAAAAAGTTTAAGTTTCGTCTTTTTAATTATATTTTTGAAATTAAATAAATTTTTATTATATTTAAAACGTAAGGGTATGTTAAACCTAAATGCTCTCAATGTTGTCTAATTTTATGAAATAAATGAGAGTTAATGAATATAGAACGAGATGATATAGACCTAATAAAGGAATTCAAAGCTGGTAATCGAGTAGTTTTTAATGAGATAGTAAGAAAATATGAAAAGAAAATATATCTTGTTATCAAAAGAATGGTTAATGACCATGATGATACCAATGATATAATGCAAGATGTTTTTATTAGAGCTTATGAAGCCCTTGATAATTTTAGAGAAGAATCTAATTTATTTACCTGGTTGTACAGAATAGCAGTCAATTTAACAATTAATTATTTAAATAAGAAAAAGTTGAAACAATTTTTTCATTATGATGATTTAATTTTACCTTTAATTTCAGGAGATTTAAAACCGGACGAGAGAATGGAAAAAATAGAACAAAGTGAAAAAATACAAAAGGCAATAGATAAATTACCAAAAATGCAAAAATTAACTTTTATTATGAGATATTACGATGAATTATCTTATGAAGAAATATCAAAAATTTTAAATAAATCTATCGGAACTTTGAAAGCTAACTATTTTCATGCTTTCAAAAAGATAGAGGAGTATTTAAGAAATGAAGTGTAAAGAATTAAAATATGATTATTTGGATTATCTTAAAGGTAAAGTTAGTGAAGAGCTAAAATCTCGGATTGAGAAACACCTTGAAGAATGTGTGAAATGTAAAGAAGAGATTGATAAAATGAGGGTTCTTTCTCGTGAACTTGATAATTATAAGGTGGAATTACCAGACAACACCTATTTTATTAATTTTATTCCAAAATTAAATGAAAGGCTTGATGTAAATAAAATTAAGAATAAATCAAAGAAAGCTTTAAATTATGCATTATCTTTTTCAACCTTACTTTCAATTGTTTTAGTATTATTTTTCTTATCACAGATCGGTTACAAAGAATTACCTTATAGTATTTCTAATAACAAAAATATAGTAGAAAAAACAAATAATAATGTTGAGACTCCAACAATAGAGGAAATTGAACCTTCTGTAATTAATTATGAACATTATGAAACAGGTAGTCTTATTCAAAAAATTAAGAATAAAGAATTGATTGAACGAAAAGCAACTCAATTACTTGCTTCAGCTGTGATTGATGAACATGGTGATGAATTTTTTTCTAGAGAACATTTATCCTCTTTTATAGAAGATCTTTCTGATGAAGAGGTTGATAATGTGATAAATAATTTAAAAACAAAAGATATATTAAAATAACAGAGGTATTTATGAATTATAAAAAAATAAAATTCACTTTATTTTTTGTTGTACTTCTGTTCTTAATACCCATTTCGATTAATGCTCAGAATTTTAGAGATAGAAAAGATCAGGATTTCGGTAAAAGGTGGGATAGAATAGAAGAATTTAAAAAATTAAAGATGATTGAAGAATTAAAACTTTCAGATGAAGAATCTGTTAAGTTCTACTCTAAGTATAACCAGCTAACATCGCAATTTAAGGAAATTGAAACTGAAAGAAGAAAAGCTATTAATGATTTGGAAAAAATTGTAAATGATCCATCCAGATCTGCTGAATTGGAAAAGAAAATTGATTACATCGAGAGTCTAGAGCAACGAATGTTAAACAATAGATTAACTTTTATGTCTGAGATAAGAAAAATTTTAAGTCTTGATAAAGTTGCTCGGTATATAGTCTTTGAAAGAAATTTTCAAAGAGAATTACAAAGAATAGTAAGAGATGCTAAAAAACCGCCATTTGAGAGGTGATTTTGAAATTTACAAATTAGTTATAGCCTCAGGTATTTACTGAGGCTAAGTATTTATAATATATCTCTTCTAAAACCAATTCTATCTTCTTTTATTTGACTTTCCTTTTTATACTGCTCTTTTAGTTTTTTTACAACTTTAAGTAGTTCCTCTTTATTTTTTTGATGAATTAGTTTTAAATTTGTGTCTTTTGCTAGAACTTTTGGATTTTTATCAATTAAGGTTTTATATATTTCAGGTCTTCTTTCAAGATTGAGTCTTAAACGCATATTTGGTACACCAGTAAGTACACTTCCATAGCTTGTTTCGGGCTGAATCCATGTTGATTTTGGATCAATATAAGTTGTTAAAACATAATTCTGTTCATATCCTGCATCAGCAATTATTTGTCCTAATGGGTTGACCACTGCACTTCTTCCGGCACCGAATAGAGTAGAGCTTTTAGCCATTGCAATCCATACCATGTTATCTGCAGCTCTAACTTTTAACATAGATTCTCCAAGATCCTCTGTCCAACCATATCCACCTGTTGGTATAAAAATCATATCAGCACCGTTCAAAGCTAAAATTCTGATTATTTCGGGGAATATCATATCATAACAGATAGCTATACCAATATTTGCAAAATCAGTTTTAAATACAGGAAAATCATTTCCTGGAGTTAGCACCCAGCTTTCAGGCACTGGCAGTTGTACTTTTCTATATACCCCTTCAATCTTTCCTTCTCTGTTAAGTAGTACGGCAGAATTATATAAGTTGTTATTATCTTTTTCAATAAAACTTGTGATGATATACATATTATATTTTTTTGCTATAGCACCAAATTTTTCAGTTAAGTTTCCTGGTATTGTTTCAGCAAAGTCTTTTAATAGTTCAGGCCTTTCAATATCCATAATCAACGAATAGATGCCTTTGATATCTTCGGTGGTTAAAGCTATATCGGATTTTCTTTCACCGGCAATATTAAGTAGTTTTAAAACATTATCAATATTTTGTTGAACTATCTCTTTTTTAAAAAGGTCAATATCAAAGTTTGGATGATATGGATTAGATTCAGGAGAACCACTTGTGAATTCGGATTGTATTACACTAACAACAGTTTTGGGCTCATTATTGACTGCATTTTGTTTTTCATTTACTATGCTTAGTGGCGAAGCTGATAAAGCTGCAAAGGTAGTTGCTGCTGAGCCTATAAATTCTCTTCTTTTCATAAATACTCCAGTTTTTTTACAAGATAGACAAAACATTTTAGGAATTCAAGAAAAATATTAAAAATATTCTTAAAACGGTGATTTTTATTTATAAGATTTAAATAATTTAATAA
>DATCTW010000024.1:0-19995 GCA_036567745.1 Ignavibacteria bacterium | reverse complement strand
AAGCCCATCCTCCATTGTTTTATTTATTTGTTTCTTCCCATCGTTTTTGTCACCTTCAGGCTTTCCTGCAAAAACAAATGAAACAAAAACCAATAGAAGAAGCAAAATTCCAAAAATCTTCTTTATCATATATTATTCTCCAATATAATTTTTTATATTTAATATCTTTATCTTAATTATATAAGAAAAAAATAATATTTAATACAAATAATGATTTTAATAAAATAATACAAATATATAGTTATCTACAAAATTTATTAATATGCTCAAGGGCTTTATCAAAACCAAGTTCATATGATTTCATTAAATCTTTACAACCTGAATCTTTATCACCTAATTCAATTTTTGCGGCTCCTCTAGCATAATATGCTCTATAATAATTAGGTTTTAACTCAATTGCTCTATTGCAATCTTCAATTGCCCCATGAAAATCTCCGATTTGTAATTTTGCATATGCCCTATTATTAAAAAGGATATATACACTAGTATCCTTTGAATTCAATTCTATAGCTTTGGTATAATCTTGAATTGCGCCTCTAAAATCACCTAAGTCCTTTTTAAGTACACCCCTATTAAAATATGCTTCAACATAATTAGAATCTAATTTTATGGCATTATTATAATCTAACATAGCACTATAATCTCCTAATTCTTTTTTAGCAATTCCTCTAAATAAATATGCTTTTGAAGAATATGGATTTAACTCTATTGCTTTATTTAAATCCTCTACCGCATCACTATAATTACCAATTTCATGTTTTGTGAATCCCCTATATAAATATGCTTCTGAAAAATTTGGTTTTAACTCAATTGCTTTATTATAATCTAGTATTGCACCATTGAAATCTCCTAACATAGCTTTCGTATCTCCAAGTCTATCATATGCTTCAGCATATTTTGGATTTAATTCAGTTGCTTTACTATAATCTTGTTTAGCACCAATAAAATCACCTAATATATATTTTGAATTCCCTCTATTGAAATATATCAAAGACAAAAGATCATGTAAAAATAAATTTTTTTTAGTTTCTTCCGTTGATCTTCTTATATCACCTAAGTTTATAAGATTAATTACTTTTTCAAAACTATTAAATTCATTTTTAGAATTCAATTCTATTGCTTTATCTAGATCTTTTATCGCACCTTTATAATCTTGTAATCTAGCTTTTGAATAAGCTCTATAATAATACACAACAATAGAATTAGTATCCAATTCTATTGCTTTATCTAGATCTTTTATCGCACCACTGTGATCATTTATTCTTGCTTTTGTCGTACCTCTATTAACAAAAAAAATTGGTTCATTAGAATTTATTTCTATTGCTTTATCAAAATTTTTTATTGCTTCTTCATAATCACCCAATTTAACCTTATATTGACCTTTAATATTGTATTCTTCTGCTGTTTGAGAAAAACACAAATATGTAAACATAATAAATAAAAAAATTAGTATTTTTTTCATTTTTACTCCTAAAGCTCATTATTTAATTATTAAAATTAAATACATAAATTATAAAAAATTATTTACAATACTTTTTAATAGCCTCGTAAGCCTTTAAATATCCAAGCTCACCAGCTTTTGAAAAATCGATACATCCGCCTTCTTTATCACCTATAATAATTTTTGATAGAGCTCTAGCATAGTACACTTGATAATCTTCTGGGTATAATTTAATAGCTGTATCGTAATCTATTAACGCATCACTATAATAACCTAATTTAGCCTTAGCGTTACCTCTATTATAATAAAAAATTGACATCTCGGGATTATATTCTATTGCAATATCATAATCCTTTATTGCTCCCTTAATATCCCCCAAATAAGATTTTGCTAAACCTCGGCTATTATAAGCTGAGTAATTACCTAACTTGATTGCTCTATTGCAATCTTCTATTGCACTCTTATAATCACCTAATTTAATTTTTACATCAGCTCTGTTTCGATAAGCAAAGGAATAATCTTCATTCAATTCAATTGCTTTATCAAAATCTTTTAAAGCACTATCTAAATCTCCTAATTTTAATTTTTCATTTCCTCTGTTATTATATGCAATAGCATTTTTAGGATTTATTTGAATAGCCTTATTATAGTCATCAATTGCACTTTTTATATCATTTAAAGATGATTTAATTATACCTCTATTAATATAAATTTCATCATCATCTGGATTTAATTCAATTGCTTTATTATAATCTTCAATCGCACTATTAAAATCTCTAAGTTTTAGTTTAGCCCAAGCCCGATTTTTGTAAGCAAGAAAATTAGCTGAATTTAATTCAATTGAAATATCAAATTCTTCAATTGCTCCTTTGTAATCTCCTTTACTAATCCTCTCAATACCTCTTAAGTAATATATATCATACTTCTGAGAAAAAGATAAATTTAAAAAGAAAACTAATAATATTATTAATTTTTTCATAATATACCCAAATATTGAATGAATTTTTGATAATTATTTAATAAACTAGATTTAAAAACTTGGTTATTAATTTATTGAGCGATAAAAATATTTAAAAAATTTATACACTTACAACTATATTTGATATTTTAAAAATTTTTATACATTTATCTTTAATTTATTTATTATTATTTAAAACATTATAAATTGTTTCGCTTGAAAAATTTTGATTAAAATTAAATATTTAAGAATTGAATGTCAATAAAAAAAATTTTTTATTATTTCATGTTTTGAGGGAGTTACATTTACTATTGATAATAATTAAAAAAAATATTATATTAAAAGACTAAAAATTATTTTTTTAAGGAGCTATTATAAAATGAAACGTGTGTTTTTAACATTAATAATTGGATTTATTGTTTTGTTTTTTTCTTTGGGTTTCCAATGTTCCTCTCCTGAATTAACAAGTACTAGATTATATATTCAGCAGAAAAATTGGGATAATGCTCTAGCTAGTGCAGAGAAAGAAGTTAAAAATAATCCTAAAAGTGTTGAGGGTTGGTACTATGTAGGCTGGTTACGTGCAGAAAAAGGAAATTATGAAGGTATGGTTGAGGCTTTTAAAAAAGTAAGAGAACTCGATCCTAATGCTTTTAAAAAGGATATTGAAGACAGAATGAAATATTATTGGGCAGATGCTTTTAATAAAGGAGTTACCTTTTATAACAAAGCAACACAGGATCCAAAATATTTTGACGATGCAATTAAGTATTTTAAAGCTGCAATATTAATTATGCCTGATAGTAGTGGTTCTTATTGGAATTTAGCTGCTACATACATTAGTAAAGGTGAACCAGAGAAAGCTATCGAACCATATACTTACTTAGCTGAAAAGAAAAATGATTTTACTGCATTGATTAGATTAGGTGATGGTTTTGTTGAAAAAGGTAATTCACATAAAACTAAGTTTGATTCAGAGAATAAAGAAAAAATCGAAACCAAATACAAATTAGAATCAATTCAAGAAAAGAATTCAAAAGAAACTGTTAGAAAACTTATTGGTGAACCAGATAGAATAATAAAACCAGAACCACCAAAAAAAGGTAAAAAAGTACCTGTACAACCAAAAGAAGAATGGGTATATGATAAGTATAACCTTCATATATTCTTTGATAAAGATTTAGTAGATTCTAAAAAATTTGAACCATCATTTACAATTAATATAGATTCAACCGAATATCTTGCTGCTGTAAAAGAATATAAAACAGCAATCGAATACTACAAAAAAGCTTATGATAATGCACCAGATTCCTCAAAATCTGATATATTACAAGCTATTACAAACCTTTATACAATAACTAATCAACTTGATATTGCAATTACTAATTATGAAAAATTAGCAAAAGAAAATCCAAATAATAAAACTTACCAATTTAATTTAGGTATTCTATACCTTAATGCTAAAAATTATGAATTAGCAATTGATCGTTTCAAAAAAGCACTAGAGATCGATCCAAATGATTCAAATATTTTATATAATTTATACGCAGTATATAACAATTGGGCAATAAAAACAAAAGACGAAAAATCCACTCTTGAAAAAGAAGATACTACATATCTTGCTATTTTAAGACAGGGTATGCCTTACGCTCAGAAATTAGTTGAATTAAAACCTGATAATCTTGATTATATTGATATTTCTAGAAACTTAGCTGCTATATTCCAACAAAAAGCTGAACTTGAAAAGATTTATAACAAATTAAAAGCTTTAGAATCAACAAATGAAAAAAATCCTACCTATTGGGATATTGTAGCCAAAGTATGTTTAAATCTTAATAAAACTACTGAAGCTACAAAAGCTTTTGATAAAGCAGATAGTATTCGAAAAAATAAGTAATATAAAATTTCTATGATTTCAAGGCCTATAGGAAAAATCCTATAGGCTTTTTTAATAAAAAAATAGTGAGGTTAATATGGACGAGCAAAATATACAACAAAGCCAACAAGTAAATATTGAGCTTGGTGAAAAAGAAGCTGAAGGAATTTATTCAAATTTAGCAATTATTACTCACTCCCCTGCTGAGTTTGTAATAGACTTTACGAGGATTTTACCAGGTGTTCCAAAAGCAAAAGTTTTTTCTAGAATAATTATGACTCCACAACATGCAAAACTATTAGTTTCTGCATTAAAAGATAATATTCAAAAATATGAATCAAAATTTGGCGAGATAAAACTTGTTGGTGAAATGCATGGTTTAGACCAGTTTCCTGACGCACCAAAATTTCATTGAATTAATTGTTTTTTTTTACGAATTTATATAAAGTAATTCCTTAATTATTTCAATTACCTAAGAGGTTATATATGAGTATCGGTAGCTTTACCTTTGTTTTACATTCTCATTTACCTTATGTATTACAACATGGTAAATGGCCACATGGTATGGATTGGTTAAATGAAGCTGCAAGTGAAACATACATACCAATTTTAAATGTTTTATATGAACTTATAAATGAAGGATATTCACCTAAACTAACAATAGGTATAACACCGGTACTCACAGAACAACTAGCTGATCCCTTTTTTAAAGAAGAGTTTAGATCATTTTTACAATCAAAAATTGATGCTGCTCAAAAAGATCAACTCTACTTTAAAAAGACTGGTGAAAAACAAATGATTTATCTTGCTCAGTTTTGGGAAAAATATTACACCGATATTAAATCAGACTTTGAAAATAAATATAATCAGGATTTAGTTGGAGCTTTTAAAAAGCTTTCTGATTTAGGATATCTAGATATAATTACCTGTGGAGCAACCCACGGTTATTTCCCTCTCCTAAGTCAAGATATTAGTATACAGGCACAGGTTAAAACAGCTATAAGTACTCACGAAAAACATTTTGGAAAAAAACCGGATGGAATATGGCTACCTGAATGTGCTTATCGACCAAGTTATAAATGGAAACCACCTATTAAGATTCAAATTTTACAAGAAGAATACCTAAGGAAAGGTGTAGAAGAGTTTTTATCTGAAAATAATATTAAATACTTTTTCGTCGATACAGCATTAACAATGGGAGGAAAATCTCTTGGGGTATATATTGATCGATTCGACGGTTTAAAATTATTGTGGAATCAGTATAAAGAACAGGTTCACGAGCGACCAATAGAATTTGATAAATCACCTTATGAAGTTTACTTAGTTGAATCGACTGGAAGACCAGAGAAAAAACCTGTAGCAATTTTTACTCGTGATCCAAAAACAAGTTTGCAGGTATGGAGTGGTGAACATGGATATCCTGGAGATGGTTTATATTTAGATTTTCATAAAAAACACTTCATGAGCGGGTTAAGGTATTGGAGAGTAACTGGTGCGAAAATTGATTTAGCAGAAAAAAAAGAATATAATCCGGAAATTACCGATAAACAGATAGAACTACATGCTTATCATTTTACTTCTCTAATTTACGAAACGTTATCTAAATATCATAATGATAAAGGAAAAGAAGGTATAGTTGTTGCTCCTTTTGATACAGAATTATTTGGTCATTGGTGGTTTGAAGGTCCAAGATTCTTAAAACAAGTAATAAAAAATATTCTTAATTCCAATTCTATAAAACTTACAAATGCTAAAGAAGCATATGAAGAGATTAGACCTTCACTTGTAATTAGTATACCTGAAGGTTCATGGGGTGAAGGTGGCCATCATTACATTTGGTTAAATAAAAATACTGAGTGGACATGGAAACATATTTATTATGATGAATTAAGATTTATCGATTCTGTAAGAAGATATATTAATCTTAACAATCCTCAACTGCATGGAATTTTAAAACAAGCAGCAAGAGAATTATTACTTATCCAGGCATCTGACTGGCAATTTTTAATTTCTACCATTTCAGCTAAAGAATATGCAGAAACAAGACTAACTCTTCATCATGAGCAATTAAACAAATTACTTGATTTAGCTGATAAATTTTCAGCCTTCGGTTCTCTTGAAAATGAAGAATGGGAATATATCAATGAAGTAAATAAAAAAGATTGCTTGTTTTCTACAATAGATTTGAATTGGTGGAAAGAAATTGAATTCCCGGCTTAAATGTTTTCTTACATTTATTTATTAGCGTTTTTTTCAAATATATACTTTTTTAGAAAATAATATTTTCTTCACTTTCCGCTTAATAAACGAGACAGAAAAATTTTAATATTTCTTAGAATTACAAATTATCCTTTTATTTACATTTATCTGAAATTTATAATATATGTTTCAATATTAAAATAAAATTAATTATTTTTTGACAATTTACCTTTATTTAATTAAATTAGGTAAATAATTATTTGTTATGAAAAATAAAATTTTTATTATATTACTTATTTTTACTCTAAATTCCTGTTTCAATGATTTTCAGGAGCCCATAGTTCCAACATGGGATGTTAGTTTGACTATTCCAATCACTAAAGAATATACATTAGGTGAAATTCTTGACAATGTAGATAATTCAAAATTTACTTTTGATTCTAAAAATGATTCATTAATTTTGTATAACACAACTCTTAAATTAAATCCAATAAGCCTAAATAACCCTGATTATATAAAAATCAACACACCTTCAAAAGAAGGACATGTAAAGATATCTGATATTAAATTTTCTTTAAAGGAAAAGTTTGTTTTTGATAATAAGATTTCAGAAATTTTCCCAAATATTCCCTTAAATTCTAATACAATTATTCCACGAATAAATAATATAAACTACTCAAAAGAGATTTCGCTAAAAAGCTTCAATTTGGTATCAATCGATTCAGCAAATATGAATATTGAAATTGAAAATAATTTTCCATTTGATATCGTAATCGATAATCTAATTCTTCAAAATAATGATGTTTCTAATACATCTGTTATTTTTTCTAAATCAAATATTTTAATAAATAAATTTTCAAAGGTGATTTTGAGTGAAATAATAATTAATAAAAATATTAGCAACAATCAAAAAATACTAATAACCCTCTCTACACCTGGGACTGGTCAAAACAATGTATTCATAAGTTCGGATCAAAACTTAAAAATTTCTTTTGATGCAAAAGATATTAAAATTTTATATGCCGATGCTAGTTTTGATGAACAAAAATATAATTTTTCACTTACTTCTTCTCTTATTAATTACGGAAATGACATAGAAATAAAAGAATCGAAAATTAAAAATGGTAAAATGGTACTCCTAATTTCAAATTCTACTAATATAAACAGCAGAATAAAATCTGAGTTACCTGAATTAAAATATAACAATATAAATTTTAATACTGGTGATATATTTATTTCATCAAATAGTCAAATTATAAAAACTTATTATTTAAACGATTATGTATTAAGACCCCAAAATAATAAAGATATTACTATTAATTCAACTTTAACAATAAATTCAACAAATAATAATTTCATTCAAATACATGGGAATGATTCAATACATTACAGAATAGAATTAAAGGATATAGAAATACAATCCTTTTCAGGTTCAATTAAGGGAAATATAAATCAATCTTTTCACCTTCCAAAAGATGATATTGATAAATATTTTAATGGTAATATAAAATTTGAAAATATTGATGCAAAATTAATTATCAGTAATGGTAGTGATATACCATTTAAAATATCTAACTCAAAAGTTATAGGCTACAATAAAATCACTAACAAATATGAAAACTTTTTAATTAATGATGCAATAATTCAGGCAAATAATAAAACAAATATACCTTTAGATAAATCCAAATTTACAAATTTTATAAATTCTTTTACTCAAACAAACTCCTTGCCTGATTATTTTGATTTTAATACAGATATTGAAATGACAACCAACAACCAGAATTATTTATTCAGCAATAAAGATACGCTAAGCGGAGCAATTTTTATAACTATTCCATTATTATTTTCTACTGATAATATTAACTATACTGATTCATTAGATTATGAACTATCTGATTCAGACAAAAAAGAAATCGAAAAGCTCAACTACGGACTCCTTACAATTAAAACGACAAAGAAAATACCATTAAATGGTAACCTAAGAATAAGATTTTACAATACAAACACAAAAAAAACATTAACATTTCCAAAAAATATTGGCAACAACTATTATTTAATTTCATCCGCTGAAAAAGATGAGCAGGGTAATTCTATTAAAGAATCAATTACAATAATTCAAGAAGAATTTTCAAAAGATAATATAACATTTCTTAAGGAAGCAAACTTATGTTTTCTAGATTTTGTTTTAAATACAAATAATAAACTATCACGTTTAAAAAGATCAGATAAAATTAAATTTAACATTACTTCAGAATTCGGATATAAAGTAAAATGAAAATATGCTAAAAATTCTTTTAATTATTTTTATAAATTTTTATATTGTAATAGCACAGATTAATTTTAATACTGCCAAAATTGTTGCTAGTGGAAATAGCTCTGTTGCCTTTTCAAGAGGGATTGAATCTATCCAAAACAACCCATCAAATTTAGCTTTTTTTGATAAAAAAAATTGGGAAATTTCTTTTTTACCACAAATAAATTTAAATTTTCAAAATTCAATTTTTAGCTATGGTGAATATAAAAAATATTTCATCGGAAATGCAGATAAGTCCCCAAAACACTTATCTGACAAAGATAAAAATGATATATTAAGCTTATTTAATTCACAAGAATATGAAGAAATTTTTCTAAACTCTTCAATAGGAATCTTAAACATATCTTCAAACTTTAAAGAATTAAAAGGAGGATTTTGCATTTCTATAAATGAAAGACTATATAATTTTAATAGCATTCCTAAAGAAGCTTTTAGGTTAATTCTTTTTGGGAACACATTAAACACAAACTATAAGTTTAACGACCTAAATGGAAGCGGAATATGGTTCAGAGAATATTCTATAGGTTATGGTTTCCAGCTTTATAATAAAAATATTTCTAAAATCGCATTCGGAATTATTCTTAAATATTTAAATGGTATGGGATATTATTCTATTTACAACACAAATTCTAATTTTCTGACCACTGATAGCTCAATAAATGGTAATATGAATGTTAAAATAAATTATGCATTTCCAAATTTTTTTGAAGAAGGCAACAAATATTCATTTTTTGAATCCTCTGGTAAAGGACAATCATTTGATATCGGATTATCTTATATTCCAAATGATATTTTCTCTTTTGGAGCAAGTATTCAAGACCTTGGCTATATAATCTGGAAAAAAAATAGTTACGAAATAGAAATTGATACCACAAGTGAAATAAAAAATATTTTTGAAGAAGATGAATATAAACCTTTAAAAGATTTGTTTAACAATCATAAAAATGAAATATATAATAATAAAACTATATTACCTTATACTGTAAAAATTGGATTTGCAATTAATATAAATAAAATATCCTCAATTAGTGAAATTATTTCTTTCCCTGTTATTTTAGGTTTTCAATACAGTCAAATAAATAAAAGTAAACAATTATTAAATAGAAATTATAATTTTATTAGTTTAGGACTAGATTTAGTCCTATTAAAATGGTTACCAATCCGTTTTGGTTATACTCATAGTAAATTCTCATCTGATTTTTCATTCGGCACAGGAATCAATACTACAATATTTGATTTTGATATTGCACTTTCCAATCTTCAAGTATTATTTTTATCAAAAAGTATTAAAACTTTTGGAATAACAATCTCAACAAAATTTTTATTTTAAGCAGCAATATTTTCATTTTCTTTCTGGATATGAGAATAATTTAGTATACATTTGTCTACTTCACGAAGCAAAAAATTAATTTTTTCAGAACTTTCAGCTAATTTATTGAATTGATTAAAAGAAAATCTTGTTGGACAATGAAATACCTCACTAAAAAAGTTTGGTTTTTCTTTACTTTCGTAAACATTATAGGTAATATCAGTATAAGCCATAATATTTAATTTAAGCTCTTTCATTAATTTAAGATATTTTGATTTAAGTTCTGGTTTAATCTCATAATTTACAAATACAACTATATTAGACATATTTACCTCCATTTATTTAAATTGTTATAATTTCTTATTAAACCAACTAAAACACCACCAATTATTAATTCTGTGGTTAAAATAGGTTCATATTTTGGATTTGAAGGTTGCAAGCGAAAATATCCTTTTTCAATAAAAAATCTCTTAATCGTTGCTTCATCATTTAATATTGCAACAATTATTTCACCATCTTTTGCATAATTTTGTTTTTTTATAATAACAATATCATTATCTAAAATGTGATCACCTAACATACTATCACCAGTAACTCTTAATGCATAATAATTATTAGAGTCCTTAGCGATTTGCTTAGAAACATGAATATAATCAGTTATATTTTCTTCAGCAAAAATAGGGTTCCCAGCAGCAATTTTACCCAAGATAGGTATACTAATGAATCTATCATCATTACTATCATTTAATTCATTCTTAAGAGAATATGAACGTGGAAGGATTGAAATACTTCTTGATAAGCTTTCTCTGTGAATAAAACCCTTTTTTTGTAAATTATTTAAATGATATGTTACACCTCGTAATGATTTTACTCCAATACATTCTTTCATCTCTCTTATTGAAGGAGGGTAACCTTTGCTCCTTATCTCCGATATTATAAAGGAAAGAAGCTTTTTCTCTTTTTCATTTAACATAAATTTCTCTTTTATACATTTGTCTACTAATATTTACTTAGACAAATATACAAAAAAGCTACTGACAGCGTCATGTCAGTAGCTTTTTTAAGGAGAAATTTTTTTTAAAATTTATAACCTATTTTTCTTAAAAATTCTTTTCTATGTTTAATATCCTCTTCAGTCTCAATACCCTTTGATTTTGCTCCATCAATAACACCAAGTATACCTCTTCCATTTTGAGATTCTGCAATAATAACTTCAGTAGGGTTAGCAGTAGCACAAAATATATGACATACCTCTGGGATATTTTTTATAGTATTAAGAATATTGATAGGGAATCCATCTTTCATAAAAATAATAAAAGAGTGGCCTGCTGAAAGATTAAAAGCATTCTTTTTGGCAAGGTCTATCATTTCACTATCATTACCTGAAAATCTAACTAAACATGGTCCTGAAGCCTCACAAAAACCAATTCCAAATTTCATATTTGGTGCAGTTTGAACTATTGCCTCATGAATATCTTCAACGGACTTTATGAAATGAGTCTGTCCAAGAATAAAATTAATATCCTCTGGTTTCTCAATAGTAATTATTCTAAGTTCCATAACAACCTCCTATTTATAAGCTTCTATAAACTCAACATCTTCATTTACAAAAGTATATTTTGTCTTTTTAAAGCCAGCTTTTGAAAGAAGATTGGTTACCTCTTTTTTGGTATAAGTATTTCCATTTTTAGTATTAACCAACATATTTATTGCAAACAAGACAGCTCTTTGAGGTTCAATTTTATTTTCTTTTAAATAAAAATCTTTTACAATTAACTTGCCTTCTTTATTTAATGACAAAAAAGCTTTTTTGAATAGTTTTAAAATTTCTTGTTCACCTAAACTATGAATAATATTTGATAAAAGTATTACATCATAATCATTTCCAAAAACATCTTTAAAATAATCACCTTTGACTAATTTAATTCTTTTACTTTCGTTAAAAGAAGAAAGATATTTTTTTGCAATATTAATGGTTTCGGGTAAATCGAAATTATAAGCAATGAGATCTTTATTCCTTCTAACCGCTTGAAGAGAAAAGGTACCTGGACCACCGCCAACGTCAAGAAATTTCTTACAATTACTTAAGTCGATTACATTAAAAAAGTCATTAATTCTTAATTGAGATGAATTTGCCATAGCAAGAATAAAGTTCTCATGTTCTTTTTTACTTCTCTTACCTTCTCTTGCGGGTTTACCAGTTTTTATTACTTTAGGTAATTTTATCCATGAATCAAGTAAATTTAAATCATGTTTTAAGCTATCTCCAATATAATACTTACCCCCTGTAACTAAAAAAGGAACATACTCTTTTTTTAAATAATATAAATTTTTCATTTTTTTAAGTAATCCCAGGTTAACGAGAGCATTTAACAAAATCGTTAAACCTTTTAAATTCAAATTTAACTTTTTAGAAATGTTTAATGGAGTACTTCCTTTTTTTGATAACTCATTAAATATACCTAACTCATTAGCAGTTAAAATAATTATTGAGTGTTTATAAGCTTTAACATACTTGTTTATTTGAACTAATATATTTTGATTTTCCATTTATTTTGATCCAGAATTAAATACTAAATCCTTATCAATAGAATTTATCTCCAAACTTGAGAAAAAATAACTGACTTCAAATTGCGCACTTTCTGGTGAATCAGAACCATGAACAGCATTTTTCTCAATTGAATGAGCAAAGTCCTTTCTTATTGTACCTTCTTCTGCATTAGCAGGATTGGTAGCGCCCATTAATTTTCTCCATCTTAATATAGCATTCTGGCCAGAGAGTATCATTACAACTATCGGACCTGAAGTCATAAAATCTATTAAATCATTAAAAAATGGTTTACCTTTATGAACATAATAAAAACCTTCAGCTTTTTCTCTATCAAGGTGTATCATTTTCATAGATAAAATAAGTAATCCTTCTTTTTCAATTCGTCTAATAATATCACCTATAAATGATTTTGCTACAGCATCGGGTTTAATTATAGCTAGTGTTCTTTCCATAAAAATCCTTTAATTTTTGTTTATACTAATATTATTTGTTTCAACTAAATAATTAATAGCTTCTTTAATTTTCTCAACACCATTAACTATATTTTCAAATGAAGTTGCATAAGAAATTCTAACACATTTTGGTTCTCCTGAAGCTCCCCCTGGTACAACTGCAACGTTTGAAAATTCCAGTAAAAACTCTGCAAAATCATCAGAATCTTTTATAATTTTATCATTATATCTACATCCAAAAAATGATGAAACATCTGGGAATAAGTAAAAAGCACCATTAGATTTAAAACAAGATATACCTTCAATTTTGGATAAATTTTCATAAAAATATATTCTTCTTTTATTAAACTCGTTAATCATAAGTTTTACAGATTCCTGAGAACCAGTAAAAGCTTCATAAGCGGCTTCTTGTGATATTGAAGAAGCGCAATTAGTAGAATGGCTTTGAATTTTATTCATTGCTTGTATAATTTCTTTTACAGCAGCAGCAAAACCTATTCTCCAACCTGTCATTGCATAAGTTTTAGACACACCATTAATTACTATAACGCGTTCTTTTATCTCTTTTGCTAAATATGCAAAACTAACAAATCTGATATTATCATATACTAATTTGTGGTAAATTTCATCTGATAATATATAACAATTTTTACTTTTTAATACTTCAACTAACTCTTTAAGTTCACTTTCATTATAAGTAGTACCTGTAGGATTACATGGATTATTTAATATAAATAGTTTTGTTCTTGGCGTTATAGCTTGTTCCAATTTTTCTGGTGTTATTTTAAAACCATCATTTTGATTTGTTCTTATAAAAACAGACTTTCCACCAGCCAGCGAAATAATTTCAGGATATGAAACATAAAAAGGAGCAGGAATTATTACTTCATCACCAGGATTAATTATTGAAAAAATTGCATTAAAGATTGATTGTTTTGCCCCAGTAGAAACAATTACTTCAGAAATGTCATAATCAATGTCAAATTCTTTTTTTAAAAATATAGTAATAGCTTCTCTTAAACGTTTTGTCCCTTCATTTGAAGTATATTTAGTATTATTGTTATCAATAGATTTTTTCGCGAAAGATTTGATATTATCTGGTGTGTTAAAATCTGGTTCACCTATTGTAAAATCATATACTTTTATACCTTTTGCTTTTAGATCCCTGGCCTTATTAGCCATTAATAAAGTTTTTGAATCACTTAATTTAATAATCCTATCAGATAAACTCATATAATATTATAAAAATCGTTTAATCATTATTTTTTCTTAAATTTTTCTTCCAACTTTAGTTTAACATATTCTGGCACAAATTGACTTATATCTCCACCTAAACGGGATATTTCCCTAATTAAAGTTGAATTCAGAAAAGAATATTTTTCGTGAGGCATTAAAAAAACAGTAGAAGCACTTGGGTAAATATTACGATTCATTAATGCCATTTGAAATTCATATTCAAAGTCTGATACTGCTCTTAAACCTCTAATAATTGCTGTAGCATTTTTTTGTTTAGCATAATCCATTAACAAGGTATCAAAACTATCAACAATAACTTTTGGATAATCTTTTAATACATTCTTTAAAATATCTAATCTTTCTTCTTTTGTGAATAATGGAATTTTTGATGAATTTACCGCAATAGCAACAATAACAGTATCAAAAATTTCAAGAGCTCTTTCTAATACATCAATATGACCATTAGTAATTGGGTCAAATGTTCCTGGATAAATTGCTATTTTCATTTTTTTCTCAAAAAATATATTTTACTTCTTCCAATATTCTTTTCAATTAAAATATCATATTTATCAAAATTGAAAGTATTTTTTTCCTCTGTTCTAAAAATTATTACTGAATCCTCAAAAATAATATCTTTTTGTAATATCATATTTAATATGTAGGTTGGATCTGTAATACTAAAAGGTGGATCACAAAAAATTAAGTTGTATTTCCCAATTGCATTTTCTAAAAAAAGCTCTACACTTGAATGCTTTACTATGCATTGTTCTTTGCAATTCAATTTTTCAATATTTTTCTTCAAAATATCAACCGCTTCTTTAGACTTCTCAACAAAAGTAATATTTTTTGCACCTCTGCTCAAAGCTTCTAACCCCAAGGACCCACTACCAGCATAAAGATCAAGTACTTCTGTATCAATAATAGAAAATCTATGCACCAAAATGTTGAAAATGGTTTCTTTAATTCTATCCATTACAGGTCGGGTGCTTAATCCTTCAATTGTATAAATTTTACTCTTTTTATATTTTCCTGCAATAATTCTCATAAAAATCTATATTTTACCAATAGTAGAACCAATTGAAAATGCATAATCAGAACGATTAAATAAAATTTTTTCATCTACATTAATTGAAGGATAAATATCAACTGATTGAAATGAATCAAGAATTCCATAATATTTTATATTAAAAGTTCTAGCTAAATCAGATATTATTTCAGAATTAAATTTATCACCAAAGAAATAACAAGGTTCAATAATTTTGTCTCTTAAAAATTTTTTTAAAAATTCACAATCATTCAATATTTCATCAGAAGAAAAACCAGCATAATAATTGTTTAAAACAGAATCTTTTATAATTCCAATATCAAAATATTTATCACGATAACCAACGATACAATAATCATTTCTTCCCTTTTCAATAGCACCCTCAACTGTGGCTCTTAATGCTGCAAAATGATCAATATCAAATCTATATATATTAAAACCCAATCCATTTAATATATTTCTTAAAAATATAATAATATCTTTATGAATAGCAGTTAATAAAACATTACAATTATCATTAGCTAAAGGAAAAAGGGCAATATTAAATGAGTCAGGATTTATGTTAGGATAGTAATTTGAAAGTTCCCAAAGTGCTCTTTCTTTTCTTTCTTCTTTTGATTTTTCAATATCCATTGGAACTGAAATCAAAATTGAAGATAAAGCACTTAAAGTTAAAGTTATATTCTTAGCTGATAACTTATTCCTACTGAACAAAGTAGTCAATTTACTAACAATATGAAGAGCAACATCAGGATCAGTAATAATTTCATAAAGAGCATTATCGTTAAAATTGACATCAGTTTTAATGTAATCTAAATTGGTTAATATATTTCTAGGAGAATTTTTTTTAATCTCAGATAACTTAATATAAAAACCTGAAAAATCTAAACCCAATAAATAATCTTCTTTCATCCGTTTTCAATTTTTTACAAAGATAGCAAAAAAAATTAAATTAACCAAATAATTTTATTCAAGTGAAATTAAATTTTTTATCTTTTCAAATTTTTTTTCACCAATACCTTTTACATTTTTCAATTCTTCTAAAGACTTAAAGCAGCCTACTTTATTTCTATATGAAATAATTAAATCAGCTAATTTAGGACCTACACCAGGCAACCTTTGTAATTCTTGACTTGTTGCATTATTAATATTAATCTTAGCATTTGAAAGAACTAGAGATTTTCTAGGTAATTTGTTCCTTTTATCCAATTCCTTTACAATCACTGAATCAGGTTTATTTAAGAAATACCTATCTGTACTATCGAAATTATTAAGATGAAGTGAAAAGAGAGAATCTACTTCAGTATAATCAGAATATTGATAATCAGGATAATTTTTTTTAAATACTTTAATAGATAAACCAAGAATAAAAATTAATAACAGAATGAATAAAAGGTTAAACTCTCTTTTGGTTATACCAAAATCTAATAACTTTTGTTTTATTTTATGGTAAAGCAAATCTATATATTAAATTTTATGAAAAAGCATCTCTCATTCTGCTAAAGAATGTTTTATCTGCTTTTTTTGTATGAGCACCTTTAGGAAGAAAGTTCTCTGATTTAGCTAACTCTTTTAATAATTCTTTTTCTCGACTATTAATTTTTGTAGGTATATAAAGATTTACCCTAACTATTTGATCTCCTCTTCCATAACTATTCAAATTAGGTAATCCTTTATCTCTCATTCTTAATAATTTTCCAGACTGAATACCTGGCTCAATTTTTAATTTTACTTTCCCATTTAAAGTTGGTACCTCTACTTCAGTTCCTAGAATTGCATCAGGTATACTTATATAAAGATCTAATAATACATCAGAGCCATCTCTTACAAATAATTCATGTGGAATTTCTTCGATAAAAACGATTAAATCTCCTGCTGGTCCACCACGTCTACCAGCATTCCCTTGTCCACGCAAAGGTATATAATTACCATCTGTTACGCCTGCAGGAACATTTACTTTTATTGTAGATTCACCTTGCACCCTACCTTCACCACCGCAGTTTGGACAAGGATCACTTACAATCCTACCTTCACCATCACAGTTAGTACATTGAGTAACGTTTATAAATTGGCCAAAGAATGATTTTGAAACTTGCCTAATTTCACCGGTTCCTTTACAAACAGGGCAAGTACTAAACCCGGAGCTTGATTTAGAGCCTTTACCATTACATACTTCACAGGTCTTCCATTTTTTTATTTTGATTTTTTTCTCTGTTCCAGTATAAATTTCCTCAAGAGTAAGCTTTAACTTAACTTTTAGATCAGTTCCAGGAGTTCCTTCTCCTCTTCTTGTCCTATTTTGACGTCTTCCTCCACCAAAAATATCAAAAATATCATCATTAAAAGTAGAGGAACCAAAACCACTAAATATATCTTGAAACATACTAAAAATATCGTTTGCATTAGTATACTGATGAAAATCTGTAGCCTTCATACCAGCATGACCAAATTGGTCATATCTCTTTCTCTTTTCTTCATCACCAAGAACCTCATAAGCTTCAGTAGCTTCTTTAAATTTTTCTTCAGCTTCTTTATTCCCTGGATTTCTATCAGGATGATATTGCATAGCAAGCTTTCTATAAGCTTTTTTTATCTCATCAGTAGTTGCATTTTTGGATACACCAAGCACTTCATAATAATCTCTTTTAGCCATAAATTACTCTCCATTTTTTTCAGAAGAAACAATTACCTTTGCATGTCTAATTACCTTATCGTGCAAAGTATAACCCTTTTCTACTTCTTGAATAACAATATTTGGTTCAATATCATCCTTCGGCATCATCATCATTGCTTCATGATAATTCACATCGAATGGTTTATTTAAAGCCTCAATAGGTTTTAAACCTTTTTGCTCCAAAATTTTCATTAATTTTGAATAAATAAGCTCGATACCTTTATAAAAAGAATCACCATTGTTTTTCTCTTTACCCGCTGCAAGAGATCTTTCAAGATCATCAATTATTGGTAAAAGATCAGTAATTAAAATTTCATTTGCAAATTTTGTAATATTTGAAATTTCATTTTCAGTTCTTCTTTTATAATTTTCAAATTCAGCTGCTCTTCGCAATAATTGATCTTTATAAAACTCCAATTGTTTTTGCAAATTTTCAGATGTATCCGGTTCAACCATTTCTTCTTTTTCTTCTATCTCAGGTTGTGGTTTTTCCTCAATTGGTAATTCATTGTTATCTGTAATTTCTTCATTTTGATTATTAACTTCTTTGTTAGTAATCTCATCCTTTAAATTTTCGTTTTCTTGCACTAAAGAATCCTTATCATCTAAATTATTATTACTATTTATATTATTTAAATTTTCGATTTCACTCATAATGATTAACGAACCTCCTATCTATTTTTTTAACTCTAGTATATTAGAAATGTTTTTTGAGAAATAATTAACCAGAGAAACTAATTTAGAATAATCCATACGTTTTGGACCCATCACCCCAACTATACCAGAGACATCACCAACTTTATATTTTGCGGTAATAACACTAAAGTCATGAAGTTTTTCATCCTTATGTTCTTCACCAATTGAAATTACCAAATCATCTGAAAATTTTTCTCTATCCTGAACTACATGAACAATAATATCTTCATTCTCTACCACTTCAATAATTGTTTTTAAACTCTCTGGATCAGAAAACTCAGGTTGATTTAAAATACCTTGCGTTCCGGAAAGATGTATTTTTGATTTTGTAGGAAAATCATCGAAAAGTTGATCAAGAGAATTGACAAAAATCCTAACAAGACCACTTTTTTCATGTACAACATCTTTCATTCTATCAACAAAAGATTCTCTAATCTGTCTTAAGGTAAGCCCCTGCAATCTTTCGTTTAAAATTTGACTAACAGCAGATAACTTATCCGAAGATATTTCACAATCTACCTCAAGTACAATTGTTTTCACCAGACCAGAAATTAAAGAAATTATTACCATTATTCTATTTGAGGATATTTCTACCAGATCGAGTTTTTTAAAAACACCTTCGGAAATTTGTGGTAAAGAGATTATAGCAATTTCTTTAGATATAGCACCTAATAATTTAGAGGAATCCTTGAGAAGATCATCAGTCATTGTATTTAGGTTTTCTAAGTTTTTACTGATTTCCTCCTCAATTTGTTCAGGTAATTTCTGGTATTTTTCAATTGTATTCACATAAAATCTATACCCTTTATCAGTTGGTACACGACCAGCTGAAGTATGAGGGTGATCTATATAACCCATATACTCAAGATCTGATAAAACATTTCTTATCGTAGCCGGGCTTAAATTCAAATTTGAATGTTTAGCTATAAACCTTGATCCTACAGGATTTGCTGTTAAAATAAATTGTTGAACAACATACCGTAAAATTATATTTTCACGCTCGGAAAGTGTTGGTTCAAAACCCATAGTTAATCCTTGCCTTGAAATAAATTAGATTATAGCATATAAAAATAATGAAAAAGTGGAATAAAGTCAAGCTATTCTACAATCAAGTTATTAAATTTTACCTTTTATCAACTTGATTATATTATACTTAATTACAAATGATATCAGAATATTTAAAAACCATCAGATTACAAAATTATTTATGTATAATTAAAATATTAAAAAGTAATAAAAAAATT
>DATCTW010000023.1:0-21362 GCA_036567745.1 Ignavibacteria bacterium | reverse complement strand
TTTAATATTTATTTAGTACTATTTTTTCATTATTATATTTTCTATAAATATTCTTCCAAGTATCGGAAATAATATAATTTGTTTTAGGAATTGAAAATTTATAATACTTCTTGTTATTTTCAATAAAATGACCACAATATCTACAAAAATTATTCATTTGATGAGACCACCAATTATGTTTTGAATCAGGTAATTCTTTTATTCCAATATCCATACCAATAACTCTATCGATACCTCCCGCATTCGAGCAACAATAATAACCATTCATATTTAAAGAAAAACCACATAAAGCTGGTAAATAGCAACCAACTGAATAATCAATATCACAGTTTTTCAATAGATCTACAGGTGCAAGGTTAAAAGAACAAAAATCTTTTGCATCAATATCTCTTTTTTCTGAAGAGAATATTTTTACTTTAAGACCTAATTCTTTTAATTTGGACTTTGTAAAATCGCTATAACCATTTGAATTAATTTGGATTGTAACATTTTTATTTTTATCATGTTTATATTTTAATAAAAGATCTATAATTTCATCAATTTGAGGATGCAAAGTGGGTTCACCACCTTCAATCCAGATTTGTTTCCATTTTTTTCTCTTTTCAATACTTTCATCAATAAATTTTTGTATTTGGTTAATAGTCATATATTCATTTGTTGGTGCATATCTACATGAACGATTGCATCGTATACATTTTAGATTACAGTCATAGGTAATATCGAGAATAATGTTATCGGGGTTTGGTTTATAAGGTGGTTTTGAAGAATGAACTAAAAATACTTTAGCTTTGAATTTATACTCTCCAAGTTTCTTGAAAAAATAAAATCTATGAAAAATATCTCTATTATATAACATTATTATTTTTATCCACAAAATAATTTGTCTTATAACAGCTATTCCTTAGAAGCCATTCTACCCAGCAACCTCCCTGACAATTTTTTAGAAACTCACATTCATTACATTCTTTTCTGAAATTATTACTTCTGAATGTTTTAAATTCATTTAACCAAATATCTGAAAATTTCCTTGATTTAATATTTCCTTCAGAATAGCTATGATTATAAATCTGATTGCAACCAATAACATCACCATTTGGCATGATTGAACACCTGGTTAAACCAGCACCACAAAAAAAAGGAGTAGTAACATTTTTTTTATCAAAATAATTTATATAGGAACAAGATTCACTCCATGCGATATCGAAATATTTAGATTTTTCTCTAATAAACTCATTTAAAAATTTAATATGTTCTGATGATAAACCTAAATTTAGTCCTGAAGCCCTTCCAACATTAACCAGAGGCGTTATTTGCCATTTAGTTGCATATGAATTTTTAATATACTCAAATAGATATTCCATTTGAGTAATGTTATCTTTATGTATAACAGAGTTAACAATTCTTATTGGGGTTTTAATTTCAGCAAATAATTCCAGACTTTGAATTGCTTTATCAAAAGTTCCACTCAAGCCCCTCATTTTATCATGATACTCAGGTAAGCCATCAATACTTGTTTGATAAAAGAAAAATTTATATTTCGATAAATCGTTAAAATATTGCTTTACTAATAAACCATTAGATAATAAACCAGGTATAATTTTTCTTATTCTAAACTCTGATAATACTTGAAAAAAGTGTGAATGCATTAAGGGTTCACCACCAGATAACAAAACCCTTTTTACTCCAAAATTTTGGAAGTCATCAAATAAATTAATTAAATTATCCCAAGTTAACTCTTCAATATAATTCTCATTTGCAGATGCTTCACAGTATTCACACTTTAAATTACATTTATATGTCATCAACCAGATAACAAAAGCATAAGGTTTAAGTAATTTAAAGTGATGTAACGAAATCCAAAATTTTCTTTTTAATTTTGTGGCATTAATAAAATAATACCTATTAAGAAATGGGATTTTTAGAATAAGATTCTCTAATAACATATATTTAATTTTTTATTAAAATTAAGTATTTTTTTTAAAAAAAACAATATTGAAGAAGAAATTCATAAAAATAATTTCTCTAATTATTCCTTTTAAAAGAAAAATAATTTAATATTACTATTAATGTAATGACTATAAATAAATTTCCTGATATAAAAATATTTTTTAAATGTTCAGGTATATAGAATAATAAAACAATATACAACACAAAAAAAACAATTCCAATTAGATTATTTTTTAATAATAAATTATCCTTCTTTAAAACAATTAATATACTGTTGAAATTATAATTGAGCGATGCAGGTAAAAGATATAATAAGATAATAAAATAATTAATCGAGTAGTTAATATAAAAATCATTATAACCTAATAAATTCTCAATAATGATTTTTCCTGATACAAAAAGTATTAACATTATTACAAAATGTAGAATAAATGAAAATATATTTATAGTTTTAAAATATCGAAATAGTTTTTCTTTTTCATTTTCAATATTTATTTTAGTTATTAGACTAAAAGAAGGAAGGAATATTGCAGTAAAAAAATTACTTATAGTTATAACAATTTTATAACTTATAGCATAAGCTGAAAAGAAATCATCTTTTATTAACTGCCCTATTATAAATAAATGCGCCATAAAAAAAAATGATAGTAAAAATCTAGTATAAGCATTATTTAAAGAATGGCTGAATAAGTATTTAATGTAATTAAAATCAGGTTTAAATACTACTAGCACTTTCTCAAATTTTTTTATTATTAAGAAAATAAGAACTAAAGATGGAATAAAGACTGCAATCCCTTGAAAAAATACTAATTGTTCTATATTACTATCTTTATTAATAAAAAATAATACTAAAATAACCATACCTATATTAGATACAATACTTGTTATATTAAAAGGTTTAAAATCATTCAGACCTCTAAAATAGTACCCAGATAAAAAAATGTTTCCTAAAATTAAAAGATAACCAATATAAAAAATATGTAAATCATATTTTAAAATATTGGTATACTTCCCGATAATAAAAACAATTATGATAGATACCAATAATAAAAATATTTTAATCTGTAATATTGAAATAAAAACCTTTTCTCTTTCTACATTATTTTCACAGTTAGCTACTAATCTTACACCAGTAAAAAAAAATCCGTAATCAATTATTACATCAAGTAAATTTAGAAAAGAAAGAATAAAAAGAAATGAACTATATTTATTTGGACCTATAACATTAATTAAGTAAGGGACAGTAATAATAATCATCAAATTATAGGAAATGTTTTGTAAACCATGAAAACCAATATTATACAAAAATGATTTTTTTAAATTATCGTCATAAAATTTAGATGGCTTTTTATATATACTTTTGATAATGTAATAAAAATCAATAAATTCTTTATATATTTTATTTATCATTTCATTGAGTTAATATAGTATACTTTCTTTTCAATTTCACTTACCATTGAATGAGAAGGATATATTTTTAGAAATCTTTGATATCTGATATTTGCATTTGTATAATCCTTTAATTGAAAGTATAGATTACCTAAATTAATTAATAATGAAGCATCATTTTCATTTATTTTTTCAACTTTTAGATAATAATCAATAGCCTCTCTATACTTTCCAAATTTTTGATAAGATAATGCTATGTTATATAGTAATTCTAAATTTTCACCAAATTTATTTAATGCTTCATTCCAATATTTTATTGCTTCTTCATATTTCCCTTTTTTTGCTTCAATTATACCGAGATATTGTAATATTCTCTGGTTTACAACACCATTAGTATACGCTCGTTTTACAACTCTTTCTGTTGCTGAATCATCTTTCAGTTGAAAGAAAAATATATCCGCTATAATACTATTTAATCTCTGACTTTTGGGAAATTTTTCCAAGGCTTCTTCAAGATAATATATTTCAGTATTAAGATCACCCAAATAATTATAATAGTTAGAGATATTCAAATATAATGTTATTCTTCCAAGTTCAGGCATAATTTTTTCATTAGCTAGACTCTTTGCTCTTTTAATTGATATACTTTCATTGGCATTAATTAAAAAATATGAAAATGAATGTACAAATAATATTGTTAATATTATTATAAAAAAATAATACTTACTCGTTCTTTTCCTAAAAGAACTAATAAAAACTAAGGGAATAAATAAATTAACTGGTAAAGAGTAAGCTGCAATAATATCCCAATCCTTTGCTACCCCATAAGGATAATTAACTAAGAAAGCAATTACACACAAAGTAATAATATTAATTAAAATAAAAATAATCTCAGAAGAGAAATTAGTGATATTCCTTTTTTGAAATGTAAAAAAAATTAAAAAAGGAATAAATAAAGGATTAATTAAAATTAAAAGGTTTAAATATTCACTAACATGAACCCAAGAAAAAAAATCATAAGCCCAAGTAGATGCATTCTTTTTAGTTCTAAATATCATTAAGTTATTAAAAATATCTTTTTGAATCTTTAAAAGTGAATCTTGATAACTTGAAAAATATAGATATAAATATAAAAATATACTTATTAAACCTACAATTCCGATAAAAATAAAAAATTTTTTCTTGCCATATTTTTTATATATTAGATATAATACTGGAGGTATCATTATTATTGAAGCATAATGAGTAGCTAATAAAAGAAATAATAAAAATAGAGTAATATAAAAATATTTATTATTTCTAAAAGATTTTAGTACAAAAAAATAGAATATTGAGGTAAGAGCATAAATAATTGGATAGTTTTCTAAATATCCTAAAAATAATAAGGAAGAACAAGAAAAAAAAGTAAATGATACTATAATAAACCTCTCAATTCTGTTCTTGGTTAAAATTATTGATATTTTTATCAAAAATATTATAAATAGTATGCCAGAAATATAACTTACTACAGTATATAATATTACAGTTGATTTTGGACCTAAATATTTAAAAATTTTGATTAAATACAAAAAGAAATAATTAAGTAAAAATTCCTTTATTGTAAAATCCGATTCAAAACCGCGATACATATTATTCATTAGAACATATGAATCACCCAAAGTAGGTACTTTTACCCGCAAAAAATAAAAACTTAAACCAATAATAACCGAAAGAATCAAGATATTATAGATTCTTTTATTTTTTGTAAAAAAAAGTTCTATAGTTGAAACTGAGGATGCTAAGTATTTTGCAGAATAAGGAATGAATACTATCAATAATATTAAAAAAAACAAAATATTAACATAAAAAGGTAAAAATTTTTGAAAATTAAAACCCCAGAAAAAAGGTGATTCAATTGTAAGCGGTAAAAAAAACAAAATTGCAGTACAGACTAAAAAAAATAATAAAATTTTTTCAAATTTGTTTAGATTAATACTAAAATGGCTTAAGTTATTTTGTTGAATTTTATTTTTTTCTTTCATAAATTTAATATGGATAAAATATATTAAAAAAAAATTTTAACAATTGCAATAAAAATAATTCATTAGGGGGAAAATATGAGGAAGGTTACATTTATTTTTCTTTTTTGTGTTTTAATAATTGAACTTACAAAAAGCAACCCTTTTTTTACTATAGGTTCAAATTTTTATTATACAATTTTTGGATATCCACATGATCTTTTAAGGTGGACAAAGCAAAGATCGGTATATTTTATTTTACAACCACAAACACTACCATGGCAAGGGGATGTTACAAATATAAATAATAGACCATCTGATAGCTACACAAGTACGTATCAATCAGTAGAATTTGAAACACCCTCAGGTTATACAGGCGATCCTAATGCAATAAAATCATGGATGAATCTTTCTTCGTATATATATAAAAATAATTTTCAAATTGGGGGAGTTTATAGAACTAATTTTGGTACATTTTTAGCAGAAATAAGTCAAATAAAAATGGATATGGAATTAACATCAAATGGTACTGGAAGAGCTTATGAAACAGTTGGTAATACTACTCAATACTTTATGGTGCCTTTTGATGCCGGCACTTACTCAAGACAAAAATTTTTAAATGCACAAATAATTTATGCTAATAGATTATTTAATATTCCATTTGGTGTAAAATTTCAGTATCAATCAAAATCTTCAGATAAACCTTGGGGTCATTTAAACTTTGTTGATAATGGCAAAGCATATCAAACAAATCATTTAACATGGGGGTGGGCTACTTTTGGATGTGCAAAAATATTTGGGTACTCACATATAAATACAGATGCTTTTTTCCAAAATTCTTATACTGTTTATAATGGAAATCAAATTGATGCACAATTAAGCTTTGAACTTGATGGCAACTACAAAACTGGAATTAGATATAGAAGATTAAGAGAGGATGGCGACTCTTACACATGGAAAGATGATGCTACTAAAAAATTTTATGGCGATTATTATGTTGATACCAAATGGAAAAACGCACTATATGATGACTTGATTCGTGGTTATTCAAAAATAAATCTTCTGAATTTTAATAAAGCAAATGCAGGAATTTTGCTCTTTCTGCAATATGATAGATATTCAACCAATAAAGAGAATAAATTAGTCAATGGTGATCCTATATCTGAAGCTAAAACTAGAGAATTCACTATAGAGACAAATCCTTTTCTAAATTATCAACTTGATGGTGGTTATGTTGATTGTGGTATTTTAATTGAATTTTCAAAAGCACTTTACGATAATACTGAAGATAGATGGAATTCTGTTGCAGGATTGACTCAAAAGAATGTATACTGGAGCACAAGTCCAAATAATGGTTGGGATGAATCATGGGAACGATTTTCAAAAGGGGATCATTGGTTTTTTGCAACAGGTGTAGAGATTAATCCTTCAATAAATGTATATAAAGGTTTGAACCTTGATTTAAGATTAACTATACTTAAAAAATTTACATATCAAAAAAAATTGTACGGAACCCCAATTATTCCAACAGGTAAAAATTCTTATGAATTCAGTGAAACTCATAGTAGAGAAAACTCAAAAAACGAGACATGGGTTAGTGGAGAAATTGGCTTCCAATATAAAATAAGTGCATTCGATATATTGTTCGGTTTCCAAACACCAATTGCATACTTATTAAGCAAAGAAACTAAACTATATTCTGGAAATAAAAAATTATTTGAACATGAAAAAGTAAACATGTGGCAAGTACAAACACCATCAAGTTTAAGATTACAAATTGTATGTGATTTTGATTTTTCTAAGGGCTTTGATTTTTAATATTTCCATTAAGTTATTTTCATTATTCCTAATCGTTTTTTATACGCTAAAATATCTCTTTCGATATCAAGAGACGTACCATATAAATATAATGGATAGAGACTATTATAAACTAGAATTGTTTCCTGTATCAATTTATGAGAAAATATAACTTTGCTAGTATTGTTATAAGTTCTATCAATAGTGAACCACCTGATATTTAATAATTTTGGGACATCTTTTTCTGGATTAAATTTCGAAGATACTTCACTCATATCTTTTAAGTCTGTTACAGAATATTTTTTTGAAATATTATATTCTTTACAGATTTTAAAGAATAAATCGGGATTAGAATTAAAATTAATATTGAATCTACTATCACTTTTTTTCTCATTGTTTATAAAAACCCCAATAGAAACACTATCAATGTTTATTACAAAGAATAGTTCACAATCCCATTTAAATTTTCCAAAACGAATTAAAAAGTATTCTTTATATGGCTTTTTAGCAAATCGCATATCTTTGTTTATTCTTACAAAAGATTTATTAAATTTTGGTTCAACAACCAGCTCTGGATTAATATAATTCAAAAAACCTTTTAATGAATTAACAAAATATTTGGAAGGAGTGATAATATAATTCTCATATTCAGAACGATGTTTATCAAACCAGCTTTTTGAATTATTATTGCTTAATCCTTTAAGAAACTTAAAAGTTTCAGGATAAAAACCAACAAAATTATCTTCATCATTCATAATAAAATCCCATTACTATTTCATAATCACCATTTTACGTGTTAAAGATTTACCCACTGAATTAATCGTTAACTGATAATAATAAACACCTGAAGAAAAGCCCTTTGCATTCCACTCAACATTATAAAAGCCTTTATCTTTGTAATCATTTACAAGAATATCTACTACTCTACCAAGCACATCAAAAATTTTAAGTGTTACATTTTGTTTTGAATCAAGATAGAAAGAAATATTAGTTGATGGATTAAATGGATTCGGGTAGTTTTGATACAATAAATAATTATCTGGTTTCAATGGATTTTCTTTTGTTAAAATATTAGTTAATGAAGAACTAAATTCATAAGCTCCTAATCCATTATTTGTTCCAAGAACGTAAAAAATTATTGAGTTATTTAATGTTCTAAATGCAACATCACCTGCGAAATTAGCATTTAAGTTGTTACCCAGTGTTTCAGTACTTAAAATAGCCTTAGCATTATTCAAACCTGAGGTAACATCTACAATTTTTCCA
The DNA here is from genome assembly GCA_036567745.1 of Ignavibacteria bacterium. Taxonomy (GTDB): domain Bacteria; phylum Bacteroidota; class Ignavibacteria; order DATCTW01; family DATCTW01; genus DATCTW01. The sequence continues at coordinate 12,966 of DATCTW010000023.1, read as the reverse complement.
AATTCATTACCAGAGCCTGATACAAATGTTAAAATATATTTTTTGTTATTGAATTTAAAGAAACGAATAGCATTACTATTTAATGGTACAATCGAAGGATCAATTACTCCTAAAACGTTACCATTTTCATCATATTCTCTTGGAGTGATACTATTTGCATTTATTATAAATTTGTTTTCATTTATCCCTTCAGGAGCTATGGAAGGATTTATACCAACATTTGAAATATCATTTAACGTAATTACTTTTGGTTGTTGAACAAAAGCACCATCTTTCATTTCCCATTTTAACACCTTGTTTGAATTAGCTGCAGCAGCATAAATTTTTGCTGAATTATCGTTAAAAGACCCAACAACTGTAAACTTATCTCCTAATCTATAACTATCTGAAGAGAACTCAATAATACTTTTCGGATTTTCTGTTTCATTATTCCATAAATATATTTTAAAAGCACTGGTTGAAGAATTAGTTGTTAAATTACAGACAAGTATTTTACCATCATCAGTTACTTCAACATCATTAAGTAAATATGTTCCTCCTGATATTCCTTCAGTTTTAAGCTTTCCTAAATAATCTCCATTTTGTGCATTTAATATAATAATATCTGAACCATATTTCCTACTTACTGCATAAATATGAGCATCTTGCTCTTTATTTAAAATTGCAATTCCTCTCTCAGTATTACCATCATTTGAAAACCAATTAGGAAGATTATTTTTTGCAGAAGATAATTGCCATGTCGGCATTTTATTTATCATTGGATTAATTGTAACAAGAATAGTATCAGAAAATTGATTCAATTTACCAATTATTTTTCCCGAACCAATAGACTGTGGAATAAAAAATCCATTTGAGTCAATTATACCTTTGATTCCTTCAAAAGTCCACTCAATAAGTTTAATATCTATAGGCACATCATAATCCCAAATATCTTTTCCCTTTACCTCTAATAATTTAATTTGTCCTGAATCAATAACAATAGTTTCAGGTAAAATAGAAATACTTTTGGTAATTTTATCTGTTTCAACTTCATATACTGCAATCAATGAATTTGCTACAGCTCTTTCACCTGCTGCATCTGAAGGTCTATTTACAATTTGATCACGAATAACCATTGTAGTAGAACCACCTCCATCGAGATTCACAGCATTAAAAGCTCCGAGAGAAAGCATTAGATCTGCTAATTCATTAAGTGACATACCTACACTAAATCCAGTTTGACGACCATCAACAGTTACAAAAAATACCTTTGTACTATCTTTTGAAAAACCAACTGCGGTTCTAGGGTGTCTTGTGGTAACAAAGGATTCATCAAATCCTTCCAAACCAATAAAATTTGTTGGTTTTACTCCATTATATAATAATCTTGGACCCCCACCTAACATATTCACAATTTCACCAATATTTGGATTAGTGCCAATTACAACCTGAATAGTATCGCCAATATTAACAAGTGAATCTAGTAATTTTTGATTTTTACCGTGTCCAGATAAAACATAAAAGTCAAAAGAAAGAGACATAGCACCTTTCCATGATTCTTTTTGAATTACTTTGTACTTTATAGGTCGATTAATATTAAACGTTTCAATAGGAGTAATTTTAATTTCTGTTCCCCATTGATTAGTTTTAGTATTACTTCCATTGTATGCTGTATATAATACCAAATAGTTTTCTAACCTTGTTGAATTACAGCCATTTATCATTAGAGTGTCATTTTTCAAAAAAACAGAACCAGAAAAACTCAAAACATCTATTAAAGGCTTATTATTAGAATTAATTCCAAAAAGTGAACGATTAGACCAAACCCCTTTTGCATATTGTTTGTTTATTATCATAGAATTTGTTGGTTGGTTATTTCCAAAAAAATCAGCATTAATAGCTCCAACGACCAAATGTTTGTTTCTGCTTTTTCTTTGAGCCATTATACTTGTTTTTTCATAACCTTTTCCAAGTTCATCAGCGGCTAAAACTGTTTCAATTTTTACATTGGGTTTTGATAAATCAATCTCTAGAATTTTGATATTAAATGGGCCCGAAGGTCTATAAATTGAAGTATATTTAAAACCCTCTCCAACAATTTTTTCTTCAATTTGATCTTGTGAAAAAGTTCTTGAAGAAATAAAAAAGAATAAAATTAAAAAAAAGTAAAATCTTTTCATATACAACCATATTAATTTTTTATTAAAAAATATTGTATCATTACATCTGAAGAATCTTTATTGGCTATCGTGAATCGATTTTTTAATAAACTTTCAAATACTACTCCACCATAGATAAACTTATTTTCCCTATTGAAAAATTTTTCTACTTTTAAAATAGATTCAAAACACTTATGTTCTGGATTAGGGATATCTATAATTACTTTTCCACAGGGTTTTAAAACTCTAAATATTTCATTCATTACGATTTGTGCATAGTCGAGATCAAAATATTCAAAAACATTTATACAGGTAATATAATCAAAAAAATCATTATCTGATGGAATTTTATGAGCTGGTGCACATAGCAAAAAACCATATTTTAACCCCTTTTTATCTGCAAAATCTTTGACAGTTTTAATTACGAATTCACTAATATCTATCCCATAGTAAGTTGATTTCCATTTATAATACTTATGTGAAATAAAATTCATAAAACAACCGATATCAAGCAATTTTGAATTGTTTTGAGGATTTAAAAATTTTTTGAATTTTTTTTGACCACTATCAATATTTGATTTTGATAACAAATATAATTCTTTACTATTTAATATTTCGGTAGGAATATAAGAATACTCATCGATTTTATGAAGGATACATCTTAATGAATCTTCAAAAGAGGAGGCAATTTTATTCAGGTAATTATAATCTATTAATTCATCATTTTGCATTTAATTATTCAAACTTATATAATCTCAAAACCATTCTTTTTTATCCAACCGGTTTTTCCATCAATAAGTAATATTTTGCACCAATCTTCTAATTCGTCAACAATTTTAAATTTAATACCATAATGAATTTCAAATAAATCAAGTGCATTTTGATCTGGTGCACTTTTTACTTTTAACGATTGTTCAAATAATATTGCATATTTATCATTATCATGTTCTACCGCTTTGGAAATAAAAGCTATTGCAAAAAAAGCAAAAACAAGTCCTAAAAAAATCGAAACAAATAAAATTCTTTTCTTTAAAATTACATCTTTAACCCAAAAAAATAAAGCAAAGCTTATTACAAAAATAGTAAAAAGTATAAAAATAAAGTATTGGTATATATGCAAACTGAATATATTTTTTATATTTTCCCACCATTCGAAAATAAACAATCTTGGTACTTTCTCTAGTCTGTCTTTAATTCTCAAATTAGCTATTGCAAGGTTATGTTCAATTTCTTTATCATTAGTATCATATTTTTTTGCCCTTTCATAATTTAGAATTGCATTAGCAAATTGGCCAGTACGATAATAAGCATTTCCTAGATTAAATAATATATCTCCACTTTCATATCCCAATGAAATAATTTTTTCATAACTTTCTATTGCTGTTTTGTAATCACCTTTTTTGTAGGCTTCATTACCCTTTTTAAATAAATCAACTGCAGACTGTGAAAAAAGTGAAGTTGCAAGAAATATCATTAAAAGGAAAATAATTATTCTATTCATAATTCTTTTTTGAAATTATTTTCTATTAAAATAATTGTATTTTTGATTTCTTCATATACTTTTAACTTTTCTACTTGTGTTTCACTATTGGGTGCAAATCGAGCGAACTCACACAACTCTAATGATTTCTTAGTAGTATTAACAATTTCTTCGTCAAAATTTTGAGAATATAATAAATTAACAACTTTGTCTATTGATAATTCTGAAGTTTTTATTTTTAATTTATCAGACAAGTACCCCCATAAAGCTAATGAAATTTCTTTATAGAATTCCTCGAATCTTGATGAATCCATTAACTTTTTAGCCTTAGCCAAACGTTTAATAGCAATTTTATTTGCTCTCCTCATTTTTAGCCCAACAACATCAGATAAATCTTTATCCAATTTTTTTCTATAGGCTATTACTACAAAAAACAAACAAATAACAATAAAATATAATAAATAATAATAGAGTGATTTGTATAAATAATCTGATTTTAATTTTACTGCTTTTTCATCTAATCTAATAAAATTAATATCCTGATTTATTAACTTAATATCCTCTCTATTTGTTGCACCACTGGAGTATGTTTGGGAACCCTGCTCAACATATAATTTATATTCTGGTGTTTTAAGGGTTACAAAACTTTTTTTGCTTAAATCAAAATAAGAAAATTCTATAGGAGGAATAACTTTCTCTCCTGGATATCTTGGTATAAATAAATACTCTATTGTTCTTGAACCAGAAATAGCCTGATTTTTATTAATATTATCAGTAATTTTTGGCTCGTACTTTTCAATATCGGCAGGTAATTTTACTTCAGGTGTTTCAATAAGTTTAATATTCCCTTCTCCACTTATTTTTAACTTTAAAGTAACAGGTTCATTAGTTTTCGGTTTAGTATTACTTATTGAAGATTCAAGATTGAACTTTCCTACTGTTCCCTTAAAACTTTCAGGAGCTTCAGATAAAGGTAATTCAGTAACATTTACTTTAACAGGAATACTTTTTACTTTATATTGGATATTTGTATATGGATTAAAGAAAGGATCATCTCCAAAGATCTGATCAAAAAAATCATTTGATCTTTTTCTTTTGACCTGAACTTGTAAAATTAAATCTATTTCCATCGGGTCAATTTCAAGTGTTCCAGCTTGTGTTGGGAATAATGCAAGTTTACGAATTGTACCAACTTTGTACATTTTACCATTAACATTCTCTGTACCCAATGTAACTTGTTGACCCAAATTATACTCTTCACTCCAAAAACCTTTTAAACTGGGGGTCTTAGAAACTGTATAATTCGAAACACCGACACCACTAATATACAATTTAAAGGTTACATTAACCTGTTCACCTTTATAAACCTTTTGTTTATCTACAAAAGCTCTTAAAAATATATTCTGACTTAAGTCTTTTGTAATTACCTGTGTATTATTTTGCTGAGTTTGGTTCTGTTTAGGTTGGGTTGAGGATCTTACAATATTCAAGGTAATGGGTTTTGTAAAATATTCTTTATTTTCATAGAAAATACTAGCTGGACCAATTGTTAATGAACCAGGATTTTTTGCCTGTAAAATATATGAGTAAGAAATAGATGCAGACATTGCACCATTAATTATTTGCATGCTGGTAGATTGGTTTGGACCCGACAAAATAAATAAATTAGATAAATTAGGAGGTTTAAAACCTCTTACTGCATTTATATTACTAGCTTTAATTGTAAATTTTAATTCAAAACTTTCTCCCAGTCCAACAGTTGTTCTATCAACTGAAGCTTCAAATGAAATATTTTGAGCTTTTAAAAAAGAGACTAAAACAAATAATATAAAAGTTATTTTTTTCATTTTTATAAATAAAAAATTTTACCAATCCTTTTCAATGTTTTTACCTGAAGCACGTAACTTCTTTTTCATTTTTTCGTGAACTTTCTTTTCATCGTTATTCAAAGCATTAAGTATCTGCTCAGCTTGTTGTCTTGAAATATTTTGCTGTTGTTGCTGCTGTTGTTGATTTTTTTGTTGATCCTGTTTTTGCTGATCCTGTTGTTGTTTATTTTGTTCTTGATTTTTATCTTTGTTTTGGTTTTGATTTTGGTTTTTATCTTTATTTTGATCCTTATTCTGATCTTTATTCTGGTTTTGTTGTTGCTGTTGCTGTTGCATCTGAATCATTTTTTGGGCATAAGCAAGATTATATTTAGTATCAAGATCTTTTGGATTAATTTTTAAAGCTTGTTTGTAAGCATTTATTGCCTCATTATATTGTTTTGCTTCCAGAAAAGAATTTCCAATATTATGCAACAATTTAGCATAGTCATTATAATCTAAAGATTTTCCAATAGCATTCTTATATTCTTTTAAAGCTTCAGTATAATTCTGTTGCTTATAAAGTGAATTTCCAAGATTATAATAACTCTTGAAAGAGTTTTTATCTTTCTCCAACGATTTTCTATATTTTACTTCAGCATCAGAATATTTCCCTTTGCGATATTCATCATTACCTTCATTAACTAAACTTCTATGGCTTTGAGAAAAACAAAAATTAAAAGTACAACATAATAAAAAAGAGAATAAAAATCTTATATATTTTTTCATCTTATTCTGCCTTAAATAAATTTAATTTTTTAAGCCATTTCCATTTTTTTTCAGAAATAAAAATCTCAAGTAATAAAAAGAATAAACCAATCGCAACAAAATATTGAAATCTATCTTCAAAATGTGTAAATTGTTTTACACCTAAATCTTTCTTTTCCATTTGTAGAATTTCCTTATAAATTAAATCTAATTCATCCTCGCTATTCGAACCACGAAAATATTTGCCTCCACCAATATCAGCAATTTTTTCAAGCGTAGTTTCATCAAGTTTAGTTAAGACTAAATTACCATCAATATCTTTTTTAAAATCTATTTGCTGACCATTAGAATTATAAATTGGAATAGGAACACCAGTTGGAGATCCTAACCCAATTGTAAATATTTTTACACCATTAGCTGCTGCTTCTTCGGCAAGTTTAACTGATTCAGGATCGTGACTTTCTCCATCAGTTATTATGATCAAAACCTTACCACTTTTCTGCACATCCTCAGATGGAAACATCTCAATAGCACGTTTAATTGCTGCAGGTATTGAAGTACCCGGAGTCGGAGCTGAATTTTCATCGATAACATCCACTAATAATTGTGCTGCAGAATAATCGATAGTTAAAGGAAGTTGCACATAAGCTTCTCCAGCAAATACAACAATACCGATTCTATCTCCTCTTAACCTATTAATAAGAGAGGATAGCTCGTGTTTTGCTTTTTCAAGACGATTTGGTTTTAAATCTTCTGCTTTCATAGAATAAGAAACATCAAGAGCTATAACAATATCAACCCCTTCCCGATGAACCTCTTCATATCTTGTTCCAATCCGGGGGTTCGCAAGAGCTATAATAAAAAATGTAACCGCTAAAAGAAATAAGGCTGTTTTAGTCCAAAACTTATATTTACTATTTTCACTCGAAAGTTTATCGATCAAGCTTTGATCAATAAATTTTTTTATATATTTTTTTTTCTGATGGAATACCAGTAAAATAAAACCTAATAAAAAAGGTATAAGCACTAGCAAATATAAATATTCTTGATGAGCAAATCTTAACATTGTACCTTATAAAATTTTATGGTATTTTTCTAAAAATTGTATTGCGCAAAATAATTTCTACAAAAAGTGCCAATAAAGCAACAAATAAAAATGAATAAAAGAGCTCAGTATATCTCCTAAATTCTTTTACTTCAATTCTGGTTTTTTCAAGTTTATCAATTTTGTCGTAAATTTCTTTCAGTTTTTTATTATTCGTAGCACGGTAATATTCCCCTCCCGTCATTTGTGCAATTTGTTTCAACATATTCTCATCAATCTCAACTGGCATATTCTGGTATCTTATACCATAAGGGGTTTGTATCGGAAAAGGAGCTTCACCTATTGTTCCAACACCAATAGTATAAATTCTAATATTATAAGATTGAGCAAGTTGAGTTGCAGTTATTGGATCAATAGAACCTCTATTATTAACACCATCTGTTAAAAGTATTATTACTTTACTTTTTGCTTTGCTATCTTTTAATCTATTTACAGAAGTAGCAATACCCATACCAATTGCTGTTCCATCCTCAAGCAATCCACTTCGAACTTCCATTAATAAATTCTTCAAAACTGTGTAATCCAAAGTCATGGGGCATTGTGTAAAACTTTCAGCAGAAAATATAACTAAACCTATTCTATCATTTGTTCTTCCATCAATAAACTCAGAAGCAACTTTTTTTGCTGCTTCAAGTCTATTTGGATTAAAATCAGCTGCCAACATACTACCCGAAACATCAAGACAAAGAACTATATCAATACCTTCAGAAAAAACATTTTCACCTTTAGCAGAGGTTTGCGGTCTTGCAAGTACAATAATTAAAAAAAATATTGCTATTATTCTTAATACAAATAAAACATGTCTTAACTTCTGTTTAAAAGAACTTTTTATAGACTTAAAAACCAAAATATTTGGATAAAGTAAATCACTTTTTAGTTTTGTATCTTTTTTTAAATACCAAAAAATTAAAATAGGTATTATTAATAAGCCATATAAAAATTCTGGATTCGCAAATGTAAAACTATTTATCCACATATAATTTAACTATTCGTTTTTTCATCGCTGTTATTAATTTCGTCAACAACTTCAAGCTTTGTATTATCGACAAAAATATAAGCCCTTCTCAATTCCTCCTCATTATCAATCGTATTAGGTTGGTACTTCGCAAACTTTACAAAATCTGCTAAATTTAAAAATATCTTCAAAGTTTCCTGAATTTCTTCATCTTTGTGAATCGTAATTAAAGAATTTAAAATTTCAGATGATGTCATTTCCATAGCTTTGATATTATATCTTCGTTCAATATATCTTCTAATAATTTCTGTAACTTCGGTATAGTATTCCTTTATTAAACCTTTTTGCCATAATCTTTTATTTTCAAGCTCAGCAAGCTCTTTATAAGCTTGTTCATGAGGTGGTAATAAAGGGGTTTCAACAATTTGTGATAGATTAGTTTTTTTATTTTTATAATTTAAATAGAAAGAATAAATCAGTAGAATTATGAGTATAATAACAGCTATATATGAAATTATTTCCATAAATGGAATAGGAACATCCATTACATCTTTAATATCTTTTATTGGTAAAGTAGTATCAACTGCAATTGTGCTTACAATAATATCAATAGGTTCTGTAGAAACCGTTTTTTTTGAAGTATCATTACTTGTAAAATATAAAAACTGAATTGGAGGAATTTGGTAATACCCGGAATCATAAATTGATATTGTAGCAGATAGTGATTCTATTTTTTCATCATTTGAACTTTTTATTCTTGGCACAGAGTCTCTTTTTACAACCTCAAATTTACCAATAACATCTTCAAGTTTTGGCCAAATTAAATTAATTTCTTTTGAATGCTTTGCTTCTATTTCAAGTTTAATCCAATCACCAATAGTAATTTTTTTTGAATCAACTGATGATTTAACTTGAATATTCTGTGCTAAGACGCTTGAAAAACAAATGAGTATCAATAAAAAATATTTTTTCATGTCTATTTTTTTTAAATTTAGATTATAAATTTATGATTTAAAGCATATATTATCAATGTATTTTTTCTTACTCTTTAGTAATAAATAATTTAGTATAAAAAGAATAGGAACTCATAATAACTTGATTTAACTACGACTTTTAATTAACTTTATAAAAAATAAAAATGTATATGATATTAATTAAATATGTAATAAAACAACACATCGGACCGTTTTTTTTCTCATTGTTTACATTGATCTTTATATTTCTTCTACAGTTTTTAATGAAATATATGGATCACATTGCTGGAAAAGGACTCAGCTGGTTTGTAATAATTGAGTTTATAGGATTATCGCTTGCATGGATAGTTGTTTTAGCAGTACCAATGTCTGTTTTAGTATCTACTTTAATGGCATTTGGAGGATTATCATCAACAAATGAAATTACTGCTATGAAAGCAAGCGGAATAAGTATGTATAGAATAATTATTCCTATAGGAATCTTAAGTGGATTTCTTACTCTATTTTTAATCTGGTTTAATAATTCTGTTCTTCCTGATTCAAATCATCGTTGGGCTACTTTGTATAGAGATATTCAAAGAAAAAAACCAACATTATCTTTAGAATCTGGAATTTTTAATAAAGATATTGATGGATATAGCATATTAGTAAGAAAAACATTCGAGCATTCAAACGAACTTGAAGATCTTACAATTTATGATTATTCTAAACCAACGAAAAATACAGTAATAACTGCAAGGAAAGGAGATATATCCTTTTCATCAGATTATGAAAAAATTATTATTAACTTAAATAATGGAGAAATTCACGAAACAAATACTGTGAATTACAAAGATTATAGAATAATTAGATTTTCAAAACACAGAATTACAATTCCTGCAACTCAATTTGGTTTCACAAGATCTGATCAAGGTGCTTTTTCAAGAAGCGACCGTGAGATGAGCGCTCAAGAAATGCGAATTAAAGTAGATACTATGAATTCTGAAAACTCGAAGATAAAAAGTGATATTCTAAATGATATCAATGATCAGGTTAAAAAACTACTAAGTGGAATGGTTATAGATTCAATAATTAAAACTAACGATAAATCAATAAACGAAGTTGACCATGCATTACTATCTTTCAGAATTTTTTACTCTGATCTATTTGGCAAATCAATAAGAATTGAAATGAATAATAGAAGTATAGATTCCTTTCTAGTAGAAATATATAAAAAATATTCAATTCCTGTGGCTTGCATTATTTTTGTTTTTCTAGGAGCACCTTTAGGAATAATGACTAAAAAAGGTGGATTTGGAGTTAGTGCAAGTTTAAGCTTAGGATTTTTCCTATTATATTGGTCTTGTCTAATTGGTGGAGAAAAATTATCTGATAGAGATATCGTTTCTCCACTTATTGCGATGTGGATAGCAAATGTAATTCTTGGTCTTTTTGGAATTTATTTATTAATAAAAGTAGTTCGAGAAAGCCCTGGATTAAGTTTTGAAGTATTTAAAAAATTAATTCCCAAGAGATTTAGATTCCCAGAGAATGATTCAAATGAAAATTATTGATAAATACATATTAAAACAGTTTCTATTCAACATTATTTTTGGAATAATTGCATTTATATGTTTATTTATAATTGTTGATTTAATGGAGAATCTTGATAAATTCATTGATGCCGGTGTAAAATATACAATTGTTATCAAATTTTATATTAACTTTATCCCTGAAATTGTAAAGTTAATTTTACCTGTAGCAATGTTACTCGCAAGTCTATTTACTACCGGTAAATTATCAAGCTTTAATGAAATTACTGCTATGAAATCAAATGGTATAAGTGCTTATAGAATTATGTTGCCATTTATTATTACGGCCTTTATTCTTAGTGGTGCCGCAATTTATTTCAATGGGTGGATTGTTCCTTCTGCTAACAAAACAAAATATCACATTGATAGAGTGTATATGCACCGACACCTTGAATCAATAAATAAAGACAACATTTTTCTTCAAGATAATTTTAATACATTAATGTGTCTCGGTTATTTTGATGATAACACTTTGACAGCCACAAGAGTTAGCATTCAAATTTTTTCCGATACAAACACAAATCAAATGCTTAAAAGATATGATTCGCAAATAATGAAATTTGATACTTTAAGTAAAAAATGGATTCTATACAATGCAATTGAAAGAAAATTTAATGAAGGTAAAGAAAAAATTTACAAATATGATACTCTTTCCATCAAATTAAATTTTCAACCCTATCAAATTTTAAAAGAACAGCAAAAACCTGATGAAATGAATTATTATGAAATGAGTGAATTTATTTCCGCAAAAAAAAGGAGTGGATATAATATGTCAAAATGGTTAGTTGAATTTTATAACAAAATATCTTATCCTTTTGCAAGTTTTATTGTTGTCCTTTTCGGAGTACCTTTTGCAATAAATAAAAGAAGAGCTGGAATGTCCGTTCAATTTGGAATAAGTCTATTTATATGTTTTATATATTTTGTCTTTATGAAAGTAAGTAATGTATTTGGTTATAATGGCGATATACATCCTTTATTAACTTCATGGTTAGCAAATATTGTTTTTTTCATCGCAGCAATTATAAACTTAATTAGAATAAAGATGTAAAAGAATAGGGACTAAGATTCGTTTTCATAATATAATTTATAATATTTTCTTCCATCCTTTTCAACACCTTTTACTATAAACTCTCTATTACCGTGAATATAAATATGAAAATTTTTATCAAGTTTTAATACTGATTTAAAAATTTTTGAATTTCTTTGAACCGCTTCTCTTGAAATATTAAAATTATCATACATTGTTACCTTGCTTTCATCTTTAAAAGCTTCATAATAATTTCTGAATATATTTATTGCCTCAGGATCAGAAATTACCTCTTGTTCAAACTCATTCTTATCAAATTTTTCTCGATTTTTGAAATAATCAAGAGATTTACTTAATAAATCAATTTCTTCACTTTTAGTATAACCAATTTCTGGAAGCTGCTTAGTAATACAATCTTTAGTTAATTTTAGCAAAGTTTTTGTAGTGTAATAATTATCTTCAGATGGTTGTACATTTAAAAAATCTGTGTACCAAAACTTACTATTATTTGAATTTAACTTATCTACAATAGCAATCTTATAACCAGATGCTTCAAATGTGTTAAAAATTATACAACCAAGATCTAATTTATCAATATTTATACCTTCTAAAAACTTAATTGAGAAATCATTCTCAGTATTTAATATTTTTAATATCTTTTGTTTATTTATTGAATGGAAAATTCCTATAGCATCAAGCACTTCATCAAAAAAAATTAAATCTGAAAAATAAGCAATAATTAATTCCCCAGAATTAAAATTTTCATCATTTATTGAATCATATAGCTGTTGAGCAATTTTCTTTGATAGTATATGAAAATTAGATTTGGATTTAAAACACTTTGAAATAATATTTAAAATCCCACCCTTTTCATCATTACTATCTTTAAAAGAAAATAATTCAAGAAAAGAAAAAGAAGAAAAAAAATACCTTTTTAAAAGTTCAATATCATTTTCACATAAATTCTTTATCTCTGAATTTGAATATACATTTTTTTCATTTTTTTGTTTATTACCAACATAATGAATACTAATTTTTTCGATTTTTATATTATTAATTCTTACCATAAAATTAACAAGAAAAATTAAAATTTTTTTTTACAGATTAGACAACCAATACCTCAATTTTAAAATCAAA
>DATCTW010000022.1:0-119517 GCA_036567745.1 Ignavibacteria bacterium | reverse complement strand
TCCTTTATATGAACAAAGTAATTTTTTTAAATATAATTAGTTTTACACTTTTTTTAATAAGACCTTTTAAAAAATTAATTAATTCTTTTCTAAAATGTATATCAAATTTAATTATTTGGTACATTGAGAATCGAATTTTTTTTGTCTATTCTCACTTAATAATTACCATAAAAAGATTTCCTGGTTTTTTAAATTACAATATGTAACTATAATTTATATAGATATATAATTTTTAATATAAGTATTCGATAAAAAAATATCAATTAAAAAAAATTTGAACTCTTAATATTGTAGGAGATTCATAACACTATGAAACCAGATAGTTCTTATACCAGAAGATCTACGCCATTACAACCAGAACCTATTAAAGGAAAAATATTCAAAAGAATAAAGTATGAAAGCGAACTCGAAAAGGGTTTTGGTCAAAAGATTGCAAAGATGGCTTACGGTGAAAATCTTTTCAGTTGTATTCAATGTGGAACTTGTAGTGGAACCTGTCCTGTAAGTCAATACATGGATTTTACACCAAGAAAAATTATTATGATGGTAAGAGAGGGATTTAGCGAAGATGCACTAAATAGTTTAACAATATGGTTATGTGCTTCTTGTTATTCCTGCACTGTAGACTGTCCCAAAAATATTCAGATCACAAATGTAATGTATGCCCTTAAACGTGAAGCAATTGAAAGAGGTATTTATCCAAAAAAATTCCCAATTCCGATACTATCAAGAGAATTCTTTAAACAGGTAAGAAAATTTGGTAGAAATAGCGAAACAAGATTGGTAATTAATATGTATTTGAATAGTAACCCGTTTAATATGTTAAAAATGGCAAAGATGGGTATAAAACTACTTAAAACAGGAAGAATGTCTTTAAAACAAGAGATGATTAAAGATAGAACCCACCTCTTAAAAATGATAGATAAAATAAAACAATTAAACGAGGAGGAAAAATGACACAATATATCTATTATCCCGGGTGCTCAGTAAAAAGTACCGGGAAAGTTTATGAAGAATCATTACTAAGTGTTTTCAAATATCTTGATACTCCTCTAAAAGAAATTGATGATTGGAATTGTTGCGGAGCAACAGCATATTTTTCTATAGATGAATCAGAAGCATTCGGCTTAGCAGCAAGAAATCTAGCTTTAGCTGAGAAACAATTTAATGGAAGTAAAAACCTTCATATTGTAGCTCCTTGCAGTGCATGTTATCTAGTTTTAAAAAAAACTCAGGATTATCTGAATAGAGATCAAGAATTAAGGCGTAAAATAGAACTTGGTTTAAATGAAGTTGGCCTTTCTTATGAAAGCATTGTTCAGGTAAGACATCCTCTTGATGTAGTCGTAAATGATATAGGTTTAGATAAAATAAAAGAAAAGGTAACCAGACCATTAAGAGGTTTAAAGGTCGCCTGTTATTATGGTTGTCAAATAGTAAGACCATATAGAGATTTTGATCACGAAAGAAATCCTATGACGATGGATAATCTTGTTGAGGCACTTGGTGGAGAACCAATCGATTGGCCTTTAAAAACCAGATGCTGTGGTGGTAGTTTAACAGGAACAATAGAAGAAGTTGGATTACGGTTAAGTTATATTATTCTTCGAGAAGTAAGAAGAAGAGGTGCTGATCTGGTAATTACAACCTGTCCTCTTTGTCAGTTTAATTTAGAATGCTATCAGGAAAGGATAAACAAAGATTTCAATGAAAGCCTTGAAATACCTATAATCTATTTCACTCAGCTAATGGGTTTAGCTTTTGGTATATCTGATAAAGAAATAGGAATTCATAGACTTTTTATACCAATTACAAAATTAGCAAAATTGCGTAAGGGAGGTGAAAACGTTTATGTTTGAAACTAAACCAAACAATGAAATTAGGATCGGTTTTTATGTATGCCACTGTGGCCATAACATAGCCGATACAGTTGATGTAAAAGAAGTAGCTAAATATGTTGCTACCCTTCCGGGTGTTATTGTCTCCCGTGAATATAAGTATATGTGTTCAGACCCAGGACAAGAACTAATTCAAAATGATATAAAAGAACATAATTTAAATAGAATTGTAGTAGCATCTTGTTCACCTCTTTTGCATGAGCATACTTTTAGAAATGCTACAGAAAAAGGTGGCTTAAACCCTTTTTATTTTCATATGGTTAATATTAGAGAAAATGTATCATGGGTTCATGAAGATAAAAAAGAAGCTACAATAAAAGCGATGGATCTTGCCAGAGCCGCAATCAAACGTGTATTTTTCCACAAAAAGCTTGAAACTAAAAAAGTTGATATTCATCCAGACGTATTAATTGTTGGTGGAGGTATAGCAGGTATACATGCAGCACTTACCTTAGCTAATGCTGGCAAAAAAGTATACCTTGTTGAACGTGAACCAACTATTGGTGGACATATGGCAAAGTTTGATAAAACATTTCCTACACTTGATTGTGCAGCTTGTATTTTGACACCGAAAATGTCGGCAGTAAAAAATCATCCGAATATCACACTTTGGACCTACTCTGAGGTAACAAAAGTTGAAGGCTTTGTAGGTAATTATAAAGCAACCATAGAAAGAAAGCCAAGATATATAAATGAAGATCTTTGCGTTGGATGTATGGCTTGTATAGATGAATGTGTTTATAAAGAGGGTAAGTATCCTGATGAATTTAATATGGGGTTAAGTAAACGAAAACCAATTTATATCCCTTTTCCCCAAGCTACTCCTCAAGTTGTAGTTATTGACCCGGAAACATGTATATATTTAAAAACAGGTAAATGTAAAAAAACGTGTGTTGAAGCTTGTGATAGGAATGCAGTGGTTTTAGATCAAAAACCTGAAATTAAAGAAATAAATATAGGCACAATAATAATTGCAACTGGTTATCAATTTTTTGATCCTTCTAGAATTACTTATTACGGTTATGGAAAATATCAGAATGTTTATACTGGCCTTGAAATTGAAAGACTTGTCAATGCATCAGGACCTACCGGAGGCGAAGTAATAATGAGAGATGGAAGAAAACCAAAGTCAATTGGTATTATTCACTGCGTGGGATCAAGAGATGTTAATACTCATTTATGGTGTTCAAGGTTATGTTGTATGTACGCAGTAAAACTTGCCCATTTATTAAAAGAACATACTGGTGCTGAAGTATACAATTTCTACATCGATATGAGAACAGCAGGCAAAGGCTATGAAGAATTTTATGATAAAGTACTTAAAGAAGGAGTGCATTTTATTCGTGGAAGAGTTGCAGAAGTAACTGATTGGGCATCTACAAAAGATGAAGAAGGTAAATTAATTATGAGGGTTGAGGATACTCTTATCGGAGTAGTAAGAAGAGTTCCTGTTGATATGGTAGTATTAATTTGTGGTGTCGAACCAAAAGATGACGCTCAGGATGTCAGAAGAATATTTAATATTTCTTGTTCAACAGAAGGTTTCTTTATGGAAAGACATCCTAAATTAGCCCCAGTTGATACCTTTACTGATGGTATTTTTATAGCAGGTGCTTGTCAGGGACCAAAAGATATTCCAGATAGTGTAGCACAAGCAGGCGCTGCTGCAGCCCAGTGTATGGCTTTGATTGATTGCGGTTCAGTTGAGCTAGAACCCAATACAGCTTATATAGTTGAAGAAGAATGTTCCGGCTGTAAATCCTGTATTCAATTATGCCCTTATACAGCAATTTCATTCAATGATGAAAAGAAAAAAGCATATATTAATGAAGCTTTGTGTAAAGGATGTGGCACCTGCGTAGCTTCTTGCCCATCAGGTTCAATTAGACAAAATCTATTTGAAAATGAAGAAATTTTTAGCGAAATAGAAGGTCTTCTTTCACCAGCTTTTGAATATACAAAGGAGAATTAAATATGGAAAATAGAAATAATTTTGAACCTAAAATTGTAGCTTTCTTTTGCAATTGGTGTACTTATACTGCAGCTGATTTAGCTGGGGTATCTAGATTAAAACATGCCCCAAATGTAAGAATTATTCGCGTAATGTGTTCAGGAAGAGTTGACCCACAATTTGTACTTGATGCTTTCGCTAAAGGAGCAGATGGAGTGCTTATTGGTGGATGTCATCCTGGCGATTGTCATTACATCGAAGGGAATTATAAGGCTTTACGAAGATCCGAATTGTTAAAAAGAATGTTAAAAGAGTTCGGAATAGAAGAAGATAGATTTAGACTCGAATGGATATCTGCATCAGAAGGCGAAAAAGTTCGTGTTGTAGTTAATGATATGACAGAAAAAATTAGGAAACTTGGTCCTCTTGCTTTGAATAAAAAATTTATTGAGTGGGATAAAGAAATGGATGAGCTAGAACATGCAATAAACCAAAATATGGAGGTGCAACATGCCTGAAAAACCAAAAGTTGGATTTTATTGGTGTGGTTCTTGTGGGGGGTGTGAAGAATCAATAGTTGATCTTGCTGAAGATATTCTTACTGTTATTGAAAACGTTGAAATCGTCCTTTGGCCAGTAGCTATGGATTTTAAAAGAGAAGATATAGAAAAAATGCCCGATAAATCTATTGTAGCAACATTAATAAATGGTGCAATAAGAACTTCTGAACACGAAGAAATGGTTAAATTATTGAGAGAAAAAAGTGTTTATATTATTGCACACGGGTCCTGTGCTAATACTGGTGGTATACCTGGTTTGGCTAATCAATTTAAAAAGGAAGATATTTTAAAATTAGTATATGAAGAATTACCTTCTAACCAGAATAACGAAAAAACTTTTCCAACTCCTATAAGCCAAGAAAATGGATTTAAACTAACAATACCTATTTTTAGAAATATGGTAAGATCTCTTGATCAAGTAATTGATGTTGATTATTATTTACCAGGTTGCCCACCAACTCCAAAAATTATTAAAAACGCAATAATGAACCTACTCAGCAATAATTTACCTCCTAAAGGAAGTGTTCTTTCTCCAGATATTGCTTTATGTGACGAATGCCCAAGAAGGGATTCAAAACCTACAGACTTAACTATTAAAGAATTTAAGAGACCTCATTTGACTGAGTTAAAACCTGATATATGTTTTCTTGCACAGGGTGTTATATGTATGGGTCCTGCTACTAGGTCAGGTTGTGAAGCATTATGCATTCAAGGAAATATGCCCTGTTCAGGTTGCTTTGGTGGCACCTCAAGAATAAAAGATTATGGAGCAAAAATTATGTCTTCAATTTCTTCATCTATAGCCGCCAAAACTGAAAAAGAAATAAATGAAACTCTTGATGGAATACCTGACCCAATTGGTACATTTTATAGATATAGTTTACCAAAATCTCTTTTAAGAAAAAGAATTGATATTTAAATATTAGTATAACTTAAACGAATGAGGTTAAAATGGAAGCTAAAAAAATAACTATAGATCCCATAACAAGACTAGAAGGGCACGGAAAAATTGACATTTTTTTAAATGATAATGGCGATGTAGAAAGAGCCTATTTACATATTCCAGAATTAAGAGGTTTTGAAGCTTTTTGTAAAGGAAGACCTGTGGAAGAGATGCCCCAGATCACTAGCAGAATTTGTGGTGTATGCCCTACAGCTCATCATATGGCTGCAACCAAAGCGTTAGATGATTTGTATAAAGTAGAACCAACAGAGACAGCTAAACTAATTCGCGAATTAGTATATAATACTTTTATGCTTGAAGATCATGCTCTTCATGTATATATACTTGGAGGTCCCGATTTTATAGTAGGCCCTGATGCACCAAAAGAAGCAAGAAACGTTGTTGGAGTTATTCAAAAAGTTGGTGTTGATATTGGCAAAAGAATTATTTCAATGAGGCGCCAACTGCGAGAATTAATTGCATACTTTGGTGGTAAAGTAATTCATCCTGTTTTAGGTTTACCAGGTGGTGTATCAAAAGGATTGGACATTTCTGATCTAAATAAATTCCGCCAACTTGCAAAAGACGCTTTGGATTTTTCTCTTTTTACTCTTAAAATTTTTAAAGATATTGTCCTGGAAAATAGAAGTTATGTTAATATGATAACATCAGAAGCATACACACACAAAACATATTACATGGGAATGGTAGATGAAAATAATCGCGTAAATTTCTATGATGGTATGTTACGTGTTGTATCTCCTGATGGAAAAGAATATGCAAAATTTCATACTAATCAATATCTTGACTATATTGCAGAACACACTGAACCATGGTCTTATGTTAAGTATTGTTATCTAAAACCTATTGGTTGGAAAGGTTTTGTTGACGGTTCAGATAGTGGAGTTTACTGTGTAGCACCTCTTGCTCGATTAAATGCATCTAATGGTATGGCAACGGAAAAAGCTCAAAAAGCTTATGAGGAATTTTATAATACACTAGGTGCCAAACCCGTCCATCATACTCTTGCTAATCATTGGGCTAGAGTTGTAGAAATGATTCAGGCTGCAGAAAAAATGGTTGAAATTCTTAATAACGAAAAAATTGTCGGTAAAGATATTAGAAAAATCCCAACATCATCTCCTTCGGTTGGTATGGGTGCAGTTGAAGCACCAAGAGGAACTCTCTTCCATCATTATGAAACTGATGAAAGAGGGGTAATAACAAAAGCTAATTTAATAGTTGCCACTCAAAACAACTCAGCAAGAATTAATATGGGGATTGATAAATCCTCCAAAAATCTGATTCAAAAAGGTGAAGTTAATGATGGCATACTAAATAAAATTGAGATGGCTTTCAGAGCTTATGATCCTTGCCACGGTTGTGCAACTCACTCATTACCCGGTAAAATGCCTTTAATAGTAAAGATATATTCACAAGATGGTAAGCTTTATAAAGAGTTTAGAAGATAATTCTCATAACCTTAGTAGAGACGTAATTAATTGCGTCTCTACTCACCTATAAAAGTAATAAATATTTCTTATTTATTTAGTAATAAAAACTACAGAACTTCTTGCTTTTACATGGTAGATTTTCAAATTTTCTAATCGAATTTCATTTCCATCAGTAAGAAAATCATTTGGGTAGGGTAATGATGTATCAATTACTCTATGCCAAACCATATTATTTTTAGGATATGGTATTGTAACATCTTTATCTCTATAATCAGCATTTAGAATTATAAAAAGTAAATATTCCCCAAGTTCTGATTTTTCTTCACTGCCATCGAGTTGATAACAAATAGTGCGATTCTCAAAATCATCCCAGTTTAGTTTACCGCCATCAACACCAAACCATTCAATATCTGGAACTAAATCGCCATCAGTATCGAGTCCAAGAAAAAATCTTTTCCTCTGCAAAATTGTATGCTTTTTAGTAAAATTTATCAATTTTTTAAAAAAAACAAAAATATCATTATTCTTTTTTATAAAATCCCAGTTTACCCAGCTGATTTCATTATCTTGACAATATGCATTGTTATTCCCTTTTTGAGTTCGTAAAAATTCATCGCCAGCTAAAATCATAGGGGTTCCAGAAGAGAACAATAAATACAATAAGAAATTTTTTGCTAATTTTTTTCTTAAATAAATAATATCAGGATCGTCTGTATCACCTTCATAACCACAATTCCAGGAATAATTCTCATTTGCCCCGTCAAGATTGTTTTGAAGATTTGCTTCGTTATGTTTATAGTTATAAGATAAAAGATCATATAGCGTAAAACCGTCATGACAGGTAACATAATTAATACTATTATAAGCTGATCTACCATCATTTTTATACAAATCAGCAGAACCAGTAAGGCGCCATCCCAAATCCTTAATTTGCCCAGGATCACCCTTACCAAATTTCCTTATAGTATCTCTAAATTTTCCATTCCATTCTGACCAATCAACTGGAAAATTCCCTATTTGATAATCGCCAATGTGCCAAGGCTCAGCAATAAGTTTAACTCTGTTAAGAATAGGATCTTGAGAAATAGCATCAAAAAAAGAAGATGTTTTTTGATAACTTCCTTCCTCTACACCAAGTATAGAAGCTAAATCAAACCTGAAACCATCTACATGCATCTTTTCAACCCAATATCTTAAAGAATCCATAACTAAACGGATCACAGCGGGGTCTTTAATATGTATACTATTCCCACAACCAGAATAGTTTTCGTAGAATCTTTTCGGTTCTTCTGGATTCCCTTTAAGACAATAATATGTAGTATTATCAATTCCTCGAAAACAAATAGTGGGTCCTAATTCATCTCCTTCTCCTGTGTGGTTATAAACTACATCAATTATTACCTCTATACCAGCTTTATGTAGTTCTCTTACTAACATTCGAAATTCATTAACCTGGCATCCCATATATGATTGTGAGCCATAAGATGATTCAGGTGCAAAAAATCCTATTGTATTATATCCCCAATAATTTTTTAATCCTTTTTGTACTAAAAAATCTTCATGGTAAAACTCTTGAACAGGTAAAAATTCTACAGCATTTATTCCGATTTCTTTTAAATAAGGTATTTTTTCAATAAATCCTAAGAAGATTCCAGGATTTTTAACGCAAGATGATTTATGAGCTGTAAAGCCTTTTAAGTGTACTTCATAAATAATTAATTTCTCGAAAGGTATATCTGGTGGCACATCCCCCTGCCAATTAAAGCTATCATCGATAACAATAGATTTTGGAACTACTTTAGAGCTATCTCTTGTATCAAATGATAAATCCCCTAATTTTGATTTAGGGTCGTACCCAAATAAAATATTATCTATATTTTCAAATTTTCCAGTAATTGCCTTTGCATAAGGATCTAATAATAATTTATTTGGGTTAAATCTAAAACCATATTTAGGATTATAATCACCAAAAACCTTGTAACCATAAAGCTGACCAGGCCACAAGTTATGTACAAAAACATGCCAGATATACTTGGTACGATTTTTTATTTCTATAATATCAGTAGGATTTCCATCAGGTCTATCAAAAAGCAACAAAAAAACCTTCTCAGCATTTTTAGAATATAACGCAAAATTTACACCACCATTAGTATATGTAGCACCAAGAGGATAACACTTACCATCAGATATTTTTTTTGTTGTTTTATGTTGAAGAATCACTGAAAGATCCTAATATTAAAGACCTTTTAATATAATGCTATCTTCCAAAATATGCAAGAAATTTTATTCTTTTTTGCTATCTTCGCTTTTATTTACCGTGCTAATATTAAATGGCACATAAAGACCACAGAAACCCGTGATAGCAGTTATTAATGGAATTAAACCTAATAAACCCCACCAGGTCTGGAAAATTATCCCAACAATAAAGATTAAAACCGCAATGATTATTCTAATATTACGATCTGTTTTCCCAATATTACATTTCATATTTTTATCTCCTATTTTATTGTTATAGATGGGATGATGAATTATTATAAAAGTTACAAAAAAGCCATGTATTTACTACATAATAATACAAGTTAACAAAATAAATTAATATTTAATTGTACTATTAAAAATTTTTATTATAAACATTCATCCTTAATTTTTGAAATTTTTTCTTTTGAGGAATTAAATTCGATTTAAGTAAAATCGAAGAACTAATCAAAACAAAAAAGCCCTTTACATTCTTGTAAAGGGCTTAGTAACTTTAAAAAATTCTCATTCACCACCAATAACTGTTCGGGGTTCATCAAGTATTCTACGTGCCCCAACATATCTTTTCATATATGATTCAAGTGTGCTGGTTTTAACACCACTATCTCTGCCAGAGCTTGAGTGAGCAAAATAACCATCACCAATATAAATTCCTACATGTCCTGGATTTCTTTTTCTTGATTTAAAGAAAACAAGATCTCCGAAACGTAAATCACTAATATTATTTACAGGGGTACCAATTTTTATCTGTTCTCTTGAGGATCTCGGAATTTTTATACCAAGAACCTTTTCATAAATCAAAGAAGTGAAACCGGAACAATCAATACCCTTTTCGCTTTTACCACCCCATTTATATCTTGTTCCAAACCACTGAATAATTTCAGACATAATGTTTTCTTTAACTTCATTTGTAAGTGCAACTGTCTTTACAAAGTAGTTATTATTTGTGTTTTCACTAGGTAACAAAGCAGAAACCTCTAATGTTTCTTCTTTTTGTACTTTTGAAGCTTTTGCACTTCTTTTAACTTTGGATTTTTTTAGTAATGTAATTTTCTTGGTGGTTTTTGCTTTGGTTATTTTAGAAGATTTTTTATTGGTAAGTAATGCGAGTGGTGTTAAAGCTAAAGCGTAAGATGTAAAACAATTAAAAATAAAAAATAGAATTACAAAAGGTAAAAACTTTTTGTATTTCTGCATGGAACCTCCCGTTGTTAAATCAAAACTGATTCCTTGCTACACCTTTTTTTTGATTCTAATTCAAATTTCATATCTATAACATTAGATATGAAATTTAAACTAATTTTGAACCCTTTCTTTTAGTGTAACAATTTTTCGTTTTGAATATTCCTTAAGTTAACAATTATTTATCTAAAACTTTATACAATATAGAATTTTTAGTTAAAAATACAAGTAAAAAGTAGAAAAATGAAAAAAAATTAATAATTCATTAATGTTTTATATATTAAATTACGGTAAAATCACTCTCCTTGCACCAACATATCTCTTTTTATAATAGGTGCTATTTAAAGAAGAAATCGTAACACCCATTTGAACACTTGCATGAACAAACTTATCATTACCGATATAAATGCCAACATGAGATGGTATTCTTCCGCTTGTATTAAAAAACACAAGGTCACCAAAAATTAAATCTTTTTTTTCAATTTTTTCACCAAGCTTATACTGATCAACAGAAGAGGGGGGTAATTTAATATTAACAGACCTCTCGTAAATAAATGATGTAAATCCCGAACAATCAAAACCAGATTCAGTTTTACCGCCATATTTGTATGGCGTTCCAATGTATTTCTTGACAAGATTTACTACTTCTCTCGAATCAATTTTTTCATTTTTTTCTTTTTCAGGTAATGGTTCTATACTTAACTCAACAATAACGTTATCTTCTTTTTTTTCTTCTTCTTTGCTCTTTTCAAAATCTTCTGAAGTAAATCTAGGATAGGGAGCACTACAATAAAAACAGATAAAAATTAATATTAAAAATGAGAAATAATATGCAAATCTCCCTATCATTTCTTTATATACCTTTTAACAGTCTTTCTGCTAAAAAAAATGGTAATTTTTTTTCAATTATTTTTTTAAATGTCTTTTCAACATCATACTCAACTCTATAATTTGTATATGCCCATTTATCTATATCAAAAACTCCAAAGCTTGCTGTTGTCATTCTATCTCTGGGCTGACCAACACTTCCAATATTAATAATTGATTTATTGTCTTTATTTAATTCACTTTTTTTATTCATTTTATATACACCCTCAATATGAGAGTGCCCTATAAAACATAAATTGCATTTCATTTCATCAAAATATCTTTTTGCATCGTAATAATTAGCTATATAATCCCAATTTTCTGGATATAATGGATTAGAATGAACAAACATTATACCATCATAATAATGTTCAATTTTTAAATAGGATAAAAGTTTTGTTGATTTTTCAGAAATGTTTACAGAAGTCCACAAAAGTGATTCTCTTGCATATGTATTGAAATCATTTAATAATTCTGGTTTAAGCAATGCTTGTTCATGATTACCCATTAGAATTATTTTGGCTTTATTAAAAACAATATCTAGGCAGGCTTCAGGATCAGGTCCATATCCAATAATATCACCAAGACAAATCAGCTCATCGTATCCGATTTTATTTAATTCATTTAATACAGAAGTCAAAGATTCAAGGTTTGAATGTATATCTGATAATAGTGCAATTCGCATCTTAATCAGTAATTTCTTTCGGTTACAAAATGTAATAATTTTAAGAGAGAATCTTTTGATTCAGATTTAGGGAAAATATCAAGACATTTTTCAGCTTTAGAAATAAATTCTTCTGCTTTAGAACGAGCATATTCTATACCACCAGAAGCTTTTACAAAGTCAACAATATAATTTATTTGCTTTTTTTGTAAATCATTTTTTAACATTTTTACTATTGTTTTAACTGAGCTTTTACTTGAATTCTTTAAAGCATAGATTAGTGGAAGTGTTATTTTCTTTTCTTTTAAATCCATACCAGTTGATTTACCAAGAATAGAAGTTTCCCCTAGATAATCAAGTAAATCATCTTGAATTTGAAATGCGATACCAAGATTCTCACCAAAATTTCGCATATTTATAATTTTATCTTGATTATCAGTAGCACTAATTGCCCCTACTTCACAACTTGCTGATAAAAGAGATGCTGTTTTATCTGAAATGATTTTAAAATACACTTTCTCATCAATATCTAATTGTTTTGATTTCTGTATTTGCAATAATTCTCCTTCACTCATTCTTCTTACAGCATTTGATGTAACACCTAAAATTTTAAAATCATTAGCATCTATACAAATTAGCAAACCTTTTGATAAAAAGTAATCTCCCATAAGTACAGCAACTTTATTTTTCCAGATTGCGTTAACTGATGCAAAGCCACGTCTTGTATCAGCATTATCCACTACATCATCGTGAACAAGAGTAGCAGTATGTAAAAGCTCAATCATCATAGCAGCACGGTAAGAAGAAGGTGTTACTTCACCACAATTTTTTGCCGAAAGAAAAGTAAGTATAGGTCTAATTTTTTTGCTTTTTTGTCTTAGGATAAACTTACTTATCTGATCAATTATAGTAACTCTTGACTTCATTGTAGCTTTAAAAAGCTCATCTAATTTTCGGAGTTCATTTGAAATTGGCTTCGAAATATTTTTTATTTCAGACATCTTAATGTGCCTCCTTCTTTTGTGCTACCTTACAAATCCATATACTTATCTCATAAAGAACCATTAAAGGTACTGCTAATATTATTTGACTAACTGGGTCAGTTCCAGGTGTTAAAATAGCCGCTAAAACAAATATTGCAACAATAGCATGTCTTCTAAATTTTCTCATAAATGACGGAGTCAAAAGACCCAATTTTGCCAAAAACCACGATGCCATAGGTAACTCAAAAACAATACCAGCACCTAATATTACACTTATAATAAAACTAATATACTCATTAATTGCAATAATATTTTCAATTTTTTGCGTACCAAAACTCGAGAAAAAATTCAAAGCCATTGGAATCATTACAAAATACGCAAAAGCAATTCCAGATAAAAAGCAAAAAGAAGTGAAAAAAACAATCTTTGAAATGTATTTTCTTTCTTTAGGGTATAATCCAGGTGCGATAAACTTCCAAATTTGAAATAAAATATTTGGGAAACTTATAATAATGCCCCCAATTATTGCAACCTGCATATATAAAAAAACCTGCCCAAATGGTCTAATATTCTGCAACTTCATATTATAATTAAGTGCAGGTCGAATAAGAATATCGTTTATAATGAAATCAATAAAAATCCAACATATAATTCCACCAATTACAATTCCAATCAGCGATTTTATAATCCTCCATCGTAATTCCTCTAAATGATCGAGGAATCCCATTTCTACTTCTTCTTTTGCTTTCTTTTTTTTCCACATCAGTAATAAATTTTTAAAAAGAAATTATATGTTTATTTATTCCAGTTATCATAAAGAGGAAATTTAGAACAAAGTTCTTTCACCTGATTCTTTACTTTTTGAATAATATCCTCATTAGTATAATTTTTAATAACTGTATCTATTAACTCTGCAATATATTCCATCTCTTTTTCCTTCATCCCTCTTGTAGTCATAGCAGGTGTGCCAACCCTTATACCACTTGTTATCATAGGAGATTTATCATCAAAAGGCACCATGTTTTTATTTACTGTAATACCAGCTTTCTCTAAGGCAATTTCTGCATCTTTACCTGAAATATTTTTATTCCTTAGATCTATCAACATTAAATGATTATCTGTTCCACCAGAAATAATTGAATAATCTAATGAGAAAAGTTTATTTGCTAATGCCTGTGCATTTTTCAAAACTTGATCAATATAATCTTTAAATGAAGGTTTTAAACACTCACCAAATGCAACAGCTTTAGCAGAAATTACATGCATTAATGGACCCCCTTGAATTCCGGGCATTACATTACCATCAACTACTTCAGACATCATTTTTACTCGTCCACTTTTGCCCATTTTTAAACCAAAAGGATTCTCTTTATCCTTACCAATTAGAATCAAACCACCTCGTGGACCTCTCAAGGTTTTATGTGTTGTTGAAGTAACAATATCACAATAAGGTAAAGGATCATTTAATCTCTTCATAGCAATTATTCCGGCTGGGTGAGCAATATCAGCCATTAGAAATGCTCCAATTTTGTCAGCAATTTGTCTAAAAATTTTGTAGTCATAATCACGAGAATATGCACTTGCACCAATAACAATAAGTTTTGGTTTTTCTTTTGTTGCAATTTCTTCTAACATGTTGTAATCAATTCTTCCGGTTTCCTTATCAACTCCATAAGAAACAAAATTAAACAATTTACCAGAAAAATTAACTGGGGATCCATGAGTAAGATGCCCACCATGAGATAAATCCATACCCATTACTTTATCTCCAGGGGATAAAAAAGAAAAATAAGCTGCCATATTTGCTTGAGAACCAGAATGAGGTTGCACGTTAGCATACTCTGCCCCAAATAACTGTTTCAATCTATCTCTTGCAATATTTTCAGCAACATCAACAAATTCACAACCACCGTAGTATCTCTTTCCGGGATAGCCTTCTGCATATTTATTAGTCATAACATTTCCCATCGCTTCCATTACTGCAGGACTCACAAAATTTTCAGAAGCAATCAACTCTAATTTTTCTCTTTGACGAATTAATTCATTCTGAATAGCAGAAAATACTTCAGAATCAGATTCTTTTAAGAAACTCATAAAGGTCTCCAAAAACTTTTATTAAATTTATTGATCCATTTTTTCAATTCGATTTAAATGCCTACCACCTTCAAATTCTGAATTAAGCCATACTTTTACAATTCTTTGAACTTCAACCCAGGGAGTAGTTCTTTCACCTATTGCAAGTATGTTCGAGTTATTGTGAGTACGTGATACTTTAGCCATATATTCATTTAAACATACTGCCGCCCTTATACCTTTAAAACGATTTGCAGCAATACTCATACCAATACCTGTACCACAAATTAATATTCCTTTTGTACACTCTTTATTTAGAATTGATTGTGCTACTTTTTTTGCATAATCAGGGTAGTCACAAGATTCATTGCTGTGTGTTCCAAAATCAATATATTTTTCACCCAATTCTTCCAACAATTTTTTTATTCTTTCTTTAAATTCATATCCTGCATGATCAGAACCAATAGCTATCATAAATAGAACCCAAATTTTATTGATCTTCTGTATTTACAAACCAAAGTTCATTAAGATTAATCGATAAATGAACTTTAATAAAATTATCTAAAATTAATCCGTTTTCATTTTTTCCTCTTCTTCCATAAATAATGGCGCTGTTGATGAAAGCATTTCGTGAAAGAGGTACACCTATACCTAATGTAATTCCATACTCATTAATTCTTGTCCCATTTATTTCAAGATTCATTCTCTCATAATAAAAACCCAATGAATATCTAGCTCTCTCAGAAAGTGGTGCTAAAAGATCTTTTTCGGGAATTGTTTCCAAGCAAAAAGAGAGTCTTTGGCTATTTTTTAAATTTTCACTTAAACCATTATATTTATAATCTTCCCAACCTGTAAACAAATAATCGAAAGCAAAATGGTATTTTTCATTTAAACCAAGATCAAACCCTAAACCATAGTTAAGAGGTAATATTAATTCTTTTTCTCCTCCAACAACTGTATCCGAAATTGTAGCTGATGATGAAGAAAAGTTAGAGTATCTTTCCTTTTTAGCACGTAAATTAGATTTCGGAGAAAATAAAAATCCAATATTTCCATAATGAATACCCAATAAATCTCCTAAACCATTATATATTATACCACCAGTAAAAGAAAATCCCTTTACATAAATCGAATTTAAATATTCATTATCAATATATTCTGAATTATTAAATTGCAATTTTCCAGAGTGCTGCACCTCACCAAAATTGTATCCCGTTTTGAAACCTACATTTAACTTTTGCATTGGAGAAAAAGTTAAACCTAACATAAACTCGGAAATTCCTCCAGTGCCAAAATACACAGATTTAGCAGGTAAATCATTCACGATAACATTTTGATAGATATTATAGCCAACCTTACTTTTAGAAAATAACCCTAATGCTAAAACAAATTCTTTGTCTTTTTCTAAAGGCACTCCTAATACTGTATTGCTAAAATTCATATTCTGAAATTTCTTTTTCCCATTATTATCCTCTGATGTTGAAGATTCATAAAATAAACCTGAAGAAAAAACTGTGTTTTTAATCTTTGACCAGGTAGCAGGATTTAAATTATTTAATTCATTCTCATCAAATATGGCAATAGAAGTGCCTGCATTACCTGTTGATCTTGTAGAAATAGAATAATTAAAGAAGCCCAACCCAAACCTTGAGTAAGGAGAGCCGCTTTCTTGACTATATAAAGAAGCAGCAAAAATTATTATAAAAAATATTTTTTTCATACTTTAATACGGTAAATTTAAATATGTAATTTTTATCTTTGGCTTTTTATTAGGATCTACAACATTTTTGGAATAAAAAGAATATCTATCTAAAGAATATAATTCACCTAAATGAAAAATTTCCATTCCGCTATTTATCCATTTATCAATCCAACCTTGAACAAATAGTGTAATGTTAAAATTATAAACTTTCTTCCCATTATCAATAATTGGCGTTCCGATAACATTAAAACTTTGCAATAAAACACCATCAGAATTGTAAATATTTGCAAGTGCAGCTAATGAATCTATAGAATTTTTACCAATTTTAGAATCATCAGGATCGAGAGTTAACGTTAAAATGGCACTAGTTATATGGACGTGTTTCGGTATTCTACTCAAATCAAGTTTTATTTTTGTTCTATAAGATATCCCTGATTGCATAACAATATTCTTCTGGTCTAAACTGAAATTTCTTGAATATCCATAATAAGTATCTTCTGAAGGATAAACATAAATAGTATCCCTTTTCCCATTTAATTCTTTGATTACCCTAAGATAAGGATCTTTAGAATTATCAGAATAAGTAGTATTATCTGATGAATAAAATGCCCAAACACAATTTGAATTTGCTGATGGAGTTAGTACTATACCTTGATTTAAATTATATTTCGTTGCATCAGAAGCATAGTATAACCAATCCTTTACTAAAGAAGTATTAATTGGAACATAAATTGCCGAAGTATCAGAAAAAGCGCCCGAATATGTACCAACAGAAGCATTATCGTATAATGGACCTGTAACCATTGCATTACCAGGGCTAGTAACAGACCATGTACTGGTTATTTTATGTACAGTAAAACCAAAGGTTGATTCTTCGCCAAGCGAGTAGTTTGTAGGATGTAAGACTAGATCAGCTTTTATTACAGTAGCAGAAGCTAGAGTATCTGGGAATCCCGTAAACTTTAACAAGGTGATAGCTTCTTCATTGCCACTTTTACCTACTAATAAATATTCTTGCCCACTTTTTATTACTGTTTTTTGAATAATCTCTGTGGTGTATGGAATGCTATCTGTTTCTAATGTTTTATAATTTATTTCATCTGTAACCGGGATAACACTAATTCCTACCTCAGAAGGAGTATCATCACAAGCATTAACTAAGAAAAGCAAAATAAAAATACTTATAAAAAGAAATATTTTTTTCATAACTCAATCGTTTAATTTTTTTTCAATATATTCAACTGCTTCTAATAAGTTGTTTGCAATAAAATCTGGAGCTTTACCATTTTGTTGTAAAGATTGTAATGTTTCATTACCTTTACCTGTAAGTACTAAAATTGTGTGCATGTTGTTTTGTAAGCCAAGTTCAATATCTCTATCCATATCTCCAATAACGAAGCTTTCATCAAGATTAATATTATATTTTTCTTTTGCTTTATACAACATACCAGGTAAAGGTTTACGACAATTACAATTAGCCTTATATTCAGGAATTATTGCATCAGGATGATGAGGGCAATAAAAGATGTCATCAATAACTGCATCTTGTTTAAGAAGCAATTTGTTCATTTTATCATGGATTTGAGAGAGTGTTTGTTCAGTAAAGAAACCCCGTGCAACCCCTGATTGGTTGGATATTACAAATACTTTTAGGCCTAATTTGTTTAATTTTGATATCGCTAAACCTACTCCGGGAATAAGAATAAACTCATCGGGATTCTTTACAAAATTAACTTCCTCATTAATTGTTCCATCCCTATCAAGAAAAACAGCTATTTTTTTTATATCAATAATCTTTTAATCCTTTTCTTTTATTAACTTTTTATATAAAGCAATATATTTTTTTGCGGAATTAGACCAGGAAAAATCTTTTGACATTCCATTCTTCATTATTTTGGTCCAGATTTTTTTATCCTGATATACTTTTATTGCTTTCTTAATAGTTTTTAAAAGTTCTTTTGAATCATATTTATTAAATTTAAATCCTGTCCCTGTTCCAGATTTTTCATCAACATTTTCAATTGTATCATCCAAACCGCCAGTAGCTCTTACGATAGGAACTGTACCATATTTTAAACTATATATTTGATTTAATCCACACGGTTCATATCTTGAAGGCATAAGAAACATATCGCTACCAGCTTCAATTAGATGAGCAAGTGATTCACTAAATCCTAAGTATACCCCAAATTTTTCAGGATATTTATTATGAATTTTCTGGAATAATTCATGATACTTCTTTTCACCAGTTCCTAAAACAACCATTTGAATATCTAAACTCATTAATTCATTAACAATATCACCAATTAAATCAAACCCCTTTTGATCTGCAAGTCTGGAAATAATACCAATAACTGGAATGTTTTCATCAAATTTTAAATTAAACTTTTGTAAAAGAGCTTTTTTATTCTCAACTTTTTTAGATATAGTAGCTGCGGAATATTTTGTTGGAATAAATTCATCAGTCTGAGGGCTCCAAACGTTATAATCTACTCCATTTATTATTCCATATAAATCATTTTTTCTTTTATTTAATAATTTTTCTAATCCAAATCCAAATTCTTCTTTTGAACGAATTTCCTGAGCATATTTTTCACTAACAGTATTAATTATATCTGCATATACAATTCCGGCTTTCATAAAATTAAATTTTCCATGAAACTCTACACCATCTGGAGTAAAAATACTTTCCGGTAAGTCAGATTTATCAAAAGATTCTTTTGGAAAAATTCCTTGATATGCTAAATTGTGAATTGTAAAAACAGTTTTTATATTCTTAAAGAAAGGGTCATCTTTATAAACAGTCTTTAAATAAGCTGGAATTAAACCCGTGTGCCAATCGTTACAATGAATTATATCGGGTCTCCACCCTAATTTTTTAAGAGTCTCAAGCGTTCCTTTACAAAAGAAAATAAATCTCTCATCATTATCTGAATACTCTTTTTTAGTATGAGGATTTACATAAATCCCATCTCTACCATAATATTTATCATTGGCTAAAAAGTATACCTGAACCTTAACCTTTGAACTAGAAATAAATGCAGATTTTACACTAGATGTAATGCATGTACCTCTTATTGGAATGTTTATTTCACGTAATCTTATTACATCGTGTACTCTAAATTTTCTTTCACTAAAAGAAGAGTACTTAGGCATCATTATTCGAATTTCATGACCAAGTTCTTTTACAGTTTGTGGTAAAGCTCCAGCAACATCAGCTAATCCACCTGTTTTAGCAAAAGGGACTGCTTCTGCTACTACATAAAGAATATTAATATCTTTTGACATGCTTTAGACTCCAGACTGATTTTTAACTATGTAATTTAATATTAATACTAAAAATATGCAAATCAATAAATTATGACCTTTGAATAAACCATTACATTAAGAAAGGGAAATTTAGGTATTTAAAACAAATAATTTTTGATATGAAAAAAAAATGGGTATGCTAACATACCCATCAAAATAATTCAAGCTTTGTAGTCAAGTACTTTCCCAGTTACAACTTTATAGCGAACTTGACCAAATTCATCTTGAAAATAATAATTACGAAACTGAAAATCTTCTTGAGCTGCTAAATCCATAAAATTCTTTACACCACGGCCGGTACGAACATTTTGAATAAATGCCAAATCAACTTTCATTACTCCTTTTGCAAGAAAATCGAAATTATCTACTAACGCAATTACACCGGTTATATTCATATAATTATAGCAATTATAATTAGAATTTTTTACTTAAATAAATTATCGACTAAAAAGTTAATTAACTTTAGAAAATTTATTTTACTTCTTCTATCCTAAAATCGTAATCCCACTTATCAAAATATAAATTACCCCCTCTCCATTCTAATTCACCTCTTTGAAAATCAACAGTTTCACTTCTAGGATAAATTTTTGCAGGATAAAATATATCTGAATATTCATCATTTACAATTAATCTTCTATTATCTATATTACCTAAATAAAACCATTTTATATCTTCATTTTCTGATTTTTGCAATCCAAAAGACTGATCAACTGGTACCCAACCATAAGGCTCAATATACATTTGACACCAATCGTGCATAGATGTAGGCTCCCAACCTGATTGCCATCTGGTTGGAATTCCATTCATTCTTGCTAAAGTCATAAATAATAAAGTTTGTATTCCACAATCTCCATGCTTATTTTCATAACAATACATAGGAATATTCTGAATGGTAGAATATTCTCTTGCACTTGCCCATGGAGCATAGCTATCAACCCATTCAAATATTTTCTTAGCTTTTAAATATGGGTTTGTTTCTAAACCAACAATTTTTTTCGAAATTTCTTCTAATTCTTTAGTAAATACAATATGTGGTTCTCTTTCAGAAGTATACTTTTTATATTCTTCAGAATTTTCATTATAAGGTAATACTTTCTCAGGATCGATCTTATTATAAAAAGCATAACAAGTATATTCAAAAGAAACCGAAAATTTTGTTTTTTCTCCTGATTTTACTTTTTGTTCAAAATAAATTGAACGATGCATATATTTATTATTATCGGAAATTATATAACTATCTGGATAAGTTGAGAGAATCTTTATATCTTCCTGTCTTCCTTTTACTTCACGAGGAAAAGGAAGCCAACACCTCACAATTTCACCATCAGGCACCACATTTTCTTTTAAAGTAACAGTATAATCTATTTTATATTTTATTGGCTTTACATTAGTTTTATTTGATTTATTAGATTCATCAATTATCTCTGTTAAAAGCTGTAATAGATTAAATTCATCTGAAGATTTTGCTGTATCTTTCTTTGCTTTTATTTCTTTACATGCTTTATCAATTCTGAATAAATTTCTTGCAGCGTTGTTAAAATAAAGTTTTTTCCCATCGATAATCATAACCTCGAGAGATTTCTCCTTTTCCCATTTTAGTAGATCTTTTTTTGTTACATTAGGCAAATATTTTTTAATATAATCAACTACTTCCTTTTCGGATTTTGTAAAATCTAACCTGATTCTATTCATTCTTTCGATTTCAAAGTTTAAACGAAGCTTTTCTAAATCAGTAAGTTTTTTATTAAAACATATTTCTTTTTTAATCAACTCTTCGGCTTTTTTAAATTCGCCTTTATCAATTAAAAGATCAATTTTTTTAAAATTGCTCTGCCCAAATAAATATTGGACAAATAAAGAAAAAATAATAAAAAAAGTTATTCTTTTCATATCTCACCTTTGTTTTTACCAAATTTAAAAGTAAAAAACTTTTATTTTATATGCAATTATTATTTATCTTGACTTTTTTGAAAAATGATATTATATTATGAGCATATGCTCATAATTATTTTGGTAAATCTATGAGACCCAAAAAATGTAGAATTGTAAATTTTGATCCAAATTTTACTTATTTTAAACCAAGAGCAGTACCTCTAACAACACTTCAAATCGTAGAATTAGATCATGACGAACTAGAAGCCCTTCGTTTAGCAGATTTTAGTGGTCTAAGTCAAGAAGAATCTGCACAAAATATGGGTATAAGCAGACAAACTTTTGGAAGAATAATTGAAAAAGCTAGATATAAAATTACTGATGCTTTACTAAATGGTAAAGCGATAAAAATTAATAAAAATAAAAATTATGTTATTCTTAACAAGAAGGAGGATAAAATGAAAATAGCAGTGTCATCTGATGATGGTATAAATGTATGTGGTCATCCTGGTAGATGTGAAAAATTTATTATATTTGAAGTTGATGGTCAAAATATTATATCAAAAAACATCATTGAAAATACATTTACAAACCATCATATGCAGCATAGGCATCAAATGCACGGTGAAGGAGGTGGTCATCACCATGCTTCACATCATTCATTATTAAATGCTCTTGAAGGTTGTAGCACTCTAATTACAGCTGGAATGGGTCATAGATTGGTAGAAGATTTAACAAGAAATAATATTATTCCAATAATTACTGATGAGGTTTCTGCTGAAGAAGCAGTAAAAAAATTCGTATCAGGAGAAATAAAAAGTGATCTTAGTAAAGCATGCTCACACTAAAATGGAGATAATATCTAGAGGGGTTTAAAATCCCCTCTAGAAAATTTTCTAAAATGATATTAAACTAAAAAAGAATTTAATAATTATAACTATAAATATATAAATTTAAGAATTAAAAATATTCATTAGTCTTTCTCCCATTCCGATATTTGATTATATGAATCCCAAATATTAGACTTAACGTTTCTTAACTTTTTATTATAACCTATTATATTGGAATACCAATATAAGAAGGTACATGGCTCATCATCATATAAAATTTTTTGTAGCTCTTTAAAATAAGGCGCAGACTTTAAATAATTTTGTCTTGAAACTATTTCAAGAATTTCATCTACTCTTTTATTTCTATAACCAGCATCATTTAATGAAGCCTTTTTAAAGTCAGAATACCAGAATTCGAAAAGATTCAAATCGGATGATACCGCCATACCATTTATGAAAGCATCAAATTCACGATTTATAATTCCTGTTTCAAATAAATTCCATTCAAGTTTTTGAATAGTAACTTCGATACCTATTTTTTTTAAATAATTTTTTATCATGTTTGCACAATATTCTCTTCTTGGAGAACCAGCATTAATATAAAGATTAAATTTAAACTCCAATCCATCTTTATCAATTATACCATCGCCATTTCTATCATACCATCCTTCATTTTTGAGAATTGATTTAGCAGCTTGAGGGTCATAAGGTATAGGCTTCAAATCATAATCATAAGCCCATTTAAATATTGAAGAAACAGGACCATTGCATATTTTACCATATTCCATTAAAAAACCGTCTACAATCTCTTGCCTATCTATAGCTAAAGTTAATGCTTTCCTAACATTTTTATTCCCAAAAAGTCTATGTGGTTTTATTTGTTTATATTTTTTGTAAATAATATTATCAATGTTATTCCAACATACAAACTCGTAAGTTCTATCATTAAGAGGAAGCAATTGTATATCAGGAGAAGATTTCTTTATTTCTCTTGCATCTTCAGGTCTTATACCTTCCATAAAATCTATTTCACCAGTTTTAAGTGCTATTAATCTGGTTGTATAATCTGGTATTACTTTGAAAATAATTTTTTCAATGTTTGGTTTTGGTCCCAAATTATATTTTTCATTTTGTAAAAATACTATTCTTTGATTGGGTACCCATTCCTTCAATATATAAGGTCCCGCAGAAATAGGTTCAAAAGATTTTGGATCTTGTTGCAACCTCTTTATATCTGTTTTATAAAAGTTATCAGGAATAATTTTTAAAATCGAAAATTGTAATGGGTTACTTGATTTAGTTTCAAA
Organism: Ignavibacteria bacterium; assembly: GCA_036567745.1. Lineage (GTDB taxonomy): Bacteria > Bacteroidota > Ignavibacteria > DATCTW01 > DATCTW01 > DATCTW01. The sequence continues at coordinate 95,663 of DATCTW010000022.1, read as the reverse complement.
ATTAACCATAAATACAGAGTCATTTAAAACACAAAAACTTTTTTGGTCATCTATCTCATTATTAATTTTTTTATAAAAATTACTAAATAAAAATTGTTGAGGGCTTGCTGTTAAAGGATTGGAATACAATTTATATGAATAAATTATATCTTTTATTTTTATTTTTTCCCCATTACTCCACAATATGTTATTTTTAAGGTTAAATGTTATACTTTTTTCATCATCTGATATTTTCCAGGATTTAGCTAGTAGTGGTATATATTCCACTATACCCAAGCTATCATTCCATTTTATACCTGTTAATGCAGGGAATATAATATCTTGAATTGTACTAGAAGTTACATCCGTTGTTGTTATAGGGTTAAAAGAATCAATATCATTTATAAGAGCTATTACTAGTGTATTACGGTTTTTTGTTAAATTATTATCTTTTTGATCACTTTTATTACAAGAACCAAAAAGAAATAATATAATTAAAACAAAAAAATAATAAAATCTTTTATTCAAAATCATGTTCAAAATAATTTATTATTCTTTTTGCCTCATTTTCTCGATTGGTTTTTTTGTCAATAGTTTCTTGCAACTTTTGAGCAAATATCTTTGCGGAATCAATACCATAATGCTTCATCAAGTAATTCAAAGCTATTACTTCGCTAATAACTGTAACATTTTTACCGGGGAAAATTGGCAGTTTAATATGAGGTATTTCTACACCTAATATTGATACTTTACTTTCATCTAAACCAGTCCGTGTATAATTATTATTTTCCTTCCACTCTTCTAATTCCACTAATACCTCAACACGTTTTTGATATCTAATAGCCCTAATACCAAAAATGCCTCTAACATCTACCAAACCAAGTCCTCTTATTTCCATATAATGTTTTACAATTTCATTACTTGAGCCAATTAAAATGCCTTCTCCTTTCCTTGTTATCATTACAACATCATCTGCTACCAATCTATGGCCCCTTTCTACAAGATCAAGAGCAATTTCACTTTTTCCAATGCCAGAACGACCAACAAATAAAATTCCAATACCGTAAACATCTATAAAAGCACCATGAATTACAGTTTGAGGGCTAAATTGATCATCTAAGAAATCACTTAATAGATAACTAAATTTAGTAGTAGATAATGAACTACCAAATATTGGAATGTTTTTTTCTTTTGCAAGTTCTAAAATATCTTCATCCATCACATTATTATTAGTTATTACTATACAGGGTATTGGGAACTCGAACAGTTTTTTTGCGGCTTGCATCCTATCTTCATAATCGAGATGGTTTAGGTACCTCATCTCTGTATTTCCGAAAACCTGCACTCTTCCATAGGTAAACAATTCTACATAACCAGCAAGAGCCAACCCGGGTCTATGTATGTTTTTATCTCCAATAACATTTGAAAATCCTACTTCACCATTTAAAGGATTTAAATCGAATCTGTTTTTACATTCTTCATAAAGAAAACCAACTGTAATATTTTTCTTTTTAATTTCCTTTAGATTCTCTAAATTTAACATAATGCAATCATAGTTTGGTTATTATTAAATATAGTAAATAATATCATAATAATTATATAAAAGAAAAGTCAAATATTTAATCTTATATAGAAAAGAAAAAGGCGGCTATATAAGCCGCCATTTTGTTAAGATTTATTTTTTAATATCTCGTTTTTTATCTTTATACTTTTTTAATTGAGATTCGATTTTTTCAACTGCAATATCAATAGACTTTATAAAATCTTCGCTTTTTGCAGTAGCTTTTAATAATTTACCGTTAACCCCAAGAGTAATTTCGGCAATTTTTACGCTATTTTGCACTTTTTCATAACTAAGGATAACTTCAGCACTTAAAATTCCATCATAAAACTTAGTCAAACTTTCAATACTGGACTGCGCATGTTCCTTAAGCGTATCATGTGCCTTAAAATGTCGAGCTGTGATTTTTACATTCATTTTATTTCCTCCTATATCTATCCTTAAATTAGCAAAGGACTTATTCCTTTGCTATATTTTCTCATCTGTATTGGCTTTCGGATGAGCTTTATTATAAATTTTTTTTAGATGATCCACAGATACATGAGTATATATTTGAGTTGTGCTCAAACTTGAGTGCCCTAACATTTGTTTTACAGACTCAATATCTGCTCCCCGATTTAATAAATGTGTAGCAAATGTATGTCTTAAAACATGTGGACTGCATTTTTCACCACCAAATGCTTTTGTCAGATAAAATTTAACAATGTTATAAATTCCCGTCCTATAAAACTTTTTACCATGATTTGAGAGAAAAATGAATTTTTTATCTTCTTCTGTTGTAGCCTCTGTAAAAAGTTCTTGACGTCTTTCGAGGTATTCTTCGATAATAGCTTTTGCTCTTGAACCAATTGGAATAATTCTCTCTTTTCTTCCTTTACCAAATACTTTTATCAAATTTTTTGACAAATACAAATCAGAAAAGTTTAAATTTATTAGTTCAGATTCCCTTATACCAGTACTATAAAATATTTCAAGAATGGCTAAATCTCTCAATCCGGTTATTAGCTCAGTATCTGGCATTCTCATCATTTTCTCAATAGACTTTTCATCTACAAAAACCGGTAATTTTTTTTCTGTTTTTGGTGCAGTAATACCTATCGATGGATTTTTACTTAAATATTGTTTTTTTACTAAAAATTTAAAAAAAGATCGAATTGCTGCTATTTTTCTTCCTATGCTGATTTTTTTGATATTATTTAATAAAAGGTTCCTCTGATAATCCCTTATTACTCTTTGATCAATCTCATTAATATTATAATCATTTTTTTCATAAAAAGAAATAAGATAATTATGAAATTGGTTTAAATCATTTTCATAGGATACTATAGTATTTTTAGAAAGATTTTTTTCAATTTTTAAATAAGAAAGAAATTCATTAATATATTCTTTCATAAAAAATATTAATCCTCTAAAGTCAAAGGATCAAGATTTTTATCAAATTCTTTTTTACATTGAGGACATTTCAAATAAACACCTTTTTTTTGAGAATATTTTTCTACCAGGTAGGGATTTTTACACTCAGGGCATTCATTACCTACAGGCTTATCCCACGAGGCAAAATCACAATCAGGATACCTTGAACAGCCGTAAAAAACACGTTTTGTTTTCGTTTTCTTCTCAACTAATTCACCTTGCTTACATTTTGGACACGTAATTTTCAAAGTAATTGGTTTTGTATTCTTGCATTCAGGGTAGTTAGAACAAGCAATAAATTTTCCATATCTTCCTACTTTATAAACCATGTCAGCACCACAAACGTCACATTTTTCACCAGTAGGTTTTTGCTCATCATTATCAATTGGTTTAGTATTTTTACAATCAGGATAGCCGGAACAAGCCATAAACTTACCATTTCTTCCCCATTTGATAATCATCGGTTTACCGCATTTATCACAAACTTCTTTTGTCTCTTCTTGAAGAGATTCTTTTATATCATTCACTTTTTTCTCCACTTTATCTAAAACATTGCTAAAAGGTATATAAAAATCATCAAGCACTTCTTTATAAGTTTTCTCTCCCGAAGCAATTGTATCTAACTCATCTTCCATCTTTGCGGTAAACTGAACATCAAACAACTCATTAAAATTATTTATTAAAATCTTATTTACATCCATACCAAGTTCTGTAGCAAAAAGTCTTCTATCCTGCTGCTCAACATATTTTCTATCAAGCAATGTACTAATTATTAATGCATAGGTACTTGGCCTTCCAATTCCTTTTGCTTCAAGTTCTTTTACAAGAGAGCTTTCTGTATATCTTGCAGGGGGTTTGGTAAAATGCTGATGTGTTATAACATCAAGCAAATTCAGTTTATCATTTTCAGAAATATCTGGAGGAAGTAGATTTTCCAGCTCTTTATCTTCTTCTTTTGGTTTATCACCGTTTGAAACAATATCATCATAGACCTGAAGAAATCCTCTGAATTTATAAATTGAACCAGTTGCTTTGAATAAAAACTTACCTCCTTCTATTAATATTGTGGTTTGATCCAAAACAGCAGGTGCCATTTGGCAAGCAACAAATCTATTCCAGATAAGCTCATACAAAGCATATTGTTCTTTAGATAAGTATTTTTTTACCTTTTCAGGGGTATTTTCCATATAGGTTGGTCTTATTGCCTCATGAGCATCCTGAGCACTTTTACTTTTCTTAAAAATTCTTGGTGAATCAGGTAAATACTCTTTACCAAAATTTTGGTAGATGTATTCTCTAACCCTCTCTATAGAATCATTACTTAATCTTGTTGAATCGGTTCTCATATAAGTAATTAAACCGACAGGACCTTCCTCCCCTAACTCTATACCTTCATACAATTGTTGGGCAATTAGCATTGTTTTTTTTGCAGAAAACCTTAATCTTCTTGATGCTTCTTGTTGAAGAGAACTTGTAATGAAAGGTGGAGGAGGATTTCTCTTTGTTTCTTTTTTGTTGATTTGTGAAACCTGAAATAATTCATTTAGTATTTCAGATTTTAATTTTTCAGCATGCTCTTTATTATTAATAATGAAAAAATGGTCAAGTTTATTTTTTAACTTTAACTCTTCAATAAACTTTTCTTCAGGAACAATGATTTCTTTGCCTTCAATTTTGAAAAGTTTTGCAAAAAAATTCTTTTTACTCTCTGTTTCAAAATTACCTATTATAGACCAATATTCTGTTTCTTTAAAATTCTTTATCTGTTCTTCTCTCTCGCAAATAAGTCTTAAAGCTACAGACTGTACCCTTCCAGCAGAAAGCCCCATGTAAACAGTTTTCCAAAGAAAAGGGCTAACCTTGTAACCAACTATTCTATCCATTACTCTTCTTGCTTGTTGAGAATATACAAGGTTAATATCAATATCTCTTGGAGATTGCATCGCTTCCTTAATACCATCTTTTGTAATTTCGTGGAAGAGCACTCTGTGAATTTTATCATTCTTCTCTTTTATCTCTTCAGCAATGTTGTAAGCAATAGCTTCACCTTCACGATCAGGGTCTGTTGCAATATAAACTTCTTCAGAAGATTTAGCTAGTTTTTTTAACTTACTAATTATTTCTGCTTTTCCTTTAATTGTAACATAATTTGGAGCGTATCCATTCTCAATATCAACTCCAAGTTTACTTTTTGGTAAATTTTTTATATGACCTACAGAAGCTTCAACAATGTAATTATTTCCAAGATATTTATTTATTGTTTTAGCTTTAGATGGGGATTCAACAATTATCAAAGACTTTGACATCAGCCAATTTTTCCTGAAATATTCATTAATATGTTAGGTGAGTATAAAATGAAAAATCTTTTGGTTTAATTAATTAATTGTATCTTTTGAACTCAACATTACTCTACTTCCAATCCTATCAGAATCATCAAAATCGAATATCGTAGAAATTACTAACGATTTTATTTCGCTTAATGTTACTTTTGAGAAACCTGAAAAAACTACTTTATCAATAATATATTCCATATCCCATTCATCAATTAAACCTAATTCATAACACTGCATTAGGTATCCTCTTGCTTCTGGAGAAAAAATCATTTTTTCTGCATCATGAAAAATTCTATATGATTTTGGGGAGATATCTTCGTTATTATCAGATAGCAAGCTTTCTCCAAATTGAACTTTATCATACAACCAGCTAAAAGCAGCGCTTATTTCTGTTTGAGTATAACCTTTTTCAATTAATCGGTTAATCTCACTTTCTTCAATTACCTTATGCTCCTTAATGCCAGTAATTAAATGAAGGAGAATTTCTACAATTTTTTCTTGCATAAAACTTACCACCTCAAAAGTGAACACTAAGTCACTAAATTTTGAATCAATTTATTATAAAAATGCTGGTTTGTCAAGTCAAATTATATTTTTATAAAAATAATTACAGGAAAAATTCAGTAGAAATCACCAAATTAACTTATAAATGTTTTTCTTATTAAAAAACCAAGATAAGTGCAAAGAATTACTTAATTAAAAAAACTTTTGTTTTTAAAAAAATTTATTATTTAAAGTTTGAATTTTTTAGAAACTTGTCTTCCAGTTCTTTCATCTGATTTCGCTTTTTTATTGTATCATCTTCATAACCAATCAAGTGAAGAGCGCCATGAATAATAACTCGCTTTATCTCATCATAAAATTTAGTATTAAAAAAAACAGAATTTCTTTTAACCTCTTCAACACCAATATACAACTCCCCTTCAACCTTTTTACCTTCATTTAATCGAAATGAAATAACATCGGTAGGGTAGTCATGATTAAGATATTGTACATTAATATGGGTGATATCTCTATCACCCATAAACACAATGTTGACACTTTCAACTTTAAATCGAAAATGCGATAAAACTCTCAATAACAATTTTCTTGCTATTGTATGTGAAAATTTGAATCGAGGTAAAAGATTTATTACAGTTATTCCATCACTCCTTTTCTTCATTCTCTTCATCTGGCAATGTGGTTTCCATTAATGATAAAGCAATACTAGACATCATTACCTCTGGTGCTAATTGAGTAAAATCACCAGAAAGAACCTCACGATCTACATTAGAGAATAAAGAACAACCTCCTTCCTTTTCTATAATTAATCCTGATACTTTATTACATTGGTCAGTAAAGAAAGTAACTTCGCCCAGAATTTCACTGGCAACAAATCCATTACAGAAATGCAATTGGAGATGAGAATTAACAGAATAGACAGAAATAAGATTACCTTTAGTTTTTCCAATAATAATATCGGGATAGATTTCAAGTGTAAGGTGCCTAACTGGATTTTCTTTTTGAATATCATAACGATAAACATTTGAATCAAATTTTGGTTTTACACCAAGAACATCACCTATCTTCTTAAAATCTTCTAGTTGAAAACTAAAAGCCATCTTCTACCTCTATTAAAGTTACGTTCTACTTTGTTAGAACAACATTATGTGCCTGAAGACCTCTTTTACTTTCTACTATTTCGAAAGTAACAGGCTGATTTTGCTCCAGGGTTTTGAATTCATTATCAGTTTTAATCTCAGAAAAATGAACAAAGACGTCTTCACCTTTGTCTTGACTAATAAAACCATAACCCTTTTTAGGATCAAACCATTTAACTTTACCGTTTGGCATAAAAAATACTCCTAAGCTTTTACTAATTGAAGCTTGAAAATGTTAAAAAATATTGTTAATTGATACCTGGAAAAAATACATTCTGAAATAAGAGTTAAAACTTAGACGCCTAATGTTCATTTTAATCCAATATAATGATTTTTCACTGATTAGATTGGTCTTAAAAAACTGATAATTTGTCCAAATTTTTTTATACATTTTCCAGTGATATAAAATAAACAATATTTTTCTGAAAAGCAATAAAAATCTTTATATTTTTGCACCTATATTTATTACATCTAATCGATTATTTTAATATTAGTTTAATTATCCTTAAAACAAATAACCTCTAATTTGAGGCTACCTTGTAATTGAATAAAAATAATTGTGAAGTTTAATTGGTTTTCAATAAAAAAGGGGTTATACCTAAAAGGGGAATTAGCGAATTAAGTGGTTGCAATAAGATTATAATTTATATTCAAAAGATTTATATTTAATTTGAAATTGCAATAATTGTATCATAATTAGAATAGTAATAAGCTTTTTGTTAACTATCATAATAATTGTATAATTCAAACATAAAAATTGTTTAAAAAGAAATTTTAATTCACATCCATATAACTTATAAACCTTCTCAAACTTTTAAACTTTTCAAAGTTGTTAAAAACCACTTAACTCTTTTTTTAATATGTAAAATTAAATATATAGTAAGAATGATTGCTAGTTTATCATGCACTTCAATAATACTTTTCCGAATAATTTCATTGCCATTTAAAACATCAATAAACCAAGGAATAAACCCTGTAATTGCAACAAATACAAAAACCAATGTTAGAACTATTACTTGTTTGTTTTTTGTAATGATTTTTTTAGTAAATACAATTTTATAAAACTTCCAATGCTGATAAAAATGAAAAATCATTAGTAGAGAAAATATTACTATTGAAATCTTATGAAAATTTGACCAACCTTTATAATCTAAATTAAATACTATTTGGTTTGTAATATCCTGATTATGATTACCTATGTGATATTTAACTTGAATAAGCAACCCTGAAAACATTGTAAAAATACCAAATATAAACAATCCAATATTAGTTATATACTTTACCATTTACCTACTTCTCCATATTTATTAAAGCAGTGATTGCTCCAGTCTTACACACTTTTACACATTTCAAGCAACCAACACAGAGATTTACATTAGCTAAAATTATATGTTTATGCCATGGTAAGTTTATTCTACCAATAACATTCTTTTTACAAATTTTTAGACAATTCCAACATCCTTTACATTTTTTAATATCCACAATAATAAATGAAGTTTTTATAATTTTTGATTTAAAAAAAACAGGTTTCATTTTCCATTACCAATTCAATTTTTTTGAGTAAATATACTCAGAATATTTCTATTACTACATTAACAATTGTTAAGAAATGAAACTTACTTTCTATTTCTAATGCGACTAAGTGAAACTGGGGTTATTCCCAAATAGGAAGCTATATAATGTTGTGGGACTCTTTTAATAATATCAGGGTGATTTTTTACTAAATCTTCATATCTTTCTTTAGGTGTATCTTTGATACGAGACAAAAATAACTCTGCATAATTTCTAAATCGTTTGAAAAGGTAATCATAAAATACTTCTTTGAATTCAGGATATAAGTTATAAAGCTTTTCAAAATTTGATTTACTTATAGAAATAATTATTGAAGGCTCAATGCTTTCAATGGTAAACAAACTGGGTTGATTATTTAAAAAACTATCAATAGAAGCTACTGGTTGATTCTCAAAAAAGAATTGGAAGGTAATATCTTTTCCATCTTTGTTAAACCATGATCTCAAGCAACCTTTCTTAATTAAATATACATAGTTTGAGATTTTACCTGCTTCCAATAAAATAGTTTTCGAAGGTATTTTTTTTTCTTTAAAAGAATTTTCGAATTCAGACCATTTTATTTTATCTTTTTTTAGTATTTCAATTATCTCATTTAACATAGCTTATTATTATTTAAGTAAGTAAATTGTATATTTATATATAATTGTAATAAATAAACGTTTATTCAAAATAACATCTATAAGTAAATATATTTCGATTAAATTTAATTTCAAGATATAAATCAATTATTTTTTGATAATATTTTTTCAAAAATTAGTTCAAAATTAAAACTGAAATTAAAATAAATATAAATTTTCATAATAATAATTTAATATATTATTTAAATTATATAAAATTTTTATTAGTAATTATATGCTAATATTTAATTATGAATATATATGGAAAGTTAAATTTTAATACATTGAAAAAGGGATTAATAATTCATATTTTGTTATTTTAAATCCCTTTTCGAGATTATTAACTCAGGAAAGAATTATATTTTGTAATGAAAGGTAATTTATGTATAAGGTTAGGGAAAAGATAAGAAACTTAGCTATAATCGCTCATGTTGATCATGGAAAAACAACATTAGTCGATGCAATGTTATGGCAATCAGGTATTTTTAGAGAAAATCAGCAGGTCGCTGAAAGAGCGTTGGATAATCTTGATCTTGAAAGAGAAAAAGGTATTACAATAATGGCAAAAAATACTGCCATCCCTTATAAGGATTATACTATAAACATTGTTGATACTCCAGGTCATGCAGATTTTGGTGGAGAAGTTCAAAGAATTTTAAAAATGGTTGACGGTTGTTTACTTTTAGTTGATGCTTCAGAAGGGCCTCTACCTCAAACAAGATACGTTCTTTCAAATGCTCTGGAAAATGGGCTATCTCCAATTGTTGTGATAAATAAAATTGATAGACCAGATGCCAGAATAGAAGAAGTAGAAAACGAGGTTTTAGAACTATTTCTAAATCTTGAGGCAACAGAAGAACAATGTAATTTCCCTTTGATATACACAGTTGCTAAACAGGGTATCGCTACGTATAATCCTAAACAGCCAGGGAAAAATTTAGTACCTTTGTTCGATACAATTATTGAGAAAGTCCCTCCTCCAAAATACATTGAAAATCATCCTTTACAAATACAAATAACTACTCTTGATTATAGCGACTATCTTGGTAGAATAGGTATTGGAAGAGTAACTAATGGCATATTAAATGTTGGCGATTGGGTATATATGGGTTCAAATGATAATTTTACCAAGACAAAAATTACTCAATTATTTGGATTCTCTGGTTTAAAAAGAGTACCTATCGATTCAGCTGAGCCAGGTGATATTGTTGCAATTGCTGGAGTTGAGGGAATAAAACTCGGAGATACTTTAACAGATATTGAAAACCCAAAACCTCTTCCTCCACTTAAAATTGATGAACCATCTTTAGAAATGCTTTTCTCAATTAACTCTTCTCCTTTTTCAGGAAGAGAAGGCAAATTTGTAACAAGCAGACAAATTAGAGACCGGTTATTTAAGGAGATACAGGGCAACCCATCTATTCAGGTGGAAGAAACCGAATCTTCAGATACATACAAAGTAATTGGAAGAGGCGAATTGCAATTAGCAATATTAATTGAAACTATGAGAAGAGAAGGGTTTGAATTATCTGTAAGCAAACCAACTGTTAAAACGAAAAAAGAAAATGGTGAACTATTAGAACCTTTTGAACATTTAGTCATAGATTGTCCAGAAATACACATTGGTATTATTACTCAGGCAATGGGAATAAGAAAAGGCAAAATGACTAAAATGATAAATCACTCAGAAGGTTGGGTTAGATTAGAATTCCATATACCAATGAGAGGTTTAATTGGCTTAAGAAATTTTTTAATCATTGAAACAAGAGGAACAGCTATAATTAATCATTTATTTTTAGGTTGGCTACCTTATGCAGGAGATATTCCTCAAAGAACATCTGGAGTATTAATTGCTGATAGACAAGGCAGATCTACTGCTTATGCTATCGAAAACTTACAAGAAAGAGGTATAATGTTCGTGGGTCCAGGTGAAGAAGTATACTCTGGTATGATAGTTGGCGAAAACTCTAGAACAAATGATATGTGGGTAAACATAACTAAAGAAAAAAAACTAACAAATATGCGTGCTTCAACTTCAGAAGAATCATATCAATTACACCCTCATAAGGTACTATCATTAGAAGAAGCATTAGAATTTATTTCTGAAGATGAATTAGTTGAAATTACACCTAAATCTATACGATTAAGAAAAAAATATCTGGACCCTAATTCATTATGGAATGCAAAGAAATTAAACCAATAATATATTTTTTGATTTAGTTTGAATAAAATCAGGTTAAAAGATGAAAGAAAAATATATCCAAAAAATTGCAAATGAATTAAATTTACAAAATAAACAAGTAGAATCTACAGCATTTTTAATTTCTGAGGGAGCAACTGTACCTTTTATTGCAAGATACCGAAAAGAGGCAACTGGTTCTCTTGACGAAGTTGCAATTACGGCAATAAGAGATAGGTTAAATCAACTTGAAGAATTGGATAAAAGAAGAGAGGCTATTTTATCTTCATTAATTGAAAGGAACTTACTTACAGATGAATTAAAAGAAAAAATTGAGCAAGCTGAAACAATGGCAACTCTTGAAGATATTTACTTGCCATTTAGACCCAAACGAAGAACAAGAGCTACTATTGCAAAAGAAAAAGGTCTGGAGCCACTTGCTCAGATTATATATCTACAACAAGATGATATTGATCCTTTTGCTGAAGCAGAAAAGTACATTGACGAAGAGAAGGATTTAAAAACAGTTGATGACGTTTTGCAAGGTGCAAGAGATATCATAGCAGAATGGATAAATGAAGATCAAGATACAAGAGCAAAACTTAGAGAGCTATTTGCTATTAAAGGAGTATTTAAGAGCAGGGTTATACCTGGTAAAGAAGCAGAAGGTATTAAGTACAAAGATTATTACAATTGGGAAGAGCCTGTAATAAGCGCACCTTCACATAGGGTACTGGCTATGAGAAGAGGTGAGAACGAAGGATTTCTCTCCTTACGAATTCTACCACCCGAAGAAGATGCTATTTATATACTTGAATCTACTTTCATTAAAAAGCATAACCTTTGCTCAGAACAAGTTAGAACTGCAATGATTGATGCTTATAAAAGACTTTTATCATTATCTATGGAGACTGAAATTAGATTGGAAACCAAGCAGAAAGCAGATCTTGAAGCAATAAGGGTGTTCGCAGAAAACTTAAGACAATTACTTTTAGCACCTCCTTTAGGTGAAAAAAACGTACTTGCAATAGATCCTGGTTTTAGAACTGGATGTAAGGTTGTGTGCCTTGATAAACAAGGCAAATTACTTTATAATACAACCATATATCCCACACATTCAGAAGAAAAAGTAAAAGAAGCGGAAAATATTATAATAGAATTGTGTAAATTATATCATATAGAAGTAATCGCTATTGGGAACGGCACGGCAAGTAGAGAAACAGAATCCTTCATAAGAAAACTCAATTTAAAAAATGTACATGTCGTAATGGTTAATGAAAGTGGAGCCTCAATATATTCTGCCTCAGAAGTTGCAAGAGAGGAATTCCCTGATTACGATGTTACAGTAAGAGGGTCTGTATCCATTGGCCGAAGGTTACAAGATCCACTAGCAGAATTAGTTAAAATAGAACCAAAATCTATAGGAGTCGGACAGTATCAGCATGATGTAGATCAAACTCTTTTAAGAGAAAAACTTGATGATGTAGTAATTAGTTGTGTTAATTCTGTAGGTGTAGAACTTAACACTGCAAGTAAACAACTATTAACTTACGTATCCGGTTTAGGAGAAAAGTTAGCTCACAGTATTGTTGAATATAGAAATGCCAATGGACCATTTAAATCAAGAGAAGAACTTCTAAAAGTACCTCGATTAGGACCCAAAGCTTTCGAGCAAGCAGCAGGATTTTTAAGAATACGGAATGCAAAAAATCCATTAGATAGAAGTGCTGTTCACCCCGAAAGTTATAGTATTGTTTATAAAATGGCTGAAGATTTAAAATGCACAGTACAGGATTTAATGGATAATGAATCCTTAAGAAGAAAAATTAACTTAAAGAATTATATTACTGATAAAGTCGGGTTACCTACATTAAACGATATTATGGATGAGTTAGCAAAACCAGGAAGAGACCCAAGAGAAGAATTTGAGTTATTTAAATTTGCAGATGACGTAAATAAAATTGAAGATTTACGGGTTGGAATGAAACTACCTGGTATAGTTACAAATATCACAAACTTTGGAGCTTTCGTTGATATAGGTGTTCATCAAGATGGCTTAATTCATATAAGTAAAATTGCAAATAAGTTTATTAAAAATCCAGCTGAGGTTCTTAAAGTTCACCAAAAAGTAACTGTTACTGTTATCGATATTGATATAGAAAGAAAAAGAATATCACTATCTATGATTGATTAAATAAATTATATGGATAATATAATAAAAATATATTGTGATGGAGCCTGTTCAGGCAATCAAAATAAAAATAATATTGGTGGTTGGGGAGCCTTGCTAATTTTTAATGAAAAGGTTAAAAAAATAAATGGAGGAGAAAAAAATACAACCAACCAGAGAATGGAATTAACCGCATGCATAAAGGCACTTGAAGCAATTAAATCTATTAAATATCCAATCGAAATTTACACCGATAGTGCATACTTATACAATTGTATTCAACAAAAATGGTACGAAAAGTGGGAACAAAATGGTTGGAAAAATTCAAAAAAATTGCCAATCGAAAACAAAGATTTATGGGAAAAATTACTAAATTTAATTAAAAAATATAACCCCACCTTTATTAAGGTAAAAGGTCACTCAGGTGATAAATATAACGACGAAGCAGATAAACTAGCTAATATATGGATTCAAAAAAACAATAATTAATATTCCTGAGGTAATTGCTTTAACTCTTTATAGGTAAATACTGGTCCATCTTTACATACATATACACTACCAATATTGCATCTACCACATTTACCTAATCCGCACTTCATCCTATTTTCTAACGTAGTGATAATGCTTTCATCATTAAAACCTATCTTAGTTAAAATTGGCATAGTATATTTTATCATTATTGGAGGCCCACATACTATTGCTATACAATTTTTGCTATCAGGATTTACTTCCTCAACTATAGATGGTACAAATCCAATTTCACCTTTCCAATCAGATGTTTCACCACCCGGATCTACTGTTATTACAGTTTTGATATCTTTTCGGTTCTGCCATTCATTTAATTCTCTTTTATAGACAAGATCACTAACTGAACGTGCTCCATATATAATTGTAATATTATTAAATTGATCTCTTAAATCCAAAACATTCCAAATTAGACAACGAACAGGAGCTAACCCTATTCCACCAGCAATAAAAAGTACATCTTTATTTTTCATTTCTTCTAACGGGAAATGATTCCCATAAGGACCTCTGAATCCAATTACATCACCAATATTTAATTTCCTTAAAGCATTTGTTACTTTACCAGCTTGCTTAAAGGAGCACTCAATATAATCAGTTCTGGTAGGTGATGAAGCTATACAAAAAGTACACTCACCTTCACCGAAAACAGAATATTCAGCAAATTGCCCTGCTTTAAATGTAAAATTCTTTTTATATTCAGGATCCTGTAATTCAAGTTTAAAAGTTCTGGTATCCGGAGTTTCGTCTATAATTTCAATTATCTTAGCTATAGTTGGTTTATATATATTATCCATTTTCTCCTCAATAAAGCATTATTTAGCATTAATTTCTTTAATTACATCAAAAATATTTATGCTAACAGGGCATTCACGTGAACATCGACCACAGCCCGTACAAAGTAATTCATCAAATTTATCAAAGTAATATTTAAATTTATGTGCTATTCTTTGTCTGTATCTTTTTGCTTGAATATCTCGTGGGTTATGACCAGAAGCATGCAAAGTAAATTTACCGAACTGGCATGCGTCCCAATTTTTCATTCTCCTACCTTCAAAATAAGTATAATTTTCATCTACAATATCAAAACAATGACAGGTAGGACAGATAAAAGCACATTTTCCACATCCCAAGCACTCTTGACTAATACTATACCAAAAATTATTATCAAAATTATCAGTTATCCATGTTCGCACTTTATTTAAATCAATAATATTATCAATATCATCTACTTTCGATTCTTTTATTTCCTCTATTAAGTAACTCATAAAAGGTTGCAAAAGATTTTTTCCTTTCTCACTTAATATGTAAATAAAATAATCATCTCCATCTAATTCAATAAAAATGTCCGAACCCTCTTTACTCGATTGAGATAAACCAACCTCATTGCAAAAACAATATTCATCTTTGTAATCACATTTTAAACCAATTATTATGGTATTTTCATACTTTGAATTAAAAAAGTTATCTTTATAATCCCAATTAAATACTTTTGAGATTGTAGAAAAAGCTTTTGCATCACATGGCTTTGCACCAATTATAATAGTTTTCTCAGAATCAAATTTAATATCTTTTAATTCTACATTATCATTAGTTCTTTTATAGTAAAAAAGGGGTTCTGTTTTTGGAAAAACTATTTCTTTTAATGATAATTTAGATGGCTTAAAGTTACTATTAATACTTAATTCATTCGATGAGTTTATCCTTTTAAAATCATTACCATTATTAGAATAAGATATAATTCTATTTCCGGTTTTTATAAGCTCATCTATGATTTTCGAAAAATCTTGTTTTTTTATTCTATACATAATAAATTCTATTTTATAAAATCTTCATTATCTTCATTACTATAATTACCAACCAATGTTGGCTCCCCAATTTCCATACCGGTTGCATAATTGAATTCTTTAAATGCTACAATTCCCATTTTTGCATTCAATAACGAAAGAGGAATATCTACCGGGCATACTCTCTCACACTCACCACAACCTATACACCTACCAGATAGATGAAAAGCTCTTATTAAGTTCCAGGAAAAATTGGCTCTCTGAGTAGGGCTGCTTTCAATCCAATCAGGTATATTTTTATCAACAATACATCTCTCACAATAGCATAGTGGGCAAGCCTGCCTGCAGGCATAGCATCTTATACATTTACTAAACTCATTTCTCCAGAATTCAAATCTTTCTTCTGGAGTCATTGAATCTAATTCATTTACCCTTGAAGAAATGGTTGGTTCAGGTAATTTTTTTTCTTCTTCGCTATCAATCATTAAATCAAATACTTTTGGAGTTCTAACTTTACAAGACTTACATTTTTCTGCAATATTTTCTTCATTATACTCTAGACCAAAATCTTTGACTACGCCATTACATTTTTTAGATATAATTAAAATCTTTTCACGTTCAATTTGGTTTTCATTTATTAGCTGCACTATAGCTCTAATATCACATCCCTTAGCCAGTATTCCAATTTTATTATATTTCTTTATGTCTTTTCGAGTAAGATAAACCGAAAGATTGTTCAATGAATATTCGTTGAATACAAGATGATCAACATCTTCATTTGAAGATACAAATATTGGTTTTGTTCTTCTTGAATCAATTGACTTATAACCAATAATCAAATCAACTTTATTTGTTGAAAACAAATCCTTAGCTATATTATAAAGGTTATTCATTATACACATACTCCTTATTCATTTTAGAATAACCTACAAAAGGTCTTGCTTTTCTGACAGTCTCAATTACCTCGTTAATAACATCCACCCATTTTCTACCTTCAGATGCAGAAACCCATGAAAAATGAACTCGTCTATTATCAATTCCAGCAAAATTTAAAAGTTGATTAAACAAAATCCATCGCCTTCTAGCATGAAAATTACCCGATGTATAATGACAATCTCCTGGATGACAACCTGAAACAAGCACTCCATCAGCTCCTTTTTCAAAAGCCTTAATAATAAACAAAGGATCAATTCTGCCAGTACATGGCAACTTGATAATTCTTACATTATGAGCATATTTTAGCCTTGAAGTTCCTGCTAGATCAGCACCAGTATATGTACACCAATTACATACAAAGGCAATTATTTTCGGTTCAAAATTTATATTAGTTTCCATTTTCTATAAAAAAAATAAAATTAAATTTATTACTTTCAATTCTTACATCTTAAAGCACTATAAAGTTGCAAGAGCATTTATTTCAGCAAATATCTGTTCATCGGTATAACCAATTAATTCAACTGATTTTGATGGACAAGTAGCGTTACAGGTACCACAACCCTGACATAATCCCGGATTGACATAAGCTACATATTTAACAAAATTACCATTTCTATCTTTAATTTCCTTTTTCTCAATAGCATTATAAGCACAAACTTTTTGACAGTAAAAACATCCAGCACAAGTAGACTCATTTACTTTTGCTATAGTAGGCTCTCTTTCAAGCATATCAGAACCAAACAAAACTAAGGCTTTACTTGCCGCGGCAGAAGCCATAGCAACTGACTCAGGAATATCTCTAGGTGCCTGACACGCTCCAGCTAAATAAACACCTGCAGTACTACTTTCTACAGGTCTTAACTTTGGATGAACCTCATTTAAGAAGCCATATTTATCATAAGGTATACCTATTGTTTGCGCCAGTTTTTTTGAATCATTTTGAGCTACTATTGCAGTTGCTAATACAACCATATCAGCATCTATTTCAACTGGTATTCCAGCAATAGTATCTTCTCCTTTAACTATGTACTTACCTCCATCCTCATATATTCTTGAAACTCTACCTCGTATATACTTTACATCATCTTCTTCAATGGCTCTTCTTACAAATTCCTCATACATTTTACCACCAGAGCGAATATCCATATAAAACACATAAGCTTCACCATCATGAACTTTATGTTTATATAACATGGCATGTTTTGCCGTGTACATACAACATATTTTACTACAATAAGAAAAACCTTTTGATTCATCTCTCGAACCAACACATTGAATAAAAACAACTTTCTTAGGTTCCTTTTTATCAGATGGACGCTTTATTTCTCCTGCAGTAGGGCCAGAAGCACTTGCCAATCTTTCAAATTGTAACCCATCAATCACATCAGGATAGATACCATAACCATATTCACCATAACCTTTGATTGGAGAATCTTTTGGTTTTTTATCAATTTTATATAAAGAATATCCTGTAGCAACAATAATAGCTCCTACTTCCTCTACCACAAAACGCTCTTTTTGATTAAAATCTATTGCTTCTTTTCCGCATACTTTTACACACATCTGACATTTACCGGTTCTGAAATAAGTACAAACTGTATTATCAATTACAGGGATATTAGGTACTGCTTGAGGAAAAGGTACATAAATAGCAGTTCTTTTTATCATTCCTTGTTCAAATTCATTAGGAGCCTTCTTTATAGGACATTTTTGCGTACATAGACCACAACCGGTACATTTAGTTTCGTCAACATATCTTGGTTTTTTCTTTATTGTTACTTTAAAGTTTCCTATAAAGCCCTCTACTTTTTCAACTTCACTATATGTCAATAATTTGATTTTTGGATGTTGATAAACCTCAACCATTCTTGGAGTAAGAATACATTGTGAACAATCAAGTGTTGGGAATGTCTCAGAAAGTTGGCTCATATGCCCACCAATCGAAGGTTCTTTTTCAACCAGAACTACTTCATACCCAGCATTAGCTATATCAAGTGCAGATTGTATACCAGAAATTCCTCCTCCAATAACCAACGCACGTTTTGTAACAGGCACCTTTATTGGAGTTAAGGCAAAATTTCTTTTTACTTTTTCAACCGCTATTCTTATTAAATCAATTGCCTTTTTTGTTGCTTCCTCAACATCATCATGAACCCAAGAACATTGTTCTCTTATGTTAGCAATTTCACACATATATGGATTCATTCCAACAGAAGCCACTGCTTTTCTAAATGTTTTCTCATGCATATGTGGAGAGCAAGAAGCAACTACAACACCATCAAGATTATATTCCTTTATAGCGTTTTTTATCATATTCTGACCAGGATCAGAACATGTATATTTATTATCAACTGATATTACTACTCCAGGTATTTTAGCAGATTCTTGTGCAGCTCTTGGGCAGTCAACTGTTTTTCCGATATTTTCTCCACAATGACAAACAAATACACCGATTTTCATAACTGCACCTCTACTTTAGAAAAATATTTTTCAAAGACTGATCTACTCTCAATGAAATGTAAATTTATCCCAAGCTCTTCTGGTGATAACCCTAAAGATAAACCTATTAATTCAGTTAAATAAATAATAGGTATAGATTTGTAACCCTCATTTTTTCTTAATTCTAATTGCCTCATATCAAGGTTTGAGTGGCACATTGGGCATGCTACAACCATTATGTCTGCAGAGTGTTTTTGTGCGTCTCCAAGAATTTTACCTATAAGATCTACAACAATATCTTTATGAGCTATCGAATGAGAAGCACCACAGCACTCAATCTTATAGTTCCAATCAACAGGTGTTGCGTCCGTAATTTTAATAATTTCTTCCATTGAAGAAGGCTGCTCTGAATCATCAAAATCAATAATCTCCTTTGGCCTTAATAATAAACACCCATAATAACATGCAACCTTTAAGCCTTTAAGAGAAACTACTTTTTTATCTAATATACCTTCTTTTATTATTTCCTGAAAGAATTCTATAATGTTTATAACCTTTATGCTGTTATAATCATTTTCTAAAAATTCTGATAATTCCTTTTTTACTAAATTATTTTTTGTCAACTCATATTGTGCTGTTACCAATCTATTATAACAAGCAGCACAAGGAGCCAAAATTTTCGTTATACCCTGTTTATAGGCTTTCTTAATGTTAAGTAAAGGCAATGAAACAGAGAGAAGATGATTTGTAGCATGTGCTGAAGTAGCTCCACAACAATTCCAATCCTCAATCTCTACTAATTTTATGCCTAATAAATCACAAATTTTTCGCAGTGATTTATCGAACTCTTTTGCTGAACCCGTTAATGAACAACCCGGATAATAACCAATTGTATACATAATTATTTATTTTCTAACTTTTTGAAAATCTTATTTATTTCATTCTTATTTTTTACATTATGACTTATAAAGCTAATCTTTCCATTCATTACCATTTTTGGAGCATTGTCTACATCTTGAATTAAATCTAATGTATTTAGTTTATAGTCAAATATTAACCCAAACTCATTAAGCTTCCCATGTTTTTTTATTTGTTTCAATGAACTTGAATGAAAGCTGGCAACTTTGCTATCGGCTGGTTTAACATTATTTCTAATTGCTAGTTCTCTCATTGCATCCATAAATCTATGAAGATCAAAATTCTTTGGACATCTTGCGGCACAATTCATACATCCAGCACAAAGCCAGATAGTTTTGGATTGCAAAGCTTGATCATATTTACCTAATTGAACAAAACGTACAACCTGATTTGGGGCTAGATCCATATATTTTCTTAAAGGGCATCCAGCTGAACATTTACCGCATTGATAGCATAAACTAGGATTCTGATTTGTAATATTAATTAAATCATTGATAAAATTATTCTTAATTTCCATAATTCCACCTAAAAAAATAGCTATCCCATCTGGAATAGCTATATCGAATTAATTCTAAGATTATTTTTTTCATATATATAACAAATTAATAAATTTTTAAATTATTTGCAATGAAAAAAATAAAATCTTAAAATTATTTACTATAATGTTTATTTATAATTATATTAACTCATTATATACAAATATATTATTATAATACATTGAAAAAGTGATAGTAATTATTTATATTTTATAAATTTTAGGAGATTTATATTTATGACTTCTAGAGAGAGAGTAAAAACAGTATTATCCCATAAACCACCTGATAAAATACCCCTGGGCTTTTTTTCAATTGATTGTGATACTGTTGAAAAAATTTTAGGACATGATACTTACCTGAGAGCAAAAGCTAAAAGTCAAATAGCATTCTGGGAAGGTAAAAGAGATGAAGTAGTTGAAAGCTGGAAAAATGATTTTATAGAACTTTACAAAAAGCTTGATATAATTGATATTATAAACTTAAGTCCAATGACTACAGCTTTTGCCCCACCTAAAAATTACAAACCTGAAGCTCCTAAAAAAATTGATGAAACCACATGGGAATTAAAAGATGGAACTATATTAAAATATTCTGATTTAACTAAAGATTTGACCATTGCCCGAAAATCAAATGATGAAATGGCTTTTAAAACTTATGAAGAGAAAGATTATAATTTTGAAGAAGAAATAGTACCCCCTGATAAATCCCAATTCGAAGTAGTAGACGCAATTTTAGATGCTTTTAAAGATGATAACAAATACATTATTGGAGCAGGTTTTGATGAAGGCATATTTACACCACCAGCTGATATGGAATACTATGACCACCCTGAATGGGTCACAAAAGCCTGTAAAGCTGCTTTAAAAAGAGCAAATGCTATGGATAAATATGTTTACAAAAAAGAATATGATGGTGTTATGTGGGGAGCTGACTTTTCTTATAATAGTGGTCCCTTTATAAGTCCACAAATGTTTAGAGAATTTTTATTCCCTTATATTAAATCAAGAGTTGAAAATGTTAAAAGATATGGTTTAGATGTACATAAGCATGCATGTGGTAATAATTGGAAGCTAATGGATATGTTTATTGAAATGGGATATGATGCATATCAAAGTATACAAGAAAGCGCAGGAATGGATACAAAAAAGGTGAAAGAATTATATGGTGATAAATTAACTTTATGGGCTGGTCCACAAGTTGAAACACTTACTAGTGGCACAACTGAAGATATAAAAAAGGAAGTAAGAAAATTTTTTGAGATCGCTGGAGATGGTTCTGGTTTTATATTTAGTACTTCCCACTCTGTAGCAGTAGGCACAAAATATGAAAATTTTATGACAATGCTTGATGAATTTAAAAAACTTAACGACAGGTACTTTTTATAGACATAAGATACACAAAAAAATATATCTTGAAAATCAGGATAAATTCGAATAAATTTAAATAGGTTTTTGCCCGGATGGCGAAACTGGCAGACGCGCTACATTCAGGGTGTAGTGGAGGTAACTCCGTGCAGGTTCAAGTCCTGTTCCGGGCACAATAAAAGGCAGACTATAATCTGCCTTTTGTTTTGAAGGAAATGCATTATTTATTTAAGTGAATTCAGCAAATCATTAAAATCTTTTTCATCATTTACTTTATAATCATAATCTATATATAAAATTTTAAGATTTTTACCGATAACAAATACTGTTCTCTTGTTATATCCTTTTTCTTCATCATAGCTAAAATATTTTTTGGCTACAGAATGGTCATGGTCACTTAAAAGTTTAAAAGGTAAGTTATGATATTTTGCCCACTCTTTATGAGAAAAAACATAATCACCACTGATTGCTAAAATCTGGATATTAATATCACTTAATCTCATAAAATTATCACGAAACGAACAAACCTCTTTTGTACATCCACTACTCCAATCTGCAGGGTAAAAGGCTAAAATAGCATTACCATACATTACTGCATCACTCAATTTTATTCCTGAAAATACAATTGTATCTTTAGTAGCATAAGGTAATAAGAAATCAGGTGCTTCATCACCTATTTTTAGTCTCTCTTGAGAGAAACTTAACAAACCAAAGCAACAAATAAAAAATACTAATAATAATTTATTCATAATTTCCTCAAATTTAAATTTATAACAGATAACAAAATGGAAAAGTTTCAAAAAGATGTGAATGTATTTAGAATGAGAGTTTTTTTGTAGCGCTAACGGGATTCGAACCCGTATTACCGCCTTGAGAGGGCGGCGTCCTAACCATTAGACGATAGCGCCATTTAGCTGCCCGACTAGGGCTCGAACCTAGACTTTCCTGATCCAGAGTCAGGCGTGTTGCCAATTACACCATCGGGCAATATTTATTAATTTAACAATTTTATAGCTGAAAGTCAAACCTTTTAACTATGCCTGATTGATAAAATATCGCCATCTTTTACTATATATTCTTTTCCTTCTAACCTGAATAATCCCTTTTCTTTACATTTGGCAAAAGAACCACATGCAATAAAATCATCATACCCTACAGTTTCTGCCCTAATAAAAGAATTGTAGAAATCCGAATGAATGACAGCAGCTGCCTCTTGTGCAGTGTATCCTTTTTTAATTGTCCATGCTCTACACTCATCTTCTCCAACTGTAAAAAAGGACTGCAATCCTAAAAGATCATAAGCATCAGCAATTAATCTATTTAAAGCAGACTCTTTTATACCATAATCATTCATAAAAACCTTGGCTTCTTCTTCTGGCAATTGAGCTAATTCCATCTCAATCTTTGCAAAAAAAGCAGAAATTTTTAAATTCTTTGAATTATATTTATTTGTAAGATCTTTTACTATTTTTTCACTTTCTTGAACCTTGGTTTCTTCCAAATTTAAAGCAATAAGTAAGGGTTTTGCTGTTAAGGGTTGAAATATTTTCAAATACTTTTTTTCTTCTTCGGAAAAATCTAAATTTCGTAATGGTATATTATTTTGTAATGCTTCCAACCATTGAGTAACTATACTTAATTCCTTTTTTGCTTCATCATTATTAATTTTTTGAATCTGTTTGGTCAATCTCTCGACCCGGGTTTCAAATATTGTCATATCTGATAAAATAAATTCGGTTTCAAGAGTATCGATATCTCTTTCTAAATTAACACTTCCATCTTCAAATGGATATGTATCATCTCTAAAACCTCTAACAACATGAAGCAATGCATCATTATTCTTTACTTTTGAAAGGAAATTATCAGTGAAAGGATTTTTGCCTTCAACTTTTTGCTGTCCAGCTAAATCAACAATCTCTATTGTTGCATAAGTTGTTTTTTTAGGTTTAAACATATCAGAAAGCAAATCTAATCTCTTATCTGGAACCTTTACAATAGCTTTATTTTCTTCTTTCTTCTGATATGTACTTTCGTCAATAAAAGAATTTGTTATTGTCTGAAAAAGAGTTGTTTTCCCAGAATGTGGTAACCCAACAATAGCAATTTGCATATTACATCCCATTAATTTTAAAAATTTAATTTATGAAAAAAAAGGGAGTGAAAAAAGTCAGAAAAAATTGAGCTTTGTTTAGTAATTAATTATTAGCTATACCCAAATAATTTACTTTATACTCACTCGCTTTATCTAGATCTTGCTTGCCCCCATTTAAATCTCCAAATTCTAACTTCAATTTTCCTCTGTATTCTAGAGCTTCAATATAATTTGGTTCAATCTCAAGAGCTTTATCAAGATGTTTTATAGCTTCTAATTTTTGACCCTTTTCGTTTACAACAATTGCAAGGTTATAATAACTCAAAGCATTTTTCGGGTTTAATTGAATTGAATATTCAAAATCTTTAATAGATAATTCAGGTTGATTTATAGCCTGATATATTAAACCTCTCACGAAATAAAAATCATATTGATTTTCATTGATCAAAATTGCTTTATTTATGTCACTCAAAGCTTCTTCATAATTTTTAGAATAATAGTAGGTCAATGCCCTTTCTTTTAAAGCCAAAGCATTGTTTTTTTCAAACTTCAGTATATTAGAAAAAGTATTTATCGCATCTTCATATTTACCAATTTTATTTTCCAGTAAACCTTTGAAAAATAATACTTCAATATTATTATTTTCGTACTCAAGAAATTTAGAATAATCATCTAAAGCAGAAGTATAATCACGGAAAGTAGAACATATTAATGCTCTATAATAATATGCTTTTTTGGAATCAGGATTAATTCTAATAGCTGAAGAAAAATAAAGATATGCGCTTTCTAAATTATTTAAAAAATAATCACATAGACCCAGATAATAAAACACCTCATCATTACTATAATCTATAGCTTTAATAAAATAATCTTTAGCATTATCATAAAGATAAAGATAATAATATATTTTACCTATTTTAAAATTTGTTTCTGGTAAATCAGGATTTAAACTTGCTGCTTCTAGAGAATGAGATAAAGCTTTTTCTAAAAGTATAATTTTTATAGCAAGTTTATTTAAGCCAATATTTTGAAATCTGTTTAAAATCAAATCTAATTTTTCCTCAGATAAAATGATATCTATACAAATATCTGACAATAAGAGATTTTCTTTGATATTATCTTTATTTTCCTTTTTTAAATGGTTACTTAAAATATAAGTTTTCAGATATTCATCAGAAATTTCAAACAAACATTTATCAAATTCTGTTATAATACTATCATATTTATATCTATTATATGCGAAATAATAAATTGAAAAAATTAATAAACAGATAAAAACAAAAAAAGATAAAACATCCCATTCAAATAAATTAGCAATAACAATTGAACCAATGAAAATAAACATTAGCCCACTTAATACTAAAGGCGGAATATCTGAGATATGTTTTAACAATAACTTCATAGAAAAAAGTAATACTTTAAAAATTAAAAATCAAGGAGAGCTTTAGGAAAAAAACAATAAAATTATATAACCAGATTCTAGGATATTAGAATCTGGTTATTTTTCAAATTAATTAACTTGAACAGAAGATAGATTACCAAGTTTTCTTGTATTTATAATTAATGAGTAATTGTTAGAACAACATAAATCATTAGCATATTCTAAAGATTCAACTTTCAGCTCAGAATTAATTCCACGCAAATAACTTTTAGCTAAATAAAAATTATCATTATTTATAAAATCAGATATCCAGGTCAAAGGCTCATATTCTTTGTAATTACATAAGAAAATAATGCCATCTATACATTTTTGAAATTTAACGCATTCTTCTTCTTTATAATTAGTAGAATACTTATTAATTATTTTATCATTTAAATCAAATCCAATGTAGGTAAGCTCATTTCTAGAAATTGCCTCATCTATAATTCCTGAAAAGGGCTTTATTAAAAATGTACTATTAAAATTATCCTTAACAAGCATCGGAGAGGATATCATTATTCTACAAATACTTTTGTTTTTAAAATTTACATTGATATAGGAATTATAAGAAAGTAGTATTAAAGCTTTTTCATTTATATCAAAAATCTCTTTTTTTAAAATATCATTTATAACATTTGATTTATTTTCAGAACTTAAAAAAACTATTCTTAGTTTGTCTCCTTTTTTACTGATACTTCTATTCTCTTTCCACACATTCTTAAATAAATCCATATACTCTTGATAACCCCAAATACCATATTTCCGAAAATTCATCATAATCTTTTTTGCTAATTCTTCATCAAAGTTATCAGATAATATCAGTCTATCAACTTCAGATTGGTCTTGATAATTCCCGTATTCTATAGCGAGTTTTTTGATACCTTCTTTTCTTAAAACAGGGATGAGCGAATTAATGAAATCAAACTCATGCTTAAAATACATAAATTGATATAAAACAACAGCATCATTTTTTTTCATCTTATCACATAAATATTCTACAGGATCTTTACCAGCAGAATCGATATAGTTCTTTACATCATTTACCTCATCACCTTTATTATTACCATAAGAAGATGAGACACAAAACATAATTACTATGCTTAAAATAAACCCAAACAAAATATTTCTTTTCATAATTACACCCCTTATAAAATTATTATAACATGTGTCTCTTCTTCGCTTACAAATATATATACGTATCTGGATTAAAAAGTTTCAATTATTTTGTGGAATAACTAATCTACAAAAATGAATAAATCACAATTTATACATTATAAACATTACAATTTATTTTATTATCTTAAAGTAAACTGTATCTGCAATAAATGAACCAAATATTCCAATGCCATCTCCATCAAAATACATTTTAGGTTCATGGTAATTACCATCCATCTCCTGTAATTGATTAATTGTAATATAATAATCTTTTAGATTTTTATCCCCTGCATACATTATTGTTCGATAATTTCCATAGAACCAGGTATCGATCCAATCAATATTTTTTGACTGTTTTTTTACGCCAGTATTAATATTTTGAATCCACTTACTTTCATATTGATATCGTTCAAAATTTTTTATCACATTATCTTTCTTAATCTCAAAATATGGATTATCATAAATAAAGGATTCAACACTCGCATCTTGTGCAACTGTTGCAATAATATAAAAATCAGTTCCGGGTGATGGATCAAAAACAATATTAAAATATTTTAGATTCTCATTAATAATATCTTTTTCACGATATTTCATCTCTCCAAGTACTGAAAGCTCTTTATGAATTTTAAACCCAATATCAGGAGTTGTTGTTATACATTTTGTATATAAATTATTTCCATCTATAACTGCTTTAACTTTAAGCATGTATGATTTACTATATCCTATTACTAAATCATTTCCGATATATTTATAAGCTTTTGTAATAGGATCATAAATTAAATTATAACTTTTATTTGTTTGCAAATCGGTAATTATAACATCAGCATCACTTAGGTAAACGTCATCATAAGAAATGGAGGAATTTATAGGATAGTTTCTACTAATTTTAATATTTTCTATAGGATTATTAGGTGATAAATATCCTTCAACAACTATTTTGGGTTGGAATTTTTCCTCTCCAATATTTACAATACCTTCGCCACAAGAACTAAATAAAATTAAAGTTAAAAATAGAATAAATATATTTTTAGTTTTCATTGTCTTTCCTTTTTAAAATTTTATATTAACTCCTACACTTGGAAGAATTGGCAACATATTATAAGTTTCAACCTTTTTAATTATCTTATTACCTTCTATTTTATCTTCATAATCTATAAACCACACGTTTTTTCTATTACCAACATTTATTATCTGTAAATATGGAGAAAGAATCCATCCTTTATATTTCTTTTCGTAACTAATGCTAATATCTAATCTAACATATGGTGGTAATCTATAAGAATTTATTTCAGTAGGATGTATTTTTATAGGATCTTCTTGCCAATCAGGTAAAGTATGAACCATATATATAGAGCCAGGCACAGTAATAGGTTGTCCAGTTGAATAAACAAAATTAATGCCTACAATCCAATTATAAGAATAATCTACCCTTTCTTTTCTCTTTAACCTTGAAATTAAATCATTTGCATTAAAATTTGTTACAATATTCAAAGTTGAGGTTCTATCATGACGTGGCACAAAATATTTGTTTTGATTTATACCTTCAAATTTATTTTCTGTTCTAGCTAAAGAATAACCAATCCATCCCGTGATATAACCAATATCTTTTCTTATTAGCAACTCTAACCCATAAGACTTACCATCACCCCTTGAAAAAATATTTCTTGCTTCTTTATAGATTGGCCTATTGCTATCATCATAAGAATCTGGCACAACCTCAGTATTTAAATATTGGTTATATATGTAAATATCTCTATAATCTTTATAATAACCTTCTATCTCAAGCTCAATATTTTCGTCTATATTTTTTTGGACACCTAAAATATAATGATAAGCTTTTGAATTATTTGTATACTTATCAGCAGCCGTCCAAATACCAATGAAGAAACCTCGAGGAATTTTTTCTAGGTATTGATGATAAATTCCTGTTGCAAATTTTAAATTTGTATTATCATCTAATTTATATTTAACTGAAAGTCGTGGATCCAAATTTTTAAAAGTACGATCACCAATAAAATAATTACCACGCACTCCAATTATAATATCCCATAATTCATTGGGTTTATAGTTTAAGGAAGAAAAAATTGCATGGTGTTTATATTTTTTATCTATATCTATCATACCACCAGGAAATTCTTGCTTCAATAATCCATGCAAAAACTTAGATTCAAAGCCAAATCTAAAATTTAGTTTATCAGAAGAAAAAAACTCTAAATCTCCTTTGAAAGTTATGTCAGTTATTTTATTATCTTCTTCCAGCTCGAAATCGGTGAGTGCAAAGTCAGAAGAAAATCTTGAAGCAGTAATCCAAAAACTAGAAAATAGTTGAGTTGATAATATTCTTTTATAATTAATACTTCCTGTGCTAT
This sequence comes from Ignavibacteria bacterium, assembly GCA_036567745.1. Classification (GTDB taxonomy): domain Bacteria; phylum Bacteroidota; class Ignavibacteria; order DATCTW01; family DATCTW01; genus DATCTW01. The sequence continues at coordinate 66,661 of DATCTW010000022.1, read as the reverse complement.
TCCCCCAATCATATCTAATTTCTGGCGATTCTTTTGAATCAGAATTAAATTTATAATCTAATTTATCATTTCCACCAAAAAAGCTTATTGTTAATTTATCTTTATCACTTATTTCAAAAAAACCCTTAAGATTACCATCATAAAAATAATAATTTGGAATATCATCAACCATTTTACCAACCGTTTGATCTAAATAAGTTCTTCTAAATGAACCTGATAAAGAGCCAAATGAACCCAAAGGTAGTTGTAATGTTGTTTTTGCAGAAAGTAAGCTTAAAGATGCTGCTCCTTCAAATTTATTTCTATTTCCATCAAGATTTGTTACATTCAGAACAGATGAAAGCCTACCTCCATACTCCGAACCAAAACCACCCTTAGAAAGATCAACTTGTTTAATTGCATCTGTATTAAAAGTAGAGAAAATTCCAAATGCATGTTCAGGGTTATAAACATCACAACCATCAATTAAAAACAAATTTTGGTCAGGTGTACCTCCTCGTATATATAAAGCAGAAGAAAAATCTGATAAGGTTACTATTCCAGGAATTGTTTGTAAAGATCTAAGTAAATCTGATTCAATAACTTGTGGTATCTGATTAATTTGCTGTGGCGTTATTTCTAATTTTGAAATTGGCTTTTCAAATAATCTATCAATCGCTTTTTGTGGTTGAGCTGTAACAACAACTTCTTTACTTTGAACAGCTTCTGATTCTAAATCAATTTTTATTGTTTCTTTACCACCATTAACTTTTAACTTTAAAATTTTAGTTTTGTATCCTATGAGACTTATTATTAAATCATGATCACCTTTGGGTATATTTGTTAAAACAAAGAAACCGCTTAAATTTGTAGTACAACCAATTTTTAATTTTTTTATATATATATTTACTCCAATTAATGATTCACCATTTGAAGCATCATAAACGAATCCATGTACTGTACCTAACTCATTATTCTGACCTAAAGAAAAACTAAAACTTATACAAAAAAAAATAATAATTAATAATGTTTTTAAAAACATTTTTCGATTTAAATAACTCATAATTTCCTCTAAAATTGTTCTTCTCTTTTTAACAAAAATATAATAATCCCTTGTCATATCTAATTAGATATTACCATTTTGTTTTACAATAAAAGTGTGAAAATAACGAAAATTTAAATGCTTATTAAAATGGTCTGGAAATTCTGAAAACAAATTTTGCAGGCTCGCTTTTATCCAATCTGAATGCAGCCCCTATTCTAATTAAATTTCTATTGAGTCCGATTGATATCCCAAAATCTTGTCTGGTATAATTTTTTTCGAAATTAAAATCTTTAAAATAATCTTTTGAAGTGGAGTTATACAAATACCCTGCATCATAAGAAAATATCACATTAATTCTATCGTTATATTTGTATTCTTCATCAAAGAAATCATCAAACAATTCAAAAATTGGAAAAGAATAATCAATATTAAACAATAGAAGCCTATTACCAGAAAGGGATTTAAAAGCAATTCCTGGAATTGTGCCCAATCCTCCAATATCAAAAGATTTTTGTTCAGGTAATATATTATTTGATGAGCCAAATCTTACTCTTCCACTTAAGTGATGACCATTATTAAACAATTCATATCTTTTTACATCAAAAACAACTCTATTAAATGATTCAACACCGTTTGTTTTTTCAAAATGCAATTCTATATCCCAACCATTAGGCATATAACTATATCTTTCAACTGAATTATAAGAAGCTCCGAGCATTAATGTTTTTAATATTCCATTAGTAACTTCTGGATTATTTCTAAACCTTTTCTTCCCACCAAATAAAGCCCAATCTGTATTTAAATTTTGAGATCTATAATTTTCTTGGTTATAAGAAATACGGAAAACTGTATTTTTATTTAGATATTGTGATAAATAAACACTCCCCCCTTCTTTTAGAAAATGATCTTTAAAATCCTCATGAATAAAAAATGAAGACAAAGAGTTTTCAATATCATCTATTATCCAATTATCTTTTGAATCAATAATACTATGTAACTCAGATCCAAATTCAATTCTATTCTCGTTCCCAAACCACAAATAATACTCTGCATTGCCTGTCCATCTATGATTACCGAATGCATAACCAAAGCCACCAGAAAAAGAATAATTTTTTCTTCCATTCCAATGGTACTTTCTATCAGATTTTAATCCAATATATAATCCTTCAACACGATTATATCGAATAAGACCATTTCCTGTAAAATCATCATTTTTTATTCTAAAGTAGTTCTTGTAAGATTTTAAAAAACCAGTGTTATCCCTTTCTGTTATATCTCTTGCAGACTCACAAGAAATCTTTTTAAAATCAAAAAGTGAATCAGCTTTAAGGGAAGAGTTAAACAAAAAGATGTTGTTTTCAACAAATGAACCTTTTTCAATTAACAAAGAACTATTTAATGATGCAATTGCACCGTTTATTCTGCCATCAAGTTTCAAAGAACCATTAATTAAAATAACATTTGCATTTATAATGTCTTCTGCATTAATAACCACATCATTATTGAAAACAATAGTAGGTTTCTTATTCCTAAAATACTTTTCCTCTATATAATCCACATAATCATCTTTAAAAATCCATTTTAAAAAGTTATTTTCATATTCAATTTTTTGAATGTTTAAAGAATCTATACAATTATAATAAACAAATTCTTTGTCAGTTAAAGAATCATTTTTCAAAATACCTTGTGAATAACTAAAATGGGTTATGAATAAAAAAATTGTAAAAAATAAATATTTTTTCATTATACTCTCTTATTTTTTATATAAAATTTACGGAAAAAATCATTAAAAGTTTCAAAATAAATTGAAAAATATTATTTAAATTTAATAATTATTATTTTAAAATATCTTCATTTTAATGATTTATTTCAAACTTTATTTAGTATTGATTTTAACATAAGAAATTATGATATTTGTCTTAAAATCAAGGATAGTTATGGAAGCGAAGAACTACAAAATTCTAGCAATAAATCCTGGATCAACTTCAACAAAAGTTTCTTACTATAATAACTATAAAGAGATTTTTTCGGTTAATCTATTTGTCCCCGAAGAAATTACAAAAAAATTATCTGTTTGGGATCAATATGAATTTAGAGAAAAAACAATATTTGATTTAATATCTGAAAGAAATATTGAAGGCATTGATGCAGTTGTTGGAAGAGGTGGTCTGCTAAAACCTGTTAAAGGTGGTGTATATATTATTAATGAAAAAATGATTAATGATGCTAAAAACAACTATCAAGGTGAACATGTTTCTAATCTAGGTTGTGTTTTAGCAAAAAGTATTGCTGATAAATTTAATGCACAACCTTTCACAGTTGATCCTGTTTCGGTAGATGAATTTGAAAAAATTGCATATTACTCTGGTCATCCAGAAATCAAAAGGAACGCTTTATCCCATGCCTTGAATATTCACGCAGTAGCTTATAATGTAGCAAATAAACTAAATAAGAATATTAATCAATGTAATTTTGTAATTGCTCATTTAGGTGGGGGTATATCTATTGCAGCAGTAAAAAAAGGGTGTATAATTGATGTTAACGATGCTAGCTCTGATGGTCCTTTTACACCAGAAAGAACCGGAGGATTACCACTTCAACAATTTATTGAAATATGTTTTTCGGGCAAGTATTCAAAACAGGAGATGAAAAAATTTGTGATGGGTTTAGGAGGTTTAAAAGCATATCTTGGCACCTCCAATGCTTCCGAAGTTGAACAAAGAATAAATAATGGAGACAATTACGCAAAAGAAGTATACGAAGCAATGGCTTATCAAATTTCAAAAGAAATAGGTGCAATGAGTACTGTTCTCGAAGGAAATGTTGATAGAATAATTTTAACAGGTGGTTTAGCAAATTCAAAAATGTTGACAGATTGGATAAAAAACAGAGTAGCTTTTATAACCAAAATTGAAATTGTACCTGGTGAAAACGAAATGCAATCTATGGTGTTTGGGGTCTTAAGAGTATTGAATGGAGAAGAAAATTTAAAAGGATATTAAAAAATATATTTAATTTTATATGAAAACATTATTAAGTGGAAATGAGGCTGTTGCAAGGGGTGCATTTGAATGCGGAGTAAGATTTGCTGCAGGCTATCCAGGTACACCCAGTACAGAAATTTTAGAAAACATAATAAAATATGAACCAATAAAAGCTCAATGGTGCCCAAATGAAAAGGTAGCTCTTGAAGTAGCTTTTGGTGCCGCAACAGGTGGAGCTCGTTCAATTGCTACTATGAAACACGTTGGATTAAACGTAGCAGCTGATCCTCTTTTTTCTGCATCTTACGCTGGTGTAAATGCAGGTCTTGTAATTGTTTCTGCTGATGATCCAGGTATGCACTCATCACAAAATGAGCAAGATAATAGATGGTTTGCAAAAGCTGCTAAAATTCCAATGTTTGAACCTTCTGATAGTCAAGAAAGTAAGGATTTTCTTAAAGCAGCTATCGAATTAAGTGAAAAGTATGATACACCTGTTTTATTAAGAATGACTACCAGAATAAGCCATTCTAAAACTGTTGTAAAAATTGATGAAGTAATAGATCCACCCAGAAAAACTTTCATTAAAAATTTTCAAAAAAATGTTCTTTTACCATCTAATGCTAGACATAGACATACTTTTGTAGAACAAAGAATGAAAGAAATTGAGCATCTTAACAATAATTCTCCATATAATTTATTTGAACTCAAATCTGAAGAAATTGGAATAATTATAAGCGGAATTTCTTATCAATATGCAAAAGAGGTGTTTCCTGAAGCTTCTTTTCTAAAAATTGGATTAACCAACCCATTGCCTAAAAAGCTTATTCTAGAATTTTCTTTAAGAGTCAAAAAGATAATTGTTATCGAAGAACTAGATCCATATCTTGAAGAACAAATACGAGCAATGGGAATAGATGTAGTTGGTAAAGACATCTTCCCAATAGAAGGAGAATTAAATCAGGATATAATAGAAAAAAGTTATTATAAAATTGAAAAGAAAGAACCAGAAAAATTGCAAATTCCTAATAGGCCTCCAACACTTTGCCCTGGTTGCTCTCATAGAGGCATGTTTTATATTTTCAAAAAATTACATTTAAATGTTACAGGTGATATTGGTTGTTATACACTTGGAGCTTTACCCCCTCTAAAAGCTATGGATACATGCTTATGTATGGGAGCAGGTATAACTATGGCTTACGGTATTGAAGAAGCAACCGAAAAAAAATTAGCAAACAAAACTATTGGTGTAATCGGAGATTCAACTTTTCTACATTCTGGAATTACAGGATTAATGAATATTGTCTATAATCAAGGCATTACAACAATTTGCATACTTGATAATAACGTTACAGCAATGACAGGTCATCAAGAGCACCCCGCTTCTGGAAAAAATATAAAAGGATTTCCTGCTCCAAAAATTGACTTAAAAAAACTGTGTGAGGCAGTCGGAATAAAAAGAGTAAGGGTAGTAAACCCATATAATCTTGATGAAATTGAAAAAGTTTTAACAGAAGAACTTAATACACAAGAACCATCTGTAATTATCTCTGAAGCTCCTTGTCTATTACACGAAAAACCGGGTTTTAATAAACCTTTAAAAATTATTCGTGAAAGTTGTGAAAATTGTGGCGTATGTATTTCTCTCGGTTGTTCAGCAATTGGAATTGATAATGAAGGTAATATTTATATTGACCCTCTTTTATGTCCCGGATGCACTCTTTGTCAACAGGTCTGTAAATTTAATGCTATAATAGAACTATGAAAAATATTAATATTTTGATATGTGGTGTAGGTGGGCAAGGCATTCTCTTAGCCGGAGAGCTTCTTGGAGATGTTGCTTTGAGATCTGGATATGATGTAAAAAAAAGTGAAATTCATGGAATGGCTCAAAGAGGTGGTAGTGTAGTAAGCCATATAAGATTTGGTGAAAAAATTTATTCTCCAATAATTAAAAAAGGAGATGCTGATTTCATATTCTCATTCGAAAGAATGGAAACATTAAGATATCTAAATTATCTTAAACCTGATGGAGCTATAATAGTTAACAATCAAAAAATAAGCCCTACAAATATTAGCATAAAATCTAGCTCTTACCCAGAAGACATTGAATCAATCTGTAAAACAAAATGCAAAACTTTTAAAAGCGTTGATGCAATATCTATAGCCGAGCAAATTGGTAATATTAAAACAACTAATACAGTAATGATTGGGGTTTTATCATCATTTCTTGATTTTGATCTTAAATTGTGGGATGAAACATTTCATAAATTAATTCCTAAAAAACACTTGGATATAAATCTTAAAGCTTTCAACATGGGGAGGCAATTATGAAACCCATTAACACATTTGATGAACTAATTCAAGAAGTAAAAAAATTAAAAAAAAGAAAAGTAGTCGTTGCCTCAGCGCATAACGAAGCTGCTCTTCATGCTGTAATAGAAGCAAATAAAATTGGTATTGCCGATGCAATTTTAGTGGGTGATGAATTTAAAATAAAAGAAATTATCAACAATTTAAACTATGATGTAAATAATGGCTTTGAAATTATAAATGAAAAGGATGATATAAGAGCTGTTGAACATAGTATAGAATTAATTCATCAAAACAAAGCCGATATCCTTCTTAAAGGGAAAGTAGATACATCAACACTAATGAAAGCAGTTCTAAATTCTGAAAAGGGATTGAGAACAGGTAGGGTTTTGAGTGATGCGTTTATTTTTCAATTCGATGGAAAAGCAAGCGATAATAAGCTAATCATAATTACAGACGGTGGTTTAAACTTATTCCCTGACTTAAATCAGAAAATTGAAATTATAAAAAATGCTGTTGAAGTCGCTCAATCTTTAGGTAATGAAATTCCAAAAGTAGCCATACTTTCTGCTATTGAAACTGTAAATCCTAATATCCCCGGAACGCTTGATGCAGCTATCATTTCCAAAATGAATGAACGTGGTCAAATAAAAGGATGCATAATAGATGGACCTTTAGCTTTAGATAATGCAATATCTCCTGAAGCGGCAAAAGAAAAGGGAATTAAATCAGTTGTTGCAGGTTATGCAGATATTCTTATTACTACAAATTTAGAAATGGGTAATGTTTTAGCTAAAAGTACTACATATTTTGCAAAACTTAGACTTGGACATGTGATTATGGGAGCTAAAGTACCAATTCTTATTCCATCAAGGTCGGATAATTCTGACGCAAAATTACTCTCTATATGTTTAGGAGTAATGGTTTGTAGTAAGAAAGGCTCTGAATAGTGAGTAAATCTTTAAAATTAAAAAAAATATTTCTCATTATATCTGGTTCTTTTTTCATTTTTTTAGGAACTATAGGAATTTTCATTCCAATTTTACCAACTACACCATTTATACTTTTAGCGGCGGCTTGTTATATAAAAAGTTCTGAAAAATTATATAATTGGCTCACAAACAATAGAATTTTTAGTAAATATATTAAAAATTATTCCTTAAAAAAAGGAATGACAAAAAATACAAAACTAAAAATAATATTATTAGGCCTTTTGGCAATTATTATTTCTTCCTTTTTTACATATAATACCAGTGAAAAAATCATTTTATATTCTCTGGGAATAATAATGATTATAGTAATTTCTTTAACTAAAACCGCAAAAGAATAATGAATAAAATTTTATCAAATTTACAAAATAAACTAGTAGCAGCACCAATGGCTGCAACTACTAACATTCCTTTTAGAAAAATATGTAAAGAATTTGGTGCTTCTCTCACTTTTTCTGGCATGATTAATTCAGACTCTCTGAGTAAGGATTGTACACAAACATTACGTTTAGCTTTTTTTGATGAAACAGAAAGACCAATAGCTCTTCAATTATTTGGACACAATCCAGATAATATGGCTGCCTCTGCAAAAATATTAGAAACCTTAAAACCTGATGTTATTGATATAAATGCTGGATGCCCTGTCCAAAAAATTAATCGTTTAGGTGCAGGTGCTGCATTATTAAAAGACCTAAACAAACTCAGCATTATTGTAAAAGCCGTAGTAAACGCTGTAAAAATTCCTGTTTCAGTAAAAATAAGAACTGGTTATACAAACAAAATTGTAGTTCAGGAAGCAGCAAAAGTTATAGAAGATTCAGGAGCTTCTTTTATAACGGTTCATGCTAGAACCAGACTTACACCTTATTCCGAACCATCAAATTGGGAATGGATTAAAATGGCCAAAAAAAGTGTAAAAATACCAGTTATAGGAAATGGGGATATATTCTATCCACAGGATGCTTACAGAATGTTAGATGAAACAGGTTGTGATTTAGTTTTAATCGCAAGAGGGGCATTAGGTAATCCCTGGATTTTTAGAGATTCTTTGTATTATATGAAAACAAAGGAAATACCACCAACAATTACTTTTGAAGAAAGAAGACAACTTATTATCAAACATTCAGAGATGAGCATACTTGAACATGGTGATTTACTTGCTTTAAAAGAAATGAAAAAACATATCAGCTGGTATACAAGGGGTTTACCAGACTCTGACTACTTAAGAGATTTGGTTTTTAAATCAAATAACTTCGAAACCTTATTATCAAATATAAACTTTTATTTTGACAACCTTGAAAATGGAATTTGGCAAAATGATGCTAACCCAGAACTTGAGGAAAGAAAATTTAGAGAAAAAGTTGTATTCTGGTTGGTTGAAGAAAATATCAATGAAATGGTTGGCGGTTAACTTACTTTTATACTGAGGAAAATTTTGAAAGTACTTTTTATTTTTTTAGATGGTGTTGGTATAGGAAAAAAAGATAGTAAAAATAATCCCTTTTTCTTCACTGATTTACCCAAACTCAAAGAAATATTTAATGACCAATTGCCATCAAAAAGCAGTAAAATTATCACAAATAAAATTCTTTCATTTATTCCTACTGACGCAAAATTAGGAGTAAAAGGGTTGCCACAAAGTGGAACAGGACAAACAAGTATTTTTTGTGGTGTTAATGCTCCAAAGCTAATTAACAAACATTTTGGACCTTATCCTTACTCAAGTTTGAGACCAATAATAAACGAGAGAAATATTTTTAAAATACTAAAAGAAAAAGGTAAAAAAGTTAGCTTTGTAAACGCATACCCACGCCAATTTTTTGAATACATTGAATCAGGGAAAACCAGATTTACTGTAACTACTTTGTCTTGTTTAATGTCTGGTATACCATTAAAAACTTACTATGATTTACAAAATAAAAATGCACTATCAGCGGATATTACAGGTGAAGGTTGGAAAAGATTTGGCTACAATTTTGAACCTATAACACCCTTTGAAGCAGGGAAAAGATTGTACAACATTGCTCTTAAAAATGATTTTACTGTTTATGAATTCTTTTATACTGATCATGCAGGTCATAGCAAAGATAAAGAATTTGCAAAAAACACTCTTTTAAAACTCGATGGTTTATTGGAGGGATTACTTAAAAACTATAACAAAGAAAAACTTTTTATCATCATTATTAGTGATCACGGAAATTTAGAGGATATTTCAACAAAAACACATACTTTAAATAAAGTACCAACTATTTTAATTGGCAAAACAAAAAACAAATACATCGATAAAATAAAAAATATCTCAGATATATATTATATAATTTTAGATATTTTAAATGCAAAATAAAAAATATTTTCTCTTTTTTACTTCTTTATTCTTTATTGTTGGAATATATTTCGGTTATAATATAGTTATTCCAAAAATAACCTTACTAGTTTTTTTTCTTATAACCTTATTATTTTGTATTTTAGGTTTTTCTTTAAAAACACACTCCTCTGAAAAAACATTCTTCTTTTTCACATCAATATTTTTATTAGGAATAATTAAAATTCAATTAGATATTAAAGAAAACAATTCCTCTCAAAATATTTTTTTTAAAACCAATGAGGATCTTATTACATCTGGCGTAATAACACAAAAACCGGTTATAAAGAAAAACAATATTTCCTTTTTATTAAATATTGATCGTGTTTTTCTCTACAATAAAAACTTTAAAGTTAACTTCAATGTAATTGCTAAAATATATATAGATAGTTTAATAAATCAAAAAGAAATTAAATATGGTGATAGAATATTATCCGTCGGAAAACTAATTGAACCATCTACGCAGAAAAATCCCGGTGAGTTTAATTACAAAAAATATTTAGATCTAAATGATATCGATGGATTTTATAAAATACAAAATTTTAAGTTTGTTATTATTCAATCAGAAGATAATGGCATCTTCTATGAACAAAAAATATTTCAACCTCTAAGATCATTTATCGCCAGCTCAATAGATAATTCCCATGGTAAAGTTGAAAGTGCATTTTTAAAAGGATTATTAGTCGGGGATAGGACAGACATTCCAGAAGAATTAAAAGAAAATTTCCTAAATGCTGGAGTTATGCATGTTTTAGCAGTTTCAGGTTTAAATGTTGCTTTTGTTATTCTAATATTTTCCTCTTTATATTCGATTTTTATCCACAATAAAAAAATAAAAATGTTCTTTTTAATATTTTCTCTTATTTTTTATATGATATTGGCTGGTTCATCACCTTCGATTGTAAGAGCAACTATAATGGGTATTATTTTTATTGTTGGTAATAATCTTGAGAGAAAAATCTATTCAATAAATTTACTGGGGTTTTCTGCATTAATTATTTTACTAATCGATTCAAGAGAGTTGTTTGATTTAGGATTTCAGCTTTCTTTTTTGTGTGTTTTTTCACTTTTATGGTTATACCCAATATTAAAAAATCTATTATGTGTTAATATAAAAATAAAAACAGTAAAAATAATTATTGATTCTATTATCGCAAGTCTTTCAATAATAATAATGCTTGCACCAATTATTGCTCAAACAAATGGTAAAATATCAATAATTTCGATTATCGCAAATTTATTTGTTGTACCTCTGGCAAATATTTCTTTAGCTTTAGGTTTCCTTGAAATCTTATCTTTACCAATATCTAGTTTTATTTCTCAAATAATCAGCTCATTAAATCAAACAATTTTATGGTTAAATATTAATATAACAAATTATTTTGGATCTTCTAAAATTGCTTATATTGAAGCTTTCTTCTCCAATTCTAAATTTATAGTACTCTACTATTTAACAATTTTCATTGCTTTTATTTCCATTGCTATAAAGAAATATATTTATGCTTTTCTTATTATCATTTTTACATTCAATTTAATACTGTGGAATAGCATTTTCTCAAATCAACCTAATAATAAACTTAAAATATATTTTCTAAGTGTTGGCCAGGGTGATGCTACTCTTTTACAATCACCCAATGGTTCAAATATCTTAATTGATTCTGGACCTAAAACCGAAAATTTTGATTCAGGTGAAAAAATTTTATATCCATTTTTTCAAAGAGAAGGTATAAAACAAATAGATTTTTGTTTTATCTCACACTTTCATGATGATCATTATGGAGGCTTGCCCTTTTTAATACAGAAAAGAATTGTAAAAAATATTATTTATAATGATACTATTGGCAGTTACCCATTTTTTAAAGAATTGAGTATTCTTTGTAATGAAAATAATGTTAAACTTAAACAGTTTAATACATCAACTATTACAATCGATAATATTAAAATATTTAATCTTAATTCAAAAACAAACGACAATTATTATTACGATAAGAGCAGTAAAAATATTTCATCTAACTCGGAAACAAATAATAGTTCAATGGTTTTAAAAGTACTCTATGGTAAAAACTCATTCTTATTTACTGGGGATATTGAAAAAGAGAAAGAAATCGAATTGATAAAAAAATGGAATAACTTTTTAGATAGCGATATTTTAAAAGTAGCTCATCATGGTAGTAAAAGCAGCTCCGAAAATGAATTTTTGAAAATTGTATCTCCCCAAATAAGCATAATTTTTGTTGGATTAAAAAATAAATTTCATTTCCCTTCAAAAGAAACTATTAATAAACTCGTAAATAATAATATTTCTATACTAAGAACAGATATTGATAATGCGATTATTTTAGAATCTGATGGAATAAATATTTCAAGGATATTATGGAATTAAAAATAATTAAAATCCAAAAAACAACAAGAAAGAATCTATATAAAATAACTTTTGATAATGATTTAGAAATTCAACTGTATACTGAAATATTATTAAAATTTAAATTAAGAAGCGGAGATATTATTGAAGAAAAGGACTTAAAAGATATTTTATTGCAAAATCAAATCTATGAAGCTAAAAACACTTCATTACGATTATTAGCTAAAAGGATGAGAACCGAAAAGGAAATTATCGATAAACTTAAACAAAAAAAATTTGAGGATAGTATTATTACGCAAACTATCAATGAGCTAAAAAGAATAAATCTAATAAATGATGAAGAATTTGTTGATAAATATATAAATAATACTATAACTCTAAATAAAAATTATGGGAGATATGCTCTTTTAAATAAATTAATAAAATTTGGTATATCAAAAAATTTAGCAAATGAAAAAATATCAAAACTTTTAACAGATAATGATGAATATGAAACTGCACTCAATGCGGCTAAGAAAAAATTGATAAATTTAAAAAGATATGATGAATCAAAAAAAATTCAAAGACTTATAAGTTTTCTTTCGAGTAGAGGATATAAATGGGATATTATTAAAAAAGTATTAAGTGAGCTAAAAATTAATTATGAATAAATAAGAAGGGCTTTTTATATAGCCCTTCTTATTTTAATATAAATTTATCTTGAAATACCTTTATACAGAAACACAGCTGCAACTATTTTTACTATTTCCCATACTGAAAAAATTGCAGCACCAGCCATTATAGACCTATTAAAATCATGCAAATAAAACAGATTCAAGTGAACCACACCATATAAATAAATTGAAAGCACAGAAAGAATTGTAGCAATAAATAGTAGAACTATTGAATTCCATTTTTCATAAAAATATCCTGCAATAAATGCTGCTATTGGGAAAGATAATAAATAGCCACCAGTTGGTCCAATTAACTTTGCTAATCCAGCTAAAGGCCCAGCAAATACTGGAATACCAATTGCTCCCAACAATAAATAAAATGATTGTGCAATAAATCCATCTTTTTTACCTAAAAAAGCACCTGATAAAACCACAAACAAAGTTTGTAAAGTAAATGGAACTGGCTCTACAGAAATTTCAATTTTTGCACCAATAATTGTAAGTATTAAAAATAAGGAAATTTTTACAACCCTTTTAAAAATATTATCATTAATTAAAATTGATTTTAGCCCTAAAACTGACGAATAGAATTTTAACATTTTTACCTCATTAATTAATATTTTGTAATATATAATAATTTAAGCAAAAAATCAAAGCAAATTTTATTATTCTTTCAGCACTATTAATAATATAGCAGAAATTATTTTGCTATTGGAAGGTATACTTCTACTGTAGTCCCTTTATTAATCTCGCTTTGAATATTGATAAAGCCATTATGACTTATAATTATTCCATAGACACTTGGTAAACCTAACCCCCTACCATATTCTTTTGTAGTATTGAAAGGTTCAAAAAATCTATTTTTTACATCTTCTCTTATACCACAACCGTCATCAATAAAAGAAATGACCCCATAAACTCCAACTTCCAATTTTTGATTTGAATAAACTAATGGCTTCTCAATATTTACCAGCTCTGTCTTAATAGTAATATTTCCCTTTTCACTTATAGCTTCTATACAATTTGTAAACAATTTATCAAAAACAACCAAAATTTGATCTCTATTACAAATAACCTGAGGATTTTGATCAGACAAAAATAAATTGAAATTAATATTTTCTCTAATTTTAGGTTTATTAGAAAAGAAGAAAAATTGTACAATTTTATTCAAGTCAGCTTTATCCATCAAATAATTACCACTTTGAGCAAAAGTAAGAAGTTGTTTAACTAACTCACCTACACGTTTTGAACTAGCTTCAATTTTTTCTAGATGAGAATATACAGCGCTATTTTTATCAACAATTGTTTTTGCAAATGAAGATCTTGATAGTACATTAACTAAAACGTTATTGAAAACATGTGCAATATTTCTTGTAATATTTACAATAAATTCGTGTCTTTTGCTCTCTGAAATTTGTTGCTGAACTTTTAGTTTATCTTCTTCACTCTTTTTCTGTAAAGTAATATCCCTGGTAATTCCGATAAAATACATTTGATTTGTTACTTCCTCATAAATAGGCATTAATGTTGTTTGATAATACTTATCGGTTAATGTCTTTATATCAAAAGTAACTGGTGTTTGGGTTTCTCTAGCTATTTTAAAGCTTTCAATAAAAGAATTTCTTAAATTAATATCAACAAAAGAAACTACAGATTTATTGATTAATACGCTTTCTTCTTGATTCAAAAACTCACATGTTTTTTTATTTACAGCAATAAACAATCCATTTTTATCAATAGAATAAATTGCTTCTGGTGCATTTTCTATTAATGTTTTATACCTATTTTCAGAATCCCTAAGAGTATTATAAAGCAAAATATTTTTAATTGAAATTGAAATATAATTAGCAATACTACTCAGTAAATTTAAATTATCCTCATTGAAAGCGTTCTTTTTATATGAATGAACACAAATTATTCCAAATACTTCTTCTTCAGAATAAATTGGAACATACATCAAAGATAATGATCGCCTGCTTTTATCTCCAAATGTGCTAAGAGAAAATATTTTATCGTTTTCACTTTCACGTAATAAAAGATAAGGTTCCTTTGTATTGATGATATTTCTAATAAAAGGATTAGTTACCTGTCTATTTTGCTCACCCTTGTAAAAAGTTTTCTTATCATCAATAATATCTACATTTATTACATTTGATAAAGTGTTATTATCTCGATTATACAAATCAATATAAAATCCATCAAGGTCAAAGAATTCTGATAATTTATTAGTAATAATTTCTCCACTTTCAAATAAATCCATTTTTTTATTTAATTCAGCACTTAGCTCATTAAGAACTTTTAATTCTTTGTTTTTCTTCAATAATTCATCATATAGTCTTGAATTATTTAATAAAATGCCGAGATGCTGAACTAATCTTTTTATTATAAATAAATTCGATTCATCGAATTTACCTACTTCATCACTTGATAAATTCAAAACTCCTAACTTTTTATTCCCATATTCAATTGGAAATGCTGAAAAAGAAAATTTTCTATAATTAAGTAATTCAGGATAAACCTCAATCATTATTTTATCATGAGTATCATTTATTATTATTGGCTCGTTTTTCTGTAAAGAGCTTTGTGAAATTAGATTACCTTCACTAATACTTTTAGGAATCTCATTAATAATATTACTATCAGAATAAAAGGTGAATAGATTTAATTTACCATTTTCTAATAAAAACACTCTACTATCAGTAAATCCTAGTTCTCTAAAAAAATTAAAACATTCAGTAATAATATCATTTACTGATACATAAGAAGATAATTTTTTTGTAGTCTCATATAATAAACTTATTCTATCAAACTTACTTTGAGTTTGTTCATGAATCTGGTAATTATTCCAGAGTAAAGCAATGTGCTTACATATATTAACACATAAATTAATAACCTCAGTTGTGAACTTATTAATGTTAGGGAATACTACTCCTAATATACCCAAACACTTACCTTCATATTCTAAAGGGAAAGAAGCAAAAGAATGTCTTTCTGCAAGTTTTAAGTTTGGATCAACTTTCAACGCTTCTTCTGAGTAAGTATCGTTTATTATTACTGGGGTTAGTTCTCTGGCAGCTTTTCCAGAAAAATATTCACCTACCTTAATTTTTTCTAAAATATTCCCTGTCCGTCCTGAATAAAAAGAAATGAGTTCTAAAATGTTTTCTTTCTCATTTAATCTATAAATTTTACAGCTAACAAAACCCATTTCTTTAAAAATTTCAAAGGCTTCATTGAATACATCATTTATATCAAAGTGTCGTGTAAGTCTTCTAATTGTATTATATAATTGCTCCAGATTGTTGCTTTTTTGCAAAGCTGTTGAGTGCAATAAAACATTATTTAAAACGAGAGCAAGCTGTTTTGCTATACTTTCACAAATCAATAACCCCTTATTATTAAAAGCATTTACTTTACTTGAAGATATCGTTAAAACGCCAATACATTTATTACCAAAAATTATAGGTAAAGAAGCAAAAGAATGCTCTTTCATTTCCTTTAATGAAGGAGCAATTTTGAGAGCAAACTCACTATGACTACTATTCACAATAACATTTTCTTTTTTTAAATAAGCTAAACCAGAAAACAACTCTCCTTTTTTAAGTTCATTATATTGACTTATATTATTACCCACACCATAAAATGCTATTAAATTAAGGTTTTCACTTTCTTCAGAAGTTAAATAAATTCGAGCACTTGTAAATTTATTTTCTTTTAAAATTGAAAAACATTCATTTACAACTTTATCAAATTCAAGATAAGATGATAAACGTAATGATATATCATAAGAAGATTTTATTTCATTATATTTATCTTTTATCTCTTTAATTTTCTCATTTGTTTTTTTATATTCTAAAGCATTGTGTATGTATATACCAAATTGTTTAACAACTAATTTTAAAAATTTTACTTTTTCATTATCAAAATAATTAACAGTATCAGTAAAAAGATTTAATACCCCTATACAACTATCGTTAAATAGAATTGGGAAAATTGCAAAAGAATGTGGTTTTACATTTTTAAATTTTGGATATTTTAAAAGAAACTTTTCATTATTTGTATTCTTTGCTACAACCTCTTTCCTCCTATAAAAAACTTCAGAAGAAATATTGCCAAACTCTTTACTTGAACCAATTTTAACAGGGAAAAAGAAATCATCTTTATTAAATGCATAAAAAGATTCAGGGACCAACCAATCATCTTCTACCAGATATAAAACAGCTCCGATTTTTTCAGGTAAATTAGATAACACAATACTCATGCATTTTTCTAACAACTCATTAATATCTAATACTCCACTCAAGGAAGCATTTATTTTATTTAATATTTCTAATTTACGCTTCGTCTCTAATATAGAGATCTCTTTATTCTTTAACGCTGTAATATCTTCTATGAAACCGTCAATATATTTTATTTTTTTATTTTTATCAAAAATAGCTCTGGAGTATAATAAAACGTAAATTTTTTCTCCATTTTTCTTTCGAAATACTAATTCTTTTCCTTTTATATATCCTTTTTTTGTTATTTCTGCCAATGCTTTTGTTCTATCAGATTTGTTAAAATATAATTCCTCTGTTGAAATCTTTCTAATACTTTCTAGAGATTTATATCCAAATATTGATATAAAAGCTTGATTACAAAACAAAATTTTTCCTTCAATCGTAGATCTAAAAAAACCTATATCCGAATTCTCAACAGAATCAATTATTGTTTTGTAATTTTGAGGAATTTTTATCGCCTTTTTATTACTCCCTTTATTTTTCAACATAAACTCATACCTTACTAAAATTTTTACAAAAAAGGATATGTTTGAATAAAACAAATCAGGCATCCTTTACGGATGCCTGAGATATAAACTTATTAAGTGCCAGCTGAATAATCGTTTATATATTTTATTTGTTCTTTTGTCAATTTATCAATTTTACATCCCATGGTCTGCAACTTCAAGAGTGCTATTTCCTGATCTTGTTCAGGGGGAATATCATAGACTTTATTCTCTAACCTAATTCCCTTTTTATGTTGTTCTACCAAACGGAGTTGAGACATAAATTGATTAGCAAATGACATATCCATAACCTCAGATGGATGACCTTCTGCAGCTGCAAGATTCACCAATCTCCCTTGTGCTAAAACATAAATTCTTTTTCCATCTTTCAAAATATATTCTTCATTGTTTGGTCTTATTTCTTTCTTAGATTTTGTAAGTTTTGAAAGATGAACAAGATTTATTTCGCAGTCATAATGACCTGTATTACAAACAACAGCACCATCTTTCATTAATTTAAAATGTCTCTCCACTATAACATCTTTAACACCAGTTGCTGTAATAAATATGTCTCCAATTTTAGCTGCATCATCCATTTTCATTACACGATGGCCATCCAATGTAGCTTTTAATGCTGCAGTTGCTTTCACTTCAGTTACAACTACATTTGCACCTAAACCAGCTGCTCTATTTGCAACACCTTTACCACAATGACCATAGCCAGCAACAACAACTGTTTTACCAGCTAAAAGTATACTTGTAGCACGAAGAATTCCATCAATAGTCGATTGACCAGTG
The DNA here is from genome assembly GCA_036567745.1 of Ignavibacteria bacterium. Classification (GTDB taxonomy): domain Bacteria; phylum Bacteroidota; class Ignavibacteria; order DATCTW01; family DATCTW01; genus DATCTW01. The sequence goes on along the minus strand of DATCTW010000022.1, from coordinate 48,411 downwards.
CCATACACGTTATCGAAATCCCACTTGGTTTCAGCATCATTTACAGCAATTACAGGATACTTTAATGCACCTGCATCAGCCATTGCCCTTAATCTATGTACACCTGTGGTTGTTTCTTCTGTACCACCAATTACAAATTTTTCAGCAAACTCTGGATGTTTATTATGAATAGTAAATATTAAATCAGCTCCATCATCTAAAGTCAAATTTGGGTGCATATCAAGTGTTCTTTCAATACACCAATAAAACTCTTTTACACTCATACCATGCCAAGCATAAATCGAGATACCATCCTTCGCAAGAGCAGCAGCTACTGCGTCATTGGTAGATAGTGGATTGCAACCACTCCAACTTACCTGTGCACCAGCTTCTGCAAGTGTTTTGACCAGAACAGCTGTTTCTTTTGTAACATGCAAACAACCTGCAATTTTATATCCTTTAAGAGGTTTTGTTTTTTTATACTTTTCTCTTAATGCCATAAGAACAGGCATTCTAGATTCAGCCCATCTAATAAGCTGATTTCCCTCTTCAGCTAATTTAATATTTTTTACTTTATATTTTCCTTTTACTTCGTTCATCAATTACTCCTAATATTCATTTCAAAATTATTTTACAATTCTTTTTAATAAACCAACCAAATCAAGTTTTTCCCAGGTAAATTCTTTTTCATTACGACCAAAATGTCCATAACTTGCAGTTTTTCTATAAATAGGTTGTAAAAGTTTAAGACGATTTATAATTCCTCTTGGTGTAAAATCTATCTCTTTCTTTATCAATTCTGCTAATTCCATATCTGGTATAAGCCCCGTTCCAAAGGTATTTACCATAATTGAAACTGGCTCTTTTACACCTATTGCATAAGCTACCTGTATTAAACATTCCTTAGCGATTTCTGCTGCAACTATATTTTTTGCTAAATGCCTAGCAGCATAAGCTGCACTTCTATCTACTTTAGAAGGGTCTTTCCCTGAAAAAGCACCTCCTCCGTGAGGAGCCCTTCCTCCATAAGTATCAACTATTATCTTTCTACCTGTCAATCCAGTATCACCGTGTGGACCTCCTATCTCAAATCTACCAGTAGGATTTACATGTACAATTGTTTTCTTATCTAAAAACTCTGATGGTATTACCTTTTTAATAACATTTTCAATCACGTCTGATTTTATTTTACTTTGCTTAATACCAGGGTCATGTTGTGTTGATACAACTATAGTATTTACTCTAACTGGCTTATTTCTATCATACTCAACCGTAACTTGAGACTTTGCATCAGGACGAAGATAAGGCATAGCTTTTTTATCATTTTTTCTGATATAAGCTAACCTTTGAACAAGTTTATGGGCTAACATTATTGGCATAGGCATAAACTCTTCTGTTTCATCACAAGCATAACCAAACATCATACCCTGATCGCCAGCTCCACCAGTATCTACACCCATTGCTATATCTGGTGATTGAGTATGAATAGTAGAAATTACTCCACAAGACCCCGCATCAAATTTATACTCTGATTTATTATAACCAATTTCACTTATAACTTCACGAGCTATATCAGAAGGATTTACTTTAGATTGAGCTTCTTTACTTGCTTTAATTTCTCCACCAATAACTACGAGGCCAGTTGTAACAAAAGTTTCACAAGCTACTCTTGAGTTTTTATCAGCACTTAAGTATGCATCCAAAACAGCATCAGATATTTGATCACATATTTTATCAGGATGCCCCTCAGATACAGATTCCGATGTAAAAAGATGTAACATTATTATTTATCCCTATTTGTTATATATTAAATAAATTCAATTTCAGATGAATCCCCTGCATTAACTCTTTTGTAAGAACCTCCTACAATAGAATTATTACCAATTAAAGAATCCTCTAATAAAACTCTAGAAACTTTAGCATCATCACCAATTATAGAATTTCTTATTACTGATTCTGATATTTTTGCCCCATCAGAAATAGTAGCATAAGGTCCAATAACTGACTTTGTTATTTCACAAGTAGGAGAAATATAAACTGGTGGAATTATTACCACATCAGTTATCTTTCTATGTGTTGATTTCTTATCAAGTAAATATCTATTAGTAGAAAGTAAGGTTTCAGATTTACCACAATCATACCAACCATCAACTTTAAATGTAGCAATTTTTTCACCTTTTTCAACCATTAATTGAAGAGCATCGGTAAGTTGATATTCTCCTTTAGTCTTAATCTTTTGTTCCATTAGCTGAGCTAAACAGCTCTTTAAAAGAGAAGAATTTTTTATATAATATAAACCAACTAAAGCAAGCTTTGTCGTTGGGTTTTCTGGTTTCTCAATCAATCTTGTTACAAATCTTCCATCGATTTCAGCTACTCCGAATCTTCTTGGATTATCAACTTCTTTTACTCCAATTACAGAATAATCACTATCACAAAAATGCCTTAAGTCAACATCAAATATTGTATCACCAAGAATTATTAATATTGGTTCATCATTAAAAGTATGTTGAGCAATACTAATAGAATGAGCTAACCCTTTTCTCTCTTCTTGATAAACGAAGTTAACATTTATTGAATAATTTTCTTTTATATACTTTTCAATTTTTTCTCCAAGGTATCCAACAACAATAGTTGCATCATTTATGCCTTCTTCAATTATCTTATCCATAATATGGCCAATAATAGGTTTACCTGCAACATTCAGTAAAACTTTAGGCAGTGTATATGTATGTGGCCTTAACCTACTTCCAACTCCAGCAACTGGTATAATAGCTCTCATAAATTTCTAAAAATAATTAATGTTTAAATATAATGTTTTTTCTTATTTCTTTCAAGTTTATAGTATAAAAATAATTTTAAAAATAGTCCTTTTAATTTAGAGTAAACTTTATTTTATATCCAAATGTTTCTTCGAAAAGCTCTTTCTTTCTTTCAGCACCCCAAATATCCAAAGAAACATCTCTATTATCAATTATCTTCAATTTTAAATTAACAGTTTTGCCAACAATATGAGGTTCAATTTTTGAAATCGAAGAAAGATGCGATCTATCAAGGCCATCAGCAATTCTGATTATTCCTGCTAACCTTCTAACTTTTTCCTGATCATCTATACTAAGACGACTAAAACCTTCGTGTTTAATTTTTGGGTGACTTTTTCTATGGTATCTTGCAATATTCGAAATTAATTCAATTTCTCTATCAGAAAAACCTAACAGTTCAGCATTACGAATAATATAATAAGAATGCCTGTGGTGTTGAGTATGAGAAATATAATATCCAACATCATGCAATAAACTAGCCGCCTCAAGATATTCTCTTTCAGTTATACTTAACTTATGAATATTTTTTAATGAATCAAAAAGTTGTAATGAAAGTTTGGTTACTTGTTTCGCGTGTTTATCATCTACTTTGCAAATTTCCATTAAATATAAAACACTTTTATATCTTATATCAGTCAATCCAAGTAATTTTTTCTCTCCATTAGATTTATGAATAGTATCAAGTACAACTCCTTCCCTCAAAGAATAATCAGAATAGGTCATTTCTTTAATTTTTAATTCTGAAAATATCTGTTCAAGAATAATTGCACCCGCCACAATAATATCTGCTCTGACTGGATCTAAACCTGTAATTTTTGATCTTTCTAAATTAGTTTTATGAGAAAGAATCATATCAATTACTTCTGTAAGTTCTTTTTTAGTAAACGTAAAATTGTTTAACGTTTGAACGGAATCGAATCTATCAATTCCTTTAATTATTGAAGCAATATTAGAGATTGTACCAGAAGTTCCTATAAAATGGTCAATATTCTTTTTATCAAGATTTCTAATTACAGGCACTATTGTTCCTTTTACACTTTCTCTGCATTCATAAACTGAAGACATATCTAGTTTTTCATTTGTAAAATACTTCTGAGTAAATCTAATTGCACCTAATTTTAAACTTTCAGCAAAGAGAACATTACCTTTTTGACCATATAAAAACTCTGTACTACCACCACCAATATCGATTACAACAACTCTATCCTTAAATACAGGCAAGGATTGTAAAACACCAAGGTATATCAATCTTGCTTCTTCATAACCAGAAATTATCTCAACATCTATTCCAGTTTCACTTTTAACTCTTCTCAAAAACTCTGTTCTATTTAAGGCTTCTCTAACTGCACTTGTTGCTACAGCTCGAATAGTAGCATTATGTAAGTCTGAAAGTGTTTTAAATCGCTTTAGAGCTATAACACCTCTATCCATAGCCTCTTCAGATATATATTTCATATCAGTAGAACTAATACCTAATCTAACAACCTCTTTAGTCCTATCAATAATTGAAAACTTATCTTTGTTAATTTTAGCGATTATTTGATGAAAAGAATTAGTGCCGATATCTATCGCAGATAATATTCCGTTTTTGATTTCAAACATATTATAACTCTAACATTCTTTCTAATGCTAATCTTGAGAATTTTTTAACATCATCACTAACTTTTACTTGGTTAATTACCTTACCATCTGCCAATGATTCCATAGACTTCAAAAGCATTTCAGGAGATATTCTATACATTGTAGCACATTGGCAGGTAAAAGGAGCTAATGTTGTAATTATTTTATCTGGAAATCTTTTTTGTAATCTATTAACAAGATGATGTTCTGTTCCAATTGCCCATCTTGTACCAGAGGGAGCGTTCTCTATTGTTTTTATTATGAATGATGTGGAACCAGAAATATCTGCTTTTTGAACAACCTCAAAACGACATTCAGGATGAACTATTATATTAACATCAGGATATTTTTTTCGCATTAAATCAACATGTTCAGAAGCAAAATTCATATGAACAGAACAATGGCCTTTCCACAAAATCATTTTCTTTTTGTTTATTTCTTCCATCAAAGAAATTGACGGAATATTCTTAGGATCCCAAAGATACATCTCTTCAAGAGAGATTCCCATTTTATAAGCAGTGTTTCTTCCCAAATGTTGATCAGGCAAAAAAATGATTTGTTCACCTCTATTAAATGCCCATTCTATTGCATTTTTTGCATTTGAAGAGGTACAAACAATACCTCCTTTTTCACCTACAAATGCTTTTATTTCAGCAGTAGAATTGATGTATGTAATTGGAATAATTTTCTTTTTTGAATCCTTTGAAAGTAAATTATAAGCTACCTCAACATCTTCCAAAGAGGCCATATCCGCCATAGAGCATCCAGCAGCAAGATCAGGCAATATTACTATTTGATCATCACCAGTTAAAATATCCGCTGTTTCAGCCATAAAATGTACACCGCAAAAAATGATATATTTTTTATCTTGTTCCTTTGCAGCAAATTTCGAAAGTTCGAACGAATCACCCGTTTTATCTGCAAACTGGATAATATCATCCTGTTGATAATGATGACCCAAAATTAAAATTTGTCCATCTAATATATTCTTAAGTTTAAAAATTTTTTCTAGTATTTCTCGAGGTGTTTCTTTCTCAATGTATTTTTCTGTTCCCTTTTCGTTAATACATGTATTCATAAAATTACCTTTCTAACTATTCTTTTAAATTTGCAAAAAGTAATAAAATAACCTCTGATAATTTTCCTCTTTATCTTCTATATTTATCTTCAATTTATAAGTCTTCGCAATATTTATCAATTGAAAAATTAATTTTCTCAATCTTTAAATTAATATCTTTATTCATTATTTATTTTCAAAAAGTTTATGTCATTAATCATCTTTAAAAAAGTATTATAAGCTTTTTCTACAGAAATATTTTCAATTTTATTGTCTTTACCAAGTAAGTATTTATCATATTTGCCTCTTGGAGCCCATTGTATTGGATCTGTATTACCGAAAAAAGATAATACCGGTAAACCTACAGCAGAAGCTAAATGCATAATACCAGTATCATTTGAAATGAAAATATCTAAATTTTTTAGTATAGCAGCTACATGTCTTACATTCATTCCCTTAATAAATTTTATTTGAGGTTTGTCTTTAAAGTATTCATAGACAGATTCATCCATAGGCCCTATAGTCATGAATATTTCACAATTTTGTTCAAGGATTAACTTGTCAATCAGTTCTTCAAATTTTTCACATGGCCATTGATTTTTAATTTTTCCCGCACCTGCATGAATACCTACAGAAATTTTGCCTTTTTGATGATAATTATTATAAAACTCTTTTCCTTTTAAAATTTCCTCATCAGTTAAACCAATTACTAAAGAATAATCATTAGTACTTATTGAAAAATCTTTTAATACATCAATATTTCTTTCTGTTTGGTGTTTTAAGGAATCCTTTTCCCAATTAATAATGACAGGATAGTTATAAAGAAATCCTGTTAAATTTCTTTTACCTGATAAACTTACAACTCCGATGCGATATCGAGCTCTGGAAAAAAAAGCGATTAAATCGCTCGTAACAGACATAGAAACAGTAGCAGGCACAACTACAAAATTATACTCTTCTTTTCTTAATTCCTGAATAAAATTTATTAATTTAAGAGGTGATCTTAAAATTTTGACATTGTTATACTCAATTACCCTATCTAAAAATGGATTGTTTAGTACTATTTGAGTGTTTACTATTCCAGATACTAATGTAATTCTAGAATGGGGAAACTTTTCTTTAAGTGCACGAAATAAGGGAGTAGCACATAGCATATCTCCCAATTGATTATGTTGCCTTATTACTAAAATATTTTTTGAATTATTAATATCTATTTTATCATATTTTTTTACATGTATTATCAATTCAAGAAATTTCATCAACAATTTCTTGAAAGTCCACTCGACTTTTTTTAGTAACATACTAAATACTACTTAATCTCTTCATATTCTGCTTCTTCAATTTCTTCTTTAGAAAACTTACTTTTCTCTCTATTTTCTGTCTTTACTTTTTTCTCGGCATTCTCTACAAGAGAAAAAACCTTAAAGACAAATCGTAATATTCTATAGATAAAATAAAATAAAACAGAATAAAAAATAATTCTAAATATCATATTCATCCCTAAACATGAGATTTCGATGGATTAAAATATTCAATCTGAGAATGATTCGGTTTTAAGATAGCTTCTGCTAACAATTCAAAATCCTTTTTATTATTTACAAAATCAATTTCAGTTGAATTAACGATTAATAAAGGTGCATTTTTATATCTGAAGAAAAAGTAATTATAAGCTTCATTCAACTCCCTGAGATATTCTTCTGAAATATTAGCTTCAATACTTCTTTTCCTTGTTTGAATATTGTATATTATTCTTTCAAGACTGGATTGCAAATATACAACCAGATCAGGTGTTGCAATATTCCGTTCAATGAACCCTACTATCTTTTCGTATAATTTTAATTCATCATCTTGAAGGTTCAGATAAGCAAATATTTTATCTTTTTCGAAAATGTAATCTGATACAATATAATTATTAAACAAATCATATTGTAGTAACTCTTGTTGTTGTTGATAGCGATTTAAAAGGAAAAATAGTTGTGTCTGAAAAGCATATCTTTCTGGATCTTCATAAAACTTTTCTAGAAAAGGATTGTTCTCATATTTTTCCAGGATAAGTTTGGCTTTTAGTTTTTTACTTAATAACGTAGCCAAAGAAGTTTTTCCAACACCAATTACTCCTTCAATGGCAATATACCTTATTTCTCCATTATTTTTCAAGACTCACTCTGAATTTTATTATTTAAAACTTTAATTATCGAAGCATCATTACAAGAGCTTAAAAGTGTTTTTACACTCTTTTTAGTTTTTGGACAAATAAAATCAGGATCAATTTCACAAAGAGGAAGTAAAACAAATTTTCTATTATATAATTCTTTATGAGGTATCACAATATAGTCTTTTTCAATAATCAGATTGTTATAAAAAATAATATCTATATCAATTTCACGTTCTCTCCATTTTTCTCTCTTTATTCTACCCAAACAACTTTCAATTTCTTTACATCTTTTCAGCAAATCCTCGGGTCCGATTTCAGTTTCTATTTCAACTACTAAATTTAAAAAATTAGGTTGTTCTTTATAACCTATTGGTTCAGTTTCATAAATAGATGAAATCTTTATTATATTTACATCTTCGCTTTTTTCAAACAAATCAACAGCTTTCTTTAAATAACTTAATCTATCTCCTAAATTAGAACCCAAAGATAAAAAAGATTTATTCATCTTATCTTTCTCTGAAAACCTCTGCTTCAACGTACTCAACAACACCTTTTAAAGGGGGATTATATTTTCTTACTTTTACTCTCAACCTTTCTATTCTACTAAATTTACTGAAAATTTCATCAACAATTCGATAACATACAGTTTCTATAAGCATATATTTCTTTTGACAAACAACATTTTTAATAAAATTATATGCTTTCTCGTAATCAATAGTATCATTTAATGAATCAGTTTCAGCTGCTTTTCTAAAATCAAAATAAGCTTCCATATCAACTTCATATTTCCCACCTAAATCTTGCTCACCATCAGCAACACCATGAAAAGCATAAAAAACAGCATTGTGTATTTTTACTACATTTAAATCCTTCATTTTAGCTTTTTTCTAATAATAAATCAGAATATGATTTCTTAATAATAAGATTTTCACCAATATTAAAATAATTTTTTAATTCATCAAACAATTTCACTGCTTGATTATAGTCATCATTAACAATTACCTCAAATTCAATAAAAGTACCAAGATTTTCAACTTCATCAAAATGAATTCTGGCGTTTTTATATAAATACAATCTTCGAAATTTCTTTACTATTACCAGAACATCAAATAACATCTCAAGAATTTTCTTTAAATTCTTTGAATCACTAATATTAGCTATAATATAATCTGATATCCATTTATCTTTCATCTGCCTATCATAGTAAATTAGCTCAGCAGTTTCTCCGCTAATCTCCCGAAGTTTTAACTTAGAATTACTTATTAAATAGTAAGTATCTGTTTGTTTTAAAGTTTTTGTAAAACTTGCACCAAAATCTTCAGCTTTCTTGATAGCTTCTTCAATATCATTACAATAAGCTTTTAACTCAATATTTGAAGGCAAATTATTTCTCCAGAATTATCTTTTTATATCCAGAATCTTATATTTTAAAACACCTGCTGGAACTTTAACCGTGACTTCATCATTTACTTTTTTTCCTAATAAAGATTTACCTATTGGAGATGTAACCGATATTTTCCCTTCTTCATAATTTGATTCTTCTGGTGAAACAAGAGTATATTCTACTTTTTCATTCTTGTTTAAATCCAATAGAGTAACTACAGAAAGAATATAGACTTTATCGTTTGGTAAATCGCCGCTTTCAATTATTCTTGCCTTAGCCAGAGTATTTTCCAGTTGAGCTATTCTTAGTTCCATCAATCGCTGCTTTTCTTTAGCAGCATCATACTCTGCATTTTCAGATAAATCACCTAAAGCCCTAGCTTCGGCGATAATTTGTGCTATTTCTTTTCTTCCTCTTACTTTTAAATCGTGAAGTTCTTTTTGCAAATCATTAATTTTCTCTCTGGTTAAATAAACTACATCAGACATAATAAACTCATTCCCCTATCTTTTATTTAACATTATAAGATGTCCTAATTTATCTCTCTTTGTTTTTAAGTATTTCTCATTATTTACGTTAGGAGTAATTTCAATAGGTACTAGTTCAACAATTTGTAACCCATAGGATTCTAATCCGACTCTTTTTCTTGGATTATTTGTTATTAACCTCATCTTTCTAACACCAAGATCGAATAAAATTTGTGCTCCAACACCATAATCACGAGGATCAGGGTGAAAGCCTAATGCAATATTGGCTTCTACGGTATCAAGCCCTTTTTCCTGTAAATGGTAAGCTTTCAGTTTATTGACCAAACCTATACCACGACCTTCCTGTCTCATATAAACCAAAACACCTGTTCCATTTTTTTCTATCATTTCAAGAGCTGTATGAAGCTGTTCATTACAATCGCATCGTAAAGAGCCAAAAACATCACCAGTTAAACATTCAGAATGAACTCTTACTAAAATAGGTTCATCACTATTAATTTTACCTTTTACTAAAGCAAGATGCTCTTTACCATCAAGTTTATTCTTATAGAGATGTAACTGAAAATCACCAAATTGGCTTGGCAAATGGACATCTACAACTTTATCAATCAATTTTTCTGTTTTGATTCGATAATCTATTAAATCCTTAACAGAAATGATTTTCAAATCAAATTTTTTTGCCATTTCTATCAATTGAGGAAGTCTTGCCATCGAACCATCATCGTTCATTATTTCACATAAAACTCCTGCCGGGTACATCTTTCCAAGTTTCATTAAATCAACAACAGCCTCTGTGTGTCCAGCTCTTCTTAAAACACCTCCATTTACTGAAAGTAAAGGGAAAACATGGCCTGGTCTGGCAAAGTCATTTGGTCCACAATTTGGATTTACTACATCTAGGATAGTTTTACTACGATCGTAAGCTGAAATACCAGTAGTAGTATCATTTTTTGAGTCAATAGATACAAGGAAATTAGTACCATGAAGAGCATTACCATTATCTACCATTGGCTCTAATTCTAATTCTTCAGCTCTCTTAGATTCCATTGGTAAACAAATCAGGCCTCGCCCATACTTTGACATAAAGTTAATTATTTCGGGTGTAACTTTTTCTGCAGCACAAATAAGATCACCTTCATTCTCACGATCTTCATCATCTACAACAATTATACACTTTCCTTTTCTTAAATCTTCAATAGCTTCATCTATACTATTTAATACAATCTTTTCCATATAATATTATAACTCAACACATTAATTTTTACTTTCAGATGATTCACCAAGAACTGTACCAATTGAACCTTTTTCTAACTTTACTTTTACATTATCATCAATCTCGATTAAAACAGTTCTATCTTCAATAGCTACTATTTTTCCATGAATTCCACCAGCTGTAATTATTTTATCGCCTTTCTTTAATTCACTCAACAATTTCTGTCTTTCTTTTTGTCTTTTTTGCTGAGGTCTTAAAATCATAAAATAAAAAATAAAAAATATAAGACCAAACATAATAAGAGTAGTGAGCATACCACCACCTGCATTACCCTGTCCCCCTTGAGGTGCCATTGCAATAATTGATAATAAATTCATTTTTTTCTCCTTGTGAAATTAATTTTTAATTCTGTGCATTATTTTATTTAAAATATCTTTTTTCCATTCTTTAAAATTATTACTTAGTATATTATTTCTTGCTTCAGAAACCAACCACTTATAGAAAAATAGATTATGAATTGAAGCAAGCTCTAATGCTAAAATCTCTTTAGCCATAAAAAGATGTCTAATATAAGCCCTTGAATAGTTTTTGCATGTATAACAACCGCACTCTTCATCGGGTGGTATAAAACTATCTTTATGAAAAGAATTTCGCATTGAAAGAATACCATTTCTGGTAAAAAGCATCGAATTTCTTCCATTCCTCGTTGGCATTACACAATCAAACATATCAATACCAAGTTCAATACATTCTAATAGATTTTCAGGAGTGCCTACTCCCATAAGGTACCTAGGTTTATTTTCAGGTAATAAATTAGTCGAAAAATCTACAATATCATACATATCTTTTGTTGACTCTCCAACAGCTAACCCACCTATTGCATATCCTTCGAAATCCATATCAACTAAATTTTTCGTTGAAACCTCTCGAATATCCTTATAGATACTACCCTGTGTTATTGCAAAAAGAGTTTGTTTATAACCATAATGAGGTTTTGTATCTTCATATTTTCTTTTTGCTCTTTCAGCCCATTTTAATGTTAACGAATTAGATTTATATGCATCTTTATATTCTGCAGGATACTTTAAACATTCATCTAATACCATCATTATATCAGAACCAATAATTCTCTGTGTCTCAATAACATTTTCAGGAGTGAAAAGATGCATTGAACCATCAATATGAGATTTAAATTTTACACCATCTTTGTTTATTTTTCTCAATTCGGATAAACTGTAAACCTGAAACCCTCCACTATCAGTAAGTATCGATCTATCCCAATTCATAAACTTATGCAAACCACCTGCCTTTGAAAGAGTATCTAATCCTGGTCTTAAATAAAGGTGATAAGTATTACCTAAAATTATTCTAAAATCAATCGCACGTAATTGATCCTGATTTACAGCTTTTACTGTTCCTTGAGTACCAACCGGCATAAATACTGGAGTTTCTATTTTGCTATGAGCTGTTTCAATTACTCCTGCTCGTGCCTTAGTCTGTACGTCTTTCTTTTCTATCTTAAATATCACTGTTACTCAAAACAATTTTTAAAATATTCAATAGTTTTTAATAAACCTTCTTTCCTTTTAACTTTAGGTTCCCAGTTTAAGATTTTTTTAGCCAAAGTAATATCTGGTCTTCGAACACGTGGATCATCTACTGGTAAATCCTTAAATATAATTTTGCTTTTACTATTTGTTAAATCAATAATTTCCTTTGCAAGATCTAACATCGATATTTCATCTGGATTACCAATATTTATTGGCATATTATAATTTGATTGAGACAGTTTATAAATACCATTTATTAAATCATCTACATAACAAATGCTTCTTGTCTGTGAGCCATCACCATATACAGTAATATCCTCTCCTTTTAATGCTTGCGTAATAAAGTTTGGAATTGCTCTCCCATCATTTAATCGCATCCTTTCACCATAAGTATTGAATATTCGAACGATTCTTGTATCTACTTTATGATAATTATGATAAGCCATAGTCATCGCTTCAGCAAATCGTTTAGCTTCATCATATACACCTCTTGGACCAACAGGATTAACATTACCCCAATAGTCTTCACTCTGAGGGTGAACATCTGGATCACCATATACCTCAGAGGTAGAAGCAAGCAAAAAGGTTGCTTTTTTTGCTTTCGCTAAACCTAGTACTTTATGAGTACCTAAAGAGCCAACTTTTAGTGTTTGTATTGGTAATTTTAAATAATCTATCGGACTTGCTGGAGAGGCAAAATGTAATATTAAATCTAAATCTCCAGGAACATATACATAATCTGTCACATCATAGTAAATAAATTTAAATTTTGGATTTCCAATAAGATGACTTATATTATCCATATTTCCGGTAATAAGGTTATCCATACAAACAACCTCATACCCTTCAGAAATAAATTTATCACATAAATGCGAACCAAGAAAACCAGCACCACCTGTAATTAATACTCTACTCAATACTATCCCCTTCCAATACCGTAATAGATAAAACCATATTCTTTCATTTTTACTGGATTATATATATTTCTACCATCAAAAATTACTGGTGTTTTAAGTCTTTTCTTTATTTCATAAAAGTCTGGTCTTCTAAACTCATTCCATTCAGTAATGATAGCCAGAGCATCACAATTATTTAATGCATCATAATTCTTTTCAAAATAATTAATTGTGTTATCATCAAAAATGTTCTTCATATTACTCATAGCAATAGGGTCATGTGCATTAATTTTACAGCCCTCTTTTAAAAGCTCTTTTATTATTACAATTGATGGAGCCTCTCGGATATCATCAGTTTTTGGTTTAAAAGACAAACCCCATAAAGCTATTGTTCTACCTTTTAAATTTCCATTAAAATGTTTTTTTATTTTTTCAACAATTATTCTCTTTTGTTTTTCATTAACTTCTTCGACTTTCTTAAGAATAGAAAGATCAATATTTTTTTCGGTTGCTGTTTTAATTAATGCTTTTACATCCTTTGGGAAACAGCTCCCACCATATCCAACACCAGGGAATAAAAACTTCATACCTATTCTTGCATCTGTTCCCATTCCAATTCTAACACTTTCAATATCTGCACCTACTTCATCACATAGATTAGCAATCTCATTCATAAAAGATATTTTTGTAGCTAAAAATGAATTTGCCGCATATTTCGTTAATTCGGAACTTCTCTCGCTCATAACTAACATAGGATTGCCTGTTCTAATAAAAGGAGCATATAATTCTTGCATCAGCTCGATTGCTTTTTTACTACTCGATCCAATAACAATTCTATCTGGCATTAAAAAATCATTTACAGCTGAACCTTCTTTTAAAAATTCAGGATTTGAAACTACATCGAATTGATAATTTGTTCTTTGTGAAATAATTTCCCGTACTTTATCTGCAGTACCAACTGGAACTGTACTCTTATTAACAATAACTTTATAACCATCAATATATTTTGCTATTTCTTCAGATGTTCTCAAGACATAACTTAAATCAGCGGATCCATCTTCATTTGGAGGTGTTGGTAAAGCAAGAAAAATTACTTCACAACCTACTACACCATCTTTTAAATCCGTTGTAAAAATTAGCCTCCCATCACGAACATTTGATTTAACTAATTCATCTAAACCGGGTTCGTAAATTGGTATTACACCTTTTTTTAAATCTTCAATTTTTCTTTGGTCATTATCTACACATATTACATGGTTTCCATTTTCTGCGAAACCTGCTGCAACTACTAGACCAACATATCCAATACCTATTACTGAAATTTTCATTTTTTCTCTCAATATTTTAGTTATTAGACTTTTAATTTAATTAAATTATAATACCAAATCAATTGCAAAAACCAGACTGAATTTTATAACACACTTATGAGCTTCAGAAAATACCTGAATAATCAATTTTAATATACTTTTCAAAGTTGCTAATATTTCTTATGAGTAAATTTAAACAAAACAATTTATAAATTTACATTTTAAAAAACAAAAAGGGGAGTTATGAGAACTCCCCATTAAACAAACAAACATGGAAAAATTAAGATTGGATATTATCTGTTTGAATAGTTTCTTTTTTCTTATAAAAAATTGCATAAGGAATTATTACACAATATCCAATTACTAAAATTATTGGCGAAACTACTAACGCAAGAGCATCATAAGCTCCTCCAATTTCCATTAAAATATAACCAATAACAATTACTAAAACTCCAACAAGAAGCAGTATGTAATTCTCTTTAGTGAAAGGTAAAGAAATATCACTTATTCTCTTTTTTTTCAACGGTTTTTTAATCTCTTTTTTTCTTTTTACATTAGCCATAATATTTACCTCATTTTTTAAAAAAAAACCTAGCGTTGGGGGAATACGCTAGGTGATTTTAAAACCTAAGCAACAGTCAGGGGAGAAACCGTTGCTGGTTATTGCAAATATATTTAATTTACTTTTAAAGTCAAGAGAAAAATTTATAATTTTGTCCAAATAAATCCTTAGAAAACAATTATTAAAATAACTCATTCTAAAATTTTCTATTAAAATATACATTTTAGCAATAAAAACACTGATTAATTTCAACTTTCTTTAATTATTATTCCATCTTTTATTTTAAATATATTGTTTGCATATTGTGTAAGATCTTGATTATGAGTAACAATCAAAAAGGTTTGGTTGAAGTCCCTATTAAGTTTTACTATCAATTGATGTAATAATTTGCTATTCTCCATATCCAGATTACCCGTTGGTTCATCAGCAAATACAATTTTTGGAGAATTAATCAAAGCTCTAGCAACTGCTACTCTTTGTTGTTCCCCACCAGATAGTTCATTTGGTTTGTGATCTGCTCTATCAGATAAACCAATCTCGTTTAACAAATACCTTGCTTTTTCGAACACTTCATTTTTGTTTTTCCTATTTATCAATCCAGGCAAACAAATATTCTCCAGAGCTGTAAATTCATTTAACAGATGATGGAATTGAAAAACAAAGCCAATCTTAGTATTTCTAAAATTTGCTAACTCCTCATCATTAAACTCAAAAATATTTTTATCCTCAAAAATAACTGTTCCAGAAGTTGGCCTATCTAATCCTCCTAAAATATGTAACAAAGTGCTCTTACCAACACCAGAAGCACCTAAAATAAGATTTATATCTCCAGAATAAATATCAAGATCGATGTTTTTTAATACTTTTAATTCGGATTTTTTACCAATATTAAAAATCTTTGATATTCCAATAGCTTTTAAAATTACATTCTTATTCACAATAATTACTCCCATCTTATAGCATCAATTGGCAATAAATTTGCAGCTCTTCTTGATGGATAAATAGTTGCAAGAAAACAAATCAATATTGAAGCGAAAGACACATAAATAAAGTCTGTCCATCTCAGTTCTACAGGTAAAGCAGAAATAATATATATGTTTGGATCGAGAGGAAACAACCCAAACTTGATCTGTAAAATACATAAAATTAAACCTAACAAACACCCCAAAACCGTACCTATAACACCTACCAGTAAACCTTGAAGCATAAAAATTCTTGCTATTTTCTTTTTTGTAAATCCAAAAGAAATCATTACACCTATATCCCTCTTTTTTTCAATTACAGTCATTGTTAGAGAACCAAGTATATTAAATGTAGCTACAGCAATTATTAAACAGAGGATAATATAAGCCACCCACCTTTCAATTTTCATTATAGAATAAAGATCTTTATGTAAATCATACCATGTCAACACAGTAAAACCAGCAGGTAGAACGTTCTCAATTTCTTTTTTAACTTTTAATGAATTATTAATATCATTCAGCCTAACTTCAATAGTTGAATAATCTGTATCGAATAATTCTTTCGCAGCTGACAAAGAAATATAGGCATAAAAATTATCATAATCTTTATTATTTGATTCGAATATTCCAATAACTTTTAGCTTCATTACTTTAGGGTTAGAAAATTGCAATATACTGTTATCCATACCAGATGAACTCACAAGAAAAACAGTATCACCTTTAATTACTCCCAATCTATCTGCAAGGGTTAAACCCAATACTATTGATTTTAGCTCGGAATTATCATCAAATTCAAACTTCCCATTAATGATTTTATTCTTTACTCCAGAAACCTCACCGATTTTTTTATCATCTACACCATTAATTATTATTACTCGATTTATTTGTCCTGTGATTATCATAGCTTTTTCAGATATAACTGGAGAGAACGATTTAATTTCTTTTATACCTGATATAATTCTTTCTAAACTATCTAAATTTGAAATATTTTCATTCTTAGGCTTTTCAATTCTAATATGAGGATCAAATCCAACAAGTAAAGATGTAACCAAACCATTAAAACCATTGAAAACAGAAAGAACAACTATCAGTGCGGCTGTACCAATCATTACACCGATAATAGAAATCAATGAGATTATAGTAATAAATCCCATTTTTCGTTTGCTTTTAAGATATCGCCAAGCTATAAATGATTCAATTGACATTATGAAAATCTAATAGAATTTATTGGATTTAATTTAGATGCAACATAAGCAGGCACCAAAGTTGAAAAAAAGCACAATATAAGAGAAATTATTGATACCAAAGCGAATTCTTCCCATCTCATATATACTGGAACGGAATCCATATAATATATACCTGTAGGAAGTGATAGTATTTTTGTGGTTTCTTGAATATAACAAAGTGTAAAAGCTAAAATATTTCCTAATATTGTTCCGACAATTCCAATAAATAAACCTTCCATCACAAAAATTTTTTTTATTGAATATGAAGTTGCACCCATAGCCTTTAAAATTCCAATCTCACTTGTCTTTTCCATTACCACCATCAATAAAGTACCAATAATATTAAAGGTTGCTACAGCAATAATTAAACCCAATACAAGAGGTATTGGTTTTTTTTGCAATTCAATCCAATTAAAAAAATTCCTATATATTTGATATACCGTTCTAGCATAATAAGGATATCCCATTATTTGCATTAATTTGCTACTAACTGCTTTTGCATCTTCAGGATTTTTAACTTTAATGCTGTAGCCAGATACAGCATTACCATAATTAAACAACAATTGAGCCGAAGAAAGAGAAACATATACATTTATATCATCATATTCACTCATACCAGTCTCATAAATTCCACTTATAGTAAATTGTACTATTCTCGGCATATTAAGAGGTGAAGGCAATCCATTTATTCCTTGAATAATTATTTTATCTCCAACTTTTACATCAAGTTTATTTGCAAGCTTTTTACCAATTACAATTTCACTCGTAGAAGACCTCCCATCTCCATTAAGTGAATATTTACCCTCTACAATCTGATATTTTGTGTCAGAAAAATCTGTTTTGAGATCAACCCCATTTACAAAAATACCATCAATTTTTCTTTTAGATCTTATTAAAGCTTCTTTGCCTACAAAAGGGGTAATATTAATTATCTCAGGAATTTCACTTTTCATCTTTATTAAATCTTTTTCATAGGAGTCGAAAAGTTGACCCTGAAATCCCTGAACCCTAATATGACTAGCAAATCCAATTAGTTTTTCTGTAATTGTTTTTTCAAATCCACCAAGAATAGAAAGCGCAATTATTAATGCAGCAGAACCTATCGTAACACCAAGAATAGAAATATAAGTAATAAATGAAACAAAATTTCTTGATTTGCGTGCCTTAATAAACCTGCTTACAATTAAAAATTCAAAACTCATTGTTGACCATACATTAATAAATATGCTTTGATAAAATCGTCAATCTCTCCATCCATTACTCTTTGAATATCGCTTGTCTCATGATTTGTTCTATGATCTTTTACCATATTATAAGGATGAAAAACGTAAGAACGAATTTGAGAACCCCACTCAATTTTCTTCTTTGAAGATTCCAGGGCTGCATTTTTCTTCTCTTCTTCTTCTTTTTTTAACTGATATAATCTCGATTTAAGCATCTTCATAGCACGTTCTCGATTTTGAAATTGAGATCTTTCTTGTTGACAAGCTACAACAACTCCTGTAGGAATATGTGTTATTCTAACAGCTGTTTCAACCTTGTTTACATTTTGACCACCTTTTCCACCTGATCTAAATGTATCAATTTTTAAATCATTAGGATCAATATTTATTTCGATATCATCTTCAATTTCAGGATATATAAATACTGAGGCAAAAGAAGTATGCCTCCTTGCATTAGCATCAAAAGGTGAAATACGAACCAGTCTATGAACTCCATTCTCAGCCTTTAAATAACCATAAGAGTAGCTGCCAATAACCTCAACAGCTACACTTTTTATTCCAGCACCATCACCTTCTAACATATCTACTATACTCATTTGATATCCATGTCTTTCACCCCACCTTAGATACATTCGTAGAAGCATATCTGCCCAATCCTGGGCTTCTGTTCCACCAGCACCAGAGTGAATCGTTAGGATACAATTCTTATCATCATCTTCACCACTTAACATATTTTTAAATTCTAAATCGCTAATGTCTTTTTCCAAATCGCCGAGCTCTATATCTAATTCTTTCTGTAAAGATTCATCTTGAGATTCTTCTGCTAAATCCACTAAAGCATTTAAATCATCTTTCTTTTTCTTTAGATTATTCCACGCCTCAACCCATTCTTTTTCACGACTCATCTCCTGCATTATTTTTTGGGCTTGAATCCCATCATCCCAAAAATTTGGCGCTAAAGATTGTTCGTGTAAATCATGTATTTTTTTTTCTTTGTTATCTAAGTCAAAGATAACCTCTTAATTTAACAATTCTATCATTTAACTCATTTAATTTTCTTCTTTCATCTTCAAACATTTTTCACTCAATAATTTCTTTTTTTAATTTAAACTAAATTTTTTTATATTAAAAAAATATATATAAAATATCAAACCATAATGATATACCTAAAACAGATTTCATTTAATTAGTTAAAACATTATACCTAATATTTAATAATAATAGTTATTTTTAAAAAACATTTAAAAAAACTTGAGAGCTATTAAGTAACAAAGTATTTAAATAATTAACTTAAATGATAAGTAAATTATCAAAATATGATATAGAAATGAAAAAAAATATGGGTTCGAATTCATTTTACTAAATTCGAACCCATTCATAAAAACTAATTATTAACTAATTCCATCCCTCGCATTAAAGCTTTTTCATTAAGAGGTAACAAATGATGGTATCTTTCGGGTAGCACCTTTTTTAAAGCAGACATAACACTCTCTACTTTTACTGTATTACGTAATCTTAAAAGAGCCCCTAAAACTATTACATTCATTACACGGGAGTTTTTTAAATTTAATGCTTCCTGAGAAGCTGGAATAGGATATATTTTAATATCATTCCTTGTAGGTAGCTTTATAATATTATTTGTATCATAAATTAAAATACCATTCGGTGTCACTGCTTTCTCAAACTTATCAAGCGATGGTTGATTGAGCACTATTGCTGTATCAAATTTTGAAATAATAGGTGAACTTATTACTTCATCAGAAATTATAGTTATACAATTAGCTGTACCCCCTCTCATTTCTGGGCCATAAGATGGCATCCACGAAACCTCTCGGTTTTCTAACATAGCTGCATAAGCAAGAATCTGACCCATAGAAAGAACACCTTGACCACCAAATCCAGCGAAAATTATTTCCTGTAACATTATTTTTCCTCCTCTTTTGGTGGTACTTTTAAATCTCCAAGAGGATAGTAAGGTAACATATTTTCTTCTAACCACTTATTCGCTTCAATAGGCGTCATTTTCCAATTTGATGGACAATTTGAGACAACTTCAATCAAGCAATAACCTCTTTTTTCTTTTTGATACCTAAAAGCTAAAGCTATTGCCTTTTTTAATTTTCTAACATTGTTTGGAGTATGAACAGATTGCCTGGTTACATAGTAGGCTCCAGGCAATTGAGCAATTAAATCTGTAATCTTCAAAGGATAGCCATTAGCCTCAACTTTTCTTCCAAAAGGTGTAGTAGTTGTAACCATATTTAAAAGAGTTGTTGGTGCCATTTGCCCTGTTGTCATTCCATATATAGCATTATTGATAAATATTGTTAAAATGTTTTCACCTCTATTTGCAGTATGAATTGTTTCACCAGTTCCTATTGCAGCAAGATCTCCATCACCTTGATATGTAAAAACATATTTATCCGGTAATACTCTTTTTATTCCAGTTGCAACTGCTGTTGCTCTACCATGAGCTGCCTCCTGCATATCTATATTCATATAATTGTATGCAAAGACTGAACAACCTACTGGAGCAACTCCTATAGTTGATTCTTGAATTCCTAATTCTTCAACCACTTCCATTAAAATTTTATGAACTACCCCATGACCACAACCAGGGCAGTAATGCATTTTAACATCAAGCAAAGTTGTTGGTTTAGAATATACTTTTTCTAAGCAAATTTCTTCTTCTACCATAAAAACACCTCAGGATATTTTCATTATTTTATTTATTTCATTCACTACATCTTCGGGAGTAGGAATAACACCCCCCATTTTACCAAAGAAATAAACCTGTTTTTTACCATTTACAGCCAATCTTACATCTTCAACCATTTGTCCAGCATTCATTTCTACAACTAAAAAGGATTTTGCTTTATCTGCCAGCTCATTTAGAATTTTGTAAGGATATGGATATAATGTTTTAGGTCTTAACAAACCAACCTTCACACCATTTTTTCTTAACAGTTGTTGTGCCTTATGACATATCCTTGCTGATAAACCATAAGCAACTAAAATATAATCTGCATCATCAGTTTGAATTGATTCATATCTTACTTCAGTTTCACATATTTTTGCATATTTCTCTTGCAAAATTTTATTTTGTAACTCCATCCTTTCTGGCTCAATAAAAAGAGAAGTAATTATATTACGTTCTCTATCTTTAGTTTTGCCAGTAGTTGCCCAAGCCGGGATTGTTCTTTTAGAGGCATCATATTCTTTAAATTCAACCTTCTCCATCATCTGGCCTAAGGCTCCATCAGCTAGTATCATTACAGGATTGCGATACTTATCAGCAAGATCAAAACCATCAAAAACAAAATCAGCCATTTCTTGAACACTATTAGGAGCAAGAACAATTAAATGATAATCTCCGTGACCCCCACCCTTCGTGGCCTGAAAATAATCAGCCTGTGAGGGCTGAATAGTTCCTAAACCAGGACCTCCTCTTTGAACATTCACTATTAAACAAGGCAACTCTGCCGATGCAATATATGAAATACCTTCTTGCATCAAACTTATTCCTGGACTGGACGAAGTAGTCATCACTCTTGCGCCAGCACCCGCAGCACCATAAATCATATTTATAGATGCAACTTCACTTTCAGCCTGTAGAACAATTCCACCACGTTCTACCATCTCTTTTGAAAGATATTCCAAAACCTCAGATTGAGGTGTAATGGGATATCCAAAATAAGCTTGGCAACCAGCTCTAATTGCCGCCTCTGCCAGAGCTTCATTCCCTTTCATGAGTCTAATTTCACCCATAATTCACCTCTATTTAGAATTAATAGAAATTGTGATATCTTCTTTCACACCTGTTATTTGCGCAATAGGTTCTTTTTTCTTTTTTGTTGCTCGATATACTGTAATAACCGCATCAGGACACACAAGAGCACAGTTTTCACAACCTGTACAATTATCCTTTACCATTACAGCATATTGATAACCCTGTTTATTAATTTGTTTTGACATTTCCAGGGTCCCTTGTTTACATGAAACAACACAAAGGGAACATCCTTTGCATTTTTCAATATCTATTTCAACTTTTCCCCGAATCATAAAACAATCCTTATAATTTATAATTGAATTTGTTAACTAAAAAAACTTTCTTCCGCATGATAAGAACTTCTTACAAACGGACCAGATTCAACTTTTAAAAAGCCTTTATCTAAAGCAATCTTTTTTAATTCTAAAAATTCTTCTGGAGAGTAATACTTCTCGACCTTTAGTTGTTTCTTGGTAGGCTGCATATACTGGCCTATAGTTAAAATATCGCAAGAAACTTCTCTTAAATCATCTAATAAATTAATAATTTCTTTAGTGTTTTCTCCAAGTCCAACCATAAAACCGCTTTTTGTCAACATTCCTTTGCTTTTTGCATATTTGAGAACTTTTAATGAGGTCTCATAATTAGATTTCCTTTTTACATATGGGTAAAGCCTTTTTACAACCTCAAGATTATGTGCAAAAACATCGGGTTTTTTACTAATTACATTATCTATAAGTTCTTCCTTACCTTTAAAATCTGGAACTAGTACTTCTACTTTACAATCTGAATTTTCAGCTTTAATCAATTCTATAGTCTTTGCAAAAATTGTTGAACCCCCATCTTCAAGATCATCTCTATCAACAGAGGTAATGACTACATATTTTAAATTTAATTCTTTAGCAATTTTTGAGACACGATATGGTTCTTCATAATCTGTGTAGTTGGGTTTCCCGGAAGTTACACCACAAAAACCGCAGTTACGGGTACATATATCACCAAGAATCATAAAAGTAAACACACCTTTTCCCCAACACTCAGATTTATTGGGACATTTTGCTTCAGTACAAACTGTGTTTACTTTATTTTCATTTAATACTGTCTTTATTTTAGAAAATTTTTCTCCACCAGGTAACTTTATTTTCAACCATGATGGATGTCTATTAATATTATTCAATCAATTCTTTCAATTTATATTTAAAAATGTATTGCCTCATTATGAACTATTGCTGCACTTTCCATAATTAATTCTGATAAAGTTGGGTGACTATGAATAGATTTAATTATATCTTTAGCTTTTAATTTATTTTGTTTGGCTAAAGAAATCTCTGCAAGTAATTCCGCAGCATCGTACCCAATTATATGGCCTCCTAATAACTCGTCAGTTTCTTTATCAAAAATTAATTTCACAAAACCTTCTGTTTCAGCACTTGCAATAGCTTTTCCATTACCACTATAAGGAAATTTTCCAATCGCATAATTAACGCCTTTTTCTTTAGCTTTATCTTCTGTTAGTCCTATACTACCAACCTGTGGTGATGAAAAAGTACAACCAGGGATATTTGAATAATCAATATCATTATTGCTAATTCCAGCTATTTTCTCTACACAATTAATTGCTTCTGCTGATGCCTTATGTGCTAATAGAGGTGGCCCAATAACATCACCTATCGCAAAAATGTTATCAACATTTGTTTTATAATTCTTATCAACAACTATGTAACCACGATTTATTTCAACACCAATTTTTTCTAAATTTAACCCTTCAGTATTAGCTTGAACACCAATGGCGACCAATACCTTTTCACCTTCAACTTTTTCAACACCCTTTGAGGTTTCTATTTTTACAGATACACCTATCTCGGTTTTATTTAAATTTTGTACTTTTGTAGAAGTATAAATCTTAATACCCTGTTTTTTTAATGAAATTTCTAATTGTTTGCTTACTTCACCATCTTCAACAGGCAAAATTTTTGGCATCATTTCAATGAGAGTAACTTTTGTACCAAAAGTGTTATAAAAGTAAGCAAACTCTACACCTATGGCCCCCGCTCCTACAATTATCAAACTTTTTGGTACAGCAGGTAAAACCATAGCCTCTTTACTTGATATAATTCTATTACCATCAAAAGAGATACCAGGTATTGTCCGTGATCTTGCTCCAGTTGCTATAATAATTTTATCAGCCCATATAACTTCTGTATTATTTTCTCTAGAAATTTCAATTTCATTTTTAGATAGAAATCTTGCGATCCCAGAAAATTTAGTTATGTTATTCTTCTTAAAAAGTATCTCTACCCCTTTTGAAAGCCTATCAGCAACTGCTCTGGATCTTTTTATCACTTTTTCAAAATCAATCTCATAGCTCGAAATATTAACACCAAAATCAGAAGAGTGTTTGATATGATTTAGGATTTCAGCATTCTTTAGTAATGCTTTTGTAGGTATACAACCCCAATTTAAACAAATACCTCCAACTTTATCTTTTTCAATACAGGCTGTTTTTAAACCTAACTGAGATGCTCGCACAGCAGCTACATAACCACCAGGGCCACTTCCTATAACTGCTAAATCAAATTTTTCCATAATATTCTTTCTCTATTTGTTTTAAATTATCTAATTTTTTTTCTAAAATCAATCCAAAAACCCAAGAGATATTTATTACAGACACAAATTAACCAAAATATATTATTATAAATAAACAATTTATCAACTTTTGTCTGTTAAAATTATTAATTCAATTTTATTATGATAAGTTCCAAAAATTATAAATAAAAATTTTCTGTTAAACTCATATTCATCCAACATTATACTTACACATAATATTTCAATATTAAATTTGAAAAATTTATTTCAAAAATATCATCAAGATTTAATATTTTACTAAAAAATTACTTTGATTTTTAAACATTATTTTTGTAACTTTATGTTCTAAACTTATTCAAGAGGAGTATTGAGATAGAAGAGAATCAACAAGAAGTAAAAATTATCGCCACTAATAAAAAAGCAAATTATGAATATTTCATACTAGAAAGGTTTGAAGCAGGTATTGTCCTTAAAGGAACTGAAGTAAAATCCGCAAGAAATAGAAATATAAGTTTACAAGATAGTTATGCAACAATTGAGGGTGGCGAAGTTATACTTCATAATATGCACATTAACCCTTACGAACAAGGGAATAATTTCAATACTGACCCTAAAAGAGACCGAAAATTACTTTTACATAAAAAACAAATAAGAAAATTATATTCTAAATTACAGGATAAAGGATTAACTCTTATCCCAACTAAAGTTTATTTTTCAGGAAAAAATTTAAAAGTTGAAATTGCTCTTGCAAAAGGGAAAAAATCATTTGATAAAAGAGAATCTATTGCAAAAAGAGACGCAGAAAGGCAAATGCACAGAAAAGAATATTAAAAATTAGAGGAGATACACTTTTGTTTCCACCTATTAATGAACAAATGGATATTATCAAAAGACGAACCGTCGAAATTATACCTGAAGACGATCTCGTCCAAAAATTAGAAAATTCTATAAAAACTAATACTCCGTTAAAAATCAAATTCGGTTGCGATCCATCACGTCCAGATTTGCATTTAGGCCACTCAGTAGTTCTTTGGAAACTGAGAGAATTTCAAGACCTTGGGCATCTTCCGATTTTGATAATAGGCGATTTTACTGGAATGATAGGAGATCCATCTGGTAAAAGCAAAACAAGACCAAGCTTATCAATGGAAGAAACTAGAAAAAATGGGTTAACTTACTTTGAACAAGCCACTAAAATACTAACTGCAAAACGTGTTCAAATGGTATATAATTCTGAATGGCTTGCAAAAATGACTTTCGAAGATGTCATTAAACTTGCGAGCAAGTATACTGTCGCTAGAATGTTAGAACGTGATGATTTTGAAAAAAGATATAGAGAAGGCGAACCAATAAGTATACATGAATTTTTATACCCTTTAGCCCAGGCAATGGACTCCGTAGTAACTAAATGCGACATTGAGATTGGAGGTAGTGACCAAAAATTCAACTTACTTGTTGGAAGAGATATTCAACGAGAGTTTAATATTGATCCTCAAGTAATAATTACTTTACCTATTCTTCCAGGAACAGATGGTAAAGAAAAGATGAGTAAATCACTAAATAATTATATTGCATTTCAGGATTCACCTCAAGATATTTATGGTAAAACACTTTCAATCCCAGATGAATTAATCTTAGATTACTTTACTCTTGTTACAAATAAACCTAAAGAAGAACTTGAAAGAATTGAAAAACAGCTGAAAGATCCAACAGTAAATCCAAGAGATTTGAAAAGAGAATTAGCACGTGATCTTGTTAAAATATATTATGATGAAGAAGCAGCAATAAATGCAGAAAAAGAGTTTGATCAAATTTTTGTATTAAAAAAATTACCAGACGAAATTCCTGAGTATAATATTTCTGCCTCTGAAATTTCTAGTATGACCTTAGTACAATTTTTAGTACAGGCTGGTTTAGCACCTTCAAATGGAGAAGCCAGAAGACTTATTCAACAAGGTGGTGTAACAATCGATGGAAATAAAATTGAAGATATTACTGCAAAACCACCAATTAAAGAATCTTTTAACATAAAAGTTGGTAAAAGAAAATTTTTAAAAGTAATCATTAATTAAATCAATTATAAGGAGATCTAAATTGTTTGTACCAACCAAAATATTTTTTACCAAAGGAGTAGGTAGACACAAAGATTACCTACAATCTTTTGAGTTAGCATTAAGAGATGCAAAAATTGAAAAATGTAATCTAGTTAATGTATCAAGTATTTTTCCTCCTGGTTGTAAAAGAATCTCAATTGAGGAAGGTGTAAAATATCTTCAACCAGGAATGATAACATTCTGTGTAATGGCAAGAAACGCTACAAATGAACCTAATCGTCTTATTGCTGCTTCTATTGGTGTAGCAACTCCAGCAGATAATTCTCAATATGGATATCTCTCTGAACATCATACATTTGGCGAAACAGATGAAAAAGCCGGCGAATATTCAGAAGATCTTGCTGCAACTATGTTAGCCACTACACTAGGCATTGAATTCGACCCAAATACTGCTTGGGATGAAAGAGAAAAAATATTCAAAATGAGCGGTAAAATCGTTAAAACTTTTAATGTAACACAATCTGCAGAAGGCGATAAAAATGGAAGATGGACTACGGTAGTTGCCGCTGCAATATTACTACCTTGAAAGAGCTAAAATGAAGAAAGATAAAAGAGGATACAAAATATTTATTTATTTAAGGCTTTGAGATTTAAAATCACATTGCCTATATATTATTCAAAAATTTCAACCATCCCATTATTTATAACTCCATATGGTTTGCATTTCAACTTAAAACCATGAAATGGTGTATTCTTAGATTTTGAATTCAACTTATATTTATCTACAACCCATTCTTTGTTTACATCAAGTATAGTAAGGTTCGCTTTTTCATTAACTTCTATTCTAATTTCAGGTAGTTTTAACAACCTTCTTGGGTTAGTTGAAAATTTATTTATCATTTCTTCAAGTGAAAGATATCCACCATCAACTAATACTGAGTATGTTAAGCCAACAGCTGTTTCTAATCCAACAATTCCAAATGGAGCATAAGCATATTCTACATCTTTTTCGTGAATTGCATGAGGTGCATGATCAGTAGCTATGGCATCAATGGTACCATCTCTTAAGCCCTGTTTAATAGCCTCTACGTCTTCCTCGGTACGCAATGGGGGATTCATTTTTGTATTTGTATCAAAACTTCTTACAGCTTCATCTGTTAAAGTAAAATGATGAGGTGTTGCCTCGGCGGTAACTTTTATCCCTTTTCTCTTAGCTTCTCTTATCATTTCAACAGAGCCTTTTGTACTTACATGGGCAACATGATATCTTGCATTTAAATATTCAGATAAAATTATTCCCCTGATTACAAAAATTTCTTCTGCAATTGGTGGCATTGGTGAAAAACCTAAAGATGTAGATACAATACTTTCATTCATTACACCACCTTTAGTCAAATTTTGATCTTCACAGTGCTGAATAAATAATCCATCAAACATTTTTAAATATTCCATAACTCTTCTCTGAATTTCTGCACTTGAAATAGGCATAGCATCATCAGAAAAAGCAATAGCACCAGCATTGTTTAATTCTAAAAGCGGAGCCAATTCTTTACCTTCATTTGATTTTGTTACCGCAGCAATTACAAAAACATCATTAAGTAGATTTGCACTTTTATGTTGAATGAAACGGATTGTATCCTCATTATCAATTACTGGGTTAGTATTGGGCATGCAACATATAGCTGTAAAACCACCTCTTCTTGCCGCCAAAGAGCCTGTTTCTATTGTCTCTTTATATTCATAACCCGGCTCTCTTAAATGAACATGCATATCAATAAAACCAGGAGCAATAATTTTTCCGGATAAATCATATACAACTGTATTTTCTTTAATCAGATTTTTACCAATCTCTCTAATTATCCCATCTTCTATATAAATATCAAGAATTTCATTAACCTTTTTAATAGGACTAATGACTTTTCCGTTTTTTAATAATGTTTTCATTATAACCTTTCATAAATTAATGAATAATTATAAAAATTTAACTATTCGGCAGCACCAAGCAAGTATAATATTGCCATTCTAATAGCTACCCCATTTTCAACCTGATCAAGTATTACTGAATTATTTCCATCAGCAACATCGGCATCGAGCTCTACACCACGATTTATTGGACCAGGATGCATAATAAGAATATCTTTTTTTGCTCTTTTCAACCTTTCTGAGTTAATTCCAAAATATGTTCTGTATTCTCTTATTGAAGGAAATAACCCAACAGATTGACGTTCTAGTTGAATTCTTAAAATGTTTAAAACATCTACTTCAGGAATAACTTCATCAATATTATGAAAAACTTTTACACCAAGCTTTTCAATATGTCTCGGTATCAATGTGGCAGGCCCACATACATATACCTCTGCCCCCATAGTTTTTAATCCATAAATATTACTCATAGCTACTCTACTATGAGATATATCTCCAACAATACAAACTTTTAATCCATTTATTCTACCGAGTTTTTCTTTTATAGTATACATATCAAGAAGAGCTTGAGTAGGGTGCTCATGCGTTCCATCTCCAGCATTGATAACATTACTCTTTATCATTCTACTTAAAAAGTGTGGGGCTCCAACAGCTGAATGACGCATTACAACCATATCTACTTTCATAGCTTCAATATTTCTCGCAGTATCTAAAAGTGTTTCACCTTTGTTAACACTACTTGTACTTGCCTGAAAAGATGTAACATCTGCAGAAAGTCTTCTCGCAGCTAACTCAAAAGATACTCTTGTACGAGTTGAACTCTCAAAAAATAAATTTACAATAGTTTTTCCTTGAAGTGTAGGTACTTTTTTTATTGGCCTTTGTAGCACCTCTTTAAAAGATACTGCTGTATCCAGAATTAGATTTATATCCTCTTCTGGAACATTCTCTAAACCTAATAAATGTCTGCTCTTTAATGGCATAATCAAATTTAATTATTTATAGTTATTCTTCATTTACATCTATTAATAAAACCTCATCAACTCCATCAACCTCGATTAGCTTTACACGAACTTCCTCACCAATAGAAGTAATAATGCTTTTACCAACAATATCGGGTTGAATAGGTAACTCTCTATGTCCCCTATCAATAAGTACAACAAGCTGAATTGAGTTAGGTCTTCCAAAATCCATTATCGCATCCATTGCTGCTCTTACTGTTCTACCTGTGTAAAGCACATCATCCACTAATATTATGTTTTTTTCATCTATAGCAAAAGGAATGTTGGTAACTTGTACCTTAGGCATTCTCAATCTCTGTCTATAATCATCTCTATATAATGTGGTATCGAGAACGCCAACTTCTAGATTAATATTCTCAATCCTATTAATTTCGGCTGCTATACGCTTGGCAATATACTCCCCTCTTGTACGCATACCAATTATACAAATATTTTCGGCTCCCTTATTTTTATCTACTATCTGATGAGCTAGCCTTACTATTGTTCTATTAAGATCTTTGTCATCTAATATTTTCGCTTTTACTTTCATAATTAATACTTTTTATTCTTAAAAATGTGGGCAATGCAGGATTCGAACCTGCGACCTCTCGCGTGTGAAGCGAACGCTCTAGACCAACTGAGCTAATTGCCCAAAACCCAGAAAATTTAATTAAATTTAAAATAAAATGCAATAACTAATAAGAAAGCTTATACTCTTTTAATTCCTGGATGTTTCTGAATTTATCACAATCTTCACGCCTGTAGTAAGAAATAATATTATTTACTTCATAAGAAGGTACATTAGATAGTTGATTCGCCACTATCCAGAAACAGTGAAATGTCATCAAACATAAATTTGTTGAATCAGCCTTGTATAATGAATCAATATGGTATATCATTTGATCTACATCAATTTTAGAAAGCATATTCATAACTGTATCAATAGAAGCTACTCCCTTATTATAACATTTTGAATTTTTAACATACTTGCTAATCACTATATCTGAACCAAGCGATACACCTTTAGCATAACCTACTATGTAATTATATTTATGAGACTCATCAAGAGCGTTCCACCAAAGACCATCTCTTCTCATTCTTGATACTTGTGAATTTGCTAACGAATAACAAATTATAATCAAAAATAAAATACTAATAAAGCTTTTTTTCATATCTATTTTTTAATTGTTTTTTTCCTATACATTTCAATTAATGTTTTTAACTTTTCATTATCATAACCGGAAAGCTTATAAACAACATACTTAAATGCATCATCAAAATTAATGCAAAGATTTAAAGAATCACTATATAATTCTTGTAGCTGTTCATACATATGGCCAACTTTAATTGTATCCATTCTATTAAAGAAATCATCGGCAGCACTTGAACCAATTTGATAACAAATCTCATCTACATTAAATGAATTGGTAACAATTGTAGCTCCTAAACTTAATCCGTCAAAAACACCAGTAAGATAAGGTAATTGATTTAACGCTCCAACACCTAACCACCAATTACCATCATGAACAAAGCTACCTGTCTTCAAATTAACAGAATCAATATCTGCTTTTTCTTTCTCTTGTGCAATTAAAATTGAAGTGCTGATTATCAATAAAATTAGAATCTTTTTCATAAATCCATTCTTATTTATTATCATAATTTATGTTTTTAACTTATAAAATTCAATTATATTATTTGCGGATTCTTCTCCAACTATACTCTTCAATTTCTCAAATCCAGCATTCTTCACTGCTTCTACAGAACCTAATTCTATTAATAATTTCTTTGCTTTTTTTTCTCCGATTGTTTTTATCTGTGTTAGTTCTGTTTCAGAAATATGTTTTTCTCTTTTCTCACGATGAAAAGTTATCGCGAATCTATGAGCTTCATCTCTTACACTTTGTAGTAATTTTAGACTAGATGAAGTTTTTGGCAACAATTGAGATTCTGGATTATCAGGATAAAATATCTCTTCAAGTCTTTTAGCTAAACCAATAATATTAATATTACTTAAACCTAATTCTTTTAATACTTCAACTGCAGATGAGAGTTGCCCTTTACCACCATCAACAATAATTAGATCAGGAATTGGTAAATTTTCTTCAATTACTCGTTTATATCTTCTATAGATAACTTCAGACATACTGGCAAAATCATTAGGACCAACAACGGTTTTAATATTGAACTTTCTGTATTCGCTCTTTTTAGGTTTTCCATCGATAAAAACCACCATAGATGCAACAGAATCAGTACCCTGCAAATTGCTAATATCAAAACATTCGATTCTTAAAGGAGGTTTCTTTAATCTTAAATCACGTTGTAAAGCTTTAACCGCATGTGGAATATATTTCTCTTTTTTCATTTTCTGAATTTTTAATTCATCTAAAAGATATCTTGCATTTGCCTGACACATACTAACAAGTTTCTCTTTTTCACCTTGTTTAGGTACAATAATTTCTACCCTGCTTCCCTTTTTACCTTCTAACCATTTTTTAAATAATTCAACATCTTCTATTTCATATTGTAAAAAAATTTGATCAGGTATAAACTCACTTTCATTGTAAAAGGTTTCAATAACATTTTCTATCATCTCGTTTTCAGTTAAATGCTCAATGTTAGTAAGATAGTAATGTCTTTTTTCAATTAATTTTCCCGCTCTAATTTTAAAGATTACTGCACATGCATCATTATCCTCATAGCTCAATGCAAAAACATCTTGATCTTTACTATCTAATGAAAGCACCTTTTGTCTTTGTGAGTATACAGTTAGTAATTCTATTTTATTTTTAATTATTGCAGCTTCTTCAAATCGCAGTTCTTCTGAAGCTTTTAACATATCGTTTTTAAGAGATGATATTAGTTGATCAATCTTACCATTTAATAATTGAATAACTTTTTTTATCATCTCTTGATATTCCTCTTTTGAAACCAATCCTTCGCAGGGACCACCACATTTTTTTATTTGGTATTCAAGGCATAATTTAACTTTTCTTTTACTAATTACTTCGTCATCTAAATAATATTTGCAGTTACGAACCATAAAAATATCACGAATTATCTTCAAAGCATTTTTCATTACTTTTACTTCTGTGTATGGCCCAAAATATTTTGAGCCATCTTTTACAATTCTTCTAGTTGGAAATACTTGCGGGAATGGTTCGTTTGTTATTCTGATATATGGATAGCTCTTATCATCTTTTAATAATACATTATATCTTGGTTTTATACTTTTTATTAGATTCGATTCTAATATAAGAGCTTCTACTTCATTATCTGTAACAATTATTTCAATATCATTAACTTTTTCAACTAATGCTCTTGTTCGTGGTGTATGTGCTGATAAGTTTCGGAAATAGGACCTTACTCTCGAGCGAATATTTACAGCTTTACCAACATATATTACTTTACCTTTATCATTTTTAAATTGGTATACTCCGGGAGATGAAGGTAAATTATCTAAAATATCTTCAATGTTTTTTTTTAATCCATCAAAAATATCTTTGTTCTCATCAAAAGAACTCATTTTTATTCTATTATCTCAGTTAAAATACCATTTACTGATTTTGGATGAAGAAAAGCTATTTTTTTTCCACCTGCTCCTTCTCTTGGTTTTTCGTCAATTAAAGTAATTCCAATATTTTTATATTCATCTAATGATTTTTCAATATTTTCTACTCCTAATGCTATATGGTGAATTCCTTCACCTTTCTTCTCAATAAATTTATAAATTGGGGAATCCAGAGAAGTCGCCTCAAGAAGTTCTATCCTTGAGTCACCTAAATGAAAAACAGCAACTTTTACTTTTTGATCTGACACTTCTTCAAATTCAGGTTCAATCCCTGGTAATATTTTTTTAAAAGTGTTAACGCTATCATTTAAATTTTTTACTGCTATTCCAATATGATCTATTTTCATTTTTCCTCACAAATTTTTTATAAAAAAAGGTTAAAAATAAAAACAAAATTTGCTTAGAAGTTTTTTATTTTTAACCTTATAGACTTATCTATTCTTCATCAAAAGGATTGAATATAAATCCTGAGTAAAGCTTTGGATAAAAGTATGTTGATTTTTGTGGCATTGTACCACCTTCATTCGCAATTGAGGTAACTTCACCTATTTTGCTTGGATTTAAAATAAATACCATTTGATATTTTTTATCATTTAGTAAATTCAACGTTACATCAATATCTTTTTCATAATCCAAATTTAATTTCTGGGCTTGAGCTTCTTTGCTTATACCTAATATTTGTTCCAAAATAAATGAATGTAATATTGTGACATCGAGATTTTTCACGGTTTTTGAAACATCACCAGGAATAATTTTATCTACACTATTAGGATCTTTTAATCTAATAACTACATATTCATCTTTATTCTGAAATTTTATCATAAATGCATGATGATCATATCCTTTCAATAATTTTAAGGATTCAGATTTATCAGTATATTCTTTCCATTCAAAATATTCTGTAACTTTATTTTTAAAATTATTATAATCAAAATTATCTAAACCAAAAATACCACGATGAGTTGGTAATATTACTAAACCTTTATCTTCAACATTGGTAAGATACATTAAAATATAATTATACAATTCTTTCCAGGTATAATTTGGTTCTTGTTCCCTTCGATAATTTCTATAAATAATTCCCGTTTCATATCTATGATGACCATCAGCTATATATATTTTTTTATCCTTCATCACCTGAATAACAGAATCAATTAATTTTTCGTCCTGTAATTTCCAGATAATATTTCTTACCCCTTCAAAAGTGACATCAATAAATGGTTTCTGAGATATTGTTTCTTGAAATAACTTATCAATCTCCTTTTCATCATCGTAATAAAGACCAAATATTTGTTCAAAATTTGCATTTGTTGCTTTCATTAGCTCAAATCTATCTGCCTTTGGTTTTGATAATGTTTTTTCGTGAGGCAAAACAACACCTTTAGAAAACTCAATTAATTCACATAATGATATAAAACCACTTCTCTGATAATCTACACCATCAATACTGAATTCCTGTACCAGATAGTAGAGTGTAGGCTTTTGTTCTCTTCTTAATATTCCTTCTTTTCTCCAATTTTTGAAGTAATTTGCAGCTGATTGATACCAGTTTTCTTCTCTTCCAAGAATTAGTCTAATTACGTTGTAAGGATTTTTTTCATATAATTCATCTCTATAAGCAGGGGGAATTACATCATAAGGTGGAGCAACTACTTCATCTAA
Organism: Ignavibacteria bacterium; assembly: GCA_036567745.1. Taxonomy (GTDB): domain Bacteria; phylum Bacteroidota; class Ignavibacteria; order DATCTW01; family DATCTW01; genus DATCTW01. The sequence continues at coordinate 13,404 of DATCTW010000022.1, read as the reverse complement.
CTTTACCATCTCAGGATTATAAGTTATTCCTTTAAAAGCTCTTATATTAGCCATAAAATTTCTCCTAAAAATTTATTAATATCCAAAGGACCGAAGTAAATTTTCTTCGTTTCTCCAATTTTCTTTTACTTTTACATATAGCTCAAGATATATACCTTTGCCTATAAACTCCTCAATATCTTGTCGAGCTTTTTCGCCAATTTTTTTGATTGCCTCTCCTTTCTTACCTATTATGATTTTTTTCTGAGATTCCCTCTCAACAATAATACTTACAGCAGCGTAATCTTTAGAGCCAATCCTTTCCTTATACTCATCTACAATAACTTCTGTAGAGTACGGTACTTCATCATGAAAATAATGAAATATTTTCTCACGAACAATTTCAGCAATAAAAAACCTTATAGGAGCATCACTAATATCATCTTTATCAAAATATGGAGGATGTTCGGGTAAGATAATTTTTATACTCTTTACAAGCTCATTAACATTATCATTATTTAATGCACTCAAGGGTATAATTTCTTTAAAATATGGATATTCTTTTAGTTCGTCAATAATTTTTAAAAGCTCAGCTCTATCCTTCATCAAATCGATTTTATTGATAACAATAAAAATTGGCACTTTTGTTTTTTTTAACAAATCTAATAAATTCTCGTTAATGCCAATCTTAAATATATTATATTCCTTAAAATCTACAACAAACACAATCAAGTCAGATTCATCAATTGCGGAGAGCACATAATTTAACATTTTTTGATGTAGTAAATACTCTGGCTTTAAAATCCCTGGAGTATCTAAAAAAATTATCTGTGCTTCATCGTCATTATAGATCCCCAATATCTTTTTTCTTGTAGTCTGAGGCTTTTTGGAAATAATAGATAATTTTTGATTAAGAATTGCATTTAATAATGTAGATTTACCTACATTGGGTTTACCAAGAATTGATACAAAACCGCTTTTCATAAAAAATAAAAGTTAGTTGATAATATCTATAAGATACAGATTAAAAATTATAAAGCAGCCTCACCGGATTCTTCTGTTCTTACTCTTATAACTTCGTCTATAGTTGATACAAAAATTTTTCCGTCTCCTACCTGTCCAGTTTTTGCAGCATTTAGTATTGTAGTAACAACCTTGTCAGCTATTGAATCCTTAACAACTATTTCGATTTTTACCTTAGGTAAAAAATCAATCTGATATTCAGAGCCACGATATAATTCGGTATGACCTTTTTGTCTACCGTACCCTTTTACTTCAATAATCGTCATACCTTTAATGCCTATTTCGGCAAGGGCTTCTCGAACATCATCTACTTTAAAAGGTCTTATGATAGCTTCAATCTTTTTCAAATGCAACTCCAGATAATTGTTTATTGTTTTATTATTATACTTCTAATTTACTAATTTACCATGACAATTTTTATATTTTTTACCACTTCCACAAGGGCAAGGATCATTCCTACCAACTTTTTCCCCAACGCGAACAGGTTGCATTTTTTTATCAGGTATTTTTGAGCCACCCCCCTCACCTGGTATAGCAGCTCTATCAGAAATAAAACCCATACCCACGCCAGAACTATGTTCGGTTTTAATATTTCCACTTCTTCTTCTTTTAATTTTGACTTCTTCCTGAACCTGTGGAAATACGCGGAAAACAAAATTCAATACTTGAGTATCTATCATTTCAAGCATTTCCATAAACATATTAAATGCTTCAGTTTTATACTCAATTAATGGATCTTTCTGACCATAAGCTCTTAAATTAATTCCTTCTTTTAAATCATCCATTTCTCTTAAATGTTCTTTCCACCTTTCATCAATTACCTGCAATAAACCTATCTTTTCTATTCTGCTCATAAGCTCTGGACCAAGCTGTTCTTCTTTTCTCTTATAAAATTCTTTAGCTGCTTTAATAATTTCATTTGCCAGGCCATCTTCACCTAACTTTAAAAATTTATCTGGATCAATCTCTAAATTTACCAACAAATTTCTTCTAACTTCATCCTTTAACCCTTCTATATCACCACTATCAAAATATTTTTTTGCCATTCTATATGCAAAATTATTTAGCATTTCAGAAATATTATCTTTTACACTCTCACCACGTAAAATTTGCCTTCTTAGAGTGTAAATGACTTCTCTCTGTTGATTCATAACATTATCATATTCAAGCAATCTCTTTCTTATTGCAAAGTTATTCTCTTCAACTTTCTTTTGTGCTCTTTCAACAGATTTAGTAATCATAGGATGCTGAATAACTTCGCCTTCTTTAAGTCCCATTCTTTGCATAATACTTGCTATTCTTTCACTACCAAAAAGCCTCATTAAATCATCTTCAAGTGAAAGGAAAAATCTAGATGAGCCAGGATCACCCTGTCTGCCTGCTCTACCTCTTAATTGACGATCTATACGTCTTGCTTCATGTCGCTCAGTTCCAATAATATGTAAGCCCCCTACCTCTTTAACTCCAGGACCTAATTTTATATCAGTACCTCTTCCTGCCATGTTTGTTGCTATTGTAACAGCACCAGGCATTCCAGCATGTGATATTATTTCAGCTTCTCTTTGATGTTGCTTTGCATTTAAAACATTATGAGGTATTCCTTTCCTTTTTAACATCCTGCTAAATATCTCTGATACATCAACGCTTGTTGTACCAACAAGAACAGGACGTTTTAATTTTCGCATCTCCTCAATTTCCTGAATAACGGCATTATATTTTTCTCTCTTTGTTCTATATACCATATCATCATGGTCTATTCTAATAACAGGTTTGTTTGTTGGTATAACCACAACATCTAATTTATAAATATCCATAAATTCTGCAGCTTCAGTTTCAGCAGTGCCTGTCATACCAGCGAGTTTCTTGTATAATCTAAAATAATTCTGTAGAGTAATTGTTGCAAGTGTTTGAGTATCTCTCTCAACTTTTACACCTTCCTTTGCTTCAATAGCCTGATGCAATCCATCTGAATACCTTCTACCCTGTAAAATCCTGCCAGTAAACTCATCTACAATCATTATTTTACCATCTTCTGTAACTACATACTCATCATCTTTTTCATATAATGAATATGCTTTTAATAGTTGTTGTACTGTGTGTATACGATCACTTCTTTCAGCATATAATTGATTTAATTTGTCTTTTCTAATCATTTTTTCCTTATCATCTAGAGAAGGATCATTTTCTATTTTATGAACCTCTGTACCCATATCAGGTAAAACAAAAAAATCTCTATCCTGGCCTAAGGTAGAAAGATAATCTCTTCCTTTATCAGATAAATCAATAATATGTGATTTTTCATCTATTGAATAATAAAGCTCATCTGTAATTTCATGCATTCTAATTGCCTGATCTCTCAAGTACTCCATCTCAGTATCATGCATTAATTTTTTCAGATCAGGATCTTGCAATAATTTCAATAATCTTTTATTTTTTGGCATTCCCTTATAACATCTTAAGAGTAGAACACCAGCTTCTTTCCTATTGCCCTCTTCAATTAATTTTTCAATATCAGTTATTAATTTATTAATTAAATTTTTCTGAACATTCACCAGTTTTTCAACTACCGGCTTCATTTCAGTAAATTTTTGATCATCTGATTCTACTGGACCGCTTATAATAAGAGGAGTTCTTGCTTCATCAATTAAAACCGAATCAACTTCGTCAACTATAGCATAATAATGTGGTCTTTGTACAAGCTCATTTTCATCTATAACCATATTATCACGAAGATAGTCAAAACCAAATTCGTTATTTGTTCCATATGTTATATCTGCTAAATAGGCGTTTCTTCTCTGCTCAGTACCTGGTTGTGAATTTTCAATGCAATCAACTTTTAATCCTAAAAATTCAAAAATAGGTCCCATCCATTCTGAATCTCTTCTTGCAAGATAGTCGTTAACTGTTACAAGGTGACATCCTTTTCCTGGTAATGCATTCAAGTAAAGCGGTAAAATTGCTACAAGGGTTTTACCCTCACCAGTTGCCATCTCAGCAATTTTCCCTTGATGCAATACTATGCCACCTAAAAGCTGCACATCAAAAGGCACCATATCCCATGTAATTTTTTGTCCCGCAGCTTCCCATGTTTTACCTACAAATCTTCTACAAGTTTCTTTAACAACAGCAAAAGCTTGTGTCATTATTTCATTTAGTACATCTTGCGTTTCTTCAAATAGTTCCTTTTGAACTTCTTTAAGTCTATCAACAATGTTTTGTCTTTCTTCACCTTCAATGTCAGTTTTTAATTTTTCGTTTATCACTTCAATTTCTTTTTCATAAACCTCAGTTCTTTGTTTTATTAAAGATCTGAACTCATTTGTTTTATTTCTCAGCTCGTCATCTGTTAAGTTTTTGTATTCTTCAAAGTATTCGTTTATCTCTTCAACATAAGGCCAGAGCTCTTTGATATCCTTTTCGCTTTTACTTCCAAATATTTTTTTAAGTAATCCTAACATTTTTTTATCCGATTTTTTATTTTACTGATTAAATAATATTACAAATTTATATGACATTTTAAAGTCAAAAGTATATGTCCATTAAATTTTATATGAAATGTAATTACTTTTTCCCCTTTTTAGTGCCCCCGGCGTGACTCGAACACGCGACGTACGGTTTAGGAAACCGCTGTTCTATCCATACTGAACTACGGGGGCTCAATTTTTTAATATATTTAAAATTTATATTTTATTCAATTCATTTTTTTATTAATATTTTATTACCATTCTTTTCATTTGATTTTATATCTACTTAATAAACTTAACTTAATCGTCTTCTATTCATAAATATAAATTAATATCGAAATAAAATATTTATAATAACGTGTCGCACCTATGGTTTGTTGGTCTTTTTTTGTATCGCTTGCTACAAACGTATCGGGGCTCTGCCCCTTTTTATAACATGTAAATTGTGTATTCTTGAAACAATTATTATTAGATAAAATAAATTACTTGTCGCACCTACGGTGCTTAAAACATTTTTTCTTCACATACTACAAACATATCGGGGCTCTGCCCCTTAAAATAATTTATAACATAAAAAAACAAGGTACGTAGCACCGAAACGTTTGTAAAAAATAAATATTTATAAGAAATATTAGAGGGGCGTAGCCCTGACATGTATATTTACGTGTCGCACCTACGGTGCTTGAAATATTTTTTTCGTATACTACAAACGTATCGGGGCGATGCACCTTTTATAATAACCAAGGTGCGTAGCACCGAAATGGTTGTAGAAGAAAGATATAAGAAACAAATATATATGGGCATAGCCCTGACATATAAATATTTACGTGTCACACCTACTGTGCTTAAAATATTTTTCTTTTTCCAAGCTATAAACGTAACGAAGCACTGCCCCTTTTTATAATAACCAAGGTGCATAGCACCGACATGTTTGTAGAATAATATTTAGAATAATGTTAGAGGGGCGTAGCCCTGACACGTATATCATAATTAATAAAACTAATTGTTGCTCCGATGGTGCTCATAACATTTTTTCTTCGTATACTACAAACATATCGGGGCTCTGCCCCTTATAAATATTATTTTGAATAATAAAAAAGGTGCGTTAGCACCGACATGTTTGTAGAATAATATTTAGAATAATGTTAGAGGGGCGTAGCCCTGTAATGTATATTTACGTGTCGCACCTACGGTGCTTGAAATATTTTTTTTCGTATACTAAAAACATATCGGGGCGATGCCCCTTAATGTAATAGAAGAGACTTTGATTTGTAAACATAAATCAACACAGATAAGATAATTATAATTATAACATATCGCACTTACGGTGCTTAAAACATTTTCTCTTCATATACTACAAACGTACCTGGGCGCTGACCCTTAAAATAATTTATGACATAAATAAATAATGTGCGTAGCACCGAAACGTTTGTAGAAAATAAATATTTATAAGAAATATTAGAGGGGCGTAGCCCTGACACGTATATTTACATGTCGCACTTACGGTGCTTGAAAACTAAATTGTAACCTATTTCTACAAACATATCGCAGTTAACACTGCTTTAAAACGAAGGTGCGTTAGCACCGACATGTTTGTAGAATAATATTTAGAATAATGTTAGAGGGGCGTAGCCCTGACATGTATATTTACGTGTCGCACCTACGGTGCTTGAAACATTTATTTTCGCATACTACAAACGTATCGGGGCTATGCCCCTTATAAATAATTTCTTAAATAATAATAAAGGTGCGTTAGCACCAAAACGTTTGTAGATAATTGTTTTGAACAAAGATAAAGGGGCGTAACCCTGACACGTATATCATAATTAATAAAACTATTTGTTGCTCCGATGGTGCTCGATATTTTGTTTATCGCATTCATACTTATTAGGGAACTTAAATTTAAAATAACATATGAGACACAATTTTTAATGCTTAAATTAATAAAAAAAGCCCCCAAAAATTGGGGGCTTAAATTTATTAATTGAAGTAATAAATTTATGTGTGAGGCTCAAGCCTCACACATTTAAATAAATTACTTCAAGAGGTTCATCTTCTTGGTTGCAGAGAATTCACCAGCTGTTACACGATAGATGTAAGTACCTGATGATACTGGCATTCCAAGATCATTCTTACCATCCCAGGTAATTGTATAAACACCAGCTTCTTGCTTTGCATTAACTAGTGTTCTTACAGGTTGACCAAGGATGTTGTAGATTACGACCTTAACGTCAGCAACCTTTGGTAATTCATATCTAATGTTTGTTGTTGGGTTGAATGGGTTTGGATAGTTCTGACCAACATCAAACTTAGTAGGTATAACCTTGTTATCTTCAACAGCGTTAATTCCATCGTTCTGTAATGTCAGAGTTCTGGAATCGCTTATTGTTTGATACAAGCCATCGGTTGCAATAACTTTCCATGTAACAACAACTTTCTTCTGATCTGAAGATCCACCAATTGACTTCAAAGCATTGAAGAGTTGTGTACCGGTAGCATTGAGAATTACGTCTTTATCTGAGCTATCTGGTAGTGTGTAGTTGGTATTATTACCACTTAACACTAATGAATATGTGATAACATCAGCATCTTCGACTTTCTCATACTGACCTTGTGCATTTGGTACAGATTTGATCAGAGGTGCGTTGCATGGATCTGTTGATACTGTCCATTCAAACTTGGTACGCTGTGAATGTCCGGTTAAGGAAATTGTAGCGTTGTTTGCTGGATTTACCAATGTGAATGCGCTAGGTGCGTGATCTAAGATCTGGAATGGAGCAGTCTGGCCTAATGAGCCATAATTATCTGCTAGATATGCATATAGAACTTGATCGTTTTGTGCCTGGCTTGGTGTTAAGATGTAGCTGGATTTACCAGTTATTAATCTCTCACCACTCCATGCTGTTCCGACAAAGTTATCTGAATACTTAGCAGAAATCTTAATGACTGCGATATCAGGTAATGTTACAATTTCGTTCTTGTAAGCGTCAGTAGGTGTTACAACTACTTCCATAGCTCTGTTCTTGTAGACAACGTTTGTACCAGTTCTTGGCATAACCTCGACTTTCAGTTTTGCAACTGCGCCTGGGGTTGTGAGGTACTTGCGTGTCTTATCACCAGTAATCAGTAGCATACCTGTTACTTCATTTCCTTCCTCAATCATCTTGAAGGTTGGATTTGCATCAGGTACTGCAATCTGTACTGTATCACCAGCTTTTGTATTTCTGTAGCTAAGTGTAGCAACACCATTTATGAATGCAGATGATGGTAAAGTAAATCCACTTGTGATATCTCCAGCGAGATATGCACCAGTAGCCTTATTAAGTAATGTAATCTTTTGTTCAGGTACTGTTGATGTTTTTGCACCTTCAGCAACTAACTTAAGATTTACACCAAAGTTATTGAATCCTCTAATGAGGTTCATATCACCATCATAAGCATTGAGTGTAAATTCAACGCTATCGGTAACAGGGAATTTATATAATGGATTGGTTGAATTCTGTGTTGCACCAACCAATATCTTTGCAAGTGTTCCGATCTTTGTGAGTTTCAAGTTGAGTACATTAGAAGCTCTTACGAAATCTGTTGCTGACCAATCAGCACCATTTCTATCCTTAGCAAATACTTGCCATGTAAAGAGTACTGAATCAGCAGTACCGAGTAATTTCTTCAATGTATCAACTGGAATTGTAATTGCATTACCAACTGTAGCAACTTTTTCCCATGTAGCTGCAGCATAACCTGTGCCTGTTGGGAAGTCACTTACTTTGGTAAGAACTACTTTATATGTTAATGTATCGAGTGTGTATGTTTGACCATAAGATGTAACTGATGTTGAGTTAACACCATCACTTGCACCGTTTGAATCAACAGGAACATTCCATCCTAAGGTTAACGGAGTAGCAGTTGAATTGACAAGCTTTGTATCGTTTGGCAATCCAGGTGATGTTAACGCAAAGGTTTCAGGTTTCTTGTTGAGTTCAAATATTGTTGTTACGGTGTTAGATGATTGTGTTGAGAGACCCCACTTGTTTGTTGCAACAACATACCATTTTACTGTTCTGTTATAGTTCTTTGGACCAAGACCTAATGCGGCAGCCATTTCAGCTGGTGTTAGAGTCTTGCTTGTTGCACCATAACCTACGTTAACAGTAGCAACTGTTGCATCAGCGAGATCTTTAATATACCATGTATACTTAATGCTATCTTCATATAAGTTAGTGTTGGCAGCTGCTGTCCACATTGCTGTGAAGTCACCATCATCTAATCTTACTAAGTTAGCACCAGTATTTGTAATTGAGAATGCACCAGGAGCCTTCAATGTCTTAACATATACATCTCTGAATGCAAGAATTGCTGGGTTATATGGTAAATCAGGTTTATTAACAACAGCTCCCATCATACCGCTTGGGTTGTAGTTAATTCTAACTTTTGCAGCAAATTCTGCAGTGTTATCTGTTGTTGGAATTGTTTGTAAGAGATCGTATACGTTTTCAATTGATTTACCAGTAGTATCTTGATCTAACAATACTTCACCAGTAAATCCAGAGCCTTGGAAGCTATTCTTCCAGAAACCAGGTGTTGTTTCTACTGATACGTAGATAGAGTCATCTGTATTTCTGTTACCATATCTATCATAGGTTCTTAATTCAACATTGTAATGCTGACCAATAAATATTGTATCTACTGGTGTTGCATAAGATCTTGGGTTAGCTGCTGCTGGCCAATTTTCATTATAGGTATCACCAGTTGATGTACCTGGGAAGTTAATCTTGCCAACATAGTTCTTTCTGATTGGATATGGATATACTGCTTCGAGTTCTGGTCTTGCAGCATTTGGATTGACCATAGATACCCAGTGTATTGGGCCTGGCTTTACAGTTACTGCACATGTTGCATCACCAACAATTAAACCAGTAGCACTATCTGCGATAGCATAGGTAAATACATCAGCTTTTACGTTTGTAAAGTCGAATCTACCTCTACCGAGAACGAAACCAGAATAAATTGTTGTAGCACTATTCTTGTAGTAACCACCAACAAATTGTGCTGTTTGGTATGCATTAAATGTGCCATAGGTTCCACCTGTACTTTCAAAGTAGGTAACATCTTGTGGAACTGTATTAGCATCTTTTACTCTAGCAAATCCATAAAGTTTTGTAGTAGTTGGATCAAGAGTTAATTGACCAGGATATAATGTTAATAATGGTGCTCTTGTATCTTTATCAACTAAAGCAATAACTTTTGTGGTATCAGAAATTCTGTAATCATACCATAACAATCTTGCTTTTTCGGGAACTTCACCAGGGGCATAGTCATAAGCTGTCCATCTGAATGCAACAGGGCTACCAGTAAATGTTGCATTGCAGCTTGATGAATCAAGAACATAAGAAGCTAATTCATTGGTAGCTTTAGATCTGATAACTGCAGTATCTGCTAATGTGTTACCATTAGAAACAATAACAGCAGCAATCTTTACTGTATCAGCTTTATTCTTACCATTTAAGGCAGAGAATAATGTCTGATAAGCTACACCAACTGAACCTCTCTTCTTAGATCCATCTCTTACAACCCATGTTGTATTTGCTAATCCACCTGTATTACCATTTACGAAATCCTGATTCCAAACGGTTTCATAGCTATTAGCAAAATTAGAACTTGGTGTTGGATTAGAAATCTTAGCACCATCTTTGTAGATTAATATTCTACTTGTTGTACTTGTACCATAATCTACAGGGTTACCATATACGTCATATACTCTTGCGAATATAGTATCAACACGGCCAGCATAGTTTCTACCACCCCACCAGCTATTCTTTACTCTATTATTAGCATCGAACTGTCCATCATTTACGTTATTGGATTCATCGATAACTAATCTTGTTGTAATTAAGCTTGGGACTACTGCTTGTTTTACTATAGGAGCAGCTTGTCTTCCATAGAGATTGAGGAAGTTGATACCTGCTGTCTGGAAGTTTGTATTGCTAACTGGTTGATCATAATAGTTACCAGTACCATCAATCCATGCAATCTGGTTTGCTGAGTCTGGTACTACCATATATCTTACTGCACCTTGAGGAACTGTAATTGGATCATAAGTTGTTGTAAGCTGTGTTGCTGTACCACCACTTATATACCATGCCTCTGCAGTAAGCTCATTATAACCACGTTTATTAAGTCTCTTAACATCACTTGTTGACCAAGTTACATAGTTAAATGAACCAGTTGATAATGTCTTAGTTGTTAAAGTAGCAGTTGCTGGATCATAAGTTTGTGCTAAATTCCACAATGTGCTGCTGCCATCCCATGCATAGGTAGCAATTAAGCTATCCTTTGTTGTGTTATATGTACCTGATGGGAATACATTATCTCTTTCAATTGGGAATACATGTGAACCAGTTATGCTACCAGTTGTCATCATACCACCAACTGTATCAGAGTTGATAGCAACATAGATATTACCACCATTGCTTATAGTACTAGTAACATACTGTCTTCTACCTCTTTGTGAAGTAATATTTGGTACACCGTTTAGTGTTAGAGCATCAGTAGTTACACCATTATATACTACTGTAGGATCAAAGATTGAAGCAGACCATCTTGTTGTTCCAAGCAATCTCCAGATAACGCTTGTGCTACCTGAGTAAACTGGAGAAACAGGTTCACTATTACAATCTTTTGTCTTACCATAAGCATAGGTTGTTTTTGTTAAATCATTAACATCACCACGAGAAGCTACTAATACTGTATCAGCAGCAGCTCTCTTTGCGATGATGAATTTTGCAGGTTGTGTAGAATAAGTAGCAACAATCATTGTATCCGGTGATGTAATACTACCGGTTACATTAGCTGTTATTCTAACTGTATCTTTTGATTTATCAGGAACTTGATAATTAATGTAAATATATCCATTTGCAGCATATTTTAGTAATCCATTATTCAATACATATTTACCAGTACTATCAAGACCTGTACCTGTAGCATCATTTGCAGATGTCACATCTGTCCACCAGTTATATCTCTTACTATGAGCTGAATATAAACCACCCTTTAACCAAACTGGGCTAGAGAATGTTACAAGATTTGTATCAGTTAAAGTAACTGGGTGACCGCAAGCATCGATAGCTTCTGCTCTTAATGTAATTGTGTTCAATCCACAATCAACTGATGATGCTTTTACAAATGATGTATCAGGAATTGGATAGTTATGTCTTACATAACCTGTTGAAGAACTTGTTAAGAATACTTTACTTGGTGTATTTGTACCATTAATATATAATACATAAGTATTATCTGTTGGACCACCAAGTTTTACAACTGCACTTGCTGGATTAGCTAAGGAAGCTGCATTTGAGTCAGAATATGCTTTGAATTCAAAATGAATTTCATTCAAAGTACAATTTGGATTGAAGTATGCCTGAACCTGACCCTTATCATCAGCTTCAGCTGATCTTGCACTAGTTCTTGAATATAAATATAATGTATCTGTTGTATAAAGTGGTGTTGCATTATATGGTACTAAACCTCTTACAAATCTACCATTGTATGTATTTGGTGCAGCACCAGGTATAGTATCCAGAGTAATACCAGAACCAAATGCATTAAAGCTTACCATTGCAGAATCGATTATGTTATCGCATCTATCTCTTAAGGTAGCTCTAATCTGATGTGGAATTGCCTGGGCTTGTGCAGAGGTAATTGTGATACCTGCACCAGGAGCGAATTGTACCCAACCAGAACCATAGTTGTATTGAATAGCCATATTTCTTACTGGACCTGGTTTTATATTAATGGTTAAATCGCTTCCATCTGTTATTGGAGCACCAGCTCTGAAACCACCAATATCAGCATATTTTGAGTTCAAAGTATCTTCTTGTCTATATGCAGATAATGTTGGAAGCCATGCTCTTAATCTAATCTTTCTAATTCTATCTGGTCTTGAATCATCAGTTTTATCAAATCCCCAGTTAAATATACGGCGTGCAGCTTGATAAATTGTATCATACTTTCTTACACCATATACGTTATTGCAATTTGATAAATATGCAACAACTGAGCCTGAACCCGCAGAATCAACACCCTGAAGAACTGGTGCTGTTGTAGCATCTGTTACAAGGTTTGAATCCTGATCGAAAATGAACAATGTGTCAGGAAGTTTATACCAATTTGTTCCGTCATTATATTGGGTAACTGTATCTTCTACTGTATGTGCAACAAAAGTAGTTGGACTCATTGTATGACCCCTTGGATTTCTTCTTCTTGGTGTTGGTAAAAGTGAACCATCAGCTCTTAATCTGATAACAGGTGAAGAAGCTGGACCAAAACCAACATTCCATCTTACAAAGTTTGGATCACCAGGGAATAGTGATAAAATCATTACAGGGGCACCACCAACCTGTGTAGGAGCAGAGACTCCATCTGTCCACATATCAGCACCAGTAGCATCATATACCCAATATGTTGAACCACGTCTTACCTGAACAGGACCACGGCCATTATCAGTGTTTGTACCACCATTACTTACAAGTGCAAGTGGCCACATTAAAGATCTACCATAAGCAACTACAATAGTATCTTTTACCTCGGTTTGACCCTGTAACCAAACACTCTTTGGTTGGACGTAAATATTAGCTAATAATAATTGAGTATTAACAGTAGTTGTAAACGCTGGGACTTCATCTATAACGATTTTAATAGTATCACCAGTTACTCCACTAAGATCCAAAGTTCCTGTGTTTGCTGCATTTTGAGCAGTAGATGTACCATTTGATAGTAATACACGGAACTTCAATGATGATGCACCAAGGCCCTGTAAACCATAAAGCACATTGGTATTGCTTGATGCTTTAAACTGGAACCTTTGTTGAGAAGTAGTATAATTTGTTGCTGTTGGACTATACTTGCTATGGAATGTAATGAAGATAGTATCACCTTTGTG
>DATCTW010000021.1:0-50691 GCA_036567745.1 Ignavibacteria bacterium | reverse complement strand
ATTTTAAATTTTTGATTTTATTGATAAGTAAATAAATTAATAAATTTCATTTAAAAAAATTAAAATAATTTTTACACTTGACGAAAAATTGGAAATCAATTATTTATTTTTAAAAAATAATAAAATAATAATAAATAATATACAGTATCTTAACTTTTGTTTCATTTAATCATTTGTATAATATTAGCCAAACATATTAAGTTAGGTTTCACATAATAAGGAATAAGTTTTTGTATATAAAGATTTTATTATTTATTCGTTATTGGCATTATAATTGCTTTTTGTATTTCAGGTAAAATATATCGGTTATATGATTAATTTATTTAACAAAACAAGAATACCAAATTTAGAAAAAGCATTGGAAGCTTATTCATTAAGACAAAAAGCAATAGCTTCTAATATTGCCAATGCTACCACTCCTGGATATAAAAAGGTAGAAGTCAGTTTTGAAGATCAGCTTTCAAGTGAAATGAATTCATTACGATTAAAAGGCACTCAAACAAATGAAAAACACTTAAGCATTGGCGCTAAATCGATATCAGAAGCAAAGCCAGAAATTGTAGAATCAAAAACAAACAAAGAAGACGAGTATAAAAGTGGTTATAACAATGTAGATATCGATGAGGAAATGGCGTTACTAGCTCAAAACCAATTGCAATATAGAATGGCAACACGTCTTATTTCAAGAGCATTTAAAGGAATACAAAGTGCAATTAGAGGACAGGCTCAATGAAGGTTAGTACTTTAATATCATCAATGAAAATAAGTGCTGCTGGTTTATCACTTCAAAGGCGGCGACTAAATGTAATTTCGAGTAATATTGCAAATGCTGAAACTACAAAAACAGAAAATGGTGGACCATATAAAAAACAATATTTATCAGTAAAAGCAGTAAACCCCAATAAATTTAATGAGATACTCGAAAAAACTAAAACTGAAATAAAAATTACAAACAACAACCATTTAAAAATGGACCCTGAATTCCTGGAAGATACAAAATTAAAAATTCCTGAAGCCGAAGTTAAAGAAGATAATTCAGAACCAAGATTAGAGTATGATCCATCTCACCCTGATGCGGATGAAAACGGTTATGTTAAAAAACCGAACATAAATCTTGTTACTGAAATGGTAGATATGATATCTGCCTCAAGAGCTTACGAAGCAAATGTAGTAGCAATTAATGCTTCAAAAGGAATGTTTAGAGACGCTCTGGAGATATAGATTTATGAAAATAAATGAAATATCAAAATACAATTTTATTGAACTCAACAAAATTACAAATACAAATGAGATAAAAAACAAAGAATATTCTTCCAACGAAGTAAAAGATAAATATCAAAAAGGACTGAATATTCAGGAGGTTACTTATACAAAAAAAATTGCTAACTCAAACAATTCAGGGATATTGACACAAGCAGAAAAAGATTTTTTCAGCAAATTATATCCTGATTCTGCAAATGAAATAAGATCGTACCAAGTTTTCTTAAAAGAAAATATTATCAAAGGAAAAAAAATTGATTTAAAGGGGTAAAATATGAAAATAATTCCTGGATTACAAAATAATATACCAAATGCAATTCCAACAAATATAACAAAAAAAGTTGATGAAAATGTTAAATCGTTTGATGAAACTTTGAAAGAATTTGTAGCAGATGTAAATGAGTTGCAAAATCAAGCTACAGAGGCAACCAATAAAATGCTTTCAGGTGAGCCTATAGATATTCACGAAGTAATGGTTGCTGCAGAAAAAGCTAAAACAAGTTTTGAATTATTGATGGAGCTAAGAAACAAAACTATTGATGCTTACAGAGAATTAATGAGGATGCAAATATAATATGGCTAAAACCTTTACTAATTTTCGTGATAATATCGATAAAATTTCTAAGAGTTTAACAAGAACACAAAAAATAATTATTGTTTCAGTAGCAGTATTGGCTATTGCAGGTATTATTGCTCTTGTAATGTTTGCAAGCAAGCCAGAGTATAGTGTATTATTTAGTGATTTAGATCCTGCTGATGCCAGCAAAATAGTTGAGAAACTGAAAGAGAGGAACATAAATTATGAATTATCTGGGAATGGTGGAACAATTATGGTTCCAAAGGATAAGGTTTATGAATTGAGACTTCAGCTGGCTGGCGAAGGATTACCCCTTTCTGGTGTAGTAGGTTATGAAATTTTTGATAAAACAAATTTTGGAATTTCAGATTTCCAACAAAAAGTAAACTATAAACGCGCTCTTGAAGGTGAACTGGTAAGAACTATAACAAGACTCGAATCTGTTGAAGCTGCTCAGGTAAGAATAGTTATTCCAGAAAAAGCTTTGTTTAAGGAGGATCAGAAAAAAACAACAGCATCTGTAGTTATAAAGCTTCGTAGTGGAAAATCACTTTCAAATGAAAATGTATTAGCTATAACAAACCTTGTTGCAAGCTCTGTAGAGGGTTTAGATCCGGGCAACGTTACAATAATAGATAGCAAAGGGCATCTGCTTTCAAGTACTGAGCCAAGGGATGCTTTAGCATCATTAACTGCTACTCAATACGACATGAAAAGAAAAGTAGATATGTATTTAAGTGATAAAGCTCAGAGCATGCTTGATCATGTTTTAGGCACTGGAAAATCAATTGTCCGAGTTGATGCTGAATTAGATTTTAATCAGATGGAAAAAACTTCAAAAACATATGATCCAAATACAGTAATAAGAAGTCAGGAAACAAATAATCAATCTGAACCTGTATATGATTCTGTTCCACCTGCAACTAAAGGTACAACATTAACGAATTATGAAGTTGGTGAAACGGTTGAACATATAATTGGAGCAGTTGGAAAAATTAAAAGATTATCTGTAGCTGTATTAGTAGATGGAACATATCAGGATACCGAAAAAGATAACCAAATAATAAGAGAATTTATACCAAGAACACAAGAAGAAATTATAAAAATTACAAGCGTTGTAAAAAATGCTGTAGGTTTTGATGAAACAAGAAAGGATCAGCTTTCAGTTGAAAACCTGATTTTCGATACAAATATGGAAGAAGATATCTTAACCAAAAATCAGGTTGAATCAAGTTCTATGAGTATATTAAAACAAGTGCTTGTAATACTAGCGATGATTTTTACTGTAATACTATTTAGATCATTGTTAAGAAAGTTTAGACCGAAACCAGAACTTAAACCAAAATTAGCGAAAGTTGCTTTAAAAACAATAGATGAAAAAGATATTAAAACTGGAATTATTGAACCAGTAAAAGAAGAAGTAATAGAAAAAGAAGAAGTGATAATCAAAGAGAAGAAGAAAAAACCAATTCCTGTAATAGAATTACCCGAAGCTGAAATTACAGAAGAAGAATTAAAACAAAACGAGCTTAAAGCAAGAGTAACAAGTTATGTTACCGAAAAACCAAATGAAGCTTTGAATTTAGTAAAAATTTGGTTATTGGAGGATGAGAATAAGTAATGGGTAAGATATTTGAAAAAGCAGCAAAGATACATTCTGCTCAGCAACTTACAGGTAAACAAAAAGCAGCTCTTTTACTAATAACACTTGATGTGGATACTGCATCAGAGCTATTCAAATTATTAGATCCTGCAGATGTAGAAAAAGTTACAATAGAAATAGCAAATCTACCGAGCATACCATCAAACGTAACAGGGCAAGTTATAGAAGAATTTTATCAAATGATGATTGCCCGTGAATATATTATTCAAGGTGGTATGGATTATGCCCGTACTTTACTTGAAAAAACATTTGGTCTCAATAGAGCTGCTGAAATACTTGAAAAAGTACGTGTGTTAACTCAGGTTAGAGGTTTCGAAGGTCTTAAAAAAGCAGATTCGAGCCATCTTGCAAACTTCCTTCAAAAAGAGCATCCGCAAACAATTGCACTTATTTTATCGCATTTACCACCAGACCAAACCGCAGCAATATTAACTGAATTACCTGATGATATTAGAGCAGATGTTGTGTATAGAATTGCTACTTTAGGCAAAATTTCCCCAACATTACTATCAGAAGTTGAAAGTGTTGTAGACTCACTAGTTGAAAGTGGTATTAATGAAAATATCAGACAAACAGGTGGCACAAGAGCAGTTGCAAATATTTTAAATAAATGTAATAATACTGTTGCAAGATTCCTGATAGAAAGTATAGAACAACAAAGCCCAGATTTAGCCTTAGAAATAAAACGTCTAATGTTCTTATTTGAGGATATTATTTACATAGACGATAGAGGCATTCAAAGAATTTTGCGTGAAATTGACAAAAAGGATCTTGCTCTTGCCTTAAAAGTTGCAGACGATAAACTAAAAGACAAAATATTCAAGAACATGTCTGAAAGAGCAGTAGATTTAATTAAAGAAGAGTTGCAATTTATGGGCCCAGTTAGATTGAAAGAAGTTGAACAAGCTCAGATGAGAATAGTAGATGTCGTAAAACAATTAGAAGAAAGAGAAGAGATTGTAATTGGTGGACGTGGAAAATCAGAAGATGTATTTGTATAGCAATTTACTTTTTATTTATGTTAATGACTGAAAACAAACTTAATAAGAATCTAATGGGAAATAACTTTAGTATTACCCATACAGATAAAAAAATCGATTATAGAGTTGTTGAAAAGCTTGAAGAAAGTTTAGATGCTCTTAAAAAATTGCATAATAATATCTCTAATAATTTTCTTTCATTCAAAAAGGACTTTGATGAATTTCTTTTAGAATCCGCTTCTTACTTTGCAAAAACTATGACCGAATCCCCTAACTTAAGTATGGCAGGATTGCCCCAAAGAATACAGGAAAAACTACTTAAGACCAAACCAAAAGGAAAGGTAACTTTATCAGTAAGTACTTTTGACTTCTCTTTCATAAAAGATTTTGAATTTGATTTTAAATCAACTCTTGAACCACTACAAGAATTATTTATTTTTTGTGATGAAAGCTTAAGACCGGGAGATTTTAAAATTGAATCTGAAAATAATCTAATAGTTGATTCTTTCGATGCAAATTTACAAAAGCTAATTGAGCTTTTAAAAAATTCTTCGCTTATTACAAATGATTCTAATACCTATGAATTTAATAACAAAAACGTAATATCTGAAAAGCTAAACAACTTAAAATACATTAATGGATTTGATCTATTAAATGAGATTGATTCAGATATTATAGCAAATATTATTGGAAATGAGGACCCAATATTAATTGCAGCAATATTAAGCAGATTACCTGAAGAAAAATCTCTTGAAATATTAAACTTGTTAAATTCTGAAAAAAGAAATGAGAGCTACGAAAAAATCAAAGAGTTAAAAAATATTCCATCAGATATAATAGAAAAAGTAGAAAAAACAATATATAGACTTTTCGAAAGCAAGTTATACGAAGAGTATATTTTTAATGATGGCATAAATTATCTTACAGAGGTCATTAAAAACGACAACAATTTCTATTCCAAGGTATTACATAAAAACCTAAAGAAAGATTATCCTCATCTATTTTCAAAAATTCTAAAAAACGATGATGGTTTTGATGAATTATCAACCATTGATGATAGAGGAATCCAAAAATTAATAAAGAAAATAAGAAGAACTGATCTCGTTATTGCATTAACAAACGCTTCAAGCAATTTAATAAACAAGTTTTTAAGTAATATGTCATCAGGAGCTATAAAATTATTTTATGAAGAAATGAATCTAATAAAAGAGATAACAGATAAAGAAATTATATCGAAAAGAAAGTATATCTATCAATTAGCCAAAGAAATGCACGAAAAAGGAGAACTATCTTTCGAAAATGATAATGATAAAAATATTTAATATAATATTTAGGAGTAATTAATGTATAGAGAATCAAAAATTCTCACAATTAACTCTATATATAATGTTCATGAAAACTCTTTACAAAAAAGAGCTGAAGAAGTTTATAAAGAACTTGAAAAAGTTAATAATTATCTGAAAGATTTCAAAAATGGGGTTTGTGATAAAATCCTTCAATTAGCCATAGAATTGATTGAAAAGCTTCGAAGTGTGAAAGTCTCTATTTCTGATGAGGTGCTCGGTATAATAATCGAGAATATGAAAGGAATTTTTAGAAATGACAAAATAATAGTATATCTTAATCCAAAAGATGAAAAAATACTGAACACATACATGGCTAACTCTTACAATTACCTACAAGAACTCGAAATACTAACAAATGATTATATAGAACCAGGCGAATGTAAGTTCGACTATGACTTTTTAAAAATTAAATTAAGAATACTTCACTATCTGGATAGAAGTAAAGATACAATTATAAAGTACTATGACAGTATTGAAATATCCAGCAATGAAACACCAAACAAGTCAACAAACAAAGATAAACAAAAAAAAGACAAAAAAAATCAATTTAATAATGAATTGGAAAACTACGAAACTAAAAAACTTATTCAGCTCTTAATGAATGAAGATCCAAAAACCATTGCAGTTATTCTTGTAAACATCAATCCAATAAAAACAGCTGAAATATTATGGCAATTACCTTATGATTTACGATACGATGTAATTAATCAAATATCAATGATTGGTAAAATACCTAAAGATGTGGTTGATTCAATGTTCAATGCAGTTAAAAATGTTCTTGAAAACAACTTATTAGATAAGATTGAAATAAAGAGAAAAAGATATAATAGAGATATATTTGAAAACAACAATTTATATTTAATAGCTAAAAGAAAATATTAATTCGTTTATGCACTATGTATAATGCAATTATTAAAAAGAATGCTGTTACAGTAACAAATAAACAATACATCATCCAAAATGGATCAGAAAAAATATATAATGATGTTTTTATTCAACAAGAAAAAGAAAGGCTTGAATTAGAAGCTAAAGAAGAGATTGAATATGCTACAGAATCCGAAAATGAACAACAGGAAAATATAACTGAAGAAGAAAATATCGAACAAGAACAGACACCTCAAATTGACTACACTTACATACTTAAACAAGAATATGATAAAGGTTTTCATGAAGGTAGAAAAAGTGCTCTAATGCAATTAGAGACCGAATATAAAAAAAGAATCACTCCTACAATAAATCAACTAACAAATTTAATTGATAGCATTAAACAAGAATTTGATGAATACAAAAAAAATTTAGATAGATATATAATATCTTTATCAATTGCTATTGCAGAAAAGATTATCAAGAGAGAAGTAAAAATTGATAGTGATATTGTTATTATGCAGATTAAAGAAGCTATCAGTAAAATTATTGGTGTAGATAGCATCACTATTGTAATAAATCCTAACGATGAAGAAAACTTAAGAAAATTCAAAGACGAGATAACAAATAAATTTGACAACTTAAAAGAGATTAATATACAAACAAACGAACTAATTGAGCAAGGTAGTTGTAAAATTGAAAGCCAACTTGGTAATGTGGATGCAAGGTTTGAATCCCAACTTAAAATCATCGAAGAAGCACTCCTTAATAATATAACTTCCACAAATAACAATGAGACTATCTGAAAAAATAGAAAACTATCTAAATGTACTTAATGGAATTGATCCATATAAAGTAAATGGTAAGATCGTTCAAGTAATTGGAATGATAGTAGAATCCATTGGACCATCAGTATCTATCGGTGAAATATGTACTATAAAATCCAGAAACGGCGATGACATGGCTATTGCAGAAGTAGTTGGTTTTAGAAATAATCGTGTTCTCTCGATGGTTCTTGGAGATGTTTCAAAGATAAGTCCAGGCAACGAAATTGTGGCATCAGGAAAACCTTTTATCATTGGTGTAGGGCCAAAATTACTAGGAAGAGTTATTAATGGATTAGGTGAACCTTTAGATGATAAAGGTGAGTTAGAAATAGAAGAATATTCAACAATTTATAATGATGCTCCCCACCCTTTAAACAGAAAAAGAGTATTAGAAAGTATTTCTACTGGGATTAGAGCAATAGATACTTTACTCACTATGGGTAAAGGTCAAAGAATGGGAATTTTTGCTGGAAGTGGTGTTGGCAAAAGCGTTCTTCTTGGAATGATTGCAAGGAATACATCTGCAGATGTTAATGTTATAAGTCTTGTCGGAGAAAGAGGTAGAGAAGTTCGTGACTTCATTGAGAGAGATCTGGGACAAGAAGGATTAAAAAGATCTGTTGTGGTAGTCTCAACTGGTGAACAACCAGCTTTGATAAGAATAAAAGCTGCATTTATTGCGACTACTATTGCTGAATATTTTAGGAACCGTGGTTTAGATGTAATGCTTATGATGGATAGCATAACACGTGTGGCTATGGCACAACGTGAGGTAGGCCTTGCAATTGGTGAACCACCGACTACAAAAGGATATACTCCTTCTGTCTTTTCAATGCTTCCAAAATTATTAGAAAGAGCAGGTAATAGTAATAATGGAAGCATAACAGGTTTATATACAGTTCTTGTAGATGGCGATGATATGAATGAGCCAATTGCAGATGCTTCTAGATCAATACTGGATGGTCATATAGTACTTACAAGAAAACTTGCTTCTGCAGGCCATTACCCAGCCATAGATGTTTTACAAAGCATTAGTAGAGTAATGCCTGATGTAACAAATGATAAACATAAAGAACTTGCGACAAAATTATTAGATCTTTTAGCTACCTATACTGAGTCCGAAGATTTGATAAACATTGGAGCTTATGTAAAAGGAAGCAACCCTAAAATCGATAAAGCTATTTCTATGATACAACCTATAAGAGAATTTCTAAAACAAAAAATTGATGAAAAGACAACATTTGAAGAAAGCCTTAAAAAGTTATCTATGCTGATGGCAGAGTAATATGGCAAAATTTATTTTTAGACTTGAATCAATTTTAAAACTTAAAGAACAGCAAAAAAAAGAACTTGAACTTGAACTTGCTAAGATACAAGTTAAACGTATAGAAGCTGAAAATGAATTAATAAATATTATTAGAGAAAAAGAAGAAAGAAGGCAAAAAATTATTAAACCTCATTGTATTCAAGTTTCTAATTATCAGGTCGAATATTATTATTTAAACTTTTTAGATAAAAAAATCGAAAATCAAAATAAAAAGATAGAACGGATTCAAAAATTAGAGCACAGTGTTATAAACGATTTGCTAAAAATTACTAAAGAGAAAAAAATTATTGAAAAATTTAAAGAAAGAAAAAAAGAGGCTTTTGACAAAGAGAACTTAAGATTAGAAAATTTATTTTTAGACGATTTATCACAAAGAATAAAAACTCATTTAAAATTATCAGAGTAAAATGGATAAAAAACTCCTTTTAGTTGGTCTGGCTACAATGTCTTTAGTAGTTATTTCTACTTTGGCATTGGTAGGCTTACTAATAAAACCTGAAATATTTGGGGTTAAGTTATTTACTTCTGATACTCTTTCTGTAAAATTTGATCCGAGGCTGGATTCGATAAGACAGGATTCTATAAGAAGAGCGACATTAGAACAAAATGTATATATATATGACAAATTGAATTATACCCTTACAACCCTAAGCTTAAAAAGAGAAAAGCTAATATTAGAAGATTCTATTTATAAAATATGGAAAATTGTCGATAATTATAAAATGAAGGTGGATTCTGTTAATAAAGTATTAAATATACAAATAAAATCAACAGATTCACTTAGAAAAGCAATTGTTAAACTAACAACAAAGGAGGTGAAAGAAGTACCAAAAATTGAATACTCTACGGATCAAGTACTTAGTTATGCGAAAGCATACGAAGTAATGGATCCAGCGATTGCCGCTAAACAGTTGCAATTGATGCCAGAAGAAGATGCACTTGAAATTTTAATCAATATACAACCAAGGCCAGCGGCGAAAATATTAGATAAAATAGAACCAATTAAAGCAGCTAAATTTTGGTTAATTTTAAACTCTAAAAAGAAAAGGTAAAAATGGACATTAGTATTATTAGTCCGTTTTTAAATATTAAAGAGCTGCAATCAAATAAATTCGAAAATAATGATGGTTTCTCTGGTATTTTTAAAAATTTAATAAATACTGAACCAGAAATTGAAAATAAACCATCATTAAATGTAAAAGATGTGATTAATCAATTAAATACTGATAAATCACAAGAAAATAAAAACGAAGATAATGAAATCATTAATTTATTTGGTTGTTTAGCATCTTTAAACTTAACGGACTTTAAGGCTATGTCCCTCAATGACGAGAGTAAGGACACGAAATGGAGTTCGGAAACAGATTTAAACAAAAAAGAGATTGTTAAGAATAGCTTTTTCGGTGATAAAACAAAAGAAACCGAAAATGATAAGCTATATTCTTTACTTTCTTTTAATGTTCTAAATGGAACTCTTTTGCAATCTCAACAGTCTACCAATTCTTTGAAGAGTGAAATCCTTTCTTCTAATTTAAATGACCTTCAAATTCTAGATAATTTTACCAATTCACAATTCAATACAATTGAAAACACTTTAACTGATTCAAATAAAACTATTTTGAATTTGTTACAAGCTTTACAATCTACAAATAATTCAGGTAATTTTATTTCCAATTCCAATGAAATAATTTTAAAGCTTTCAGAAATGCTCAAAGGAGAAAAACTAATATCTGATAACAATCTTAATACTATTATCAATAATTTAATAAGTAAAATTGAAGAATTCTTAAAATCAAATGAAAATAGTATTAATATAAATTTAGAACCTCCTGAATTAGGCAAAATTATATTCAATTTTAATTCTGAAAAACAACTTTCTGAAATAAAAATTATTTCTGATTACGAAGAGGTAAAAACATTTATTCAAAATAATATTAGCAAACTTGAACAAGAACTGAATAAGAAAGGGATTGAAATAAAAAACCTGAATATACAAAAAGTAGAAATAACTAAAGCAAATTCAGAAATAGTTACAAAAAATAGTGAAGAAGGATCTCAAGAAGAAATAAATAATCTTTTTAAGAAGGTATATCAACCAGAGATATCAAAATCTCAAAATGGTGAAATATCAACAAAAGACTACAAAGAATTTTTCACTCTTCTGGAAAAAGCGAATTCTAATGAAAAATCTAATACTAAACCTTTAGTAAATTATCTGTTTGGTTCAGATTTCAAATCTGAAGCTATATCAGATAAAGCGAAAGTTGACACTGAGAATAATCTACCAGCGCAAAAAATAATTGATTCTGTGATTGGGAAAATCAAACAAACCATTATTGAAAACAAAACGCAAATTGAAGTAAAACTTGTTCCAGAAAATTTAGGTAAATTAACTGTGAAAATAGTATCTGAAGAAGGCAAACTTTCTGCAAACATAGAAGTAAAAAATATTGAGGTGAAACAAGTAATAGATTCGAGTATACCCAAAATTAAAGAAAATCTTGGACAAAATGGGATTTACGTTGATCAAATTAATGTTTCACTTTCAGACGACAATTACAAACAACACCAGCAAGAAGCCTTTTTCAGTAATAAACACAGAAATAACCTTGAATCAAATATTCAGAATGCTGAAGAGGAACACACAGAATCGATGAAAACTTTTGGTTATAACACTCTTGAATATATAGTATAAGGAGAATAAAATGATAACTAATACTGCAAGTGTTTCAAGTAGCAGTACAACATCAAGTAGCACTACAGTATCTTCGAATAGTGTGATGGGTAAAGACTCCTTTTTAAAACTCTTGCTTACTCAATTGCAAAATCAAGATCCTTTAAATCCAATGGAAAGTTATGAGTTTACCGGTCAATTAGCACAGTTTACCTCAATAGAACAACTTGCGGATATAAAAAGTCTTTTAGAAGAAAGTACAAAGTCTAACCAGAGCTTAATTGATACAGTAGCTAGCACACTTTCTGTTGGATTAATAGGCAAAGAAGTTTCTATCAATACTACTTCAGTTAACTTTGATGGCAAAAATTCAGTAAAATTCAGTTTCGATGTTCCAACTGAAGCAGTAACTCTTGGAGTATCAATATATGATACAAATGGAAATCTCGTTAAAAACCTTGATATGAGCTCATTCGAACATGGAACCAATACTGTTGAATGGGATGGAAAAGATTCAAACGGAGAAGTAGTTGAAGAAGGCACTTATGTATTATCTGTTGCTTATAAAAACGAAGCCGGTGATACATATAATGTAGAAACCTATATAAACGGTAAAATTACTGGCGTGAAATACAAGAATGGAGAAACTTACTTTGTAATAAATGGAAATGAAATTAGCTTCAAAAATCTGAGAGAAATTTTAGGAGGTAACGATGCCGGAGGTTAATGGAATAAATATTCCTTTTCTTCCTGTTGGAGGAGTAGAATCTCTTAAAAAGACTCAAACTCCATTTAAGGAACCTGGTAAAAAGTCTTTTGATGATATACTGAATGAAGAAATTACCAGATTAAAATTTTCTCAGCATGCTAAAAATCGAGTTGAGGCAAGAAATCTTGATATATCATCAGAAGATTTAACAAAACTTGATGAAGCGGTTGATAAAGCAAGTGAAAAAGGAGCAAAAGACTCATTGATATTTTTACGAGATATGGCATTTATAGTAAATGTAAAAAATAGAACTGTTATTACTGCTCTTGATAGCGAACAAATTAAAGATAACGTTTTTACAAACATTGATTCAGTTTTAATAGCAAAATAATAACCAGGGCTGGCCCTCTTTGAGGAAGCCCTCATTACCTGCTGATCGACTGAAGCAGGAAAAAATGAATTATATAGGAGGGTTTTAAACATGTCAATTTTGACTTCTATGTTTAGTGCTGTATCTGGTATGAAAAACCATGCAGCGAGTATGGATGTAATAAGCAATAATATTGCAAATGTCAACACAATTGGTTACAAATCTCAACGTTTAACTTTTGCGGAAGCATTTGCACAAACATTAAAATATGCTACAGGACCAACAGATGGAGGTGGCGGAACAAATCCTTACCAGGTTGGTTTAGGTATGCAAGGCGGAGCCATCGATACAATTTTTACACAAGGCACAATTGAAAAGACCGGAAGATTTTCTGATCTTGCAATACAAGGAGATAATTTCTTTATAGTAAAAAAAGGTAATAGAAATTACTATACAAGAGCGGGTCAATTTGTTGTAGATTCTAATGGCAATTTTGTTCACTCAACTACAGGTGCAATTTTACAAGGCTATAAAGCTGTAGAAGGTAATATAATTAAAGGAGTAGTTCCACAGGATATAGTTATACCACTTGCTGATAAATCACAAGCAAAACAAACCCAAAATATTAAATTTATTGGAAATCTAAACTCGAATTCTAATATAGCCGGATTTATGTCCGGTGGCTCTTTATATGCTGCAGGCGATCCAGGAACAAATGATGTAAGAAGTTTAATTGTTGATACTGGCACCGGATTTAATTCTTTGAGCAATGCAGTTGCAGGTGAAACTCAGGTAACAGTTTCAGATGCTGCTGGTAATTCATACACATTCTATTATATTGTAGGAACACCAGAATCTGGTAGTAGACAATTTAATAACCTGAATCAACTGTTTAACGAAATCAAGAAAGTGTTTACTGGTTTCGATGCTGCACTTAGCCAAACTACCCCTGGCCAATATACACTCTCTGATGCAAAAGGAGAAATAGCTTCTATAGTAAGCAATAATACATATCTAAATGCAGCCTTAAATGCTGAAACTGGACTATCAACTACACAAACTTTTTATAGACCTGCCCAAAGTACTGATAGCATTGCTGGTTTAGTTGATGCTTCTGGTGTACAATTAAATCCTAATGCACAAAGTTCGGACATCTACACCCTTACATGGAAAGAAAATGGTTATCCAACTTCTGTTAGGTTTTCAGGTGTTACCACTATAGAAGAGTTCCTTGCAAATATAAAAGATAGACTCCCATTCTCACAATCAGTTTCAATTGACCCTGCTTCCGGGAAATTAGTAATTATTCCTTCTGCTACATCAACAGTAAGTGTTGCTGATATTTCTTTAACTGCTACTGATTCAAATGGAACAGCAATAGACTCGTGGGATAAAAACTTGAAATCCTTTTCTAATCCAGGTGGAAGCCCAATTGTATCAAACGTATCAGTATATGATTCACAAGGAGATAGACATCTCGTAAAATTTTCTTTCACCAAAACAGATACTAATACATGGCTATGGACTGCAACTTATGAAATACCAGGTGCTACGACAGGAACATATATTACAAAAACTGCTGGATATGGGAACTTAGTGTTTACTCCTGGTGGCTCTCTTGCTATATCAACATCAAATGGAATACAGGTTCTTACTACCAATGGTTCTCAAAAAGAAATAAATGTTCAAGTAGATTGGGGAACACCTAATACTTTTCTTGGCATGACTCAAGTTGAGAATCCAACAAGTGTTAATAATTCTCAAGATGGTTTTGCTGCTGGAGATTTGATCAATATTAATATTGATGAGCAAGGGAAAATAATTGGAAATTATTCTAATGGACAATTTAAAACTTTAGGACAGGTAGCTCTTGCTCGATTTAGAAATCCTGCAGGTTTGCAAAAAGAAGGAGAATCATTATACTCCGAAACAATCAACACTGGAGATCCAATATTAGAAACCCTTGATGAAGCTTCACTAACAAAAGTTGTCTCTGGAGGATTAGAACAATCAACTGTTGAACTTACTGAAGAATTCACAAAAATGATAATTATACAAAGAGGTTATCAAGCTAACGCCAGAATGATTACAACTAGCGATGAAATGACTACGGAACTAGTAAATCTTAAACGTTAATGCCATATTTTGGGGGTGCAAATGCACCCCTTTCCCTATCTATTCTTATAATTAATAATAATTTAATAAACTTTATCTTTTAAATAACAAAAATTTGATTTTTTTAAAAAAAATACTTGACAAAAATATTAGAATATGCTATATTTGTATGGCATTCTTAAGTATGCCAATTATAAGTATCAATAAATTATTTAATGAAATATGAGAGATAATTTACTTACAGAAAAACAGGCAAAGCTTTTCGAATATATTGTGAGCTACTCTAACGAATGTGGCTTTCCTCCAACAAGAGAAGAAATTGCAAAATATTTTAATTTAAAACAAAAATCTAGTGTTATACATCAGTTACAAGCTTTAGAAAAAAAAGGTTATATTAAACTTTTAAAAAGTGTAGCAAGAGGAATAGAAATTATTAAACAAAACTCTAAAGGTATACCAGTTTTAGGAGAAATAGCAGCCGGTAACGGATTAATTGCTGAAGAAAACATTATTAAAAATTGGGACCCTGTATCATCAGGAGAATTACCAAAACATACTTTTGCTCTTTTAGTAAGAGGTGAAAGTATGATTGAAGCTGGAATTTTTGAAGGAGATATTGTTTTTATCGACCCCAACATAAAACCAAGAAACGGAGAAATTGCTGCTGTATTAATAGAAGGTGAAGCAACAATAAAATATATTTTTTATGAAAACGAACACATAATTTTAAGACCAGCAAATAAGGTAATGCAAAAAAGAATTATAGAAAAAAATGACCCTTCACTAAATATTTTAGGTAAAGTAATTGCAATGTGGAGGCAACTTAATAATAATAAACTTTAAATAAAGGTGTTTTATGTTTAAAGATAATACATCTGAATATACATCAAAATGTTATGTAGGCACTTCGGGATATAATTATAAAGATTGGGAAATAATTTTCTATCCTGAAAAAACACGGGGGAAGTTCGATAGGCTTAGATTTTATTCCCAATTTTTTGACTTTGTAGAAATTGAATCTTCTTTTCACAACATTTATTCAAAAGAAGTAGCTAAAAGCTTAATTGAAAAAGTTAAAGATAATAAAAAATTCACTTTTTCAGTTATTTTGAATAACGCTTTTACACACAAAGAAAATTTTAATAAAAATGAACTCAAAATCACTCTCGATTTTCTTGAAGAACTAAACTCAAATAACAAGCTTGAATGTATATTATTACATTTCCCTTATTACTTTCATAATACAAAAGATAGTAGATTAAAGTTAATAAAATTAAAAAACACATTTAAAGATTATAATTTAGTAGTAGATTTAAAACATTATTCCTGGCACTCACCACTAACATATAATTTTCTTGAAGAAAGCAAACTTCATTTATGTCTGATAGATGAACCTATTCAAGATAATTTTAAGACAACAGTACTTGGGAAGCTAGCTTATATTCATTTGTATGGGATATGTCCTTCGCTTTTATCGACCAATAATATCGAAGATAAATTTAATTATTTATACACAAATTCAGAGCTTTTTGAAATATCTATAAAACTTGAGGGGCTAAGGAAAAAATCTGATAAGATTTTTCTGGTTTTCAAAAATACTAAAATGGCTAAGGCTATTGCAAATGCTTTTACATTAAATAGTTACATTAAAAAGAGACCTATTCTAATTCCTGAACAAACTGTTTATTATTATTCACATTTAAAACCAATAGCACATAGAGTAAACACAAATCAATTGCCAATTTTTTCATAAAACAATTAAAAAATATTGAATCATATATATGATTCAAAAATTATAAAAACCAATAAAAGGATACATTATGATAAGAAAAATTGAAGACTTTGTTAAACTCTGGGAGTATGAAACAGAATCAACTTTAAAACTCTTTAACTGCATTACAGATGAGAACTTAAATAAAGAAGTTAAAGGATATGAAAGAACCCTTGGTCTTTTAGCATGGCACATAATTCTTTCGAATGTAGAAATGGGGAATAATACAGGTCTAAACATTGAAGGACCAAAGCCAGATACAGACCCACCTAATAAAGTTTCCGAAATAATTGAGAATTTTAAAAAAACTTCAGAATCTTTACTTAATGAAGTTAAATCCAAATGGAATGATGATTCTTTATTAGAAAAGAAAGATATGTATGGAGAAATATGGGAAAATGGAGTAACATTACATATTATAATTAGCCATCTTACCCATCATAGAGCACAAATGACCGTTCTTATGCGAATATTAGGTTTACCAGTGGTAGGTGTTTATGGACCATCAAAAGAAGAATGGAAAAATTTCGGAATGGAACCTCAAAAGTAATCATCAAATCAAAAAAAAGCGGGAGAATATGCTTACTCCCGCTTTTCATTCAAAAGTATAAGAGAGGCTTCTATCCCTTATTTCAGTAGTAACATTTTCTTTGTATTCGAATAATTTAATGTTGTTAACTTATAATAATAAATTCCAGAAGGTAAATCCCCTGCTTCAAATTTAACATCATAACTACCTGCAGCTTTATATTCATCTACCAATATATTAACTATTCTACCAAGAGCATTATAAACAACTAGTTTTACCTTAGAATCTTTTGGTATGGAATAGCTAATCTTTGTTGAAGGATTAAATGGATTCGGGTAATTTTGACTTAATGAATATTCTTTTGGTAATTCAGATGTAGTATTCACAGCGGTAGGTTTTCTTGTAATACCAAGTTTTTTCAAAGTTGCATCATCTAAAGGTTCACAATAAAACAAATGAGCATTATCAACAGAAGATTTTAAATAATCCCATTTTGTTGGGTCAGAAGTCATATTTGTTTTATCACCATTATATGTTACAAAATCAAATTTAAGAGCTTTTTTCCAATCAGAAGTAATAGGTACAATACCTGTTGGTCCTTCAACTTTTCTTGTTGTACTATTCCACTTATTTACCGTCATAGTTCCGGAAGCATTGTACTCTGTAATTGCTGCTATTG
This sequence comes from Ignavibacteria bacterium, assembly GCA_036567745.1. GTDB lineage: Bacteria > Bacteroidota > Ignavibacteria > DATCTW01 > DATCTW01 > DATCTW01. The sequence continues at coordinate 33,000 of DATCTW010000021.1, read as the reverse complement.
ATCCACCATAATTTGCATGGCAATCAGTACAGGTAGTAGCATTCTTTTTAATTGCATGAGAATGATATGAAGAAATAATATAGTTTGTTTTTCCGTTATAGCTATGGGACATAAAACCGCCTAATCTTATAATGCCATCTTTTTTCACGAGTAACTTATAATTTTTAATCTGATTTATAGCTCTATTTTTCCCTGTAGCTAATACTGTTTCAAAATGACAACCAGCACAAGTAAGCACTCCTACAGTATGACAAACAGCACAATCAACTTTATTTTTGTGAGTATTATGAGAAGAATTACTCGATAATTGTGTATGACAATCAACACATTTTACTTTAATAGCACCATTTTGTTTCAATGAACTATACATTACACCATCATCACCATGAAGCTCTCCTTTTTTGTGACAACTTGTACAGGTTAATCCTTTTGCTTTGTGAACATCAATATCTGGATATGCTGTCCTTTCATAACTTTGTCTACTATGACAATTTAAACACGTTTGTTCGGCTACAGTATTGCCTGTAGTAAAATTATGACAATCATTACAACTGGGTACATAATTTTTTGCAATTATTGTATCACCATTAGGGTACTTTTCAGTTGAGGAATGACATTTAACACAGGCCAAACTATCCATCGGAATATTTGTAATGAGCTCCATTCCCCCATTTGATTTTTTATAAGCATCTCTCTTACCTTCCCTAGTATAATGCAAGCTTTTTTGGAAGTTTGCTTGGGAATATAAGCTAGATGTTAAAAGAATTAATAAAAAGAAAGTAAATAAATTTTTCATAAAATCTCCCTTAATTATTAGAATAACTGTAACCGTTATTTTTAATTATTAATATTGTTAAAATTAAATTTCTATATTTAGATTTATTTTTATTCTTTGTAATATTTTTCAAAATTCTAAAGTATCTAATTGAATAATTTGTATCTACAAAAGCATATAACATGCCCAATACCATAAAAAAATCAGATTTTTTTTTAAAGTTATTGATGTTTTTTTTCGATGAATAAATCATTTCACTGCAAATATTTTTATTAATTACTAAATCTGAATTTAAAAGTACCCACGAATTATTTATTATAAGATCATAAAAAATCGAAAATGCTTTTTTAATTTTATTTGTAGCAATTAAGCATAATATTAGTTTTATTTTTATAGATGTATTAAATTTAGATGAATTTAATAATTCCTCATAAATATGCTTTGCATTATCATACTCTTTCAATAAGAAAAAATGATTTCCTAACATTTCACACATATTAATATAAGCAACAATTATTATGCCTAAACTATCTATTTGTTTTTCTTGTTTATATAAAAAGTGTGTTGATTTTAATAAGAAAAGTAAATGAAGAGATATAAATATATATCTATAAATAAATAATTTAAATTGCAACATACCGTTGCAATGTTACAAACCAATAGATTTTAGTTTTCTCCAAAGAGTAGATCTATCAATACCTAAAATTTCAGCAACTTTAGTTTTATTCCATTTATGTTTGTTCAGCAATTCAATTAAGTAGGAAGATGAAATATCAAATTTAGAATTAGTTTCAGAATTATTAATATTCTTTTTTAGCCATTCTGGTAAAGAAAGAAAGGAAATAGTTTCAGTTTTTGAACGAACGATTGAAAATTCAATAATATTCTCTAATTCTCTTACATTACCAGAATATTTCCATTCTAAAAGCAAATCAAGAACATTTGAATCAATACCTTTTATATTTTTTTTATATTTTACAGAAAATTTATTTATAAAGTAATTAATCAGTATTGGTATATCTTCTCTTCTTTCTCTTAAAGGAGGAACATCTATGATTGCAACATTTAAACGATAGAATAAATCCTCTCTAAAATTACCTTTTGCAACCTCATCTTCTAATTTAGTATTGGTAGCTGCAATAATACGAACATCAATCTTTCTTGTTTCAGATTCACCTATTCTTTCAAATGTCCCTTCTTCAATTATTCTTAATAATTGCGCCTGAGTATTAAGAGATAGTTCATTAATTTCATCTAAAAAAATCGTACCCTTATCAGCAAATTCAAACCTTCCTATTCTATCACAAATTGCGTCTGTAAATGCACCTTTTCGATGCCCGAATAGTTCACTACCAACAAGAGTTTGAGGAATAACTGCACAATTCAACTTAACAAATCTTTTATTTCTTCTTTTACTTAGCTGATAAATAGCATCGGCTATTAATTCTTTACCTGTTCCACTTTCCCCTTGTATCAAAATTGGTATATCAGTTTCAGAAACATCTTTAATGAAGTTAAAAATTTCTCGCATTTTTCGGGATTTACCAATTAGACCATAAAAATAATGGCTGGATGTAATGTTATAAATATTATTATTATCAGCATCTCTCTTTCTAAATGTTAATAACCCTCCAACGGGTTCATTACTCTCATCAAAAAATAAAGAGGCATTTAGCAAAACAGGAATAGCGTTTTTATCTGCGGTCAAAATTTCGGTTTCAACATCATAAACATTCTTTTTTTGCTTCAAAATATAAGTAATTGGACAAATATTACAATAATCGGGGTTAAAAACATCTCTGCAATATTTGTTTAGAACATCATTTTTAGAATAACCAGTTAATAACTCTGCAACTTTATTAATAAAAGTTATTCTAAAATCTTTATCAATAAAAATTACTCCTTCAGGTAAAAAATCAATGGCAGATTTTACTAAATCATCACTCATAAATATATAATTAATAATTTAAGAGCAAATAAATACCACCCATAATCACTAATATTCCACAAATTCTTTTTAACCATTTAACAGCATTTGATTTTTCATTCCAGTTTAGATATTTCTGTACTAAATTGGCTAAACCCCCGGACAAAGCTATAACTAAACAATGACCTAAAGCAAAAAACAACATAATAGTTATTGATAATATAATACTTTTTGAAGCAAAGTCAAATACAATGCCAAGGATAGGTGCCATAAAAGCAAAAGTACATGGCCCTAAACCTATTCCAAAAATCAAACCAAGAGAAAAGGCAGCAAAATAACCTTTCGATTTAGTTTTTCGAACATTTAATGTTGGTATTGGAATACTTATAATATCTAATAAATATAAACCAATTAGTATAAATATACCAGAAATCAAATAATTACCAGTTCTTCCTACATCCCCCATAATTCTTCCCATCGATGCAGTAATTAAACCTATTAAAGCAATAGTAATCAAAATACCAATAGCAAAAACGAAAGATAATGAAAAAGCTTTTTTCCTATCAGCATTGCCAGAATTTAAAAACCCAATTACTAAAGGAATACTAGTAAGATGACACGGACTAAGAAGAATACTCAAAATACCCCAGCCAAATGATGCTACGAATGCTAGCCAGAGACTTTCATACATAATATTATATAAAAATTCAAATATTGAATCCATCATGTCACTTTACCACTTTTAATCCTTTTGATTGAAGTAATTTATCTATTTCATTCTCAGGGAAAAAACCTTCATGTCTGAAAAATTCCTTACCATTTTTATCAAGAAAAACTTGTGTCGGTATTAGTCTTACTCCATATTCTTTTGCTTTGGTATCATCTTTCCAAGCATCATAAAAAATAACTTTTATTTGTTCTCCATATTTTTCTTCTATGGATTTCATAATTGGTTGCATCTTTTTGCAAGGTATACAATTTACAGATCCAAGTTCAATAAAAGTAATTATTGGCTTTTTTTCTTTTACTTTTTTATCATCAGAATATAACAATACTAAAGGTATTAATAACAATATTAGAATATATCTTTTCATTTTTTTCTCCTTTTTATTGATAAAACAATCCAAAAATATAACCTGTTATAGTTGACATAATTACAACAAGACTTACATACACTACTGTTTTCTTTGTACCCATTACACTTCTAATTACAAGCATATTAGGTAAAGATAAAGCAGGACCAGCAAGCAACAATGCAAGTGCTGGACCTTTTCCCATTCCACTACCTAATAAACCCTGAACAATTGGTACCTCTGTTAAGGTAGCGAAATACATAAAAGCACCAACAACAGATGAAAAGAAATTAGAAAACAAAGAGTTCCCACCTACTAACGTAGAAATCCACGATGATGGAATTATGCCTTCATAACCTGGTCTACCTAAAGCAAAACCAGCTACGAGTACACCCCAAAACAAAAGTGGTAAAATTTGTTTTGAAAACTCCCACGTTGATTTAAACCAATCTTGCATTTCATCATTTCCTGTAGCAGTAAGATATGATAAACCAATCATTGCAGCAGCAAAACTTATCATTGGAATATCAGTAAATATTAAAGCAAGAATTACAACTGGAATAGCAACAATTAATAATTTTTTCCAATTTATTTCAAACCATGCTACAAGAATTATACTAAAAATAATTCCTGCAATAGAAGTAATAATCCATTTATTATTATAAATAAAAAACCAAAATCCTTCGTTTGTATCAGGTTTACCCCAGTTAGCAAAAACAAGGACAATAACCATTAAAGCAAAGTAAATAACATTTTGCCAGAGAGATCGTTTCACTTCAGGTTCTGGTAATTCCGCTTGAGAGTTAGCTTTTTCAATTTCTTCTTTTCGATAAATCAAATGCATTATTAAACCAATAATAATGCTAAAAGAAATTGCACCAACAGCTCTTGCCACACCAAGCTCGATACCTAAAACCTTCGCAGAAAGAATTATAGCCAGTACATTTATTGCAGGACCTGAATATAAAAATGCAACAGCAGGACCTAAACCAGCACCCATTCTGTAAATGCCAGCAAATAATGGTAAAACGGTACAAGAACATACAGCTAATACAGATCCTGAAACAGAAGCAACACCATAAGCGATTACCTTTTTAGCTTTAGCTCCTAAATATTTCATTACAGATTGCTGACTAATAAAAACACCAATTGCGCCAGCAATAAAAAATGCTGGGATTAAACAAAATATCACATGCTCTCTAGCATACCATTTGGCTAAATATAATGCTTCAAAAACAGCATTATCAAATCTTGGTGTTCCAACAGGTAAGTAAAAAAATATTAGAAAAATTGAAGCTAAAATAGCAAAGATTTTCCATTCTTTTTTCCAATCCATCGATTATCCTTAATCTTATATATTGAATTTTATAATTCAGTAATTTTTTAACTTTCCTTTAACCATTCAAGTATTTGTTCTTCTTTAGGAATATTACCATAACTTTTCACTTTCTCATTTATGACTAATCCAGGGGTCATCATTATTCCATATTTCATTATATCATCTAATTGTGTTACTTTAATTATTTCTCCTTGAATGTTATTTTTTTGCATAACTTCTCTTACAGTATCTTCTAGTTTTTTACATTTAGAACAACCTGTTCCTAAAATTTTAATTGTCATTTTTAACCTCCTATTTATTATCAAAAAGTTTTTAATTTTTCAAATAATGGTTTTAATTTGATTTCGTAAATATTCAATATATTTTTTTCTTCATCACCTAAAGGTTTAACAGGTATTAAGTCCATTACTTCTTCAGGGTCTAAATTAGAATTAAAAATTGTATTTAAAGAACCTTCTATCATTTTTGTTAAAGATTCTGATATCTCTTTTTCATTCAAACCAAAAAATTTTGAAAGCTCAATGAATTTATAAAATTGAGGCCAAAAATATGTAGGACCCATACCTGTAATAATCGCATATGCCTCCAGTTTCTTTTCATCTACTTCAGGAAATTCACCTAACAACTCAAAAAGATTTTTGATAATCCGTTTATCATCTTCTGGAATTTTTTCAGAAAAACATACAGGATTATAACCAGAATTAACATAAGAAGGAGCATTGGGTATTATTCTTACAATTTTCTCTTTACCTTCTGTTAACAATTTAATCTTTTCAATAGTAAGTTTTGGAGCGAAAGAAAATATAATACTATTTTCTTTGATTACATTTTTTATTTCACTCAATACATCTTTATATAAAGGAGGATGTAAAGCAATGAAAACATAATCCTGTTTAGCAGGCTCTTTATTATCGTTACAAATAGTGATATCTGGAAAAAGATGTTTCAGTTTTTGTAATACATCATCATTTGTATCACTCACAATAATAACTTTTGGTAAAGCATTTTTTCTTTTTAGCCCCTCAAGAATAATTTTTGTTATTCTTCCACCACCAATGAAACCAAAAGAATTATTCATACCTGTTCCTCAAAAACATTATGATAAAATATATCTAATGATTTCATCAATTTTATTTTCAGTAACGGGAGTTTCTCCTTTTACAATGCCAAAATCAGTTGTGTTAATATGTTTAAATTTTGTAAATCCGCTATTTTTCATTATCATCTCAGCACAATTTTCAGTACAACCATCAATTACTATAAGTTCACCTGAATCACCCATAGATTCTAAATCGCCTTTTGATGTTTTTGAAAATTCTTCATCAACAGAAAAACGAGCAAGACAAAGCATTTTAGCCTTACCTTGTAACATTAATTTTCTTGCAACCCTATCTGAATATGCACCAGTATTTGAAGCTCCAGAACATGCTGAAATTATTATTTTCTTTTCCATAGATTTTTGTTATTATAAAACTTTTAGATCATTTATTTTTTAGAAAAAAAACAATATATTACTTATTAAAAGATTTTATATCACACTTAAAATCTTTACTAATTATTATTATATAATTTACATCATAATTGGGTTTAAAAATCACATCAGATATTTTTTCCTCTCCTTCTGCTATCACTGAAAAAGAATAATCTTTCACTGAACATGTTTTATATTCGGTTTCAGAAAAAGGATCAATATTTAAAAAAGTAATGCTTGGACAGTTAATACAAGTATTATCTTTAAAATATACACTAATTATTTTTTCAGAATTATTTTGAATCTTAACAGATGGATTGGTTTCACTACAATAAAAAAATATTATTGATATTAAAAGATAATACAGTAAATATTTTTTATAAAAATTACTCATTATTATTATATTTCAATTTTAACGCTACATTTACTAAAGAGATCAAAACTGGCACTTCTACTAATGGCCCAATAACAGCAGCAAAAGCTTCGCCTGAATTTATACCAAAAACAGCTACTGCAACAGCAATTGCTAGCTCAAAATTATTACTTGCAGCTGTAAAGGCTATTGTTGTTGTTTTTGGATAATCTGCTCCTATTCTTTTACCCATAAAGAACGATATAAAAAACATAATAACAAAATAAAAAATTAGAGGTATTGCAATTCTTATAACATCCAATGGTATTTTAACGATATATTCACCCTTTAAAGAGAACATAACAATTATGGTAAACAAAAGTGCAATCAAAGTTATTGGGCTAATTCTAGGAATAAATTTTTTCTCATACCATTCTCTGTTCTTTAACTTTAACATTACAAAGCGAGTTAATATTCCAGCTAAAAAGGGTATACCTAGATAAATGAAAACACTTTCTGCAATTTGACCAATTGTAATATTTACAGAAAAAGTTTTTAACCCTAACCAGGAAGGCAAAACAGTTAAAAATACATAAGCATAAACAGAGAAAAATAATACTTGAAATATTGAATTAAATGCAACCAATCCTGCAGCGTACTCAGTATCACCTTTTGCCAGCTCATTCCACACAATTACCATAGCAATACATCGAGCTAGTCCTATCATGATTAAGCCTGCCATATATTCAGGATAGTCTTGCAAAAACACTATTGCAAGAATAAACATAAGTATTGGTCCAATAATCCAATTCTGAACAAGTGAAAGCGAAAGTACTTTGATATTTGTAAAAACATCTCCTAACTCTTCATATTTTACTTTCGCTAAAGGAGGATACATCATTAATATTAAACCAATTGCTATAGGTATGTTAGTAGTACCAGATTGGAATTGATTCCAGAACCCAACAATATCAGGATATATATAACCGGATAAAACTCCAATTATCATTGCCAGAAAAATCCATAATGTGAGATACCTATCTAAAAAAGATAACTTTTTAGAAATTTTTTCCATAAAGCTATACTCTCTGAATTTTTGTTTTATAGAAATCTAATAATTTTGTAAACATTTCATCTCTTACTTTTCTAAATACATTAAGAATATTTTCTTCAGTCCCAACAGCCTCAGCCGGATCTATAAAACCAATATGCAACCTTTCACCTACCTTACCAGAAAAAAAGGGGCATGTTTCTTTTGCATGATCACACACGGTGATTACAAAATCAAAATCTTCATTTAAAAAAATATCTACGTTCTTGGGATAATTATTTTTTATATCTATACCAATTTCAGACATTACTTTAATAGCCAATGGATGAACATACAAAGCCGGATTTACACCAGCAGAATATACCTCTAAATCATCACTAAATGATTTAAGCATCCCTTCAGCCATTTGGCTTCTACAACTATTACCTGTACATAAAATTAATATTTTCGTTTTCATTTTTTTTATATTTTAAGAAGAGTATTTTTCTTTGATTTTATCATATAATTCCATAAATTCATCTATATCAGGAAACACAATGGCACCACCAGGGCATAGTGGTTCACAACCATTACAAGCTATTGTACATTTATAAGGATTTACAACTATAGCTTTTTTACCATTTTCATCCCATGCAAATACTTCCTTCTGACAAAACTCAATACATTTTCCAGAACTAATACATAATTCTTCTTTAATAGTGGGATACCAAGGCACCTCTTCACGAGGAATTTTTTCTTCTATCACTACCTCTCTCCTTTTATAATTGAAAATATTTTTTATACTCTTTTAGTAAAGCCTCTTTATATATCTCTTCTCTACTTTGTGGAACATAGTTACCAAAAGATCTAATTTGTTTTAATAATTCATCTTTAAGTAAACTTTCATTTTTTAAGTTTAATTCTTTCACTTTTGCAAAAGCATCATATAGACAGGTAATACCAGCTTCTATTCCACCCACATTAATAATTTTTACATTAAGATTGCACGAACAAACCATAACTAAACTTTCGTTTCGATATTCTTCGAATTTATTTTTCTTCTACTAACTTCTAATTTACAAATCTTATCTCTATTACAATTATTACTCTTTATACGATCCTCTTCGATAATCTTTTCATCTTCAAACCACAAATTTAACATAGCAATAATTGAATTAATAAAACTATCTTTAGAATTATTATTTATACTATAATTAATCCATTTACCTTCTTTTTTTTCAATTAGTAATCCAGCTTCTTTCAAAATACTCAAATGATTTGATACTGTTGAAGTTGCTAGCTTTAAAACTTGTGTAATCTCACAGACACACATTACTTTGTTTTGAAGCATTTTTAATATTCTTATTCTATTTTGATCAGAAATAGCTTTTAGAATTTTTATCTTATTTTCCATAGTTTTTATCATTTCGATATTTGTCGAAATATAATATTCAAAAAAAGAAAAGTCAAGAGCTATAATTTAGCAACAAACATTTTTGTCAAAATTGTGGAATTAAATTATTTATTATTAAAAGAAGAATTCAATAACATCAGTATTTCATCAGGTGTAGAAGCAAGCTTTACATGTTTTGTACAATTACCAATTCCTTCCCATGCCAATTCCTCTTTAAATTGATTGACAACATTATCCCAGAAAGGAGATACAGCTATTATTGGTTTATTATACATCATACCCTTATTGATCATTTCCCATACAATTGCAATCTCGACTAAAGTTCCAGTTCCTCCCTTAAGAACAACATAAGCATCACCATTAGTAACTAAACCATCTATTCTTTCATACAAGTTATTTGTCTCGATAATTTTTGTGATATATTTATTAGGTTTGCGAGAAAATATTTTCGATATAACGCCGATAGTAACACCACCCTCTTCATAAGCTCCTTTTGCACTAGCCTCCATTATACCTGCATAACCACCATTACAAATAGAATAGCCAGATCGAGCTAATAGTTTACCTAATTCGTAAGCGAAGTTCCATTCTTCAGAATTTTCTATTACTCTTGCACTACCAAAAACTGTGATTATTTTTTGCATAATATTCCTTAAAAAAATGTCATTCAATAATAAAAATTATTGAATGACATTATAATATTTAATATTTTATTATTGAATTTTCCCTGCTTTTATTTCTTTTACTAATCTATCAGCATGATATATATCTTCCAATGCTTCAAGAATACCTTTAGAATGAACCATTACATTTCTACCTTTTTCAGATGTGTAAATAAACTCTCTAGACATTCCATCAATATTTCTATCAAAGTTTAATCCTACAATCTCTAAATTCTTATTTACTGCAGGGCTACCAGAATTACCACCATAAGTATCACACGTAGAAACGAAATTTACTGGTGTGCTTAAATCAAAATCTTTTGAATATTTCAACCATCTTTCAGGCAATTTCCAGGAATCAAAGTTATTAAATGAATAATATCTATCGAACATTCCATAAAAGGTTGTAATAGGGGGAGCAATCGTTCCGTTATACTCAAAACCTTTTACAACACCATCAGTAATTCTTAGAGTAAATGTTCCATCAGGTGGAATAGTATTCCCGAAAACTTCATAAATTAAATTTCCAAGCAATTGAACTTTTGCATCTTCTTTTTGAAGGAGCTCTTTATAAAGATCTCTAATTTCATTTGCCTTATAAAATGTATTTACTACAAATTTAATAACAGGATCTTCAGAAGAAAATATTTTTTCACAATTATCTTTAAACAATTCATTAAGCTCCTTTAAATCATTGAGCTTAGTATTATTCAAAATATATTCAGATAGTTCTTCAATCGATTTGTTTTTAAAGAGTTCTTCTGTTTCCTTTAAATTCCTTAAATTATCTTTAATCTCTTTTAATTGAAATTTAAGTATACCTTTTTCTAATTCAGGATTAAATCTTAATGGCAAATAATTAGCCTTTAAAGAGTCTAAAAGTTTTCCATTATAATATAATTTATTGTTATCGGGCATTCTACTCATATAAGCAATATTTACTAAGTCATACACATAAGCAAAATATGAAGATTTACCATTTACTTTAAAATTAAAAGCAGATACTTCTGCAAAGATTTTGGATTTTTCTTCCTGAATCTTTGAAATTTCATCCCATAAATTTGAATATTTTTTTCTTAGTTCAATATTACTAAAAACTTTCTGTTTTAAATTTCTTTCAAAATCTTTCTTTTTAGCCATTAGATAACTATCCATTAGGCCATTAAGAATACCAGTATATACTTTTTGAGAATTAGTAACACCAAATAAAGAATTCTCGTAAACGTACTTTTTCTCAGGATTATTTTGAATTAACTCTTTATAGATACTAACCATGTTATTTAGTAATGATAAAGTGTAAGGATAGGCAACATCGCGATTAAATTCAAGTTGTGAGATAGTATTATATCTATTTGTTTTTCCGGGATTACCTATTACAAAAACCACATCGTTTTCTTTTGCACCATCTTTACTCCATTTAAAATAATTTTTTGTTTTAAATGGTTTACCGTTATCATAAATTCTCATGAAAGACATATCCATATCATATCTTGGGTATGTAAAGTTATCGTAATCTCCACCAAAGAACCCAATTTTTGTTTCAGGAGCAAAAACCAATCTAATATCCGTATAACGTTTATAACCATATAAAGAGTATCTGCCACCATTATAAAAAGTTATGACATCACAAATTAATCCTGTCTTTTGACTATACCTTGATTCAATTTCAGAAATTTTCTTATTCCTCATTTGAACTTTTTCTTCATCTGTTTTACCCTTTTCAAAAGCCTCCTGCACTTCTTTTGTTACATCCTCAATTAATTGTAACTGATCAACATAATAACCCGGTATTTTTCTTTCTTCAGAAAGAGATTTTGCATAGAATCCATTTTCAGATAAATTCTCTCCTACTCTAGTAACTTTGCTTATTGAACTTCTGGCGCAATGATGATTTGTCATAATTAGACCATCTTCAGAAATTAATGAAGCAGAACAACCTGGCAATCTTATTGCAGAAAGTCTTGCTGTCTCAAACCAACTATCAGATGGCATAAAATTATAAGTTTTATAAAAGTAATCTTTAGGTGGATTATCAAAAACCCACATTTTCCCATTATCAATAGGTGAAAATTTAACTGTATCTAACCAGGATTCAGATTTAGTTTGAGTATATGAAATTTGAAAATAAAATAATATACTAAATATTAAAAAAATTTTTTTCATCTAATATTAAACCTCTAAAATTATTAATAGCTCTCTTTCGTTAATTGTACTTTACCCTTAAATACTCTGTATATAAAAGTTGTATATCCTATAACAAGAGGCATACCTATTAACGCAATAATTAACATCGTCTTCAAAGTTAAAGGAGTTGATGATGCATTGTAAATGGTAAGACTCAAGTTTAAATCATTTGAAGCAGGTACTAATTTGGGGAATAGCCCTATTGCTGAAATTATAAACATAGAAAAAATCATTATTGAAGAAGAAAGCATTGCTTTCCAATATAATTTGCTTTTTAAAGCAACAGGAAAATAAACCAAAGATAAGAAAAGTAAAATTAACATTACCCAGAAAAGAATATTTTTTAATATTCCTTCAAATAAGAAAGGAGATACAAAAAAGGTAAAGAATGTTGTAATAATGTAAAGCACAACCGTTATAATCCAAAACAAATTTGCAAATTTTTCTTTTCTTTCTAGAGCTTCTCCATCAAATTTTAATGTAAGATAAGTAGAACCATGCATTATAAAAATGGAAAGAGCCAGTAAACCAACCAATATTGAGTATGGATTTAAAAGATCAAAAAAAGAACCAATATAATACCCATTTTTATCAAGTGGTATACCTTTTAGTATATTACCATAAGCAACACCAAACAAAAAAGCAGGTAATAAACTACCTAATGAAAATGAATAATCCCAAATCTTTCTCCATTTCGGTGAATCAACTTTTCCCCGAAATTCAAATGATACTGCTCTTGCAATTAGTGCAAAAAGTAAAAGCATCAAAGCAAGATAAAACCCGCTAAATACTGATGCATATACAACAGGAAATGCTGCAAACAGTGCTCCACCACCAGTTAATAACCAAACTTCATTGCCATCCCATATTGGACCAATTGCATTTATATTTAATCTCCTTTCGGTTTCATCTTTGATAAATAAATGTGTAATACCCACACCAAAATCGAAACCATCGAGAACAACATAACCTGCAAATAAAATAGCAATTAAAATAAACCAAATAGTATTCAAATCCATATTATTTGCCCTCCTTTGCCAATAAAGGTTCTGGACCATGTTTTATCTCTTTAACCAAAATATAGACATATAGCACACCAAGTAAAAGATATATTAAGCCAAAAATGATAAGAGAAATTAACACCTGTTCAGCTGGCACAGTAATTGATACAGCATCTTTTGTACGTAGATAACCATAAACAATCCATGGTTGCCTTCCCACTTCAGCAGCAATCCAACCCAATTGACAGGCAATTATAGGAAATGGAATAAGCCAGATTAAAAGTTTCAAGTACCACTTTTTATCATATAATTTCTTCTTCCATAAATAAAATACTCCTATTAGAGTAATAAGAATAAATAAGCTACCTAAAGCTACCATCAAATGAAAAGATACAAAAGTTAAAAATATCGGTGGAATATCCTCTGGAGGAAAATCATTTAAACCTTTTACATAAGCAGAAACATCTCCGTAAGTTAGAAAGCTAGCTAATCCCGGTATTTCAATTGGGAATAAAATTCTAGGAGGATTATCCACAGGTATACCAAAGGCTAATAAGGGTGCATTTGTTCGCCCTTCATAAATACCTTCTATTGCAGCAAATTTTGTTGGTTGAGTTTTTGCAACCTGTATTGCATGAGTATGACCACTTGGCATTAGCTCTAATAAAGAAACAATGAAACCAAAAATTAAAGAAATTTTTAAGGACTTTTTCATTATCTCTACTTCTTTATTTTTAAGTATGAGATATGCTGAAATACCTGCAACAAAAAAGGCACCTGTAATTAAAGATGCAATAAAGGTATGGAAAAATCTGACAAGAGTAGAAGGATTAAAAACTGCTGCCCAGAAATCTACTAATTCTGCTCTTCCATTTTGTATAACAAATCCAGCAGGAGTCTGTTGCCAAGAATTAGCTACCAAAATCCAGAATGCTGAGATAGTAGAACCTAATGCAACCATTAAAGCAGCAAAAAGATGAACACCTTTTGAAACTCTGTTTCTACCAAATAAATATAGGCCAATAAAACCAGACTCCAAAAAGAAAGCAAAAATTCCTTCAGCTGCCAGAGGTGCACCAAAAATATCACCAACAAACCTGGAATATTCCGACCAGTTAGTACCAAACTGGAATTCCATCACAATTCCAGTTGCTACGCCAACAGCAAAAGTAAGAGCAAGAAGTTTACCAAAAAATTTCCCCAATTTTACATAAATTTCTTCTTTCTTACGATATCCAATTAATTCAAAGATAAAAATTAGCCAAGCAAGGCCTATTGTAATTGGTGGGAAAATAAAATGGAAACCGACTGTCATCGCAAATTGAATGCGAGCCAATAAAACTGCATCCATAGTTATTCCTTTCAGATAGTTTATATAAATTCTTTTTCTTTCAGATACTTTGCGAATTGTTTATCAGCTATACCAATGTGATTTATTAGCCAATCATATAATTTATTTAGTAATATCTCTGTAATAAATGAGCTATCTTCATTGGTTTCAAAATCACTTCGAATGTTATTTATTTCATTAATAAATTGCTTATGCTCCATTATGTGAATATCTAAATCTGAATATTCACTTACTTTCATATAGTTTTCTTCCGCTTCAAAATGATACACAACATAGCTAGATAAAAAGCTAAGAATTTTTCTTGTTTCTTCTTTCCCTTTACCAATACTTATTGCAGAAATTAAATTATTAACTCTATTAAAAATCTCTTTATGTTGTGAATCAATAAGTAAGTTTTCCGTTTCTAAATCAGTATCCCAAATAAATTTCAACATTATTTACTTAACCCTTTCTTTTAGAAAAGCTCCTAATTCTTTATCAATTTTTGCTATATGAATCATTAACCAATCACCCAACTCCTTTTGTATATCAATAGCAAGCATTGAAGATGGGCCTTCTTTATCAAACTGTTCTTTCATTTTTTGTAAATCATTTATTAAACCAGTGTGCTGAGCTTTATGACCC
Source organism: Ignavibacteria bacterium (assembly GCA_036567745.1). Taxonomy (GTDB): domain Bacteria; phylum Bacteroidota; class Ignavibacteria; order DATCTW01; family DATCTW01; genus DATCTW01. Next base: position 17,797 of record DATCTW010000021.1, on the reverse strand, counting down.
TCATATTCGGGATATTGGTATTTTTTCATATAATTTTCTTCATTACTGAAGTGATGAACAGTATAATCTTCAAGAAACTTTAATACTTTACCTACTTCATCTCTTCCTTTACCTTGCTTCATAGCATTAACTAAATCATTAACGCGTTTAAAGAGCTCCTTATGTTGATTGTCAATTTCAACAAATCCTGTAGCTAAATCTGGTTTCCATTCTAATGCCATAGATCCTCCTTTAAATTTTTTAAATATAAAAAATTATATAACAGAATTCAATATTTCAAAAATTAGAGAAAAAAAATTACCCGGTATAATTATTATTTATTAACAATATAATTTAACCATGTAACAATAGAGTTTTTTTCATTTTTTTGAAATCTGCAAACATCGTTAGAAATCTCAAACCTAAAATCATCAGAATTACCCCAGAATAATTTGGCCTTTTCTACACTGCGCTTTATATCATTAATATCAGAAAAACGATCATATGCTTGTGCATAGATAAAACATTTTCTTGGAGCAATTAATTCTATAATATCATCATAATCATAAGGTATAGTCTTTTCTTTACCCTTAAATAATCCCAATTTTGGTAAAATATTATGCCAATCATAATATATTTTGAGACCACCTGAAGGTTTCTTTTCAGTATCAGTTCTCATAGATGTAAAACCACTAATACATGCAACACCAGCAATTCTTTTATCTAAAGCAGTTGAGTAAAGAGCAACCATACCACCATAAGAAAAACCAACAACATATATTTTAGATGGATCAGTTTTAGGAACCTTTTCACTAGCTATACCCTTATTATCTATCAAGAAATCAAGAAGACACTTTACATCATAAATAGCTCTTCCGAGTTTAGACCATCCTGGATATTTATTATAAAAATTAACTGCATCAAGAAGATGCTCCCCAAAACCAAATTGATCATAAGTTGCAACTATATAACCTTCTTGCGCCAACTTCCAATATATTGTGGTTTCTTCTACTCCATAACCTTCGTTACTTCCGTGAGAGTAATTCCATGGATGAAGCCAAATAACCGTAGCTTTATAATTATCAATTTCAGGATCAAAATAAATATTGCCATGCATTTTTGCACCAAAGCTAAAAGTAACTCTTTTTAAATTATTCGGATTCCACCTATCCCTTGACCATGCTTCTATTCCTAGTTCGTTTTCTCTTTTAATATAATACACACCCTCATTTTCTATATGCTTAGGCTGATTCCCGAGCATCCAATTGATCCTCTCAAGAATAGAAGATTTGTTATTAATACTTAAATCTTCTTTGTTTTGTTTTTTTCTCCATTCATCCCAATTAAAGTAGTGAATAAGTTTTTCAGAGAAAAGGGTATCGTTTACCTTTTTTCTTCCAAATACATAATCAAAATAATCTATATTAAATTGGACATGTTCAAAAGTTATTGGATTATGCCCACCGAATCTATAAGAGAGACAAATATTTTTCTCTTTGCCAAATAGCTTAAAAGCTTTTTTAGTATTTAAGTATGTCCTTTCAACTCCAAATGTAGGATCACTACCATCATTATAAGCTGTGTGTAACATAATATTCCTTGGAGCAATTATAGCAATCAAGGAATTTCCTTCTATTGGCAACTCATTTTCTTTACCAAAAAAATTTCTTAATTGAGGTAATGCCCATGCATCAGGAAAATCCTGGACGGATTCCATAAAAGTATGTCTTGAAGCAAACCTATAAGAGCAAGAAGTTGGTGTCCCCGAACTTCTTGCAACAACACACTTTATTCTTTCATCAAAGGCAGCCGCATATATTGCTTGTTTACCATAACGTGAATGTCCGATTATACCAATTGAATTAGTATCTATATTATATTTAGGATTACTTAATAAATAATCAAGCGTTCTACTTGCCAGCCAGGCTTGAATAGCTAATGACGAACTCCATGTAGCTTCAGGATATTCTTCTTTGAATATCTTCCATATATTTTCATAATCGGGATAGTCTTTCTCTTTATGATATGCATCTATTCCTGGGTAAAGACAAACAATATAACCTCTGCTTAAAGCCTCTTCAGCCCATGGAATTTGATAATCTTTTGGTTGAGTGAGCAAAAGAGGTAATTTACCACTTCTATTGGGAACCCATAAAGCAATTTCAAATGATTTTTTATGTGGAGTATTAAAAGTAATTCTTATTCTCTCTCTTCTTGAACCATCCTCATATAAAACAGAATTCAAAATTTCAGAAGATAGAACTTTTGGAGTTTCTTTAGGAAAACTTCCAATTATATATTGACACCATAATTTTTTAATTTCTTCTTTTCTCTGATAAAAATCACCAATAGTTTTTACCTTTTTACTATTTAAAAAGGTTAATGCATCAGGTAAATCTGGATTATGATATTTTTGCGAGTAAGAAAAAGAAATAAATAAACAAAATAATACTGTTCTAATAAATTTACTTTTATACATTTCTTTATTTGATTGATTATTATGAAATAAGTAATTACAAGATAAATCATTTAAATAATAATTGCAACATAATTTGATTATATACCTATTATCACTGATTTTTTTAAATAAAATAATTATTTTTTTGAAAAAATTATTGACATTAATCAAATTTTTTTTATATTATAAGAATAAGTAAATTTAATGGAGATTATTAATATGCTTAAGTTATCACTTAGCTGGGCTGTTGAATAAGTTAAGATTTGATTAAAGAAGTAAACTTTCAACAATATCCTTCTATCAAACCTTAACAATTTAACAGCCCTAAAACATATCTTTTTATTTTCAATTTTTTTTAAATAACACACTCAACTATTTGAGTTATAATATTAATTTTTTTTAGGAATTAATATGTCATATAAAATTATTTCATTACCAGGTGATGGTATAGGGCCTGAAATTGTTAAATCGGCTTTAAAAGTATTAGAAAAAATTTCAAAGAAGATTAACTTGAAATGTCAAATAGAAGAATGTCTTATTGGAGGAGCTTCTATTGATAAATATGGTGAACCAATTACAGAGCAAACATTAATAAAGTGTAAACAAAGTGATATAATTATACTTGGTGCGGTTGGTGGATATAAATGGGATAACCTTGAGAAATCAAAAAAACCAGAAACAGGATTATTAAAATTAAGAAAGGAACTTGGGCTTTATGCTAATATACGCCCTGCAAAGTTTTATAAATCTCTTCTAAACTCTTCATCACTAAAAAACGAAAGAATAGAAAATGCAGATTTTGTAGTATTTCGTGAATTAATTGGTGATGTATATTTTGGTGAACCAAGAGGCTTAACAGAAAAAAAAGGCTGGAATACAATGAGCTACTCTATACCTGAAGTTGAAAGAATAGCAAAACTAGCCTTTGAAGCAGCAAAAAAAAGAAAGAAAAAAGTAACATCTGTAGATAAAGCAAATGTTCTCGAATCAAGCCAACTCTGGCGAAAAGTTGTAGCTGAAATTCATAAAGAATATCCTGATATAACTTTGGAAAATATGTACGTTGATAATTGTGCTATGCAAATTGTTACAAATCCTAAACAGTTCGATGTAATTCTAACTTCAAATCTATTCGGTGATATTCTAAGTGATATAGCAGGAGCTATTACTGGAAGCCTTGGTATGCTACCATCAGCAAGTATTGGAGAAAGATATGCCCTTTATGAACCAATTCACGGTAGTGCACCTGATATTGCAGGAAAAGGGATAGCAAATCCAATAGCAACTATTTCATCAATTGGAATGATGTTTGAGTATTCCTTAAAAATGCCAGAAATAAACAAGGTAATCGAAGGTGCAATAGAAAGGGTATTAGAGGAGGGTTTTAGAACACCCGATATAGCGGAAGATAAAAGTAAAGCTGTAAACACTGAAACAATAACACAAAAAATACTCGATAATATAATATTATAATTTTTGAACTAAACAAAATAAAATTAAAATAGAGAGAAATAATATGAGCGAAAAGATTTATATTTTTGATACCACTTTAAGGGATGGAGAGCAATCTCCAGGTGCAAGCTTAAATGTTTTAGAAAAAGTTGAAATTGCGCGACAATTAGAAAAACTAAACGTTGATATTATTGAAGCTGGGTTCCCGGTTTCATCTCCAGCTCAATTTGAAGCTGTGCAAAGAATAGCTAATGAAGTAAAAGTTACAGTGGCTGCTCTGGCAAGGGCTAAAGAGATTGACATTAAATCTGCTGCAGATGCAATAAGAGATGCTTACAAGAAACGCATTCATACTTTTTCAAGTACATCTGACTATCACATATTAGGTAAATTTAGTAGTGATAGATATGGGAAAACACTAGATGAAAAAAGGAAAACTGTAATTCAAATGTCAATAGATGCAGTAAAATACGCAAAAACTTTTTGCGATGATGTAGAGTTTTCAGCAGAAGATGCTGGCAGAACAGATATTGGATATCTCGCTGAAGTAATTGAAGCAGCAATCGAAGCTGGAGCAACAACTGTAAATATCCCAGATACAACAGGATATACCTTGCCGACAGAATTTGGTAAAAAAATAGCAGAATTAAAAAGAAGAGTAAAAAATATTGATAAAGCAATAATAAGCGTACATTGCCATAATGATTTAGGTTTAGCTGTAGCAAACTCTCTTGCGGCAATTGAGAATGGAGCGAGACAGGTCGAATGTACAATAAACGGAATCGGAGAAAGAGCTGGGAATGCATCTTTAGAAGAAATCGTAATGACATTAAATGTTAGAAAGGATCTTTTTAATTTCTACACAGATATAAAAACAAAAGAAATATATTATACAAGCAGAATGGTTTCAGGTTTTACCGGTATTATAGTTCAACCAAACAAAGCTATTGTTGGTGAAAATGCCTTCGCTCATGAATCTGGCATTCATCAAGATGGTATGTTAAAAAACCGAGAAACTTATGAAATTATGACACCTGAATCTGTTGGAGTCAATCAAACAAAAATTGTATTGGGACGACATTCTGGTCGTCATGGATTAAAAGCTAGATTATATGAGTTAGGTTATGCTGTAACCGAAGAAGAATTAACTAAAATATATGACAAATTTATTGAACTGGCTGATAAGAAAAAAGAAGTTTTTGATGATGACCTAAGAATATTGATGGGTGATTCTATAACCAGACAGCAAGGTTATTACGAATTAGATTATCTACAAATTTTTTCCGGTACACAATCAATACCTACAGCTACTGTAAGAATTAGGCATAAAGATGAAACAATTGAAGAATCTTGCACTGGTGATGGTCCAGTTGATGCCTTATTCAATGCTATAGAAAGAGCACTTAATCTTAACTTAACTATTGAATCGTATCAAGTAAGATCTGTTACTTCAGGTAGAGAAGCTTTAGGTGAAGCAATAGTTAGGATTAGATCTGGTGAAAAATCATATACTGGTAGAGGAGTATCTACTGATGTTATTGAAGCAAGCGGACATGCTTATATTAGCGCTATTAATCAAAAAGTAAAATCAGAAAAAGAATATTCATTAGAAATGACAGAGAAATTAAATTCATCAGATGGAATATAGGAGAAAATTATGACAATAACAGAAAAAATATTAGCCAGATCCGCAAGAAAAAGCAAACTATCACCTGGTGAAAATGTATGGTTGAATGTTGACATTTTAATGACTCACGATGTTTGCGGACCACCGACAATAAATATCTGGAAAAAAGAATTTGGTAATAAAGCGAAAATATGGGATAAAAAGAAACTGGTAATTTTACCTGACCATTATATTTTTACTTCAAATAAAGAGGCAAATAGAAATGTAAAATTTCTTCAAGAATTTGCTAGACAAGAAGAACTACCCTTTTTTTATGATATAACACAGCAGACATACAAGGGTGTTTGCCACGTTGCCTTAGCTGAAGAGGGTTTTAATATCCCCGGAACAGTAATTTTTGGAACAGACTCTCATACTTGCACTTCAGGTGCTTTTGGTTTATTTTCAACTGGTGTTGGCAATACTGATGCTGCTTTTATTTTGGGAACTGGAAAAATATGGGAAAGAGTACCTGAAACAATAAAAATAATTTATGATGGCGCATTACCAAAATATTTAACTGGCAAAGACTTAATTCTTTGGTTGTTAAAAGATATTACCACCGAAGGTGCGAATTACAAGGCCCTTGAGTTTACAGGTTCAGCTATAAGTCAACTTTCGATGGATGAAAGGATGACATTAACAAATATGGCGATAGAAACTGGTGCTATTAATGGAATTATTGCTGTAGATGATATAACAAAAGAATACTTAAAAGATAAAGTAAAAGTCGAATATGAAGAATTTAAGAGTGATCCTGATTCAAAATACTTCAAAACGATAAAATATGATATTACAAAAATGCTCCCAATTGTTGCCAAACCACATAGTCCTGATAATTGTGAGGTAGCTCATAGATTAAAAAATATCAAAATTACAAAAGCTTATATTGGTTCGTGTACTGGTGGTAAACTTTCTGATTTTGTTTCAGCAGCAAAAATATTATACGGTAATAAAATTAAAGTACCATTATTTGCAATACCTGCAACAACCAGGATTGAAAAAGAATTAGAGAGCACTTTTTATAAAATGAAACCAATAAAAGAAATTTTAATAGAAGCAGGATGCACTATCGCAAGACCTTCATGTGCAGCATGTCTTGGAGGACCGGAAGATACAACAGGAAGAGCAATAGATGGAGATGTAGTTATTTCTACTACAAATAGAAACTTTCCGGGTAGAATGGGGAGTAAGAAATCAGAAGTTTATTTAGCTTCTCCATACACAGCAGCAGCATCTGCAATAAATGGGTTCATTACAGACCCAAGAGATTTTTTATAACTTAATTTTGAGGCGTTTATGGAAAAAATAATTGAAGGAAAAATATTCGTTCTTGGTAATAACATAGATACCGATCAAATTATACCTGCTGAATATTTGGTTTTTAGTCTTACTGATGAAAAAGAATCAGCAATGTATGGCAAATATTGTCTTTCTTCTGTTCCTCTTTCTCAATCTGGACTTCCGGAAGGGAATATTCCATTTATTAAGAAAGATGAAATAAAATCAGAATTTGATATAATAATTGCAGGCTCAAACTTTGGATGCGGTTCATCTAGAGAACATGCTCCTTTCGCTCTTAATAAGGCAGGAGTAAAAGTAGTAATAGCAGAATCATTTGCCCGTATTTTTTATAGAAATTCTATTGATGGCGGTTTTCTAATCCCAATTGAATGCAAAGAAAAAATTTATACAAAATGCATTACTGGATCAATAGCAAAAGTAGATTTAGAAAAATATCATTTGAACATAAATGATAAAATTTATGAATTAAATCCATTAGGAGACGTTTTACCCATCATAGAAGCCGGAGGATTATTTGAATACGCAAGAAAATCAAATATGATATAATTTGTTCATATTCTAAAAAATGGGAGGGTATTTTTACTCTCCCATAATAAAATATAGATATATAATTTACTTTAGTAATATTATCCTCAAAAATCCTTGCCTATTATTTGACTATTTTTTTAATTTTATTTTATATAAAATATATCTTTGGAGATCTTTTTATGTCCCTTTTTTATATTGATAATAATGGCAATAAAAACTTTTCTGAAATTGCTTACAAGAAAATTCTTGAAACATCTCCAAATGCAATAATAATAACAGATTTGGAGGGCAAAATTGTTTTTGCATCAAAAAGAGCAATAAACTTTTTCAGACAAAAAGAATCGTCATCTTTAATTGGAGAAGATGTTGTAAGTTTATTACCTGATGAAGAGAAAGAACATGGAAAAGATATAATAAAGAAAGCGATTTTTAATGAAATATTTGAAGATGAACTTTTAACATTTTATGATGAGAAAAACAATAAAATTTATGTTAACGTAAATGCCTCAATAATTAAAAATGAGAAAAACACACCCGAAGCAATAATTTTTACAGCACGTAATATAACGGAAAAAATCATAGAAGAAAAAGAATTATACTTTATAAAACATGTTGTTGATCATTCAATAAGTTTAATTATCTGGTTTGATGAAAAAGCAAACCTTAAATTTGTAAATAAAACTGCATTAAAATTATTAGGATATAAAGAAGAAGAATTATTACAAAAAAAATATTACAATCTTGAACCATCACAAAAAGGTATTGATTGGAATAAATTTATTTTTGATCTAAAATTAAAAAAATACTTGACATACGAAAGTATAATATATACTAAAGAAAATTTTTCTTTCCCGGTTGAAGCTACAATTTATTACTTTGACTTTAAAGGAGAAGAGGTTTTCTGTGCTTTTTTGAGGAATATTTCCGAAAGGAGAAAAGCAGAATATGATTTAAAAGAAAGTGAATTATTTTATAGATCAATAATTGACCAGTCTTTCGCAGGAGTATTTCTGGTTAATGCTGATACATTAAAAATTACATATACTAATCAAGCTTTTAGTGATATCCTAGGTTATACTAAAGATGAACTAAAGCAAAAAAATTTATGTGATTTGTTTTCAATTAATAAAATAAATGATGATGAAAATTGTGATTCATATAAAGCAAAATTGAATATCCCAAAAGGAGAATTTACTTGTCAAAAGAAAGACGGAACCCCTGTGTATTTATATTTAAATTCAAGTAACATTACTTATAAGGGAGAAAATTTAATCAGTGTAATTGCCACAGATATTACAAAATTAAAATTAACAGAAAATGCACTAAAAGAGAGTGAAGAAAAGTTTAAATTATTTGCTGATTTTACTTACGATTGGGAATATTGGGTTGGTCCTGAAAACAATATAATATATATAACCCCCTCCTGCCAGCGAATAACAGGTTATTCTACACAAGAATTTATGAACGATCCATTACTTCTTGAGAAAATAGTTCATCCAAAATCAAAATCTTTATTTCAAAAACATATTTATGATGAAAGAAATGCTGGTAAAAGTAGTAATATTTCATTTAAAATTATTACGAAATTCGGTGAAGTTAGATGGATAAATCATCTTTGCCAACCTGTATTTAACAAAGATGGTAAATACTGTGGTAGAAGGGTAAGCAACCATGATTTTACAGAAAGAAAATTAGCCGAAGATTTGCTCGCTGAAAGTGAATCAAGATATAGAGCAGTAGTAGAAAACCAATCTGATATAATATGCCAACATGATGAAAATGGAACAATTTATTTTGTTAATAACGCATTTTGTAGATATTTTCAAAAAAAATATGATGAACTTATAGGATCAAACAGCTTGAATTTTCTACAACCTAATATCAGAGAAGAAGCTAAAGAGCTTTTTAATAAAATAAAAAAAGATAAAAGTATTGAACATTTTGAGTCCCAGATATTTTTGGAAAGTGGAGAAACAAAATGGGTTCATTGGACCATACAACCAATATTCGATAGTAATAACAAATTTATAGAGTTCCTTTCTGTTGGGAGAGATATTACAGAAAGAAAATTTGCAGAAGAAGCTCTTGAAGAAGAAAAACAACGTCTCAAAGTAACTCTGAAAAGTATTGGAGATGCCGTAATAACCCTTGATACAGAAGGTAAAATACAACTATTAAGCCGAGCAGCCGAAGAATTGTTTGAGATGACTACAAATGAATTAAGAAACCAATATTTTTCTAAAATTTTTAATGCTTACTATTATAATGAAGATAAACCTTTTATTGAGAATTTCTATTTCGAAGTTATCGACGGAGGAATAACATACGAATCAAAAAAACCATTACTTTATACAACAAAAAGTGGAAATAAAGTAATCTTAAATTTCTCTGCTTCTCCAATAAGAGATAAATATTTTAATATTTATGGTATTGTTATAGTATTAAAAAATATAACAGAAGCAGTTAAAAATGCTGAGACAATTATTAATTCACAAAAACTTGAATCAATAGGGCACCTTGCTGCTGGTATTGCACATGAGTTTAATAATATATTAACAGCTATTTTAGGAAATATTTCTCTTTCAAAGGCTATATTAAAAAATGATTTCCCAAAAGTAACTAAAAGATTAGAAGAGGCAGAAAAGGCATCATTAAGAGCAAAAGATGTAGCTCAACAACTAATCACTTTTGCAAAAGGTGGTGAACCTATAAAAACAGAGTTTAATATTGAAAATGTTATAAAAGATATATCATCTTATATTTTTAGTAATACAAATATTAAAGTCGATTACAATTTTATTAAAAAAGATATGGTAATTAAAGCTGATATAAATCAAATAAGACAAATGTTAAGTAATGTTTTATTAAACTCTTTGGAATCTATGTCTGAAGGTGGTAATATATACATTTCCTTAAACTATTCAAACGATGAAGACACAAAAAATGAAAATACCGAAAACAATACTCATATATTAATTGAAATAAAAGATACTGGCTGTGGTATCCCTTCAAATATAATGTCAAAAGTATTTAATCCATATTTTACTACTAAACCTAAAGGGCGAGGATTAGGTTTAACTACTGCTTATTACATAGCACAAAGGCACAATGGAACTTTATCCATTAGCTCTACACCCGGTTTGGGCACTACAGTATTTATTAAATTACCTGTTGAATAAAAAATTAGATTAGGGCGGTTAAATCGCGCCATTGCTCGCCGGCAGCAAATTTATGCCCTAATCCTTTTAAGACTCAGAAAATCTGAGCCACCAAAACATTAATAATTTATACTAAATTTTAAAATAAAAGGTTCCTACACAAATATACAAAAAAATTTTAAAAATTCATATTATATTATCATTAATTTTATGTTATTTACATTGATTTTTGTCATTTTTTTTAATTACTTTATTTGATTTTAAACAAATTTGAGGAGAGAAAATGCCAAAAGAAACATTACCTACCATTGGAGATACATCCTGGTTTGTTCACGATAGATTTGGTTTATTTATTCATTGGGGTTTGTATTCATTACCTGCAAGACATGAATGGGTAAGAAATATCGAAAAAATTAGTGAAGAGGATTATCAGAAATATTTTGATCATTTTGACCCCGATCTTTACAACCCAGAAATATGGGCAAAAGAAGCAAAAAATGCAGGGATGAAATATTTTGTAATTACAACAAAACATCATGAAGGATTTTGCTTATGGGATACAAAATATTCCAACTATAAAGCTACAAAAACAAAATATGGTAAAGATCTTTTAGCACCAATGGTAAAAGCTTTTCGAGATGAAGGTTTAAGAGTAGGTTTTTATTATTCTCTTATAGATTGGATTCATCCAGAATTTACAATTGATGGAACTCATCCCATGAGGGATAACCTTGAGTATAGAGAGAAGAATAAAAATAGAAATATGAAAATATATGCAGAATATATGAGAAATCAAGTAACTGAACTTCTAACAAACTATGGTAAAATTGATATCATGTGGTTGGATTTCTCATATTCAAATATTGATTGGGGTTGGTCTAAAGGCAAAGGAAAAGAAGATTGGGAATCAGAAAAATTACAAGCCCTTGTAAGAAAACTCCAACCACAAATAATTTTAAATGATAGATTAGAAATTGGCGGAGATATTAAAACACCTGAACAATTTCAACCAATGAAATGGCCAGAGGTAAATGGTACCCCAGTAGTATGGGAAGCATGTCAAACATTCAATGGATCGTGGGGTTATCATAGAGATAACCTTGATTGGAAACCGGTAGATATGCTAATAAAAATGCTAATTGATACTGTATCAAAAGGCGGCAATATGCTCTTAAATGTTGGACCAAATGCAAGAGGTGAATTTGATTATAGAACTATCGAAAGATTACGTGGTATTGGTGAATGGATGAGATTACACAGCAAATCTATTTATGGTTGTACTGCTAGTGATTTTACACCACCACCAGATGCTCGTTTTACTCAGAATGGAAATAGGTTATATTTACATATTTTTTCATGGCCTTACAAACACATTTATCTTAAAGGATTGGCAGATAGAGTTGAATATGCTCAATTATTAAATGATTATTCTGAAATAAAATTCTTTACAAAAGATCCAAATAAAGATGCAATAAATACAAAAATTGAAGTTGAACCAGGTACTTTAATCTTAGAAATACCAGTACAAAAACCAAACGTTGTTGTACCTGTAATTGAATTATTTTTAAAGTAAAAATTAATTTATTAAATCTGGAACTTATTTAAATATTGCATTTGAAAGCAATAATTTTTAACTTTTGTGATATGCTAACCAATAATTATTTTTTATAAGGAAATGTTCTATGGCAAAAAAAGTTTCAAAAAAAACAGTCAAAAAAGCGGCTTCAAAGATAGTAAAAAAATCTGTCTCTAAAGCTGCAAAAAAGACTGTCAATAAAAAAGTAAAAGTTGTTACCTCAAAAATTCCTATTTCAAAACCATTACAGAATGCTTCAATGATTGCTATTAAAGACTGTATGGGAGTAAAAGAAAACGAGCAGGTAACAATTATTACCGATGAAAATAAAAGAAATATCGGTTTTGCATTATGGGAAGCTGCAAAAAAATTAAATGCCGAAGCTATTCTTGTAGAAATTAAACCTCGATCAACAAATGGTGAGGAACCACCACCAGCTGTAGCTCAAATTATGGCAGCAAGTGATGTAGTCCTTTGTCCAACAACAAAATCACTCACCCATACAAATGCAAGAAGAGAAGCTTGTGCTAAAGGAGCTCGAATAGCAACACTACCTGGTATAACTGAAGAGATGATGGTTAGATGCCTTAATGCAGACTATAACCGTATTGCAGAGCTTACAATGAAATTAAAATCAATTTTAGATCCTGCTAAAATTATTAGAGTAACAAGTAAAAAAGGAACCGATATTACACTTCCAAAAGAAGGTAGACTAGCAAAACCAGATACAGGTATTGTAACCCAAAAAGGCGAAATGAGCAACTTACCTGCAGGTGAAGCTTTTCTAGCTCCATTGGAAGGAATGTCTAATGGTGTTATTGTTATTGATGGAGCAATGGCTGGAATTGGATTAGTTAAAAAAGAAATAAAAGTAATCGTAAAAGATGGTTACGCTGTAGAATTTATTGGAGGTGAAGAGGCAAAAGCTTTAGAAAAATTAATTGAACCTCATGGATTGCCTGGTAGAAATATAGCAGAGTTTGGTATAGGGACAAATTATAAAGCTAAATTAACAGGTAAAATTCTTGAAGATGAAAAAGTTATGGGAACAATCCATATAGCTTTTGGTGATAATAAATCTATGGGTGGAGTAGTATCAGTACCAAGCCACCTCGATGGATTAATTAAAAATCCAACAGTAGAAGTTGATGGCGTAGTAATAATGAAAGATGGTAAATTCACTATTTAAATAATTTTGGAGTAATTATGAATAATATAATAGAATATATTAATTCGAATAAAAAAAGATATATTGATGAACTTGTAGAATTCTTAAAAATTCCAAGCATCAGTAGTAATCCAGACAACAAAAAAGACATGTTAACATGTGCAAAATTCGTTGAAAGCAAATTAGCAGAATTAGGTACCAAGAATCTTAAAATTTATGAAACAAAGGGACATCCTATTGTATATGGTGAATTAATGGAAGCCCCTGGCAAACCAACAATTCTTATCTATGGACATTATGATGTTCAACCTGTTGATCCATTGGACTTATGGGAAACACCACCCTTTGAACCTTCAATAAGAGGTGAATATATTTATGCAAGAGGTTCAGCTGATGACAAAGGGCAAATATATCTTCATATAAAAGGCGTTGAAGCTTACAAAAAGAATAACGTTCCTCTTCCAGTAAATATTAAGTTTCTTTTTGAAGGAGAAGAAGAAGTAGGAAGTGAGAATCTTGAACCTTTTATAAAAAACAATAAAGATCTTTTAAAATGCGATTATGTTTTAATTTCTGATTCACCAATGTATGCTTATAATACACCCAGCATTTGCTATGGCTTACGTGGTTTAGCTTATATGCAAATAGAATTAACCGGCCCAAACAAAGATTTACATTCAGGTTCGTACGGTGGTTCTGTACATAACCCTATACAAGCACTTGCGGAAATAATTGCTAAATTACACGATAAAAATGGTAAAGTTACCATAAAAGGCTTTTATGATGATGTTTTAAAATTATCAAAGACTGAAAGAGAAGCTTTTAAGAAACTAAAACATAATGATAAAAAATATGCTAAAGAGTTAGGTGTCGCAGAATTATATGGTGAAAAAGGATATTCTACTCTCGAAAGATTATGGGCAAGACCAACATTAGAATGCAATGGTATTTGGGGTGGTTTTACTGGAGAAGGAGCAAAAACTGTATTACCATCAAAAGCTTATGCTAAAATAAGTATGAGACTAGTTCCATACCAAAAACCAGAGAAAATTGCAAAACTTTTCGAAAAACATATCAAAAGCATTACACCAAAAACTTGTAAAGTAAAGGTAGATTACTTACACGGTGGTGGACCAGCTATCACTCCAATTGATAGTAAAGGAGTAAAAGCTGCATTCAATGCTCTTGAAAAAGCATTTGGTAAAAAACCTGTTTATACTCGTGAAGGTGGAAGCATTCCTATCGTAGTTACTTTCCAGGAAGAACTTAAGGCTCCTGCAGTATTAATGGGCTTTGGTTTACCAGATGAAAACAGCCATGCACCAAATGAGAGATTTAGCTTAATTAATTATCAAAAAGGAATTATTACTTCCGCATATTTCTTCGATGAAATTTCAAAATTATAATAATTTACAAATAATTAAAGCCGGTCAACAAAATGGCCGGCTTTTTTTATAATTTTTAATTAAATAAATTTCGAAACAAATAAAATAAGAAGAGAATCTAAGAATAGTAAAAAAAAATTATAATTTACTTCATTTCTTTTTCAAAGACTTCAATATTTTGGGTGTAAGTAAATAAACTAGCTCACCAATACCCTTAGGAGGAAATTCACTAATATCAATTTTACAAATTCCCCCTTTTTTAAATCGAATGTTAAGAGAAGGTTTGCCAGAAATTAAAATAGAAGCTAAATTTCCTAAATATGGTTCGTGTCCAACAATAAGCACAGAATTAAAATCTTTTCTTTTATTCAAATGATTTATTAATGGTTGTATCTCTTCACCTGGTTTCAAGAGTTCACACTCTTCAATCTTGGGTTTTTCTTGCATAGCTTCAGAAATAATTAACGCAGTCTCATACGCTCTCTTATATGGGCTGGTCAAAACTAGATCTACAGATACTCCAATTAAACTTAAAGCCCTGGAATATTGATATAGTTTTTCTTTTCCTTCAATAGTAAGAGTTCTATCGGCATCATTTTCACTGGTGGTTTCTTCAAGAGTTATTGCTTCCCCGTGCCTCATTAAATAAATAGTCATATTATTCCATCGATTTCAATTTATTAATTTCGTCTCTAATTTTAGCAGCTATTTCGTAGTTTTCATTTTTTATAGATTCTTCTAATTGCTCCGTAAGTTTCTTTAACATCTCTTCTTTGCTAAGTTTTTCATTTTCTTTTGGTTGAGTTTTGGATACAGGATCTTTTTCCTCTTCTTCAGACTCAACTTCAAAACTAGCTTCAGTCATTATACTACTATCTACATAAATTGGGGCTCCCATTCTTACTGCAATAGCTATCGCATCACTTGGACGAGAATCAACTTCGATGGTACCAGTTATGGTTTCGAGAAATATTTTAGAATAGAACGTGCCCTCTTTTAACTCAGTTATAACAATTTCACTTATTGTAGCACCGAGAGCTTCAATAATTGATTTTATTAAGTCATGAGTTAGAGGTCTTGGAGGTTTAAGATTTTCTAACTCAATAGCAATAGCTTGAGCCTCATGAGCACCAATAATAATTGGTAATCGTCTATTACCATTAAGTTCACGAAGTATTAAAGCAAAAGCCCCCCCACCAGTAGTTGGGCTTGGTTGCAATGCAAATATGTCTACTTGAATTTTATCCAATTTATTTACCTAAAAAAACTTTTAACTCTTTAATTAATTCTGGTAATACTTCAAAAACATCACCGACAATACCATAATCAGCATATTGAAAGATTGGTGCATCTTTATCTTTATTTATTGCAATTATATGCTTTGATGATGACATACCAGCAATATGTTGAATAGCACCAGAAACACCACAAGCTATATAAAGAGTTGGAGATACTGTCTTCCCTGTCTGCCCTACTTGTTCAGAATGAGGTCTCCACCCTGCATCAACAACTGATCTTGAAGCACCAACAGCGGCACCCAATAAATCAGCAAGCTCTTCGATAAGATGAAAATGCTCAGGTCCTTTCATACCTCTTCCACCAGTCACAATAATATCTGCTTCAGCAACATCTTTTTTACCTTTAGATAAAGTAATTTCTTTCACGAAACTTATGAAATCTAAATCAGTTAATTCAGGTTTATATTCTTCTTTTTGTGCATTAATTGTAACTTCTTTCAAAGGAAAAACATTCGGACGAAGTGTATATATTTTAATTTCACTTTTTAGTTTAACATCGATTAATGCCTTACCAGCGTAAACAGGTCTAGTTATTATCATATCATTATTTTCAATAACAATAGAGGTACAATCTGAACATAAGCCAGCATCAAGTTTTGCAGCAAGTCTTGGAGCTAAATCCTTTCCTAAAGAGGTAGCTGAAAGGAATATAATATTTGCATTTTCTTTTTTTATTATATCTATTAAAATTTTTGAATATGCACTTGAAGAATATTTCTCAAATTTAGGATCTTGACATACTATTATTTTATTTGCACCATATTTTGATAGTTCATTTAATTGATTATTTAGATCTCCTCCAATTATAACTGCTACTACTTCCCCATTATTTGAGGAAGCAAGTAAATTGGCATAAGATAAAGCTTCTAGTGATGATTTTTTAATACTATTTTCTCTTTGTTCAATATATACTAAAATTTTCATAATAACATCTCTTCAAAAATTAAACAAGTTTTAATTCATTATGCAATACATTAATGAGCTCTTTAACAGCTGAGGCATCTGAACCTAAAATTCTACCTTTAGACTTGGATTCAGGTTTTTTCATTTTAAGTATCTCAATTTTATTTTCAACAGAAGTAGAAGCAACTTCCTGAATTGGTTTACTTTTTGCTGCCATAATGCCCTTCAGATTTGGATATCTTGGCTCATTTAATCCTTTTTGAGCAGTTATTACAACAGGTAGCTTTGTTTCAACTGTTTCTTTTCCACCTTCAATTTCTCTTTCACAACTTACTTTATTATCATTTATCTCTAATTTGGTTACAACTGATACTGAAGGTATATTCAACATTTCAGCAACTAAAATACCAACCTGACCACTATCATAATCAATTGATTGTTTACCAAATAATATAATATCTGGTTTAATAATATTTAACTGTTCAACTAAAAGCTTAGCGGTTGAATGTGAATCTAATTCGGCTTCCGTTTTAATCCAGATACCTTTATCAACACCCATAGCATAAGCTTTTTTGATACTTTCTTTTACAAAATCTTTACCAACAGATAAAACAACTACTTCTCCTGTAAATTTTTCTTTTAACCTTAATGCCTCTTCTACAGCAAATTCATCATAAGGATTGATAATAAAAGTGAGTCCGTTTGGATCAATATTTTTGCCATCTTGACCAACTATAATTTTTGAAGTAGTATCTGGTACATGGCTAACACAAACAGCAATTTTCATAAATAATCCTTTAAAATTATTTTTCTCATTTAATAATTAAATATAATAATCAAACTCTTTAAATGCAAGATATAACAATTGTCCGTTTTATTAAGGTAATAGATTATTTTATTAAAAATTTTTACTAATTATAA
>DATCTW010000020.1:0-60533 GCA_036567745.1 Ignavibacteria bacterium | reverse complement strand
AAAATTATTTTTAATACCAAAGTAAATTGATTTATATTCGTTGAGTAATTGTTTAAAAAATTTATTGTTATTTAAATTCTTTTCATATAAATCTATATCTCCTTTATCTTCTTCACTTTTTATGTATAACTTAGCAAATTTCCAATCGTTTGAAATACTGTCTTTATCATTTACATTGTTTTGTACTATTGTATTGAAACATTTTTTAATAACCAAATAATAGGGAGCATATAAAGGAGCATGCTTCCCATTTGAATTATTAATAAAAACTATATCTGGTTTAATAATATTCAAAACTTTCTTTATATAGTGCAAAATAGTATCTTCCCCACCCCAGGATTTTATCACGCTATCTTTTTCTCTATAGAAATTAGATATTTTAAAATTTAGATAATAATTTTGAATATTTATTTTTGAGAAAAGTTTATCAATATTAGTTGTTATTTTTGCAGCTAATTTTTCGTTATATAAATCAGAATTTGTCTCTTCTTCAGTTTCCCCTCTTGTTAGGAATAAGTTATATACTTTAAAACCTTGACTATTTCTTAGATAAAATAATGTATTAATATCTTCATCACCTGGTTTTAAATTTACAAAAAGTAAAACATATTGATTTGATAAATCTAAAAATGATTGATTAAGTGATTTATCATAATCTGGAAAACTTTGACAAAACAAAACTTTAGTTATTAATAATAGAAATAAAATTTTTTTCATATTTTTTCTTTTTAATGTACAAAATTCTTATCTTAACCTTCTGTTAATAATTTATAAGCTTCTAAATATTTATTACTTGTTGTAGTAATTACTTCTTCAGGCAAACTTGGAGGAGGTGGTGATTGATTCCAATTCAAAGATAATAAATAATCTCGTAGATATTGTTTATCAAAGCTTTCTTGTCCTCTACCTGGTTCATACTTTGATAGCGGCCAGAATCTAGATGAATCAGGTGTTAATAATTCATCAATTAAGATGATTTCATCATTTAAGAACCCAAATTCAAACTTTGTATCAGCAATTATAATTCCTTTTTTTATTGCAAACTCATGAGCTTTTTTATAAATTAAAATTGAAATATTTCGTATTCTTTCAGCAACATCTTTCCCAATTAAATCAATAGTTTTTTCAAATGTAATATTCTCATCGTGCCCTACATCAGCTTTAGTTGATGGAGTAAAAATTGGCTCAGGTAGTTTTTCTGATTCGACTAAGTTTTCTGGTAATTTTATACCACATACTGTTCCATTTTTTTTATATTCTTTCCACCCAGATCCTGATAAATAACCTCTAACAATACACTCAACAGGCAAAGGTTTTGCTTTTTTTACTAACATACTTCTATATTCAAGATCTGTTCGATATTCTTTACATATTTCAGGATAATCATCAATATTAGTAGATACTAAATGATTTTTAATATCATTTTTGAAGAAGTCAAACCAAAATTTTGATATTGCTGTTAACACTGAACCTTTGTATGGTATTGGCTCATTCATTACTACATCAAAAGCCGAAACTCTATCAGTTGCAACAATTAAATAATAATTATCTATTTCATATATATCTCTTACTTTACCCCTTTTTAAAAGCTTTATTTTATCAAAATTTGACTGACTCATTAAAATTTTATTCATAAAAACTTCCTTATTTTATTTTCTTTAAATAAATAACTGCATATTTTAGTAATTCTTTCGAACTTTTGTAAGACAAAGTAGATAGAGCTTTTTTGTATTCAAACCATTTATAATTCGAATGTTCATCAGATAGTACAACTTTTGAAATATTACTTTTAGCTAAATAGAAATATGCTAATTTTTTTGTTGTTTTTCCTGATTTTTTATTATCTTGATACCTAATTTTTTCAAAAAAACCATCAATAATATTTATATTATCGATTCCTGTTTCTTCATATAGCTCTCTTAAACTAGCTTTTAATATGGATTCACTTCTATCAACTTTGCCTTTCGGAAAATCCCATTTATTCTTATTATTTTTTAGTATTAAAAACTTATCTTTATTCTTTTTTCGAATGAAAATAATTATCCCTGCTACTTTTTGATATTCTGATGATAACATTGTTTCAATTATAACTGCATTTATTGAATAACTACCATTTTGGAATATTTTTGGGTTTCTTTGTTACATATTTATTATACAGATCTTTTAATTTCCCAAAAGACTCTTTATCAAAATCTTCATCATCTTTTTGTCTTCTTTTAAACATCTGAAAAAGATCATAATCATCTCGATTCATTTTTGTTTCATAATAAGTTAATTCAGATATCATTTCTTTTTGTTCGTAAAATTGAGACATAGAATATTCCTAATAAAATTATTAAAACTTTACTTGCATCCAAAGTAAAAAGATATTATTATCAATTTCAGTAGGTTTTTCTTTCCTTATCTGATAATTCACTCCAATCTTTGCTATTTCAGATTTTTCTTTCAAAAATAGATAATTAAGTCCAAAAACGGTAGAATTATTTTCTATTTTTTGTTTTGTAGTATTAGGATATTTTTCATTATAGGTATCATATCTACCAATAACATGTAAATAAGGCAATATTTTGTAACCTATTGTAGCTGTAATACCATCATAATCAACATTTGACCCATCTTTTATTTTACCACTTGCATAAATAATAGTACTAAATAAATCAGGTAAACCAAAACCATCACTAACTAAATTAAAGGAATATGAATTTCTATCTCTATGTCTCGTACTTTTAACTGAAGTTATTGGATCACTTACATAATTACTATCCTGTATATTAGCAGAATAATGCATTCCTATATTCAAGCCTTTGGAAATTTCTGCATCCAATCTTATACCGTATAAACCATTTCCAAATTTTCTATTCAAAATGTTGTTCGAAGCATAAAAAAATCTACCATTTCCATTTCCATAATATAATGAATATTCAATAAATTCAATTTTACCATTAGCCATAATACCGACATCTCTATAACTATCATGCCCCATATTTCTTGATAAATTTAAACTAATATCAGCAAGTTCATAAAGATAAATTTTTGAAGAAGCTAATTTAGATGTTTCGTATGTTTGAGCAGGAGTAATAAATTGACCAATCGTAAATTTTAGTGCATCACTAACTTTAGCCTCAACGTAAAAATCTAGCATATTTTTGCTTGCTTCAGCAAATTCAAACCATGTATTTACACTAAAAGTTTCATTAATATCTGTCTTAAAATTCAATCTTGCTCTTCTTATCCTAAATCCTGATGTTTGATCTTCAATTCCTGGGGAGGCATTTATTTTAGCGGTTTGTTGATTGAGAATCAACCATGTTTGCATATAACCTCCAATTTTCATATTTTGAGAATCAGCTGAATGAGTAAAAAATATGAACAAAACAAAAACCAAAAAAAATACATAATTCTTCATTTTAACCTCCTAAACTAATTAATTATTCCCAAAAGGTAAATACACAGTAAAACAAGCACCACCTTCTTTTAAATTCTCAACTTCGATTCTACCACCATGTTTTTGTACAATTTCATTTGATATAGTAAGTCCCAAACCTAGCCCAAAGGAACCACTTGCAGTTTTTGTTGTAAAGTTAGGTTTGAATATTTCATTTATTAAATGTTCGGGTATACCTGGTCCAGAATCAGATATTTTAACCCAAACAAATTTTTCATCTGTACCTGTTTCTATTTTTAATATTCCTTTATCACCCATTGCATCAATAGCATTAATAATAATATTAGTCCATACTTGATTCATTTCACCTGAATAACACCTTACTTTAGGAATTTCTCTTAAGTTAATATGAAAATCAAAGTTTTTCAACTTATTTCCTAATATTAACAAAGTATCTTCAATACCTTGTCTTAAATCAACTAACTCAAAGTCTCCATGATTTTGTTTGCTATAGCTCCTTAGACTTTTAACAATTTTTTCAATTCTTTCTGAAGATATTTTTACTGACTTTAAAGAAATCCCAATTTCATAAAAATGTAATAGATTTTCTAATTCAACTATATTATTAAATTCATTCGGAGTTTTTAGAAGTTTTTCGATTAGATTAATTCCATCATCTCCCATTTGAGCTAATAATCTTAAAGAAGATCTATTAACATTTGGATATTTCTTTTCAAGCTCTTCCATTTTTGAACGAAGTTCTTCACTACTAATAAAAATATTCTCTAATCCTAACTTGAAAAGCTTAATTTTTACTTGTGCTTCTTTCACATTTTCTTCAAATAGCGAAGGAATCGTATCTATAATAAACTCAATTGATCGTATTAACGCTGAAGTTGGATTATTAATTTCATGAGCTACTCCAGCAACAAGTTGACCTAAAGTTGCCATTTTTTCCTGGTGAATTAATCTATTGCTTGTTTGTTCTAACTTTAAATAAGCTTCTCTTAATTGATTTCTTTCCTTCTCTAATTCTTTTCGTAGAATTGTCATTTTAAGATTTAAATCTACTACTCTACGATATCTTTCTACGAGGTTATTGATTATCAAAGGTTGAATTAATTTATTTAATTCAGGGTGTGATGTACTTAGTTTTTCAAATTCTTGTCTTGTTAATTTGAAAGCTGTTACATCAGTTTTAGCAATTGCAGAAGTAAATGCTGTTTCACCAGTCCAAAATGTTAATAGACCAACTAAATCACCTGGTTCAAGTCTATCAACCTTTATTACAGTTTCATAATTATATACTTTTGATAATTCTACAATACCCTCCATAATTATGTACATTGAATCATTTTCTTCATCTTCCTGAATTAGAATATCTCCGGGTTTAAAAGTGATAATAGAAAGACTAAAAGATTCAGATTCGTTTAAAAAGTTTTTAATTGAATCTAAAACCTTAAATACATTATTTTTATCGTAATTATTTAGAAAAAAATTCATTTAGTTTATTCTTTTAATGGGATTCTTTGCCTTGCTACCTCGGCTAATTTAGAAGCATTTAAAATTGACATATATTTTAAAAGATTTTCTTCATTATTTATAACAAATTCAGTTAAGTTATCTTTTACAACACTAATTAGTTCTTCTTTTTTCCATGGTTTAGATATGTAATTATTTAATCCTGCTTCATTTATTGCTTTAATTGTAGCTTCTAAACCCGCCTGACCTGTCAATAATATCTTTCTTGATTTTGAAGTTTCTTTATCTTTTTGTAATTCAACAAGGTAATCTACCCCGTTCTCACCAGGCATTATATGATCACAAATAAAAATACCTACTTTATCCTTATTTTTATATATTTTTTCAACAACCCTTTTTGCTTCAGAAACATTACTAGCTGTTTCAATAGGAAAAAATTTTTCAAATAAATTTAAATCTCTTACAATTACATCCATTACTTCTAGTTCATCTTCAATTACCAGTATATAAATTTTTGACATATTGTTACCTCATTAATTTAGTATTAATGGCCAATAAAATTTGGCAAATATTAACATAAGAATAATTCCAACAATTCCAATTGGAAGACCGACTTTAAGCATTCCCTTAGTATCAATAAGGCCAGTACTAACAGCAATTGCATTTGGTGGTGTAGAAATTGGTAAAGCCATCGCAAAACTAGTTGCAATACCTAGGACTACAGCACCTAACGATACACTAAAACCTTCACCCAGATTTCCTGCTACACCAATACCAACTGCTAAAGGTGCTAAAATTGTTGCAGTTACTGTATGAGAAAGGAAAGTAGAAAGAATGATTCCAACTAAAGCAAAAGCAGTAAGAACCCCCATAGAACCTAAATGAGTCCAGGCAACTCTTGAAACAAGCCAATTACCTAAACCAGTATTTCTCATAATTATATCCATTGCAATTCCTCCAGCAACTAACCAAAGCACTTCCCACGGAATATTTCTAATGTCTTTAACATCAACTACATTAGTAATTACTAATGCTGTAACTGTAAAAAAAGCAACCATATTTGCTGAAATACCATGTAAAGCTTCTGTTGTCCAAAGAAGAACTGTAATAACAAAAATCACATATAGAGTAATTGCCTTAGATGATTTATCAAAAGAACCTGTCATTTTTAATTCAAATTTATCGATTTTTGGAGGAAAAGTCTTTAACATTAACCACCATGCAAATAAAACCATTATAATAACTAAAGGTAATGCTAAAGCTATCCATGTACCAAATGGTATAAAAATATTTTGTTTTGATAAAGCTGCTAAAACTACAGCGTTAGGTGGTGTACCAACTGGTGTTGCAATACCTCCCAAGTTTGCTCCAAACGGAATTGCCAAAACTACAGCTTTTTTAAATGGATCATCGAATTCAAGTTGTGCTATTATTGGTAATACAACTGTCATCATCATTGCAGTTGCAGCTGTATTACTCATGAACGCAGATACTATTGCTGTGACTGATAATAATCCAAGTGTGATCATTGATGGTTTATAACCAAATGGCTTAAGTATTGCACGAGTTATATTTTTATCAAGATTATATTTTGTTGCAGCATCAGCAAGCAATAAACCACCTAAAAAAAGCATAATTATTGAATTTGCAAGTGAATAAAAATATTCTGTATAACTATTTGGTTTATAACCTACAAGTTTATGTTCAACATTAGAACATATTTTTGTAGAACTCAAATTTTCTGCTTTTATTATTACTGATGATTCATTTTCTTCAACAATTTCAACTTTTATGGGAGTAGTCTCTTTTTTATCATTAATCAAATATATTTCATTTTTATTTGTTAATGCTTTTCTTGGTATTTGATATATATTGTTCCCTTTTGGAATTAAATCAATAGTAGGCAAAGAAGAATTCATATACAACACACCCTGGGAACTAAGAAGCAAAACACCTAAAGAAATGACAAGTAAAGAAGTTCCATATATTGGTATAGGTTCAAATAGCCAAAACATCGCTGCTAAAAGAAAAATACTTAAACCTATATGACCAGCAAATGATAAACCTTCAAATTTGAAAATAAATGGTAAAACAAAACCAATAAACCCTAAACTAAACCCTAAAATTTTCCTCATCTTAGATTTTATCTCCAAAATATCTATTATTTAAATTTGAAAATACAATTTAGTATATAAAATAATTATTAACAATTCAAAATTTATTTCATTGTAAATAAGAATTTAACCATTCGAAAATAGTATCAAACCATAATTTTAAGTTCTGAGGTTTCTGCACCCAATGACCTTCATCAGGGAAATACAAGAATTTTGAAGGTATTCCCTTTCTTTGTAATGCTGTGAATAATTGAATACCTTCACTTATAGGTACTCTAAAGTCTAGCTCACCATGAATTACTAAAGTGGGCGTTTTAAAGTTTTTAACATATTTATGTGGTGAAAATTTCGAATACATGTTAGGATTATTCCACGGTGTACCTTTAAACTCATATTCAGGAAACCACAGTTCTTCTGTAGTACCATACATACTTTCTAAATTAAATACACCAGCATGTGAAATTAAACATTTAAATCTATTTGTATGTCCTAAAATCCAATTTACCATATAACCACCATAAGAAGCTCCAGCAGCAGCAATTTTTTCTTTATCAATAAAAGAATAATTATTAATTAAATAATCTACTCCTTTCATTAAATCAATATATGCTTTACCACCCCAATCACCACTAATATCATCACAAAATTTTTGACCATAACCCGTACTACCACGAGGATTTATACAAGCAACAACATATCCATTCGAAGCGTACATTTGAGGATTCCATCTATAACTCCAAGAAGACGTCCATGCACCTTGAGGACCACCATGAATAAGTAAAACTAAAGGATACTTTTTGTTTTTATCAAAAGATGCTGGTTTTACCATAAAACCCTGTACTTTTGTACCATTAGCACCTGCAAATATGAATTCTTCTAAAGAATTCATATTTATATTGACTAAAATACTATCATTGAAATTTGTTAGTTTAAAAATATTTTTACTTTTTAAATTAATTTTATTGATTTCTGATGGATTATTTATATCCTGATTAAAGCAATAAATATTATCCCCTGAATTATCTAAAATTATATTAGTAATATATTTCCCTTCAACAACTGTTTCATATTTTCCACTTAAATCAATTTTGTATAAATTTGAATATAAATGCTTTTGTGATGTAAAATAAATTGATTTAGAATCGTTAGCCCAAATAAATTCATTTATTGATAAATCAATTTTTTCTGTCAAAGATTTAATATCACCAGTAGTTCTATCATATAAAATTAAATTATATTTATCAGCCTCAAAACCAGGAATTTTCATTGCACGATAAGCAATATATCTTCCGTCAGGAGAATAAAGAGGTTGATTGTCACAAGCTTTATTAATTGTAATTTTTTTTGTAACAGAGCTCTCGAAATTATAAATAAAAAGATCATTATTTGTACTTAAAGCTATAGCACTATCAATATTTTTTACATAACATATTTCTTTTCCATCAGGTGAAAAAGCATAATCAAAATTTCCATTAACATCAATAGGCGGAATATCATAATCTCCAGAAGTAATATCTAATAAATTATTATCTTCAACATTTACTATAAACAAGTGGCTTCTTTTATCATCTTTCCAGTAATTCCATACTCTATAAGGAAGTCTTGTAAGTATTTTTGCTTTAATTTTTTGTCTATTTATACTATCAACTTTGGATTTATTACAATCCATAGTTGTACAATCTGGATAAACATCTGAAACAAAAGCAATTTTTTTATTATCTGGTGACCATAACAATCCTGATACCCCATTCACAACATTTGTTATCTGTTTTGATTCTTTTGTTTGAAAATCATAAATAAAAATTTGTGGCACACCTTCAAAAGATTTAATATATGCTAAATATCTACCATTTGGAGATGGAACAGGATCATAACAACTATACTCATCAGAAATTAGATTTGTAATTGAATTATCAATTAAATTAAGGAATAAAATTCTTGATTTTCCTTTATTAGATAAATAATTATACTCAGTAATATTAAAGAAAAGCCTATTATTTTCTTTATCAATCTTCAAAGATCCAAGTCTTTTCATTTTTATAAGATCATCAACGTTAATATTATGTTTATCTTGTGATTTTGATAAAATAATGACAATTAATAATAGAAATATAATTAAAGTTTTTTTCCTCATAAAACAACCTATTAAATAATTATTTTAAACAACTTGATTTGATATATTGATAGAAATTTTTATTTTGAAAAAGAACTTGGTTGTGGTCTAATTTTGAATGTATAAATATAATTCTGTTAGATAAAAGATCTTTCAAATTTAAATTTTCTTCCTCAATAAATTTTGCTTTAATTTTCCAATCGATACATGCCTCTAATAATTTTTCAGATTCTTCTTTGGTTCCACCATCATTTGTATAAATATTAATTAATTTACCATTACTTTTTAATAACCAAAATATATATTTTTCAGTATTACCATACAAAGCATCAAATAAATATATCTCCTTTATTTTATCTCTTATTCCACCTTTTTGTAAAATATATGAAATTACTCTATAAGCTCCACTATGTCCAGAAATAATAATATTCCCTATTTTATTATTTTTGATATATTTTTTATTTTTTAATTGATTTAATATATCATAAACTAGTTTCTTGAAGACATCATTTTCTTCTAATTTTCCTCCAAAAGAATCAGGAGAATTTTTAGGACCTTCAGGAAATATTAAAATCGCATTTTTCTTAGACTCATAAAATTGTTCGATTAACTTAAATTGTTTTATTACTGAATCAATGTTATTCCACCAACCATGAAAATGTATTACTACATCAACTTTGTTGGAATTCTTAAAATAACTTGGAATAAAAACTTTTACTGTACTATCATTATAATGTTCTTCAAAAGAATATTTTTTGTCCTTATATACATGTCCATCAAATCTTTTCTGATGTGGGAACATGGAATAGGATGATTTAAGTGTAATTATTTGACCATAATTACCAAAAAAGTTAACATCTTGAGTAAAAACAAAAGAATTGAAAAGTAGCAGAAAAAAAATATAAAGAGGGTATTTTTTCATATATTAAACTAACATGACTTGTATATTCTTTCTTCAATCTCTTTTCTAAATTTTTTAATTGTAAATTTAACAGGCCAAGCAGCAGCATCTCCTAAAGCACAAACAGTATTTCCTTCAATATTATTTGCAATTTCAACTAATAAATCTAAATCACTACTAACCCCTTCACCTCTTTCTATTCTTTCAAGAATTTTTAACATCCAACCTGTACCTTCACGACAAGGAGTGCATTGCCCACAAGATTCATGCCAATAAAATTTAGTAATCCTAGTTAAAATCTTAATAATGTCGACTGTTTCATCTATTACAACAATACCTGCAGTACCAATTGCTGAACCCACACTTTTAAGAGATTCAGCATCCATTTTTAAATTTTCTATTTCATCACCTCTTATGGGAGGCATTGATGTTCCACCAGGAATAATCATTTTAATTTTTTTATCACCTTTTACACCACCAGCATATTTATAAATTATATCAGTTAATAATGTGCCAGTTGGTAATTCATAAACACCAGGTTTATTTACATTACCACTAACTCCATACAAAAGAGTCCCAGGGTGTTTTTCAGCACCAATTTTAGAAAACCATTCTCCACCTTTATTTATTATTACTGGTATGTTTGTAATCGTCTCAACATTATTGATTGTAGTAGGACAGCCCCATAAACCATTTTGTGCAGGAAATGGTGGCTTATTTCTTGGATATGGTCTCAATCCTTCTATTGAATTCATTAAGCTAGATTCTTCCCCACAAATATAAGCGCCTGCTCCTCTATGAATATAAATATCAGTTGAAAAATTTGAATTAAAAATATTTTTACCAATATAATTTTTTTCATAAGCTTCATCTATAGCTTTTTGAAGCATTTCTATCCAGGATAAATATTCTCCCCTAATATAGATATAAGAAGTTTTAACTCCTAACGCATAAGCAGCAATCAAGGTTCCTTCTATTAATTGATGAGGATTAAATTCGAAAATTTGTCTATCTTTAAATGAAGCTGGTTCACTCTCATCACCATTAACACATAAATATTTTGGTTTATCAGTATTTTGTGGCATAAAAGACCATTTTAAACCCGTGGGAAAACAAGCTCCACCTCTGCCTCTTAAATTAGATTTTTTTACTTCATCTATAATTTCATTAGGTGTCATCTTTAAAGCTTTTTTGATAGCTGTATAACCACCTATACCTTCGTAAACAGATATACTCTGTAATCCTTTAATGTCAGGTAAAATTAGTTTTTCCATATTATTTTAAATTATCAAATAAACTGTTTATTTTTTCTTCAGTCATATTCTCATAGTATCTATTGTTAATAGAAATTACAGGTGCTGTTCCACAAGAACCTAAACATTCTACTTCTTCAAGAGTGAATAAATTATCCTTTGTTGTTTCTCCGCACTTAATACCTAATTTTTTCTCTACTGCTTTAAGGATATTTTCTGAATTACATAACATACAAGAAATATTAGTACATACTTGCACTATATATTTCCCTTTTGGTTTTTCATGAAACATCTCATAAAATGAAACAACTCCTTTAATATCTACTTCAGAAATTTTTAACAACTGTGATATTTCTTTTATAGAATCATCTGAAATAAAACCATATTTTTCTTGAAAAAAATACAATACAGGCATAAGAGCTGCTTTTGAATCTGGATATTTTCTTTTTATATTTTCAATTTTTAATAATTCTTCTTCATTAATCATATAACTACTCCTTATTTATCACATTCCCCCATTACTGGGTCTATACTACCAATAATTGCCACTACATCTGAAATCATTTGCCCTTTTAATAGTAATGGAAGAACCTGTAAATTACAGAAAGATGGTGAACGAATTTTTAAACGCCATGGATAACCAGAACCATCACTTACAATATAAAACCCTAACTCTCCTTTTGATGATTCAATTGCTTGATATATTTCACCTACGGGTGGATTAATTCCAAAATTTACTAACATAAAATCATTTATTAATTCTTCCATTTTAGTATAAATTTTCTCTTTTCTGGGTAAAGCGTTTTTTGGATCATTAGATATAATTTCTCCTTCTGGTAATTTTTTCAAGGCTTGTTCAATAATTCGTAAACTCTCATAAATTTCATCAATTCTTATTAAAAACCTTGCTAAAGTATCACCTTCGTTGTAATACGGAACATCAAAATCTAATTCGGGATAAATTAAATATGGTTCATCTTTTCTTAAATCTCTTTCTGAACCACTTGCTCTAAGATTTGGGCCTGATAAACCCCAGTTTAAAGCATCATTTAAAGAAATTTTTCCTATACCTTGTGTTCTATCAATAAATATACGGTTTCGATTTAAAAGTTTTTCACACTTTTTTAAAATATTTGGTAATTCTTTAATAAAAACTTTTATTGCTTGAATACCTTCTTCAGTTATATCATGAGATATACCACCAATTCTTGTGAAACTTGTGGTAAACCTAGCTCCAACAACCAGATCAAAAATATCATATAACTTTTCTCTTTCAGTAAAAGTGTAAAACCAATAAGTTAAGGCACCTAAATCAATACCTACTGATCCTATAGCCATAAGATGAGATGATATTCTAGCAAGTTCACATAATATTGTTCTAATATATTGTGCTCTTGGTGGTGCAGTGATACCTGCTACTTTTTCTATTGCTAAAGCAATAGCAACATTATTCGATAATGGGGATAAATAATCAAGCCTATCTGTATGAGGAATAAATTCATGATAAGTAGAATTCTCAGCAATTTTTTCAAAACCTCTATGTAAATATCCAACATCACACATTGCGTCAACTACTGTTTCACCATCTAACTTTAAAAGAACTCTTAACACTCCATGTGTTGATGGATGAGAAGGGCCCATATTTAAAACCATTGTGTTTTCTAATGGGTCTTCAGAAACAATTTGCACATCTTGTTCTAAAAGTTTCTGAATAATTTTATTTCTTATATCTTGATTGTTAGAAAGGCTATTTTCTTTCATCAATTTCTCCTTGGCAATGGTAAAGAATCAGGAATGCCAATTAATGGAAAATCTTTTCTTAAAGGGAAATACTCAAATTCTTCTGGCATATAAATTCTTCTTAAATCTGGATGGTTTAAAAAAACGATTCCGAACATATCATAAGTTTCTCTTTCATACCAATCTGCAGATTTCCAAATTGAAGTTACTGAATCTAATTGTAGATCTTTTTCATCTACTTTTATTCTAAGCCTTATACGATATTTTAGTTTCTCTGACCAAATATTATATACAACTTCAAAGCGATTCTCTTTTTTAAATCTATCAACACCACATATATCAACAAGGTAATCGAATTTCAAATCTTCATTATTCTTCAAAAAATAACAAACATCTAATATTTTATTTTTCGAAATAACAAAAGTTAATTCATTAGAATAATCAATTATTTCTTCGATAAAATCTTGAAATTTTTCTTTTAATTTGTTTATTAAAAGTTCTTTCATATATAAAAAAATTAATAATATTTTGAAATAGGTTCTTTTTTAAGTTTTGCTTGAATATCGAGTAAAGCTTTAATTAGAGAATCGGGTCTAGGTGGGCATCCAGAAACAAAAACATCAACGGGCACAAATTGATCTATTCCTTGAACAACTGAATATGATCTAAACATACCACCTGAAGAAGCACAAGCTCCCATTGCAATTACCCATTTTGGTTCAGGCATTTGATCGTAAATTTTTCTAACTACTTTAGCCATTTTATATGTAATTGTTCCTGCAACTATCATCAAATCAGATTGCCTTGGTGACATCCTAAAAACTTCAGATCCAAATCTAGCAACATCAAAACGAGGACCAGCAAAAGACATTAATTCAATACCACAACAAGATGTTGCCATAGGCATAGGCCAAAGAGAATTTGTTCGTGACCATTTTAGTAAATCATTTACCCTGGTAGTAAAAAAGCCTTCTCCATTAAGGTAAGATTCTAATCCCATCTAAATGCTCCTTTCTTCCATATATATATATACCCTAACAAAAGAATAATGATAAAAACTAACATCTCTAAAAATATAAACAATCCAAATTGTTTAGTTAGTTCCTTAAATGTTACTGCCCAAGGATAAAAGAAAACGACTTCGATATCAAATAATATAAATAAAATTGCAATTAAATAATACTTTACAGAAAACCTTTCATGTGCTGTTCTATAAGGTTCCATTCCACTTTCATATGTAGTAAGTTTTTCATCAATTACCTTTTTTGGGCCAATAATATTAGCAACTATTAGTAAAAGAATACTAAAACCTAAACCTACTAATAAGGTCAAAAATATTGGGAAATAATTTATTGGCATATAAGCACCTAAAAATATCTTTCAATAATATATAAATTTTATTCCTGTTATGCAAGGCTCATTGTAAATCTGTATCTTTATTGTACATTTCATCAATCAATTTTGAATATTTTTCCTCTATTACCTTTCTTCTGATTTTCAAAGATGGAGTTATTTCTCCTTCTTCAAGAGATAATGGTTTATCTAATAATACAAACTTTCTAATTCTTTCATAATTAGCCAAATCTTTTTGAATTTTGGCAATATCATTTTCAATAATTTTATAAATTTCTTCGCTATTTGTTAAATCTTGAACATTTGTATATGGTATTTTATGAGTATCAGCATACTCTTTTATCGCATCAAAATCAGGTACAATTAATGCACTTAAAAACTGTCTTCTATCTCCAATCAGCACAAATTGATCAATAAATTTACTAGACAAAAATAGGTTTTCAATTGGTTGTGGAGCTATGTTTTTCCCACCAGAACTTACAATTAGATTCTTTTTTCTATCAGTTATATGTAAAAAATTTTCAGAATCAAAGAAACCTATATCACCTGTATGGAACCAACCATCGGCATCAATTACTTCTTTTGTAGCTTCAGGATTTTTATAATAACCTTTCATAACGTGTGGTCCTCTAGTTAAAATTTCTCCATCTTCAGCAATTTTAACCTCAACACCAGTAAAAGGTTTCCCAACAGTACCAAATTTATAATTATCAACTTCATTTACTGCAACAACAGGTGAAGTTTCAGTTAATCCATAACCTTCAATAATTTTTATACCAATTGCATCAAAAAACTCACCTATTTCTTTAGATAAAGCTGCACCACCTGAAACAAAAAATCTTATTCTTCCACCTGTTCTTTGTTTTATTTTCTCAAAGACAATTTTATCATAAAATTTGTATTTGATTTTTAAATTAAGAGGTATCAACCCTTCTCGTTTGCTTTCAGCATATTTTTTCCCGACTTCTAAAGCTTTATAAAATAATTTTTGCTTTACTTCTGAACTATTTTCAACAGATTTAATTATTTTTGAATAAATTCTTTCAAATAGACGAGGAACAGTTGTAACTATAGTAGGTTTTATTTCCAATAAATTTTCTGCAACAGTATCAATACTATCTGCAAATGCTATAGTAGCTCCACAAGCAAAAATTGTGTACCCTCCTGTTGTTCTTTCAAAAACATGACATAATGGTAAAAAAGATAGGGTTGTATCTTTTGGGCTAACATAAAACCATTCAGAAGCACCTTTTATTTGAAAAACAAAATTATTATGAGTAAGTTCAACACCTTTAGGTTCGCCAGTAGTACCAGAAGTATAAATAATAGAAGCAGTATCTTCGGGTTTTACTTCATAAATTAACTTTTCAAATAAATCCTTGTTTGATTCTTCAAATTTTTCTCCAGCTTTTAATATATCAGAAAATTTTATAACATTTTCTTCAATATCAATTTTTTCGTTCATTATTATAATTTTCTTGACATTTGGAATCTCAGATTTAATTTTTGCAATTTTATTCAGTTGTAATTGATTAGAAACAATAACAAATTTTGCTTCACAGTTTTTGATAATATATTCTATTTGCTTTGCTGTTGAGGCAGGATATATTGGAACAGGTATTGCTCCACAAATTAAGATAGACATGTCAGATATAGTCCATTCAATTCTATTTTCAGAAATTATTACAATTTTATCTTCTTTTTCAACTCCAATAGATTTTAATCCCAAAGTAAAATTTTTAACATAATTTCTATAATCCGAGTAAGATACTCCAACCCACTCACCTTTTACTTTTCTTAGAAATGCAGGTCTCTTACTATTTAGAAATTCTTTTGTAACTACATCAAACATCTGTGTTAAAGTATCAAAAGGTTTTACTATACTCATTTTTACCTCCATTATTTATTTGTGGAAGCAGTGTTATACATATCTTCGATTAATTTTGCATACTTTTCTTCAACAACCTGTCTTTTTACTTTTAAAGTTGGAGTTACTTCACCATCCTCAAGAGTAAGAGGTTTATCTAATAAAACAAATTTTCTGACTCTTTCATAATTGGCAAGATCCTGTTGAATACGAGCCATATCATCTTCAATTAATTTATATATTTGTTCACTATTAGCTAAATCTTGCTCAGAGTTATATTGAATATTATGAGTATCGGCATATTCCTTTATTGCATCAAAATCAGGTACAATAAGAGCACTTAAAAATTGTCTTCTATCTCCAATAAGCACAAATTGGCTTATATATTTACTTGTCATAAATAAATTTTCAATATGCTGTGGTGCAATATTCTTGCCACCAGAACTTACAAAAATATGTTTTTTTCTATCAGTAATATATAAATACCCCTCAGAATCCAAATAACCAATATCTCCTGTATGTAACCAACCATCATCATCAATAACTTCTTTTGTTTCCTTTTCAAGTTTATAATAACCCTTCATAATATTAGGACCTTTTGCAAGAATTTCTCCATCTTCTGCAATCTTTATTTGAACATTTGGAATAGCTTTCCCTACTGAACCAAATTTATAATCATCAAGCTTACTAAATGCAATTATTGGAGAACTTTCTGTCAATCCATAACCTTCAAGTATAGTGATACCGATAGCTTCAAAAAAGAGACCTAACTCCTTTGGTAATGCTGCTCCACCTGAAATAAAAGCCCTTAATTTTCCACCAGTTTTCTCTTTTAATTTTGAAAAAACTAATCTTTCTGCTAATGAATGTTTAGAACGTAAACTTAAAGGAATAAGACCTGTTTTTTTTGCTATTGCATACTTTTTACCGATTTCGATTGCCCAATTAAATATTTTTTGCTTTGAAGGAGAACTATTTGAAATACTTTTCATTATTTTAGCATGCATTCTTTCGAATAATCTAGGTACAGTAGGAACTAAAGTAGGTTTTACTTCTATTAAATTTTCTCCTACTGTATCTATACTTTCTGCAAAAGCAATTGTTGCTCCACAAGCAAACGCAGTATAAGCAGTTGCTGTTCTTTCAAAAACATGGCATAAAGGTAAAAAGGATAAAAAAGTATCTTCAGGAGTAATTGGAAGATATTGAGAAGCATCTGTTGCCTGACTAACAAAATTTGAATTTGTTAAAACAACGCCTTTTGGATTGCCAGTTGTACCAGATGTATATATAATAGTGACCTCGTCTTCAGGTTTTCTTTTATAGATGTTTTGTTCTAGAAAATCAGGATAATCTTTCTCAATATGCTCACCAGCTCGAAGGATATCTGAGAATTTAATTACATTATCTTGTATATCATATTTTTCATTCATAATAATAATTTTTTGAAGTAACGGAAGAGAATCTTTTATCTTATTTAGCTTATTAAGTTGAAGTTGGTTTGATAATATGATATACTTTACTTCCGCATTATTCATTATATACTCAATTTGCTTTGCAGTTAAAGAAGGAAATACAGGAACATCTATTGCCCCAAGAGAAATAATCGAAATATCTGAAATAAACCATTCTACCCGATTTTCTGAAATAATTCCAACTTTATCACCTTCTTTTACACCTATAGAATGTAAGCCCAACATAAACCTTTTAACATACATTCTATATTCAGCATAAGTAATTCCTTCGTATTTACCTTTTACTTTTCTCAAAAATAAAGGTCTGTCAGAATTCAAAAATTCCTTTGTAATAACATCAAACATCTCAGGAATTGTTCTAAATGGTTTATAAACTCCCATCTTCTCCTCCGTCTTCAACTAATTAAAAAATATTTTAATTATACTTAAATCTTGATTCAATAAAATGTTCATATTTTTCAATTTCTTGATATTTTTTTTGATTATCCCATTTAAAAATTTTACTCATTTCATCAGCTATAAAATTGACAGCATTAATACCTAAATTTTTACTTGTTCCTAATGTAGTCCTTCTGAACATTATATCTTTTATAGAATATGCATGTTCTCTGTTTATTGAATAATAAATTTGAAAAACAATATCTGGTAATTCTTCAGTTATTCTCTGTTGAAATTTATCATTCCTTGAAATAAAATCTAAAATCTCGAATGCTCTAAATCCATAATATGTAAAGAGATGTATTTTTGTATCATTTTCAATTTTATAGTTTCTTGATAAATATAATATATAATCCTCTATACAATCAAATTCATCAATATCTTTCTTATTTCCAAAAAAACTAATTTTATCAGTTTTGCAATAAATTTTTCTAATTCTCTTATTTAATTTTTCACAAATAAGATTAACTGTTTCTTTAGCAAGACTCCTGTAGGTAGTAATCTGACCTCCAATTAAACTAATTAAACCAAATATTTTATCGTTTTTTTCGTGATCATAAATCAAATATTTTCTTGTTATGTTTTCATCTGGTAAATCAAAAACATAAGGTAAAGGTCTCACACCTGAATAAGCATACACAATATCATTTTCATTCAAATTCATATTTGGTAAAACATGATTTACAGATTTTAAAAGATATTCTATTTCATTTTTCGAAGGTCGAATTTCTTCTATATTACAATCAAATTTGTCATCAGCAGTACCTATAAGGGAGTAATTTTTCCAGGGAATAACAAATATTGGTTTACCATCAATATTTGATAAAAAATAATAACCATTATCATTATTAAAATTATTTTTTTCAACAACAATATGAGTTCCCTTATTTCCTCCTATTTTGTTAACAGAATCAGGTAAAATTAATTTTATTACAGAATCTATCCAAGGTCCTGCAACATTAATGACTACTTTACATAAAACTTTGTATTCTAATCCACTTAAATTATCTCTAAAAATAACTCCATATATTTTATTTCTTTTAGTAATAATGTTTACAACTTCACAATGATTTAAAACTACTGCTCCATACTTTTCTGCCATTAAAATATTTTCTAGACATAACCTTTCAGGATATAACACTAAACAATCATAAAAAATTGCACCTGCTAATAAATTTTCAGAGTTTACATTTGGCTCAATTTGTAAAAAGGGTTTTGCTTTAAATATTTTATGGTTTTGCAAACTTTTATCATAAGATAATAAATCATAAGCTAATAAAGATGTTCGCAATTCTCTATAAGATTTTGAGCCATTTTTATAAATTGGGAAATTAAATTGAATTGGTTTAATTAAATGAGGAGCATTTTTTAACAAAATTTCCCTTTCTCTAAGAGATTCTCTCACTAAACCAACTTCAAAATTACTTAGATATTGTAAACCTCCATGTATTAATTTTGTAGAATAACTAGTCATTCCACTACCAAAATCATTTTTTTCTAAAACTAAAGTTTTAAAACCACGAGTAACTGCATCAAGAGCTATACCTGCTCCATTTATTCCACCACCAATTATTACAATATCGAATGTATCGTAAAAAATATTATATGGAATTAATCTCATAAGAACTTATTTCGTTTTTTAAAAGTAATAAATCATTTTTATCGTTAACACCATATAAAGATAAATAATTTTCTTCAAAATAAGTATCTATCTTTTCACCTAATTTAATTTTTTCATTTATAATATCATTCAAATATGTATTATTATTTTTACCTTTTGGTTTTATTTTATTTAATAAAGGTCTTAAATATTTTGAGTTAAAGCAATATTGAGATGTAACAACTTCGGTAATTTTCTTTTGAGAAAAATCACATTCAAAATCTTCTAAAATCTTTATAATATTATTATTGTTATCTCTAATAACCCTTGCATATGGTGGTATGTTATTTTCTATTTTTGTTACAGCTAAGAGAGTAGTAAGTGAATTATTATAATAATAATCTGTAAAATTTAAAATAAATTTTTTTGATAATAATGGAGTATCTCCAACTAAAACCAATAAATCATCTTCATAATTATTATTTTCAAAAAAACATCTTAAAGCCTCTCCAGTTCCAGATAAATTTTCTTGAAAATAGTATGTAAAATCATTTCCTAGCTCGCTAATAATTTTTTCTGATTCATACCCAACTATTAAATTAATTTTACTTACTTTAGGTATCTTACAAGCATTAACAACTCTTTTAATAATAGTATCCCCATTAAAACTATGTAATAACTTAGAACCATTAATTTTCATTCTCGTACCTTTACCAGCAGCTAAAATTAATGCCTGTAAATCTCCCATTATAATAATCCAATAAATTAATTAAAATTCAATTTTTTCTTAAAATATTGATATGCTTCATTAATATCTTTTGTCTTTTTTTGAGCTAATAATTGTAGCTCAGGTCCCAAAGTTGCTACTTTATCTGGATGATATTGAGAAATGAGTTTTTTATAAGCATCCTTTATATCACTTATAGATGCCCCATATTTTAAACCAAGTACTTCATAATAATATTGTTCGTTTTTAGTATTATTTGAAGAATTATTGTTAGATTCTTTATTTTTTGAGTAATTAAATTCTGAATTATTTTTGGTGTTTCTATTTTCATTATTTTTTTGATAATTCTTTTTATAATCGTTATCATCACTAATATTTAGATAACTTCTGAATATTCTAGTTGCTTTTTTAAATAAGCTACTATAGGACATATACTACTTACCTATACAAAATTTCGAAAAAATATTATTTAAAATATCCTCTGTTGATACTGTGCCAATTACCTCTCCTAAAGAATTTAGAGCTTTTCTTAAATGAACAGAAATAAACTCATTACTTTCATTTTTTACAATTGCACTAATAGCTTGATTAAGTGAATCTTTTGTCCTAATTAAAGCATCTCTATGTCTTATATTCGTTACAATTTTTTCATCAAAGAAAAGATTCTTTTTTACTGATATTATTTCTCCAAAAATCTCTTTCAAATGTAAAATATCTTCATCATTATGTGCTGAAATAGAAATATTTTTTGATAAATTGAAAGTATTTAATTTATTATTCTTAAAAATATCGATTTTATCAACTTCAATTAAATCTGATTTATTGAAAACTATAATCAATTCTTGTCTATTCTTTTTAGAAAGGTCAATAAATTCTTTAAGAATTGAAAAATCTGTTTCATAGTATTCCTGAGTAAGATCAAAAATATATACTAAAATATCAGAATCTTTAGCTTGCTCCTTTGTTCTATTAATACCTTCTTTTTCTATTTCATCATTTGTTTCTCGTAAACCTGCAGTATCAAAAATTCTATATAAAACCCCATCAAAATAAAATGATTCTTCGATAAAATCTCTAGTTGTTCCAGGAATGTGACTTACAATTGCTCGATTACTTTTAATAAGAGAATTTAAAATAGTAGATTTACCTACATTAGGTTTTCCTAATAAAACTACTTTTACACCATCTTTATATAATTTGCCTAACTCAAAAGAATTAATCATCTGATTTATTTCAATTAAAAGATTGTTTATCATATTTAAGATTTCGTTATTATCAACAAATTGAATATCATCTTCAACAAAATCTAGCTCCAATTCTATTAAACTACAAATATCCAATAATTTTTGGTGATATTTTTTTAATGTTCTTCCATATTCACCGCTGATAGATTTTAAAGAGCACTTTAATGCAGTATCACTTTGAGCATGTATTAAATCAGCTACACCTTCTGCCTGGGTTAAATCTATTCTACCATTTAAAAATGCTCTTTTAGTAAATTCACCTGGTTCAGCTAATCTTGCACCCGATCTCAATAAGAGATTTATAATTTTTTTAGTAACTAAAGATCCTCCATGAGAATTAATTTCAATTAAATCTTCACCAGTATAACTATGTGGAGCTTTAAAAATACTAATTAAAACTTCATCGATCAAACCAAACTCTGGATCAATAATTTTTCCAAAATGAATAGTAAATGGTTTATAATTCTCAATTTCACCTTTTCCTTCAAAAATCTTTTTTACAATATCAAATGAATTTTTACCACTTACTCTAATAATCGAAATACCACCTTCTCCAATTGGAGTAGCTATAGCACAAATTGTATCTTGTATATACATAAATAAATATTATTTTAATTAAAATAGTAAAAAAATACTACTTTATCAAGTAATCTTTTCAGATAAGATAGATAAATGGAAATATAAGATTAATACCAATAAAAAAAATTATTCAATTTCTTTATCTTTTGAATATATTTTGACTGGAAATATCCTTCTTTTTCTTCTAAGAAATTCGGTGGATTTCTTTGTTTTTCTTTTTGTTGATTTTATTTCTGGATATTCATATACATCATAATTATAATTTCTTAGAACAATTTTTTCTTCATCATGATATAAAACATAATTTGGAAGGATTGGAATTTTACCACCACCACCAGGAGCATCGATTACAAAATATGGAACAGCTAAACCGCTAGTATGACCTCTTAATTTATCCATAATTTCCAAACCTGTTTGTATAGGAGTTCTAAAGTAGTTTGATCCTTTTGTGATATCTGCTTGATACAAGTAATAGGGTTTAACTCTCATTTGCAATAATTTTCTTACCAATTCAAGCATAATCTCTGGTTTATCGTTAACACCTTTTAGCAAAACAGATTGATTGCCTAAGGGGATACCAGCATCTGCTAACATTTCACAAGCTTTTTGAGCTTCAGGAGTGCATTCCCAAGGGTGATTAAAATGTGTATTTATGTAAATTGGATGGAATTTTTTTAATGTATTACATAATTTTGTAGTAACTCTTTGAGGTAAAACACTTGGAATTCTCGTTCCAATTCTTATAATCTCAACATGTTTAATTTCTCTTAAAGCCGAAAGGATCTTTTCAAGCATATAATCTGTAAGCATCAAAGGGTCACCACCAGAAATCACTACATCTCGAATTTCTTTATGTGAAGCGATATAATCTATTCCAGCTTGTAACCAACGCATACTAATTTTAGATGAGTCACCAACTTTTCTTTTTCTTGTACAAAATCTACAATACATCGAACACTGACTTGTTACTAAAAATAATACTCTATCAGGATATCTATGTGTAATATTTGGTACAGGGCTATCCCCATCCTCATTTAAAGGATCTTCTGGTAACCCATCATCTTGTAATTCTTTTATATTTGGAGTACATTGTAACCAAATAGGATCCCCAGGATATCTTATTAAACCAAGATAGTATGGATTAATCCTTGTATGAAAAAGTGAGTCCATTTTCTTTGAAGTTTCAGCATCAATACCAAAGATTTTAACTAATTCATCTACAGAAGAAACACTTTTTCTGACTAACTCCTGCCATAATTCCATAAATAAACAAATGCCTCCAAATAATTACACAAATAAATTAAAAATATTTTCCATATATAATCAAATCATCATTCATTTTATAATAATTTTTTATTCTAGAAAGTTCCTGATAATTTGATTTTATGTAAAACATTCTTGTATTATAATAATCATCCCTAGAAGATGTTTCAACTATAATAAGTTTTCCACCTATACTTTTTATAATATTTTCAGTATATACTAATAAGCTTTTACCAATACCCTTATTATGATAAAGAGGATTTACAGCTATCCAGTATAAATCAAATGTAGCTTCAGTCATAGGAGTTTTACCATAACAAACATAACCGATAGTATCATCGGTTTCATTAGTATAGCAAAAAAAATTATAATCCTTTTGATTTTTATCATTCAAATATATATCGATTAGCTCTAAAGCAACTAAAATTTCTTCATTATTAAACACTTTAGTAGCTTTTAATATTTCCTCAATTATTGCTCTATCCTTGTATTCCAATTTACGTATCATTATACAATTGATTTAAAATTTTCTAAACCTAACTCAATAATTTTTTTTAACATACCTGAATAAGTATATCCAGCATTTTTTGCTGATCTGTAAAAACCAGCATCTAATGAGATATCCGGATTAGGATTTACTTCAAGAATATATGGATTATAATTATTATCTAATCTAATATCAATTCTTGCATATCCAGAACAATCAAAAATTTTGTATATTTCAAGTGATATTTTTTTTAAACGGTCTTCTATTTCTTTATCTAATTTTGCTGG
This sequence comes from Ignavibacteria bacterium, assembly GCA_036567745.1. Classification (GTDB taxonomy): domain Bacteria; phylum Bacteroidota; class Ignavibacteria; order DATCTW01; family DATCTW01; genus DATCTW01. The sequence goes on along the minus strand of DATCTW010000020.1, from coordinate 36,225 downwards.
GCATACACCTTGAGTTCCAATATACTCTGCACTATTTTCATGCCATTTAGCACTATAAGTTACAATTTTTGGAAAACTATCTGGTAAACCTGAAAAATCAATTTCAGAAATTGGTAATACTTCTGGAGAATTATTACCTAAAATTGCAACATTTAACTCTCTTCCATCAATATATTCTTCTACTAAAATGGGTTGTTTTACTAGATTATATACATATTCTGCTTGTTTTTTTAGTTCATTTATATCATTTACAATTGAAGAGTTATTTATTCCAACACTAGCATCTTCTTTTGATGGTTTTACAATTAAAGGGTATTTAATGTTTTCTGATATATTGATATTTGATAAATCAGTAATAAGTTGATATTTTGGAGTTAAATAACCATATTTTTCTAAAATATCCTTTACTTTCCATTTCTTTATCAAAGTACCTAATGTCCAGGATCTATTTCCGGTATAAGGAATTTCTAGTAATTCATAAATACCAGCAATATACATTTCGTTAATAGACACATGATTATAACTTTCACATAAATTAAAAATTACGTCTAAATTTGAGTTTTGAATAAAATCAATTAATTCTTTAATATCCTTTTTTAAGCCAAAACTACAAACAGAGAAACCTTCAGCTCTTATATTTTCTTTAATAAATTCCAATCCATACTCATATTCTGTTTCTGATAAATCAATAAAATTAGAATTATTATTATTTTTGTTTTCACCAAGTATCTCGGTATAAATTATTCCAATATTTAATGATTTACTCATAAATTATTGTTATACCTTTCAATTGCGATATTTAAAACCGAAAGAATTAGGTCATCATAAGTCATGCCTGCTGCTCTTGCAGCAGTTGGAAAACAAGAATGAGCATCAGGGTCTGGTATTATTCCAGGTAATGGATTCAATTCCATCACATTAGGAACTCCATTCTTATCTAAGCGTATATCAATTCTACACCAATCACGGCAATTTAGAGCATTAAAAGATTTTATACAAATATCTTCTATTTGAGATTTTAAATTGTTATCAATTGTTGCGGGGCACTGATGAATGCCATCCAACTTGTTATCTACAGTATCCCATATCCATTTAGCTTCATAGGAGTAAATTTTATTTGCATCTTCTGGTAAAAGATCTAAATTAAATTCGATAATAGGTAATATTTTAATGTTTCTCCCATTCCCTAATAAAGCAACTGTAAATTCTCTTCCAGGTAAATACTCCTCGACAAGAGCTGGTTGTTTATAAAGAGTAATTATTCTTTCTATTTCATTTTTTAATTCAGAGTAGTTAGTTACAAAAGATGAATTATATATACCTTTGCTTGAACCCTCGTGTAAAGGTTTAACAATTAAAGGATATGATAGTGATTCAAGATTAATATCATTCTCATTTTGAATAATAGTAAAATTTGATGTTGGAATTTTATAGTAGGATAAGATTTCTTTAGTACGTGCCTTATTTAAACAAATAGCCAAAGTTAATGGATCACTACCTGTATAAGGAATATTTAAAAGTTCAAAAATCGAAGGCATTATAGCTTCACGGCAAGTACTTCCTATTCCTTCAGCAATGTTAAAAACAAATTGAGGTTTTTTTTCTAATAACTTCTGATAAGAATATTCATTTGCTTCAATTAATGAAACATTATGTTCTTTTTCTAAAGCAGATTTTACTGCCAATATAGTATCTTCATCATCCCACTCGGCATACAAGTCATCATATATAATATCAGACTTTGTAATTTCAGTATCTGAGACGACTACACTACGATGTCCAGCACTACTAGGAGATTCTTCATAAACATTTTCTTTTTTGGAATCTCTTTTCATGTTAAAAACAACTGAGATATCCATCTTGAGTGTGTCGATTTGTTAAAGATCAATTATTTTTTTAATTTCTCTTGCACAAATTAAAAATATTTGATCTAATAGTCAAGCAAAAAATGATTTTTTAAAAAAATTTTTTTAAAATATTATTAAAATATTTTTATAACGAGAAGTGTTATATCATCATGTTGTGATGCTTTACCAATAAATTTTTTTACATCTTCTAAAATATTTTTTATAATTTCTTTTGAGGAATTATTGCTATTCTCATTAATAATTTTGATAAACCTTTCTTCACCATATTCTTCATTATCCTTATTCATTGCTTCAATTATTCCATCAGTATAAAATATAAACAAATCTCCTTGATCAAATTTAATATATTTATCTTTAATATTATTGTTGAATGTATCTTCATCAACCAAACCTAATGCTATACCTTCATTCTTATCACATATAATGTTATTATCACGATGTTTTCTAAATATTAATGGGTTATGACCAGCATTCGCATAAATAAAAGTTTTATTATTTAAATCAAAAATACCATAGATAACACTAATAAAATTTCCTTTTTCTACTAATTCATAAAAGATTTTATTAGCTTTTGCTAATATTATTGATGGTAATAAATTAGTTTGTGATTGTGTTTTTAGAATGCCTTTAATCAGCGTCATATAAAATGCAGCTTTTATTCCTTTTCCGGATACATCACCCACTACTACAGCTAATTTATCTTCACCTAAATCAAAATAGTCATAATAATCTCCTCCTACTTCATACGCTGGTAAACAAACTGAATAAATATCAATTTCTTTTTTTGTTGGTATTTTAGCAGGTAAAAAGCTTTGTTGTATATGCCTTGCGGCTTCAATTTCTTTTTCAATTCTTTCTCTTTCTGAAATTCTTTTAACAATAGCAGGTGATAATTCCTCATAATCTATATCTTTGTTTAATATTAATGAAATGATATAAATTATTACAAATAAAATTAATATTCCTAAACAAATGATTAAAATAATATCAGAATTTTCCAATCGAAGATTATTGAATTTATATATATCAGTAACTATTTGCTGGAAGAAAAAACCGAAAATTATAGTTAAAACATCATATTTATAAAAAAATATAATTACAAAAAAACTAAATAATAAATTTCCTGCTAAGTGAATATTAATATCATAAGTTTCACCTTTAATGGGCAAAAATGTTAATGAATATAAAAGAGAAGAAAACAAAATTACAAATAAATTATTTTTAATTTTCATTTTCATAAGAGATGTAAGGAATAATGGCCCAGCGAATGAATATGTAATAGAAGTAACTAAAATAAATGATAAGATACTTAAATAACTAAGATTAGTGCTTATTACATTAATTGATTGAGCAAAATCATTAGAATCAATATTAATAGAACCTATACCTAAATAATGCTTAATAAAATAATCAAATAATGTATTCAACAAAATAAAAATGCCAGCAATATAAAAACCATTAAAAATTGAACTTCGTACTTTTTTTACAAAAAAATAACCTCTTTTAAGTGCATCAAATGAATGAAACTTTTCTTGCCAATAATATCTTGCAAAGGAATCAATTCCTGAAAATAGTATAAAAAGTAAAGCAAAAAATATAATAAATAAAATCAGAAATATAAATATCAACATACCAACACCAAAAGTACTTGTGTTTTGGTTCCATATTATGTATGCTGTTGAAAAAGTATATAAAAAAGCTAAAATTCCACCTAAAATGACACCAAATTTTAAATTTATCTCATCACGTTTTAGTCTTTGTATCATTAAAATCAACAATATAGCAACCAGAATAATTGTAACAATAGTTGCTATTATATTAAAGTTATCTTCTTTCTTTTCTTCAAGTTTATAATCAGGCAAAAATTCAAATCCGTATTTCAAATTTATATTTATAATTTTATTATTTGCAACTTCTATTTGAATTATTCTTTCATTTTTAAGACTATCAAAACCCTTTGCATAAAATACCATGCTTTTTTTATTCGGTGAAGAAAAGCTTTTAGTATCATATATCTTAAAGTCATAATTGGTATATTCTTCGAAAAGAAATTTCCGGCAAAGTTGATAAGCATAATTTGAATCTAATGTTTTCATTACATAGTCATCAGGTAATTTCTGTTCAAATTTGATAATTTCTCCTTTAGAAGAAACAATTAACTGATAAATTATACCTTTTGAAGTGGATATATAAACTTCACCATTGTCTTTAAAAATGATGTTTTTTAAATATTCTTTTGGTACCAGTTTAATATTATATAATACAAAATTATAATTATTAAATATTATATGAAGGCTATCAATACTATGTTTCTTGCTTAAATAATGATACAAATTTCGATCTATTGTATAATTTATTAAAATTTCGTAACTATTTAAGTCATAACCGAAATCGGTTATTTTTTTCTTGATAACTGACGATATTTCACTTTTATCTTTCTGAAAAGATATACACCACTCAGGATGAATTTTTGGATATAATAACCATCCAAAATAAAATCCAAGTATACTTAATATTATTAATGAAATATTAATTATTTTATTCATATTTTTAAATTTTTATTTTAATTGTAATCATAGTTATGTCATCATGTTGATCTTTGGCATTACAAAAAGAGAGTAAATCAAGATAAACATTGTCATATATTTCTTTAGAATTTAAATTATCAGTAGGTAATTCTGATATTTTTTTTATTAACCTTTCTGAACCATAAATATCATTTTCACTATTCATTGCTTCGCTTACACCATCAGTGTAAAAAATAATAAGATCATTATTCAAAATATCAAATTCATTTACCTCATATTTTGTACCATTTAATGCCCCAAGTGGCAATCTAATTCCATTATAATCCAAACAGATAATTTGTTCATTCCTTTTAACAATTGGTTTTGGTTGACCAGCATTAATATAATACAACTTTTTACTTTCATAATCTATTACAGTTAAAAGAAAGGATATAAATTTACCTTTTACACAATGATTTTTTGTAACAGTATTTAAATGAGAAACAATATCAGAATAATTCTTAGAATACTTTAATTCGCTTGCCAATGCACCAGATATAAATAAAGTAGTCATTGCAGCATCTAAACCTTTTCCAGAAACATCTGCAATAGAAATTGCAATCCTATTTTCATCTAATTTATGAAAATCGAAAAAATCACCACCTACAATTTTAGCTGGTTTGCAAAATCCATAAATATCAAAATTATGAAAATCTGGGGATTCCTTGGGCATTAAACTCATTTGCATATCTCTTGCAACAGATAATTCATTTTGAAGACGAGACCTTTCTTCTCGTTCTAAAGTTAAAACTCGAATCAAAATTAATATAGCTGCAAAAATTACTATTAAAGCAGAAACTATACTAATAAAATTGCCAACCTGAAGATATAAAAAAAACATTGCTATACCTATCAGGATAAATGAAATATTTACTATCCTCTTTCTATCCTGAGGTATATTTAAAAATATTTCCTTATATGAAATTATGGAATAGATAAAAGCATCAATTATTCCAATATTTTCTTTTTCAATTTCAAATTTCCTAATAAATTCATCTTTTCTAGGCAAGTATTTATTTTTAAGTTTAAGAAATAAAAATATTACAATTGACCATAAAACAATAAGTGTGAATATTTTGGAAATTGTAGATTTCGAAATACCATAAGAAATGCTACTTAATATGCTTTGAATAGAAAAAAGAATACCAAACAATATAATTATTTGTTTTCTTGTATTCTTTTGAGAAAAAAAATTGTTTGTTTCTTTCACTTCAAGTAAAATGATGTTTTATATAATAATACGTATCTAATAAGTAAAAGTTTCATTATCCTACTTGAGATAAATTTAAACCAGTTGAATATTTTTCTAAAAAAATTCTTTTTATTCTTTGATTTTCAAATTTTGATAAATCGGGATCATGAGTAAGAATCTCTTTTGCTTCTTTTCTAGCAATTTCAAGTATATTTTCATCAGTAAATAAATTTGCAATCTCCAAATTTGGAATCCCTGTTTGTCTCGTTCCGAAGAAATCACCTGGACCCCTTATTTCAAGATCAACTTCGGCAATTTTAAAACCATCATTTGTTGATATCATTGTATTTAATCTTTTAATAGCTATCTGTTGATCATCATCACTATTAAAAGCCTGTCTTTCTGATTTATTAACTAGATAATCTTTAGTTACAAGAAAACAATAAGATTGATCAGCACCTCTTCCTACCCTACCTCTTAATTGATGTAACTGTGATAAACCAAATCTTTCAGCATTCATAATAACCATAATATTTGCATTAGGTACATCAATGCCTACTTCAATAACGGTAGTAGCAACAAGGATATCGATTTCTTTATTTTTAAATCTTGTCATTATGTCATCTTTTTCATAAGAAAAAAGCTTACTATGAATTAATCCAATTCTAAGATCAGGAAATATATGTTCTCGAAGATAATTGTAACCTTTTGTTGCTGCTTCCAAATCCAATTTTTCAGACTCTTCTATTAATGGATAAACAATGTAAGCCTGAGAACTTTTATTTACCTGCTCTTTAATAAATCTATAAAGCTTATCAATATTACTTTCTTTTACTAAATAAGTTTTTATTGGTTTTCTCCCTTTTGGCAATTCATTTATAATGGATAAATCTAAGTCACCGTATAAAGTAAGAGATAAAGTGCGAGGAATTGGTGTAGCGGTCATAACTAAAACATCCGCTTTTATTCCTTTTTCTCTTAACATAGCACGTTGCATCACACCAAATCTATGTTGTTCATCTATTATAATTAAACTTAAATTTTTAAAAATAACATTTTCTTCAATTAAAGCATGAGTTCCAATCACTATATTTGCTCTTCCTTCTCTAATATCTTCCAATATTTCATTTCTTAATCGCTTATTTTGCCCACCAATTAATACACGAATATTTAAATTAAAATCTTTTAAATAATTCAGTATATTAGAATAATGTTGTTCACATAATATTTCTGTCGGAACCATCAAAGCAGTTTGATAACCATTTTCTATTGCAACAAGCATAGCTATTAATGCAACAATCGTTTTACCACTACCTACATCACCTTGTAACATTCTATTCATAGCTTTTTCAGAATTCATATCATTTAAGATTTCATTAATAGCTTTTTTTTGAGCTGATGTTAAATTAAAATTTAATGAATCAACAAGCTTTCTTGCTAAATTACTTTTAATATTATATTTTATTTCTTTCTTTTCAATTTTAATTTTTTTCTTTCTTTGAAAAACTAATAGTTGTAATAAAAATAATTCATCAAATTTTAATCTAAATAAAGCTTTTTCAAGCATATCATTGCTTTTTGGGAAATGCACATTTCTTAAGGCTTCATTAATGCTTAAAAGATTATTTCTTTTTATAATTGATTCATTTAAAAATTCTTCAATAAAAATTTTATTAGAATCAAAAATATTCTTAAAAATTCTCCGAAAAGATTTACTATCTATACCAGATTTTTTTAATTCTTCAGAAGTGCGATAATGAGGAATAATACTACCAGTATTTAAAAAATCAAAATCCTCTTCATCGGATAATTTATCATAATCAGGATGTACTATTTGTAAAGTATTATTAAATATTGTAGGTATACCTGAAACAGCTAAAAAATCACCTGTGTTGAAAATTTTAATAAAATAATTTATTCCACCAAACCAAACACAATCGATATTACCTGTTCCATCACTCACTTTAATAATCAATCTCTTATTAGCACCAGAACTAATAATACTTTTATATACTACTTTACCTACAATAGTAATTTCTATTTTGGAATTTATATTTTTATAAATATCTTTAATTTTAAGTACTCTGGAACGGTCAAAATATCGAAAAGGAATATAATATAATAAATCTTTGATATCCCTTATTCCATAATTGAATAAGGCTTCAGCTCTTTTGGGACCAATACCTTTAATATATTGTAAATCATTTGTGAATGCTTTTTTTTCTTTTCCATTCATTAAAACAATGCTTCATATATTATTTTTCCATTAAAAATCGTCATAATAACTTTTACATCTTTAATTTTAAATGGACTTATTTCAAAAATATCATCAGATAATATAATAATATCTGCAAGTTTTCCTTCTTTTATACTTCCCTTTAAGTTCTCTTCAAAAGATGCATAAGCATTATTTATAGTATAACATTTTACTGCTTCTTCTACTGATATTTTTTGTTCCGGGAACCATCCATGAGGATTTTTATCATCTAAGGTACTACGTGTAACCGCAGCATAAATACCTTCTAAAGGATTTAATGGAGCAACAGTCCAATCACTTCCAAAAGTTAAAATAATACCATTATCTAAAAATGATTTAAATGCATAAGTATATTTACATCTTTCCAATCCAATTCTTTTTGATACCCATTGACCATCATCAATACAATGATAAGGCTGACATGATGCAATCACATTTAAGTTTTTAAATCTTACAAAATCTTTTGGATTTAAATGTTGTGCATGTTCTATTCTAAACCTTCTATCCCATTCTGGATTATTTTTTACAATTTTTTCAAAGATATCCAGCACTTCACTAATAGCTCTATCTCCAATTGCATGTATTGATAGTTGTAGTCTATGTTGATCAGCAATTAACGAATATTGTTCTAATTTACCGCTTGTTAAAATTTCCATAGCTAAGCCATAATTAGAGGTATCTTCTTCATATTTATCAAAAAACCAAGCTGTAGAAGATCCTATAGAACCATCAGCAAAAGCTTTTAAGGCTCCTAACTTAATTAATCCTTCAGGTTTATCAGTAATCTTTATATTGTTTTTAATTAAATATTTATAAGATTCAATTGGTATTCTAGAATAAATTCTTAAAGTTAAAAGATTTTCTTTTTCCAATTCTCTATATAACTCAACATCTTCAATTGATGAAACATCTTGAATAGAAGTAACTCCTAATTCAGAAGCATGCTTCAATGCTGGAAGAATAGCTTGCTTTCTTTGCTCTTTATTTGGCGGAGGTATTACTGAAAAAACTAAATTCATTGCTTCATCTTTCAATATTCCAGTAGGTTCTTTAGTTATTGGATCTCTTACAATAGTTCCACCTTCAGGATCTTTTGTATCTTTATCAATTTTTGCTAACTTTAAAGCATAACTATTGGCTAAGCCCATATGTCCATCAAATCTGGTAACAAATACTGGAGTTTCTTTAGTGCAAAAATCTATCATTTCCTTATTTGGAAGTCTCGAATCTTCCCATGCTTCATGATCCCAATCACCACCAGTAATCCATTGCCCATTATTTTTTTCTGCAAAATCTTTTATAATATTAACAAATTCATTTCTAGATTTTGCTACTCTTAAATTTATTCCCTGAATTTGAAAACCACCATAAACGAAATGAGTATGATTATCAATAAAACCCGGTAAAATTAATTTATTTTTACAATCAACTACTTTTGTTTTTTCACCAATATACTTTTTTATAACTTCATTACTACCAATTTTAATAATTACACCATTTTTTATCGCTATTGCTTCTACAAATGGGTTCTTATCCTCCATTGTATGTACTTTCCCATTTATAAGAACTAAATCAGCATATTCTTGATTTACCATATTCATAAATAAAAATAATTGAAAAAAAATTGAAAGAAGCATTTGAGCTCTTTTATAATAATTAAGAATTTAAAATATTGCTTATTGCTATTTCAGGTTTACGGCGATCAAATAAAACTAAATATAATTCCTTAATCAAAACAGAATTAATTTTATATTTTTCTATCATTTTAAGTGCAGCTTGAGTAGAAGCCACACCTTCAGCGATCATTTTCATTGAACTAACTATTTCCTTTAAACTTTTTCCTAGTCCAAGCTGTTCACCGACATATCTATTTCTGCTGTGTCTACTATAACAAGTAACCATCAAATCACCTAAACCAGATAAACCATAAAAAGTATTTCTTTTCGCACCGAGTTTTATTCCAATTTTGGAAATTTCGTTAAGACCTTTAATCAATAGACCAGCTTTTGTATTATCACCGTAATTTAAACCATCACATATCCCTACTCCAATAGCAATTACATTTTTAAGAGCAGCGCCCAACTCTACACCAATTATATCATTTGAAATTTCTGCATGAAAAAAAGAATTTGAAAATATTTTTTGAATAAGTTTTGCATTTTTTAAAGATGGAGATGAAGAAACAACATTAGTAGGTTTGTGTCTAGCTGCTTCTTCTGCATGGCTTGGCCCAGATAAAGTAACTATTGAGTCACTTTTTATGTCTTTTAAATGGAATTTTAATAATTGGTGTGGTAATTTTATTTTTTCAACTTCTATTCCTTTTGCTGTATTACAAAATATTTTATTTTGATAATTGAATTTTTCAATTTTAGATAAAATTGATGATAAAAATTGAACTGGAATTGATAATATTATAATTGAATTTTCTTCAATAGCTTTCTGTAAATCTAAAGTAACATCAATATTTAATGGGATTGTAACACCTGGCAAGTATTGTTTATTCTCATGGAAAGCTAATATTTCTTCATAAGTTTTTTTTTCGTAACACCATAAAGTTACATTATAAGAATTATGACTTAAAATAGTTGCAAGAGCTGTTCCCCAGCCTCCTGCACCTATGACAGAAATTCTCATTTTCTTGAAAATCTATTATTGTTTTTTTGTCCAGTTTTTGATCATTAACTTATTAAACCGATTTTCTTTTTTTGCTAACAAACGGTTGATATTTGATCTATGTGTAAAGATAATGATCAAAGATAAAATAATTGCGAATACTATAAGAGTACTATAACCGGTTATAGAAACCTTAAATATATTTTCTCTTATAAACATAATAGTAGGGAAAGAAATTGCAGCAATAATTGAACCTAATGAGACATACCCGGAAATTATTAAAACAAGTAAGAAAATTCCAAAAGAAATCAATAAATCTATAGGAGCTAAACCAATTAAAATACCAACAGCTGTATTTACACCTTTTCCACCTCTAAAACCAGCAAATATTGTCCAAATATGACCACAAACTGCAGCAATTCCGGCTAAAATTTGAATAAAAGTATAATCATTAATAGGAATATAATCTTGAAAAGGTGATTTTGAATAAAAAATTGGTGCAATAATTAAAGTTGGCACTACACCTTTTAAAATATCTCCGATTTGTGTAATAAGTCCATATTTAAAACCTAAAATTCTTGAAACATTAGTACTACCAATATTTCCGCTACCGTATTTTCTAATATCAATTCCTTTTGCAATTTTTCCAACAATTAAACCAAAAGGTATTGAACCTATAAGATAACTTAACAAAATAATAAAAATAAGTGAATACATAAAAAACCTTTAATATATAACTATAGAATTTAACCTTTTTTTGAATAAAAGTCAAGAAAGTAAAAAAGTTTTATTGGTAAAAATTGTGATAATTAATTATTGTTTTTGCTAACATTAGATCATTTTGAGTTGTAATTTTAAGGTTTTGTTCTAAACCTTCTACCAAAAAAGGTGATACTCCATTTATTTCTACAATAGAAGAATCATCTGTTGTTAATACTTTGTTTTCTTTTGCAAAAATATATGATTCAAAAAGTAAATTAAATTTGAATCCCTGTGGTGTTTGTACTACTCTAAATTTATCTCTATCAGGTGTATTAGATATAAACGTTCCATTAACAGTATATTTTATTGTATCTTTTAATTTTAAAGCTGGAATAGCAGCATCATATTTTTCGGTAGCAAGAATAATAGATCTTACAAAAGATTTATTTATAAATGGTCTAACAGCATCGTGAATCAAAACAATATCTGGAGGATTATTTTCATAAAATTGTAATCCACTAAATACAGAATCCTGCCTTTCCTTCCCTCCTTTTATTATTCCAATAATTTTTTTATAATTGTAATGATTAATTATTCCTTTAACATCATCTATTATTTTTTCATTTACTACTAACAAAATATTCGTTACTTCTTCTATGGATTCAAAAACAGAAATAGAATAATGTATAATAGGAAAATTATTTAATTCTAATAATTGTTTACAAACATCTAAATTCATTCTAGATCCTTTTCCCCCAGCAGCAATTATTACAGAAACACTCATGCTTGTTTAACACCAAAATATTCAATAACAAATTCATCTTCTGGGTATTGTTTTGGTAATTTCATTAAAGAAAAAACCATAACTCCAACAGAGAGTCTATCTATCCAGGAGGATAAAGGCCAGCCAAAATGAAACTTAAACTTTACATCCGGTAATTCATATTTTAATAATTCAATTATTGCTATTATACTTGGTAATAATCTTGAACCAACGTATTGAAATCTGAAATGATTTTCACCTTTTTTTTGAATATTAGGTTCCGATTGAGAACAAAAATTAATATAAACAGAATTATTACCATTTTTATTTAAAAGATGCTCTTTAGGTCTGGTAAAATATATATCAAATTCATTATTTGAATTATCACTAATGAAAAATATCAACTCCATAGGATTATCTAACACTTTTTTTTCTAATTGTGGAATATTTTTGGTTTTGAATACTTTAAATAATACAAAGAAAATCAAAGAAGTTATTATTATCCACAAAAATGTTAAAACGACTTTTATAAAAAATAAATATAAAACTCCACCAAAAACTATTGAAAATAAAATAAGGCTTCCTAATTTTGAAGTATCAAAAATACTTATTTCTTTCGAACCAAGAAAATATCTATATACTAATAAAGTAAATAATAAAAATGAAATATTTACTAATATACCAAATGCCAGTAATTCAGCTAACTGTTTTTGATTACTTTGTAGAATAATAACAATTATAGAAGAAAAAATTGCTGTTAAAATATTAATCCTATAATAAGATGATCTTTTATTAAGTTTAATCATCCAAAAAAAATTTATTTTTTTTGAAACTAGATTTAATATTTCAGCAATATTATTCATTGAAATTTTAATAGCAATTGATAAATAAAATATTGCTGAAATACTAATTACAAATCTTAAAAAAATACCAGAAACAGAATAACCATAATAAGGCAAGAAAAATATTTCACCTCTAAGAATATTTAGATTAGAAGAAAAGATTATCGAAGTTAATAATGGAATTATTAAAACTACTATTAAAAATATCAAAATATAAGTTTTTATACATAATCTCCAATTTCTAACATAATTAGAATTGGAAATTACCATTTCATTACCATTAAAAAATAATGAGTTAATTGAAATACCAAAAATTATAAAACCTAATATTTCAAAGGAGTTTGCATCAATTATTGTTTTAATTGAATTATTAAAAAAAAGTAAAAAATAATTTACTTTTTGACTATCAAAACTAATAATTCCTAAAATTATCAAATTGAGAAATAGTATTATTAGAAATACTAAGGAATAATAATAAATTTTTTGTGATATTTTTATCCCTAATAATTCAATTAATGTAACACCCCAAATAATAAATAAAGTTAAAATTATTCTTAGATTATCATTATCCGGTAATAGATATAAATTATTCCCAATAACACTTACTGAAGAGATACAAATTGTTAAAAGATAAGTTACAACTATAGAAGAAGCAAAAATAAAAGAAGCATTTGAGCCTAATACCATATTTACAAAGCCGAATAAGCCTTCACCATTTATTTTATGATGATGCAAAATCTCGGCTATTTCAATATATCTGGTAGATATGTAATTATAAAATAAAGTTGAAAAGATTATAAAAAAAATTGAATGATATCCTAAATATTTAAAGGATTCACCTGTTGCATAAAATACAGATGACAATTGTAATATTAGAACAGGTAATGAAATTGAAATAAAAGTAAACCACCACCTACCTGCAGAAAATTCAATAAGAAAATTTTTTCTTCTAGATAATTTTAATAAAAAAACAATTATTACAAGATTAAATAAAAATGTAAAAAAAGTAACAATCATCTATTATTTTTTACGACTCCTTATTAAATAATATACATCGCATCACCATAGCTGTAAAACCTGAAATTTTCTTTTATTGCTTTTTTATAGGCTTTCATAACAAAATCTCTATCAGCAAAAGCAGCCACTAACATTAACAAAGTAGAACTTGGTAAATGAAAATTTGTAATTAATTGATTCACAATTCTAAAATTATAAGGTGGAAATATGAACTTATCTGTCCACCCTTTTATAGGTTTTACAAAATTATCTGTAGTTACACTGGATTCAAGAGCTCTAGTGGTGCTTGTTCCAACTGCAATTATTTTGCCTTTATGAGCAATACATTTATTAATAGTTTCTGCAGTTTGCGGAGTTATTTCATAAAACTCAGAATCCATTCTATGTTTTGTTAAATCTTCAACTTCAACCGTTCTAAATGTACCTAGACCGACATGTAGAGTAATATAAGCTAATTTTACACCTTTATTCTCAATTTTTTTTAGTAATTGTTTTGTAAAATGCAAACCAGCTGTTGGAGCAGCAACGGAACCGATATTTTTAGCATAAACTGTTTGATATGTTTCTTTATCTTTTTCAGTCGGTTCACGTTTAATATAATGTGGTAAAGGCATTTTACCAATTTTATTAATAATTTTAAAGAAATCTTCTTTTGTGTTAAAACGAACTGTTCTTCCTCTAGACGTAGTATTATCAATAACCTCACAATAAAACCTGTCATCATCAAAGTATATTTTGTTCCCGATTCTTACTTTTCTAGCTGGATCAACAATAACATCCCATATATTCTCTTCCTTGCTAAGTTCTCTAAGAATAAAGACTTCAATCTTTGCATTTGTTTTTTCTTTTCTTCCAATCAATCTAGCAGGGAATACTTTTGTTTCATTCATTACAAGACAACTACCTTCTTCAAAATAATCAACAATTTCATAGAAATGTTTTAATTCGATCTCTTGAGTATCCCTGTGTAAAACCATTAATCTTGACCTATCTCTTGGTGAAACTGGATATTTTGCTATTAAATTCCTTGGTAAAGGATATTTAAAGTCAGATAATTTCATATTTTTTTCTCCTTCACACTAATTATCAATTATAAAACTAAGGTTGGAGATAAAAATCTCCAACCTATCTTAATTAGTTATTGTAATATTATCTTTTTTTCTTAGAAACAACTTTCTTTGTTTTGTTTTTATTAGTTGTTTTTTTAACAGCTACTTTTTTGATAACAGCCTTTTTAGTAGTTGCTTTTTTTGCTATAGCTTTTTTTGAACTTGCTTTTTTAACAGCTTTTGGTTTCTCTGCTTTTAATTTCTTTTGAGCAGTTACTGCTGCTTTAGCTGCAGCAATTCTTGCAATAGGTACTCTAAATGGACTACAGCTTACATAATTCAAATTAATACTATTACAGAATTCTACAGAAGCAGGATCACCACCATGTTCTCCACAAATTCCTAATTTAATATTTGGTCTTGTTGATCTTCCCTTTTCAACTGCAATTTTCATTAACTGTCCTACACCGTTGAAATCAATAGTTTGGAATGGATCTTTTTCAAGAATCTCTTTTTCAATATAATATGGTAAAAATTTACCAGCATCATCTCTTGATAAACCAAATGTAGTTTGAGTTAAATCGTTTGTACCAAAGGAGAAGAATTCTGCTACTGTTGCAATTTCATCAGCGGTTACAGCTGCTCTAGGTAATTCAATCATAGTACCTACCAAATACTTAACAGAAATACCTTTTTCTGCAAATACTTCTTCAGCAACTTTTCTTACAATTTCTTCCTGTAATTTTAATTCTTTAACTGTTCCAACTAAAGGAATCATAATTTCAGGTTCTACAGAAATACCATCTTTAGCTACATCACAAGCAGCTTCCAAAATTGCACGAGCTTGCATTTCAGTAATTTCAGGATATACAATACCCAAACGGCATCCTCTATGACCGAGCATTGGATTAAGTTCATGTAAACTATGAACTCTTTCTTTAACTTTTTCTAATGATACACCCATTACTTCAGCTAATTCAGCTTGTTCTCTTTCGGTTTGAGGTAAGAACTCATGTAAAGGAGGATCAAGGGTTCTAATAGTAACTGGTTTCCCTTCCATTACTCTAAATATGCCATCAAAATCTTTTCTCTGAATTGGCAATAATTTTGCTAATGCTTTTTTTCTACCTTCTACATCATCAGCAAGAATCATTTCTCTCATAGCTAAAATCTTTTCTCCACCAAAGAACATATGCTCTGTTCTGCATAAACCAATTCCTTCTGCACCAAAAGCAATAGCGTTTGCTGCTTGATCTGGCTGATCAGCGTTGGTTCTGATTTTTAGTCTTCTAAATTCATCAGCCCAACCCATTAGTTTCGCATATTGTTGATAAATTGGAGATTCTTCTGGAGATAATGATTTTTCAATTAATACTTGTAATACTTCAGAAGGTTTTGTATTAATTTTTCCATTTATAACTTCTCCAGTTGTACCATCAATTGAGATATAATCACCCTCATTAATTGTGATACCTTTAACTTCCATCTTCTTATTTTGATAGTCAATATTAAGTGCTCCACAACCAGCAACACAAACTTTTCCCATTTGTCTTGCAACAAGTGCTGCATGGGAAGTCATTCCACCACGTGCTGTTAAAATGCCTTCGCTAGCATCCATTCCTTTAATATCTTCAGGGGAGGTTTCAATTCTAACTAGAATTACTTTTTCACCTCTTTTCTTCCATTCTTCTGCATCTATCGCTGAAAAAACAACTTTTCCGCAAGCGGCACCTGGACCAGCATTTAATCCTTTAGCTAACAATTTACCTTCATGTATTGCTGCAGCTTTTTCTTTTGCATCAAATATTGGACGTAGAAGTTGGTTTAAGGAATCTGGGTCAATTCTTTCAATTGCTTCTTTCTTAGTTATCAATCCTTCATCTACCATATCAACAGCAATTCTAATAGCTGCAAAACCTGTTCTTTTTCCTACTCTAGTTTGAAGCATATAAAGAACGCCTTCCTGAATTGTAAATTCACAATCCTGCATATCTTTATAATGTTTTTCAAGAATTGAACGAATGTTAAGAAGTTGCTCATAAACAGGTTTATTAATTTCAGCTAATTTACTAATTGGTAATGGGGTTCTTATACCAGCAACAACATCCTCACCCTGGGCATTCATTAAAAACTCACCATAAAATGTGTTTTCTCCAGTGGCAGGATCTCTTGTGAATGCAACACCTGTTCCTGATGTATCACCCATATTTCCAAATACCATAGATTGAACATTAACTGCAGTACCCCAACTTTCTGGAATATCATACATTTTCCTGTATGCTATAGCTCTCTCATTCATCCAAGAACCAAATACTGCACCAATTGCACCCCATAATTGTTCTTTAGGATCTTCTGGAAAATCAACACCTCTTTTTTCCTTAATTGCCTGTTTAAACTTTATGACTAAATCTTTTAAATCGTCTACTGTCAACTCGATATCCTGATGGACACCTTTCTCTTTTTTCTTTTCTTCAATAATTACTTCGAATGGATCATGTTCTAATTTAGATTGAGGTTTCAAACCAAGAACTACATCACCATACATTTGAACAAATCTTCTATACGAATCATAAGCAAATCTTGGGTTGTTAGTTTTTTTAATTAAACCTTCAACTGTTTCGTCATTTAATCCAAGATTTAATATTGTATCCATCATTCCAGGCATAGAAGCTCTAGCACCAGATCTTACTGAAACAAGCAAAGGATTATTAGGATCACCAAATTTAGCTCCCATTGCTTTTTCAACTTGAGCGAGTGCTTTTTCTACTTGAGCTTCTAATCCTTTAGGATATTGCTTATTATTTTGATAATAATAAGTACATACTTCTGTAGAAATAGTAAAACCAGGTGGAACAGGTAATTTAAGATTTGTCATTTCTGCTAAATTTGCTCCTTTACCTCCAAGCAAATTTTTCATAGCAGCCGTACCTTCAGCTTTACCTTTCCCAAAGAAATACACATATTTAACGGCCATTTTACCTCCTAATTATTTTTAATTCATAATGAGAAAATTATTTTTTCTCTAGTTTAATTATTTGATTATAATAATAGTTAATTAATAACTTTGATGATTCCTCATTTAATAATCTTTCAGGATGCCACTGAACTAACAATAGAAAAGGAGCATTATTCCCATTTTCCCATTCTAAAGACTCAATTATTCCGTCAGGAGCATATGAACTAACTCTTAATCCTACACCAATTTTGTCTACCGCTTGATGATGAAAACTATTTATGGAAATAACATTTTTACCAATTATTTTTTCAAGAATAGTACCTTTAACTATTTCAATATTATGTCTTACCCCTTCTTCGGTATTATTTGAATGTGATAAATAGTTACCTGTACTAATAGAATTAATATCACAATGCAGAGAACCTTTAAACCTATTAGAAATATTTACTATCTGATGACCTCTACAAATACCGAAAATTGGTATTTTTTTTTCAAATGCTATCTCGATTAATTTTAGTTCAAAGCTATCTCTTTCAGGTATTAATTTTCCACATTTAAATACTTCATTTCCCTTTCCATATAATTCTGGATTTATATCTTTACCACCTGATAAAACCAACCCATCGCAATTTAGTAAATCTTCAAAATTGTTTTTTGAATAATCAAGAACTACGATATCAACATTATATTCAGAAGACTTCAAATAGTCTAAATATTCATTAAATCTGAAATCAGTGTAGCTTATACCAATTTTTAAAACGTTTTTCATTTGTATATCACATTTTCAATTACTTTAAAAAATTCAAATTTATCTTGTAAACTTTTTTCTAATTTTCCATAAAATACTTTTTCTTTTTCTTCATTAGAAAACAAATTTAATTTATCGATAATTTTTACAAAATCCTTTTCTGTTGTTATTACATAATCTATATTATTTTTATCAACTTCATTAAAAATTTTTTCTAAATCTTTAATCCTATAATCATAATGATCTCTATAAATATATTTTTTTATTATTTTGGCACCACTTTTAATAATTTGACCAACAAAAAAATCTGGATTACCTATTCCACAAAAAAGAATAATTTTTTTTGAATTTAAATTTTCATAATTTAATAAATTACCTTTAATATTCTCAAAATAGTGCAAATCGAAATCTACTTTAAATACTGGTAATGATTTTATTTCTAAAATATGTTTTTTAATATTGCGAAAATTATTTTCTGTAGTTTTTGTAACCATAACTACATCTGATCTTTTAATTGCATCAACTCTTTCTCTTAAATTTCCTGCAGGTAGTAAAAAATCATAAAAAGGGTCTTTACCACCATCAATGACTAAAACATCTAGATCACGAAATATTTTTCTGTGTTGAAAAGCATCATCTAATAAAAAAACATCGATTTTATAGTTATTATTCAATATTTTTGCTATTCTTTTCCTTTTTTCATCAACACCAATTATTATATTAGGATATTTTTTTGCTAATTGAAAAGTTTCATCACCACTATTTTGATAGTCAGTTAATATTTTTTTTCCATCAGATACCAATAAAGAACCTTTACTTTTTCTTTTATAACCTCTACTAATCACTGCAACACATAATTTTTTTTGAAGCAAATAATCTATTAACATTTCAATTATAGGTGTTTTTCCAGTACCCCCTGTAGAAATATTCCCTATTGAAATAACAGGTTTATTAACTTTAAAGATTTTGATAATTCCTTTATCATAAAGGAAATTTTTTATATACACAGCGAAACCAAAAACAAATGAGAATGGTAATAAAATTAATCTCATAATGCATTACCATACAAAATTATTTTTGAAACCCGTTCTGCCACACCATCTCCAGCTAATGTTTCTTTAATTAACCTAAGTTCATTCTTTACTTTTATAGTTAAATTCATATCCTTTAAAAATTTTTCACACCATTTTAAAATATTATCAGAATTTGCTTCTCTCTGTAATAATTCTGGAACAATTTTTTTCTTAGCTATTATGTTTACCATACCAAAAGAATCAATTTTTACAAAACATCTACCAATATAATAATTTAGCCATGAAGTTTTATAAAAAATTACCATAGGAATATTAAATAAAGCTGTTTCTATTGTGGATGTTCCAGATTTAACAATGGCAAAATCAGCATAATTTAATAAATTATGTCTATCTTTTTCAATTAAACTGACATTATTAAATTTTGTAAATGGAATAAAAGTTTTTCTATCAATAAGCGGAGATATTGCTATTCCAATATTTACATCGAAATTATTATTAATTTTTTTTATTACATCTTCAATCAAATCTAAATGTTTATCAATCTCTTGTAATCTACTCCCGGGATAAATGGCAATTAATTTTTTATCAAGATTATAATTGTATTTATTAAAAAATTCATTTTTTGATAGATATTCTTTTTTATTTAATATTTCCACTAAAGGATGGCCAACAAAAGTAACTTTTATATTTTCTTTCTCATAAAACTCTTTTTCAAAAGGGAAAATCACTAAGAGCTCATTTACATATTTTTTTAAAACATTCACTCTTCTTTTACCCCAAGCCCATAACTGTGGAGTAATATAATAAATAATTCTTTTACAAAATTTATATGCTTTTTTAATTAGTCTCAAATTAAACCCAGGAAAATCTATCAAAACTAAAACATCAGGATTTTTAATTCTAATTTGATTAATTGTTTCCTTAAATATTTTTTTAATTGTATAAATATTCTTTGCAACTTCTACAAAACCCATAAAAGATAATTGGTTAATATGATAAATAGCTCTAAAGTTATTTTTTATCATATTATCACCACCGATACCAAAAATATCCACTTCTGAATTTTCAGAAAAAATATGCTTAATAACTTCTGCAGCATATAAATCACCAGAAGGTTCACCAGCAATAATACATATACTTTTCATAAATTATCTGAAAATCCAAATAATTATCAAAATTAAAATTGAAATAGAAAAACCTTGCAAGGTTCTTCTTTCAGAGGATATTCCTCTTGAAAATTCAAAATTTATTTTATTATTACTTTTCTTATATGGTCTTAACTTTGGAATAAATCTTCTTACGTTTTTATAGTATTCTATATAATCTTCTTTAAACTCATCTTTTAAATATTTTTCTTCCTCAATTATTATAAAATAATATTGGAAAACAAAAAATATAAAACCAAAAATAATTAAATATGGAAATAATGCATTTGACATTACTCCTATACCCATATATATTAATATATTACCAACATAAAGGGGATTTCTAACATATGCAAAAGGTCCAGAGACAAGTAATTTTGTTCCACCTACTTTCCCAGTAGTTCGTGATTCTGAACCGATATAACATACTCCCCAAAATCTAATCATTTCTCCAAGTAAAGCTATCAAAAAACCAGTAATCATAGAATACAAATTAGGTTTTGCAAAAATTACCATAACTAATAAAAAAGGTAAAGGAGTATAACTTCGATTCTTAAATAAAAATTTTGATAATTTCAATTTTTTAACCCTGCATAAATATTTCTTTTCTTTTTAACTCAGATTGTTTTCTTCTTTTCAATCTCTTCTTTGATAAAATTTCTAATAACTTTTCATTTATATCTTTAAAATTATCAAATTCAATAAAAGGAATTTTTTTGGCTGTACAGTAAGAAGCTAATGCTCTTTTTGCAAAAATAATATCAGCATATTCTACTGGACACCTATCAGAATAACCATCACCAATATAAATAATGAAACTATCGTCATCAGAATTATATAAAAGATGATTACGTTTACAATTTCCACATTTCGTACACTCAGAATCAGTATATGGGAATTCTGGAAAAATCACAAGATTTTCATTCTCAACTTTATAATTGAATTTATTTGAAAAGTATTTCAAATTGTATAAATTATATTTTTCAAAAATTCTTTTGATATAAAAATCTAAACCATCACTCACTACAAAAAGATCTATATAATTATTATTGCAAATATTAACAAATTCAATAAAATAATCATCTATTTCTTGTTTATCAATTAAATTGAATAAATCATTAAAATCATTTATCTTTGCTAATTTGCATTCACGAATTAACAATTCTTTTGAAGAAATTTCATTATTCTTCCAAGAATTTATGATTGGAATAATTGCTTCTCCAGCAAATGTTTTGAATATCAAATTCCCAACATCAACTTTTGAAATTGTTCCATCAAAATCAGAAAAAATTGTGATACTATGTTTCATATTATTCTGCTAAGATTTCTTCATTAAATTGAACAGATACGATCTTTGAAACACCCTGTTCTTCCATAGTTACACCATAAATCGTATCAGCGGCTTCCATTGTCTTTTTATTATGCGTTACAACAATAAATTGTGTATTATCAGAAAATCTTTTCAATATTTTAATAAATCTATCAATATTTGCATCGTCCAGTGGAGCATCAACTTCATCCAGTATACAAAAAGGACTTGGTTTAACAAGATATATTGCAAAAAGTAAAGAAATTGCAGTTAAAGTTTTTTCTCCACCTGAAAGTTGTTCAATAGATTGAGGTTTTTTACCTTTCGGTTTAGCTATTATTTCAATTTCTCCTTCAAGTGGGTCAATATTATCTTTAAACCTTAAATCTGCTTCATCTTCTTCATCGAAAAGAGTTTTAAATACAGATATAAAGTTTTTTCTAATCTCGTCAAATGTTTCAGTAAACTTTTTTGTTGCAGTATCATTTATTTCTTCAATAGTTTGCATTAAGGTTTTTTCAGATTCTTCAAGATCAGATTTTTGAGACAAAAGAAAATCTAGTCTTTCTTTTTCACTTTTATATTCTTCAAAAGCTAACGAGTTAACAGGACCAAGAGAATGAATTTTTTCTTTGATTGCTCTTACTTGTTCTTTAGCTTCATTAAAGTTAAATGATGAAGAATCTTCAAATAATTTTGTCTGAATTTCTATTTGATAATCATCTTTTGCTCTGACTCTTAGATTCTCTAATCTTAATTTTAATTCATTGTATTTTATTTCTAACTCACTTAATTCATTTAAAAATTCATCATGTGTTCTTCTACCTTCTCTAATAACACTTTCTACAGAATTTACTTCCTCTTTTTTCTGTGAATATAAATTCAATACTTCGTCTCTTTCGTTCTGTAAAATTACATTTTTTTCTAGTAATTCATTAAATATCTTTTCATTTAATTCTATAGATTCATTTATATTTTGAATCTCTTGTTTAAACTCGTTTATTTCTGTATTATGTCTGTCAATAGTTTTTTTAATTGTTTCTATTTGGTTTTTTGCTCTCTCAAATTCATTTTGATAATTTTGGACTTCGCTATTTTTACTTACAAGTTGAATTCTTAATTCATTTACTTCTGAGTTTTTTCTATTTTTCTCATCATTAATTTTTGAAATTACATCTTCTAAATTTGTTATCTCATCCTCAATTACTTTCAAATCATCTTCTAATTTTTTTAGTAATGGTGAAGCTTCAATTAATTCGTTTTGAAAGTTTAATTTTTCAGTTTCTAATTTTTTTCTTTCTAATGATATTTTTTCAAGTAAGCTTTTAAGATTATTCTTTTTTACATGAAATTCTGATAATTGTCTTTCTTTTTCCGAATAATTATTATTTGCTTTTAATATTTTATCAGTGAATTCTTTTAAATTAATGGAGTTAAATAAAGTAGTTTTTTCCTTTAAAATCCTTTGATTTTCTTCTAATTCAATTTTGAGTTTATCTACTTCATCAACTAGTTCTTTTAATTGCTCTTTTTTTCCAATTAATAATCCTTCATCAGTTCTTTTACTTCCTCCTTTTACAATACCATTACCACCAAATATTTCTCCTTCGAAAGTAATTGCGCAAGCATTATTATGATTTTCAACAAAATTTATTGCGTTATCAACCTTTTCAAACAAAAAGACATTTTTTAAAAGAAATCTAAAAAGATTACGATATTTTTCTTCGCATTTAATAACACTTAATGCTGGTATAATATTATTATCACTATAAGTATCTTCTTGAATTTTTAATTTGTTTATTTTATCTAAACAAATAAAAGTAGCCTTACCATGTGAAGTTTTCTTCAGTATTTGTATCCCAGCATTCGCTTCCTGATAAGTATCTACAATAATATATCCAGCAATTTCTCCTAAAGCTGCTTCTATTGCTACTCTATAAATAGCATCAGCATTAATTACTTCAGCCACAGTCAATACTGGTTTATTTAACCATTCGGATTTTCTTGTTAAAAATTGTACACTTTCACTAATTCCAGTATTTTTTTCAATTAAGCTTTTTAATAAATCAATTCTTGATATATTTTTTCCAATTTTAGATTGAATTTCAAAAGATTTTGATTGTAGTCCTTCAATTTCATTTTTTAGTTTTTCTTTTTCACGTTCCTTTTCTTGAAATTCTTTTTCTGCAGAGGTTACTAAACCTTTTAATGAATTTAATTCATTGTCTAATTCAATAATTTTTTCATCACATTTACTTAATTCATCAATTGCTAACTCAATCTCTTTTTCTATATTTGAATCTCTTTCATTGATACTTTCAACTTTGTATTTTAAATTTGAATGTTTATTCTTTATCTCAGAAATCTCATTAATAATATTAATTCTTTTATCATTTAGCTCTTTTAATATAGAATTTTTTTCTGATAAAGTATCATTTATTTTCTTCAATTCTAGATTTTTATCCTCAAATAAAATCTGAATTTGCTCAATAATATTCTTTAAATCTTCAATTAATTTTTCATCTCTTTTACAAATATCCTCATGTAAACCAATTTCAATAGATAAATTTTGATTTTCATTTTCATATCTTATAATTGATTCATTTAAAGATTTTAATCTCTCTTTTTGCAATTGCATTTCGTGCTCAAGACGATTAATTTCCGAGGAGTTTTCAGCCAGCTTCTTGTTTGCAACAGTAACTTTTTCTTCAATATCAATTAATTCTTTTTTTACTCTTTCTAGATCAACTTCATCTGAGGATAATTTATTATCAATACTAGATTTTGTAAATTTTAATTCATCAATTCTTGTTTTTATTGGACCAATGGTTTGTTTGATTTGGCTATATTCTCTTTCTATAATTTCAATTTCAAGGTTTTTCAGTTGTTCTTGTAACTTATTATACTGTTCTGCTTTTTTTGCCTGTCTTTCTAATGAACGCACAATTTTTTCTACTTCAGAAATGATATCCTGAACTCTGGTCAAATCCTGTTGGACAGTTTCCAATTTTCTTAATGATGCTTGCCTTCTATGTTTATACTTTGTAACTCCTGCAGCTTCTTCAAATAATCTTCTTCTTTCATTTGTTTTATCATTTAAGATTAATTCAATCATCTTTAACTCTATAACAGAATAGGCATTGAATCCTATTCCTGTATCCATGAAAAGATCGTTGATATCTCTTAATCTACATAAAGTTTTGTTTAATAAATATTCACTTTCACCAGATCTGTATAGTCTTCTTGTGACTGTAACTTCAGAATACTCAGTTGGTAAAATACCTTTATTATTATGAATTGTTAAGGATACTTCAGCCATTCCTAAAGGTTTAAGTTTTTTTGTGCCAGCAAAAATTACATTTTCCATCTTATCACTTCTCAGAGCTGAAGCTCGTTGCTCACCTAAAACCCATCGGATTGCATCAACCACATTAGACTTGCCACAACCATTTGGGCCTACAATGCTAGTGATACCTGAATTGAATTTTAAAACGGTTTTATTAAAAAACGACTTAAAACCTGAAATCTCTATTTTTGATAAATACATTTGTACCCTTAAATTTGTACACCTTTAAACATGTTTATCATATAATTAATATAGTATATAGTAGAATTTTCATGATTTATATAAATAAAATATGAGCCTGCAATTATAAAAAATAAAATAAATGTAAAAAAGTAAACTTTACTAATTTTAGTATCGTATACAATAGATATTCCTTTTAATAACCTATAAAATACCCACAAAACTTCAAAAATAATAAAAATCATCATTGGATATAAATATGTCTCATTTTCAAAAATTCGAGATAAAATCATTCCAAATGGAATAAGAATGATTGCTGGTAATGCTGACCATATTACAATAGCAAAAGAATCTGAAATAAAGATTCTTCTTTTAGCAATAATGGAACCTAGTTTTATTATCAAAGAAATGATAATAATAAAAATTAAGTTCAATAGTGTAAATGAAATAATAAACTTTGTAGGATTCCAAATTTGATTAGAGAACCAATACTTTATTTCATTATTTGGAATTAAATGAGTTAATAAATAATCTAAAAAGCAATTAAATCTAAAAAAATAAAAAATGTTAGAAAAAATTAAGGCAAAGGTACCAGCAATAATAATACCTACTATAGCTGTCTGAATATTTGAGATAATTCTTTGATCTCTTATATCAGCATAAAAATTAAAAGGTCTTAAAAAAGATCTAACAATATTCTCTCGAAATCTTCTATAGGTATTAAATACATAAGCAAAAATGATTAATAACAATAAACCCCAAAGAATAAAAATTATTGGGTGACTTTGATTATAATCACCGATTATTAGATTTGGAGTTTTTTCATCATTATATAATGCTTTCAACATTGAAGCTGTAATCCTTGGCTCTCTGTAATAATTTACGACTCCTACAGTATATAAATACCTATCATAATTATTCACAATCATTATTGGTTTATCAGCAATGTAATCAGAGTAAGAACCCAAAAACATATTTGAAATATTATTCTGTTGTAAAATTCTGAACCTATCAAAAATAAAATGGGCCTGATATTCTACAGATAACGGATCTCCAAATCCATTATGATTCTCTGGAGTAATAACTGCTCCAGTAATATTAATAATTACAGGTAAATTATTATTTTTATTAAGCCATATTTTTAACAAATTAGAAAATTTTTTTAAATCAGAAATATCAATATTTGCAACATTAAAATCAGTAGAACCCATACAGGTATCATTAATAATAAAATTTGTAGTATAAAAGGTAAACCTATTATCAAGGTTCTTAATAAAATTATTAATATGTTTACAGTAATTAATAGCGATAGGATCAGAAGAATCAAAATTCAATCCAATGCCCCAAGCAAATATTGATGGTTGATTCCTATCTCTATAAATCATCTCTCTGGTATAATTTTCAATTATGTTTATGTATTTTGCATCCTGTAAAAAAACTGCTGGTGTATTCCAAACCGGAATATTTTCACAAATAAATATACCATACTTATCACATAAATCGACTAAAAATGGAGATGGTGGATAGTATTTTAAATTAATAATATTAACACCAAGGTTTTTTAAATTTTTGATATCTTTTTCCAAATTTCCATAGTCAATAGCACTTCCTAAATTTGGAAAATCTTCGACATAATTTATTCCTTTTAGTTCAAAAGTTCTTCCATTTAAATAAAAATTTTTATTTTCAATTCTCAAATCCTTAATACCAATTTTGTAAGATATCTCATCAACAATTTTTCCATTTCGGGATATAAAATTTTTTATAAGATATAATTTGGGATTATTAGGTTCCCACAGAATTGGATTATTCAATGAAGCTACTAAATTAATCCTAATGCTTCTATTATCATCAATTTCAATAGTTGTAGTTGTAGATTGTGCTAATAAAGCATTGGTATTAGGATCAAATACTTGAAAATATAAATCAAAAGAATTTTTTGAATTATCTACAATGTCTACTGAGTCATATTTAAGTTTTTTTAAATCTGTCGAAGAGATTTGATAGTTTACATTAATTGAAGCTAAAGAATAATTTGAATGTAAAGCTGTAGTGATGTTTACATCATCAAAATATACTCCTGGGGTTGAAATAATATAAATATCTCTAAAAATGCCTCCATAGTTTTTCCAACCACCAACCTGTTGTTGTAAAGGAATACTTTCACGAGAGTTTAAGTCATTATCTACTTCTATTCTGATTGTGTTAATTCCATCTGGATTTACAATTCTATCAGGTATTTTAAGAATAAATGAACTATAACCACCAACATGATGACCAACGAACTCATTATTAATAAAAACTTCACATTGATAATTGATTCCATAACACACTAAAACAAGATTTCTGAAACCAGAATTCTTGGGGAACTCAAATTCTCGCTGAAAAGTAACCATTCCTTCAAAGTTATAAGCAGAGGGTACATATATTTTCTTCCAATTATGATTCCCAATTTTATACTCCCAATAACCACTTAAATCAACCAATGTTCGAGTACGAGAATGAAATAACTTTTGGAAATCATTATTGTTAGTAAAATCTCTAACTGACTCAAAAAAAGTATTTTGTGATTTACTTACTGTAAAGCCAAGTAAAAGTAAAAAAATATAAAAACGAAATACAGAGCAAAATAATTTATTTGATTTTTTTAGCATTTTAATTTTCGTAATATCTAATAAATTTAATAAATTTCAATAGCTTATTCAATATACTTAATTATGACTTGTCAAGAAAAACTTAAGCTGTAATAATTCCATAAAATGAATCAACTTTTAAACAGGCACCTCCAATCAAACCACCATCAATATCTGGTTGAGATAATAATTCTTTAGCGTTTTCAGGTTTCATACTTCCACCATATTGTATTATTAAGTTTGAAGCTATTTTATCATTCGATATTTTGGAAATTAAATCACGTATAAATTTATGAACATCTTGTGCTTGTGCAGGAGTTGCAGTTTTTCCAGTTCCAATTGCCCAAACTGGTTCATAAGCGATAATAATTTTTGATATTTCTTCAGGTGATAAACCATTTAATCCACCCCTAACTTGCTTTTCAACAATTTGATTTGTGATCCCACTTTCTCTTTCCTGTAAAGTCTCACCAATACACATAATAGGTGTTAAGTCTTTTTCAATAGCTTTTTTAACTTTTTTATTTACAATATCATCTGTTTCTCCAAAATATGTTCTTCTTTCACTATGGCCCAAAATAACATATTTACAACCTGTACTTTTTAACATTAAAGGAGAAATTTCACCAGTATATGCTCCCTGATCTTCATAAAACATATTCTGTGCTCCCAACATTATTTTTGAATCTTTTACAATTTGACTCACAGCATACAAAGAAGTAAATGGTGTACAAATAATAACATCTACATTATCAGGAATATTATTTTGTTTTAATACAAGCTCTTTTACAAATTCTATACTTTCGTTTACATCCTTATACATTTTCCAATTACCAGCAATAACTTTTTTACGCATTTTGTTCTCCTTTTATATTTTGATTTTTTAATTCATTTAATTTAGTTTTTAAAAGCTCATTAACAATTTGGGGATTTGCTTTACCTTTCATTTCTTTCATCACCTGACCAACAAAAAATCCAAAAACCTGTTCTTTTCCTGAAAGGTATTTATTTACTTGTTCACTATTACTATTCAAAATTTTATTTATACATTCTTCAATAAAATTTGAATCAGAAATTTGTACCAATCCTTTAGATTCGATATAAGATTTTGGATTTTCATTAGTATCCTTAATTACTTCAAACACATCTTTTGCAATTTTACCACTTATTGTGTTATCATTAATCAAATCAATTAACATAGCTAAATTATTGGGTCTCAATTTAAACTGATTTATAGATACTTTATTTTCTTTTAGAACTCTTAGAATATCTACCATAATCCAATTACTTGCTTGTTTATAAGCATCCTTACTTTTAATTCTAAAAGATTTACAGGTTTCTTCAAAATATTCAGCAATACCTCTTTCAACAGTTAAAACATCAGCATCATAATCAGGTAAACCATACTCAAGTATAAATCTTTTTTTCTTCTCAGTACCTAATTCGGGTATCTCTTTTTGTAAATCGTTAATCCATTCATCGCTTATATAAAGTGGTACCAAATCTGGTTCTGGAAAATACCTATAATCATGAGCTTCTTCTTTACTTCTCATTGGTAAAGCAATTTCTTTATTAGCATCCCATAATAAGGTTTCCTGAACAATTGGTTCACCTCTTTCAAGAGTTTCAATTTGTCTGGATATTTCATAATGAAGAGCTTTTTCAACATTTCTAAAAGAGTTCATATTCTTTAACTCTGTTTTGGTACCAAATTTCTTTTCCCCTTTTAACCTAACAGAAACGTTGGCATCACACCTAAGAGAACCTTCCTCCATATTGCCATCACAAATACCTAAGTATGTAACAATTTGTTTAATTTGTGTTAAGTACAAATATGCTTCTTTAGGTGATCGAATATCAGGTTCAGATACAATTTCTATTAGGGGAACGCCACAACGATTAATATCAACTAATGTATCTTCAGCGATATCATGAATTGATTTACCAGCATCTTCTTCCATATGAATTCTTGTAAGACCAATTTTCTTAGTTGTACCATCTTCATTTTCAATTTCAATATAACCCTTTGTGCAAATTGGTTCATCAAATTGTGAAATTTGGTAGCCTTTTGGTAAATCTGGATAAAAGTAATTCTTTCTTGCAAAAGTACACTTTTTCTGAATTTGACAATTAGTTGCCAAACCCATTAAAATTACAAATTCAACCAGTTTTTTATTTAGCACAGGTAATACACCTGGCATTCCAAGACAAACAGGGCAAACATTACTATTAGGATCATTACCAAATTTTGTTGAACAACTACAGAAAGCTTTGCTTTCCGTTAACATTTGAGCGTGTACCTCAAGCCCAATGACAGCTTCATATTTATTATTCATTATCTCTATAAAAATTATTAAACATTAATTGCTTGTGTTACTTTTTCAGCAGCATCTTTAAAACTATCAGCTACTAAAAAATTTAAATTTGAATTTTTTAATATTTCTCTACCTTCTTTAGCATTTGTACCCTCAAGTCTAATAACAACAGGTAAAGTAATATTCATATTACTTACAGCATCGACAATACCTTGAGCTACCCTATCGCAGCGTACTATACCTCCAAAAATATTAACAAGTACCGCTTTAACATTTTTATCGGAAAGTATTATTTTAAAACCATTTGCAACAGTATCAACAGAAGCACCACCTCCAACATCTAAAAAATTAGCCGGTTCTCCTCCAGCAAGTTTTATAATGTCCATTGTAGCCATAGCTAAACCAGCTCCATTAACCATACAACCCACATTACCATCTAGTTTTATGTAATTTAAATTGTACATTGAAGCCTGTACTTCTAAAGGATCTTCTTCTGAAGTATCTCTAAAACTATTTAACAATTGATGTCTAAATAACGCATTATCATCAAAATTCATTTTTGCATCTAAAGCTAATACTTCGCCGGATTTTGTAACAACTAATGGATTTATCTCAGCTAAAGAAGCATCCATTTCTATATAAGCATTATATAAGGCGAGAATAAATTTTACAGCATTTTTATGAGCTTCACCTCTTAAACCAAGATTAAAAGCTAATTTCCTTGCTTGAAAAGGTAAAATTCCTAAACATGGATCAATCTGTTCTTTAAAAATTTTTTCTGGTGATTCAAAAGCCACTCTCTCAATCTCCACCCCACCTTCAGTTGAAACCATAATTACATTTTTTGAAGTCGCTCTATCAAGAACAATGCCTAAATAGAATTCCTTATCAATATCTACACCTTGTTCTACCAAAACTTTTTTTACTATTTGACCATCTTTTCCTGTTTGATAAGTTATCAATCTCATACCTAACATTTGTTCCGCAATTGAAGCAACTTCATCTATAGTCTTAGCTATTTTAACTCCTCCACCTTTACCTCTTCCACCTGCATGGATTTGTGCTTTAATTACCCATAACGAACCACCAATTGTTTGTGCAGCATCTTGAGCTTCTGCTGGTGAAAAAGCAACCCTACCTTTTGGTACAGGTACATTATAATGTTTTAATATTTCTTTTGCTTGATACTCATGAATTTTCATGGTAACCTCTTAAAATAAAATCAAAATTTAATTTTTTCTGAGATTGATTTTGCTTGCATAAATAATAACAAATAATCCCTACCACCAGCTTTTGAGTCAGTACCAGACATATTAAAACCACCAAAAGGATGAACCCCAACAAGTGCTCCGGTACATTTTCTATTAAAATATAAATTTCCCACATGAAATTCTTTCTTTGCTAGCTCAATTTTCTTTCTATTCTTTGTATAAACAGCTCCGGTTAAACCATATTCAGTATTGTTAGCAATTTCTAAAGCATTATCAAAATTTTTAGCTTTTATAACAGCTAAAACTGGACCAAATATCTCTTCTTGAGAAATTCTTGCTTTTGGATCTACATCTATAATCACTGTTGGTTTTATATAATACCCATCATCTCTAGCTTTTTCACCTCCGCAAACAAGTTTTCCTTCATTTTTACCAATTTCAATATAATTCATGATGGTTTGTTCAGCTTTTGCATTAATAACAGGTCCAACTTTATAGTTTTCTTTAGCAGGTCCAACATTTATTTCATTTACTTTTGGAATTAATAAATTGATAAATTTGTCATATACTTTTTCATCTACAATCGCTCTTGAGCAAGCAGAGCATTTTTGTCCCTGGAAACCAAATGCTGAAGTAATAACACCATCAACAGCTAACTCGAGATTTGCTTCTGAATCTACAATAATTGAATCTTTACCTCCCATTTCTGCTACTACCCTTTTTATCCATATTTGGCCAGGCATAGTTTTTGCAGCTAATTCATTTATGTGTAAACCAACTTCTTTTGAACCAGTAAAAGAAATGAACCTTGTTTTTGGATGAGCTACAAGAGTATCACCAACTTTTGCTCCAGAACCTGTAACTAAGTTTACAACTCCAGCAGGTAGTTTAATCTCTTCCAAGACTTCCATAAACTTTGAAGCAATGACGGGAGAATCACTTGATGGTTTAAGAACAACAGTATTTCCTGAACCAAAAGCTGCTGATGTCATCCCGACTAAAATTGCCAAAGGGAAATTCCAGGGTGGTATAACTACACCAACTCCTAAAGGTATATATATTAACTCATTATTTTCACCAGGATATTTAACTACGGGTTGTTTCTCTGCATATCTTAATACTTCGGAACCATAAAAGTTTAAAAAGTCTATTGCTTCAGCAACATCAGCATCAGCTTCTGCATAATTTTTTCCTGTTTCAAGAATTAGCCATGAATTGAAGTCAAATCTTCTTTTTTTAATTAGGTTCGCAGCTTTAAATAAATATTCTGCTCTCTTTTTCGCTGGAACATTCTTCCATGTTTTAAATGTTTCATAAGCAACTTCTATAGCTTGATTTGCTTGTTCAGCAGTTGCTTTTTGACATACACCAACAATTTCATCTTTTTTTGAAGGATTATAGGAAACAAGCTTATCTTGATTAAAAATTTTTTCTTTTCCTATAATTAGAGGATATTCTTTGCTAAATTGAGACTCTGCTTTTTTGATAGCTTCGATCATTTTCTTCTTGTTTGAAGATTGAGAAAAATCGAGGTAAACTTCATTTTTAAATTTTAAGGTTTTCATAAATACCTCTCATTAATTTTTTATAAACTTTAATTATTTGGGTTTTCTAAACATTCAATTACTTTATCATGTAAAATTGGTCTAAATTCTGATATTTTATTATTATCACGAGTAGGGTATACTCTATTAGTTAATAAAATTACAAAAACTTTCCTAATAGGATCAACCCATATACTTGTTCCTGTAAATCCTGTATGACCAAATGATTCATTAGAAAACTTACTTCCTGCAGAAGAATATCCTGTAAGGGATTTTAGACCCCAACCATGAACTCTATTTGATGATCTATTTTCTGGAGAAAGAAATTTATTAATAACCTCTTCGCTTAAATATCTTTTTCCTCCATATATACCCTTATTAATCAATAATTGAACTAATACAGCAAGATCTTCAGTTGTACTAAACAAACCTGCATGACCTGCAACACCACCTAATGCATAAGCATTCTCATCGTGAACTGAACCCTGAACTAATTTCATTCTCCAATAATTATCTAATTCAGTTGGAGCGCATAATTGTTTAATCCTCTCATTAGGATTATAAAATGTATTAATCAATCCTAAAGGTTTATAAAAGTATTCTGTTAGAAATTTATCTAAAGACATGTTAGATATTTTTTCAATAACTTTTCCAAGAGTAATCATTCCAATATCACTATAGACCGTAGAATCACCGGGTTGAAATAAAACTTCACAATTATAAATTGAATCTAATATTTCATTAGAGTTTGAACACATTTTATAAAATAGCTTAAAAGGAGGTAATCCAGAATTGTGTAATAATAAATTTTTTATTTTAATTTTTTCTTTACCATTTTTTCCAAATTCAGGTAAATATTTTACTACATAATCTTCTAAATTTAATTTTTTTTCATCAACTAATTTCATTGCAGCAAAAGTAGTGCCCATTACTTTCGATACAGAAGCTAAATCAAAAATTGTTTTTGTAGTAATAGGTTTTGAATCAATATCATATGTATAAAAACCAAAAGCCTTGTTATACAAAATTTTTCCATCTTTTGCTATTAACAAAGAAGCACCTGGGAAAACAGAATCTTCTATAGCCTTATTAACTAAATCATCAATTTTATTAAAAGCATCTTCTTTTAAACCAAACTCATATGGTGAAGTCTCACCAAGAGCAGTTTTTTCTATTACCATACCATCATAAATTTTATAATGTCCAGGAATTGATATTGGTAATTTACCACTTATTGAAATTTCTCCAAAGGCAGCTTCCAAACCTGCTTCAATAGATACTGGAGCATCTCCATAAGTTGTTAGATATGTAGAAGTTGTTGGATAATCAGCTATAACATATGGATTTCCAAAAGAAAGCATAAAAATTGGTTTTTTCAAAGTATATATAGAATCAATATATTTCTTCGTCTTTAGATTAAAGGAAACGGAACCTGAATATGATCGTACCTGTAAATAAACAGGCATAATAACAAGATCTGCTTTTTTTAATTTATTAAATATAAAATCAAATTCTGTATC
Source organism: Ignavibacteria bacterium (assembly GCA_036567745.1). Taxonomy (GTDB): domain Bacteria; phylum Bacteroidota; class Ignavibacteria; order DATCTW01; family DATCTW01; genus DATCTW01. Next base: position 1,411 of record DATCTW010000020.1, on the reverse strand, counting down.
ATTTGTTCTTGCGTCAATTTTTAAGAAATCAACATTACGATATCTTGATGAAAATCCTCTTTCAAATAATCTACCAGAATTAGTTTCTTCTCTATCATATACCGAAAGACATATTATTTGTTTATCACCATTTTTTTGTAACGGAATTATGTTTTCATTCTTTAAGACTGTAACAGATTTTCTTGCAATGAGTTTTGCAATATAATTATTTTTTTCTGTATTAATCTTTTTAGGGATTTCATCAATATTTACATATTTATTCTTATCCAATCCAAGACAATATTTTAATAATAAAATTTTCTTTACAGATTCTTCAATTCTTTTTTGAGATATCTCGCCTTTTAACACAGCTTTATAAATAGAGTTTATAGCTACATCAGGATCTGGAGGTAATAAAACAACATCATTACCGGCTTGTATTGCCATTACACTTGACTTAGCTACAGAAAAGTTTTTTGTTATTCCCCTCATTTCCATACCATCAGTTACAATCAATCCTTTAAATCCTAATTCCTCTTTTAATAGTTTAGTAATAACATTAAAAGATAAAGAGCCGGGAACATTTATTGTATTATCTAAAATTGGAATATGCAAATGTGCAACCATCACAGATGCAGTATTATTTATAGCAGATTTAAAGGGAACTAATTCAACTGAATCGAGTCTTTTTCTATCAAAATTCAATACCGGTAAATCACTATGAGAATCAACATCAGTATCTCCATGTCCTGGGAAATGTTTAACAGTAGAAGCCATTCCCCCTTGATGCAACCCTTTAATGTAAGCATTTCCAAGTTTTGCGACTAAATATGGATCCTCACCAAAAGATCTTACATTTATTATTGGATTTTTCGGATTATTATTCACATCTAAAACTGGAGAATAGTTTTGTTGAACCCCAAGAGCTCTTCCCTCTATAGCAACAATTTTACCCATTTCAAAAGCAAGATTCTCATCATTTGTAGCACCTAAAGCCATATTTGTAGGAAAGTTTGTTGCTCTATCAACTCGCATCGCAACTCCGCCTTTTTCAAAATCGGCAGAGATTAATAAAGGAACTTTTGATAGTTTTTGTAAAGCATTTGACAATTCCGCAATAGAATAAACATCACCTAATGAAAAAATGAATCCACCAATATTATTCTTTTTAATTTGTCTCTTAAGTTCTTTAAAACTCTTACTATCTTCACTTAAATAATATGTAGTTGTAAAAGGTATAACTAACTGTCCAATCTTTTCTTTCAATGTTAAAGATTTATAAACTTTGTTTACCCAATTCTTTGCTTTTTTATCAGGATTATAAAACAAATTTGCATTAAATGAATAATTAGATAAATAATGAGTATCCTTTTCTTTCTTTTGGGCAAAAGAAAAAGATAAAAAATAAAATAATAAAATTAAAATAGTAATT
>DATCTW010000019.1:0-60815 GCA_036567745.1 Ignavibacteria bacterium | reverse complement strand
TAAACAGTTACTCAACGAATATAAATCAATATACTTTGGTATTAAAAATAATTTTAGTAATAATAATAAAATATATTCAAAATACAATCTTATTTATTCTTCAGTTAAAGTTAAAAATAGTAAAAATATTGTTGATGGATTAAAGTTAGATTTTTATAAATCTGATGACCTATTAAAAATTATAAAAAATTTAACTTCACATTCGCTTAATGATAAGACAAAATTGTTGGATTTAACCACGAAAGCTGATGCTGTAGTTGATTATTATAAATATTTTTTCAAAAATATGGGAGCACGTGGGGATAGAGTAGTTTCAAATATTAAATATGATTTATCTGTTCTAAAATATAAATTGCTTAATATAAATATATTAAAATCAATTTCTGACTCAGCAGTATGCAAGAGGCAATTATTGAAATTTACAATTGATACAATTGAAAATATTAAAAATGGAAAGAAAGTAATTACATTTTATTCTATTAATGATAACGAATGGGTTTTAATGAGGGGTAATGATATAGGTAAAACTTATGATATTAAATATAAAGAACCTTTTATTATGGTTACACCAGATAATATCAGGATGAATTACCCTAAAGAAATATACCAATATGACTTTTTAACAGAATTACCTTTATTCGAATATGCTATTACTTTTAAAACTAATGAAAAAAATAAAAGTTTTCAATATTTTGGTAGAGAATTTATTAATGTTGTAGAACAGGCACATTTTGAAATATTTCCACATTTTAGATTTATAAAAGATTCGACTGAAATAGGATTTAATTTAACTCATTTTCTTAATGACCCTTTAAAAAATATAATGCCTAGAATAATGCCTGAAGATTCTATAATTGGATCATTTATGGCAACAAAATTTTCTGTGTACAGAAAGTATGATAATATTACTGGAAGAATTCTTTTTAAATTTAACGATTCTCTCAAGAACGGAAATTATAAAGTACATTTTACAGTGGGTCAACCAATCATTTCAGATATTACTTTTAAAAAATTTAATTTAGTTTATGATTCTTTAATTACAGTAGGTTTGTTTACTGAGGGTAAAGAAATACTTGATAATTACTTTACATCATTAAAGATAAAATATATTATTAACCCCAAAAAAGAGGATTTCTCTTTATTAAATACTATTATAATTGATGAAAATTTATTATTTAGTAAATCAAGTGATTTTTTATCTCAGTTTATTGATTTTGTTAAAAATGGTGGTAATTTAATTGTACTTAAGCAAGATAAAATTGATACAGTTTTTTTCAATAAGTATTTTATTGATAATACCAAGATTGGCTTTGGATTATTGAATGATAATATTGAACTTTTGGACGAAAAAACTAAAATATTTTCATTTCCGAATAAAATTACAGCTTATGATTTTAAAGATTGGAATTTAGAATTTAGCCGTTCTTTGCCAATAAAATTTAGTAAAGATTTTAATGAATTAATGTATATAATATCCGATTCAAAAAAATTATGTGGTCTATTGTATTTGCCTTTAGATAAAGGATCAATTTTTTATGTGCCTCTATCTCTAAAAAGACAATTGCTAACTGTGGAGCCAAGTGCTTATAAGTTATTATCTAATTTAATTTCTTTTAAAAAGGAATGAAAAAGTATATTAAATTATTTTTATTTTTTTTAGTATTCATAAATATTATAAGCTGTTCAGGATCTAAATATCCTTATGATAAACCTTTAAATATGGTTTTTGATAGGAATATAAGGTTAAATTATAATTTATTACCAGTAATTCCCGAAGGATGGTTTGTTGCAAACACTGATTCATTACCAGATAATATAATTCTTCTTTTGATTGAAAATAATTATCGAAGTTTTATTTCTTTAAGTGAATTTAAGATTTCAAAGTTGGCCAGGGAATTAATCAATAAAAAAGGATTGAAAGAGTTAGCATTATTGAGTATCGAATTAAAAAATGAAAAAACCAATAACAACATAAAGATTTGTAGTGATTTTTTAAAGTATAGTATCGATGATAAAGATTTTATTGTTTATGATTACATGCTAAATGATTTAAGTGATACTGCTAGGACAATAATATTTAGAAAAGATGACAATTATTATGAGTTAACTGCAATTCAAAATAATGAAAATAAAAACAGAATAATTACTCGAGATTCACTGCTTATAGTACAATTTAATGTTTTTAAAAAAATATTATAGTATAGAATTAGTTTATTTTCTTATAAAAAATTAAATTTAGTTATTTTGATTTATTAAATTTTTAAATTATTATTCATACTAAAAACCCATTGATTTCTTAAAAATTAGGTTTCCTTTCTTTTAAATTTTAACAGAATATAAATAGCTAAAGAAATTCCGATTAGTACAATTATTATTATAATAATAGTACTCGATTTATAAGAACCCCCTGTAATGGATTGCCAAGTTTCAAGTTTATTATCGATTTCAGTAATTTTATTTTTATCTAAATATTTTGAACTAATTAATGCTTGGCTCCATTTTTCTTTAATTGAATTCCAAGCGTCTTCGAACTTTTGTCTTATTTCATCTGATTTTGATTTATCAGTATTTACTTCATCAGAGGGATTTAAATAAGGGTTAATGAATTCAGTTAAGGTTTTATGGAACCACTCTGGATTATTAGTTTTGAAAAATACAATAGGAATATTTCTACTAGTGAATTCACTCATAAGCACATTATCAAAAACAGGGATAATTTGATTTTTCCATAACTGTGATTTAGTTATTAAATCTTCTTTCTCACCCTTTTTGAGAACATTAGAATTTTCCATTAATAAAAATAATGAATCCAATTTAGATATCACATCGTTATAAGCATTTAAACAAGTAGTAAGAATATTAGGATCAGTCTCTATACTTAAGTTTCTTGAGATGTTAATGTAATCTTCCATGAAGTTATTTAATAGAATATAAATATCAGAAGAAAATGGAGAAGGTTTTACTTTTTCTGCATAATCGCTTGAAGTAATGATTTTATGTTCATTTACAATAGTGCTTATCAATTTAAATATTAATTCTTTTCTTAGATTATTTTCACTTAAAACATCTTTTAAAATGTTACTATTAGTAATGTTTTGTTGAATTTTTGATTTAATTTTATTTTCGAGTTCTACAATTTGATTTTTTAATTTTAATATCTCATTTTTATCCTGAATTATAATTTCAAGAAATTGAACAATTCTTTCATAATTATCAATTTTTTCACTTTCAATTTCATTTTTAATAGTGTTAATATTATCAATTTGTGATGAAACATCAAAATCATAATCTTTTGCTACCTTATTAATTATATTTAAATTATTTCCTTCTTTCCATTTTTCTAAGAAATTATTAATTTTTGATAAAAATAATTGTTTGTTATTTTCGTTGTTTTGTGAAAAGTTGTTAAAAGAGTTTTTTATTTCAGGAATTAAATTAGTTAAACCAGTAGATTGAGAGTTGGTATAATCTTCATAAATTAAATTTAAATAATTATCGAACTCATTTTTGATTTTGTTTTCATTAGATAATTTGAAATTTTTATAATTTTTATAATTATCTTGAATGAGTTTAAGTTCATTCTTGAAATCATAAAATAATTCAGCATCGGATTTTTGAGATAAAACGCAATATGGTATTAATAGGTAAAAGAAAACAACTAAATATATTTTATTACTCATTTATTTATTCTCCGACTTTATTATACCATCTTTGTTAATTATAAATTCACTTTTATCTTTTAAAAATACTTTAATATTTGGTTTTTTTTCATTAAATTTTGGATCTTCTAAAGTTCTACCTTTTAATAATTCAAGCTTATTCTTTAGTTTTAAAGAAGATTCATCTGTTTTAAAAACCCAAATATATTTAAATTTATCTCCTGTTATATAGAAATAGCCTTCATCATCACGAATAATTCTTAGTTTTATATCGGTAATCTTATTTTTTATTCCTTCTTCTTCTAATAACTTTAATATATTGAATTTCATTGAATTTTTTGGAATAGTAAAGTCTCCATTTTCATCAGGCTCTGCAAAATATTCACCATTCCAACCGTATTTAACATTTTCAATTTTAAAAGTAGAACATGAAGAAAATATAAAAATTAAAAATAAAATAAACATTATTAGAATATTATTTTTATTCATAATAAAACCTCTTAGAATATATTCTACATTAATTTGCTTCTTTTAAAAATTGTATATTTACCTTTATATATTATTGGTTTGGTAAATTCATTTTCTTCTAATTTCTCAAGATACTTTTGAATTTCTGGATCTAGATTTCTTATGTTAATTAAACCAATATAGCCATTATCTTTTTTACTATCGGAAATTGAATATTTATTTACAAATATATCAAAATCAGCTCCATTAATTAAACTATCATATATTTGAAAAGCAATAGTGGCATTATCGAAAACAATCTCAGATAATGGTAAAAATAGAGGTTCTTTAATAGATATTCTTATTGGTTGTGTAATCCAAATTTTTATTGGTTTATTATTTAAAATTGCTGGAGTAAAAATCCATTTTTTGATTTTTTCGATTGCTAAAGAGTCCCATTCTTTATTACTACTTGATGATATTATTTGAGCCTCAAGTACTTTGCCTTCTTCTGATATTAACAATCTTGTATCTAATTTATTAACTTGTTTCTTCATTTCTTTTGGAAAAGGTGGTAATGGTTCTTGATATATTACTGATGGTATTTTATCTACTTTAAAAATATTATTTTCAGGATTGCAAGTTAAAAAAAATATCAAAAAAAATATTAAAAATATTACAGAGGAATTCATATTACCTCCTAATTAAATTATAATTTTTTTAAGGTCTCCCTCTTCTAATTATTTTTCCTGAAAGTGCGCCAGTATGCTCCTCCTCATTTATTGTTATTCTTCCGTTAACTAAAACGTATTTGATACCTTTAGCGTATTGGTGAGGTTTATTAAATTCAGAAAGATCTTTAACTTCGTCAGGATCGAAAATTGTGATATCAGCATAAAAATTCTCTTTAATAACACCTCTATTCATGATGTTGAACTTTTTAGCTGTAATAGATGTCATTTTTTTGATAGCTGTTGGTAAATCTAAAACTTTTTCTTCTCTTACATATTTATTAAGAACTCTTGCGAAGGCTCCATAATGTCGTGGATGGGGATTACCTTGTCCTAAAACACCATAAGGGGCAATTGAAGAACCATCTGAACCAATTACAACTAATGGATGTTTCAAGATTCTTTTTAGATTATTTTCACTCATTGCAAATACTATCATTCCAACATTAGATTTTTCTTCAATTAATAAATCTTTGATAAATTGAATAGGATTCTTTTGGTTGATATTTGATAATTCTAATATATTTTTACCTATACAATATTTATTTTTTTCAGAATCTACATTAGAAATGAGTACATTTTCCCAGCTACCATATTTTATTTCTTTTTCTTTTAAGTAACTATCAATTCTATCAGATAAGTTAACATCCTTAAGTCTATTGATAAAATCATCTGTTGTACCTTCTCTAGTCCAAATAGGAAAACAAGCACTGAGACTTGTTGCAAAAGCAGTATACGGATATCTATCAGCTAATATATTTATTCCTTTTTCTTTAGCAGATTCTAATGTAAGTAATAGCTTATCAATTTTGTTCCAGTTTCTTGGATAGCAGGTTTTTAAATGTGATATTTCTAAACTTACTCCAGATTTTTCAGCTATATCTATAGCTTCATTAACAGCTTCTATAAGAGCATCGTCTTCATTTCTTAAATGAGTTGAATAAACACTATTATATTTTGCTACTATTTTGCAAAGTTCAATTAGTTCATTGGTTTTAGCAAAACTACCAGGTGTATATTCTAAACCTGTAGATAAACCCATTACACCTGAGCTTAAATTATCTTCAATAATTGATTTCATGATGTTAAGTTGTTCTTCAGTAGGTTCTATATCATTATAACCTATTACATAACCTCTTAATGTACCATGACCTAACAAACTTGCATAATTGATACTAATTCCTTGATTTTCCATCTTATTATAAAACCCTTTTACATCAACCCAATCAGCATCAATATCATACTTTTCTTTAAAATATTTTTTTCTTTCTTCAAGTTTATCTTTAGAAATTGGGAAAGGGGAGTCACCACAATTACCTCCAATTTCTGTAGTAACACCCTGTCTTATAAAACTTTCAGCTTTGGGATTAATTAACAAATTTTCATCGGTATGTGTGTGTGGATCAATAAAACCCGGTGATACTACTAAATGTTTTGCATTAATAATATTATATGATTTACTTTCTTTTATTTGCTTATCTATCTTTAGAATTTTATCATTTTTAATTAAAATATCTTTTTCAATAGCATCATTACCAAGTCCATCAATTAATAAACCATTTTTTATTAACGTATACTCTTTATTAAATTTTTGAAAGTGTAAGATATTAAATGAATTAGAATTAGATAGTAATATGGCACTGAAAGCTGTTTTTTTAAGAAAATCTCTTCGTGAAATATTATTTTCCATAATCTTAAACTAGAAAAGTTAATATTTATTACTACAATAAATATATGAATAACTTTTTATATTATCAATGTTTATTTATTGCTTTATTATTTAACAAATAGGTTAAAGGATTTTAATCTAATCTTTTATTGAAAGTTTTAATACTTATTAATAAGATTGTTATTCCAAATATGAGTAAAAATAATGCCTCCTTCCATAATTGGAATAAAGTATTACCTTTTAAAAATATGCTTCTTACAATAATAAGGTAATATTTTAAAGGTATCAAGTATGTGGTATATTGAATGAATTTTGGCATGTTGTCAATAGGAAAAGCAAAACCTGATAAATACATAAAAGGAAGTATAATGAAAAAAATTGATGTTAGCATAGCTTGCTGTTGTGTTTTTGAAAAACTAGAGACTAGTAGGCCTAAACCAAGAGTAGTTAGAATATATAACCCACTTAGAAAAAATAATGTCAATAAATTTCCTCTAAGAGGTACCTCAAACCATAATCTTGCTATTGTAATTACAATAGTGATTTGTATAAAACCAAATATTATGAATGGTATCAATTTCCCAATTATTAATTCAAATCTCTTTATAGGTGTTACAATTAATTGTTCTAACGTTCCAATTTCTTTTTCACGAACAATTCCAAGAGAAGCCAGTCCCATAGTTGTAATCATTAATATTAAAGCTAATATTCCAGGTATCATATAATTTGAACTTTTAAGTTCTGGATTAAACCAAACTCTTGGGATAGGATTAATTTTTGCAAACTTTATATTTATTCCTGATTTCATTGTTTTTTTCTGGAATAATGTATTAGAATATAAGTTTACAATTTGTTTAGCATATCCTAATCCATAATTTGCAGAATTAGCATCTGAACCATCAGCAATTATTTGAATTGTAGCTTGATTATTTGATAATATATTTCTTGTAAAATCATTTTGAATAATAAGGCCTACTGATGCATTGCCTTTATTAATTTCTTCATCTATTAATTTTGGAGAATCTACGTTTTTTATTAAAGTAAAATAACCAGAATTTATAAAAGCAGAAATAAGATCATAACTATTTTGAGTTCTATCATTATCACATACTACCAATGATATATTCTTTATATCGATATTAGCTGCATATCCTAATATAATTAATTGAACAAAAGGTAGAATAGCAATAATTGCAATCATTCGTTTATCTCTTAGAGTTTGAATAAATTCTTTATGCATTAAATGAATTATATTTTTCATTTAAATCTTCCTTTAATAAATCTTAATGTACTTACACCAAACATTATTGAAGCAAAAATAAAAAGGAACAATACTTCTTCTCCAAAATATGTAATACCAACACCTTTTAATAAAATTGCTCTTAGAGCAACGATAAAATATTTTGCTGGCACAATATATGAAATTACTTGTAAGAAAGTTGGCATATTTTTTATTGGAAAAATAAAACCTGATAAAATAAAAGTCGGTAGAAGGGAAGCAAAAAGAGAAATATTAAATGCAACTTGAGAAGAATCAGAAATAGTCGAAATTAATAATCCCATTCCTAAAGCTCCCATTATAAAAAGAATGATTATTAAATATAATAATATTATGCTACCTTTTATTTGTATATCGAATACAATAACACCAAAAAATAAAACCAATGTAGAAGCAATCAACCCAAGTAATAAATAAGGTATAGCTTTACCAATTATTATTTCAAAAGCAGAAATAGGGGAAACATAAAGTTGTTCCATATTTCCTCTTTCTTTTTCTCTTACTATAGATAATGTGGTAGAAACAGTCGCTACAATCATTAAAATAAAAGCTATAAGACCAGGTAAAAGAAACTTAACGGTTTTTAATTCAGGATTAAACCATACTATTGTTCTAAGTTCAATAGGTTTATATAAATCTTTACCAATTCTTTTTGTAAACTTAAAAATAATATTTTCTGTATAATTTTGAGATATTAACATTATGTAATTAATTATTGTACCCCCGGTATTTGAATCAGATCCATCTATAATAACAGAAATATCAGCTGAATTGTTTGATTTAAGATTTTTGGAAAAATATTTAGGAATTATAATGGCAGATTTAACTTTACCAGTCATTATAAGATTATCAATTTTATTTCTATCATTTAAAACATTATATAAATTGAAATATTCGTTATTACTAAAACTTTCAATAAAATTTCTACTGTCATATGATTTATCTTCGTCACAAATAACAATTGAAATATTTTTTACATCAAAATTTACTGCAAAACCAAATAATAACAATAATAAAGAAGGGAAAAATGTTAATAAAAAAAGAGTTCGAAAATCTCTTCTAATTTGTCGAAATTCTTTTTTTATTAGTGGTAGTATTTTATAAAAAAAATTCAACATTATTTAATTCCTTTTCTTTTCAATTAAAGAAATAAAAACATCTTCAAGTGATGGTGTAATTATATCTATTCTTGATATTGTTATATTATTCTGTTTTAAAATATTTTCAATTATTCTTAATACATTTTTATCTAATATCTGAATATGTAAATAAGAACCAAAAATTGAAATGCTTGAAATAAAATTATAAGATGACAATATCTCCATTGCATTTATTATATTATCACATTCAATTTCAAAAATGAAACCTTTTATATGTTCTTTTTTTAAATAATTAGGGCTACCACCGGCTACAATTTTACCTTCATGAATTAAATAAATAGTGTTACAATATTCTGCTTCATCTAAAAAGTGAGTAGTCACAAAAATTGTAATGCCATCTTCAGATAAATTATTTATCAAATCCCAGAACATTCTTCTTGAAATTGGATCAACACCACCAGTAGGTTCATCCAAAAAAAGAATTTTTGGTTTGTGAATTGTTGCACAACCCAGTGCTAATCTTTGTCTTAAACCTCCTGGTAATGTACCTGTAATTCTATTTTTTAAATCTTTTAAATTGGCTATTTCTAAAACCCATGATTTTCTATCATCCATTTCTTTTCCATATAAACCATAGATACTACCGAAAAAATTAATATTTTCTTGAACAGTTAAATCATCATATAATGAAAATTTCTGGGACATATACCCAATATTTTTTTTAACCAATTCTGGTTGCTTTACAATATCGTAACCCCCAACAATAGCAGTACCAGAAGTCGGTTCTAAAAGAGCACACAACATTCTTATAGTAGTTGATTTACCTGCACCATTAGCACCTAAGAATCCGAAGATTTCACCTTTTTTTACGCTAAAGTTAATATTATCAACAGCTATAAAGTTTCCAAATGTTTTACTTAAATTTATTACTTCAATTGAATTATTGTTCATATAATTTTCTTAGTAATTAATATTACCACAAGCTTTTTCAAGTTTAAAAAAAGCAATGTTATAATCTATAAGACCATTTATATAATTATTTTTTGAAGTTAATAGAGCAACTTCTGCATCCAATAATTCTGTACTTGATAAATATCCTTTTTGAAATTTATCTTTACATATTCTATAATTCTCTTCTGCAGCTTCATAAGATTTATTTAGATGTATAAGTTCTTCTTTTAACTGAATTATATTTAGGTAAGATTGTCTTACTTCTAATAATACCATGTTGGTATAAAGGGATAAATTTGATTTTGCCTCTTCTATTTGAGCTTCACTTTGTTCAACTTTTCTTGAGGTTGATCCCCAATTCCACAGATCAAATGATAATGATATCCCAACATCCCAAGTATCAATAAATTTGTTTTTGTTTGGCATTATTCTTTGATTTGGGTTTGCATAATAATAATTAGCATTTAAATATAATTGTGGAAACCAATTTGATAATGTAATTTGTTTATTATATTCTGCAATTTTGATACTTTCATTTATCATACTAATTTCTGGTCTTTTTTTAATTGCTTCATTTAAGTAAAATTGTAAATCATTTATTTCAATATTATCAGTAATAGTTGTATCGATATCAAATTCCTCATTCACGTCTTTACCCATTAGATTATTTAAGCTCATTTTAGAAAGTGATAAAATATTATTTGTCTCTACTTCTTTAGATTTTAAATTATATAGCTGAACTTCGACTTTTAAAAGTTCATTTTTTGTAATTTGTCCTAATTCTAAAAAATGTTTTAAATCTTTTATATGATTTTCCGTTCGAATTATATTTTCTTTAACATTTTCTAGTAATTTAATTGCTTTTAAAATATTGTAATATCCTATTTTTATATTTGTAATTAAATCATTTTTTTCTTGATTATAAGAAGATAAAGAAGAAAAATAACTATGTTCAGCTAAGTCAATAGAATTGGATATTTTGCCTCCTGTAAAAATTGGTTGCTGTAATGATAATTTAAAGTTAGTATTATTCAATAATACTGGAGATATTTCTATGGTTTTGGAAATAGGGGAGGGAAGTGTTACCTGAAAAGGATCTATATCGCTCAATCTTAAGTAACTTCCGTAAAGTTTAAGCTGAGGATATTGTAATGTCATTACATCCCTATATTTTGCTTCATTACCTTTTATTTTCGCTTCATAAATTTTTATAGAGTAATTATTTTTTAAAGCTGTATTAATGCATTCGTTAATTGAATAATACTTTTTGAAATTTTGAGATAACAAGAAATATGGAATAATAACTATTAAAAATATTTTTTTAATCATTTTTTCCCCTTTAGCTTTTTATGTCTTTTTTAATTAAATGTATAAATACATTTTCAAGATTTGGTTGAATTATTCGGTTTTGAAGTATCTTTATGTTTCCCTTCTCTAAAATTTCTTGTAAAATATTATATTCAATGTTATATTTTTTAATAAAAACGTTTAATCTATCTCCAAAAGCTTGTATGTCTTCAAAAATATTTGAACTATTTAATATTTTAAAAGCCTCTCTTACATTACTTGGAATTATCTCAACTATGGTATATTTAATAAGTTCTTTTAATTTCTTCGGTGTATCAATTTTCAGTATCAACCCCTTATTTAAAAATGCCACTCTATTACATCTTTCAACTTCATCAAGATAGGGAGTAGTTAAAAATATTGTTATATTCATATTTAATAAAGAAGATAGTATTTTCCAGAAATCTCTTCTTGATACAGGATCAACTCCAGTAGTTGGTTCATCTAAAAAAATTATCTCTGGTTGATGGATTAATGTACAAGCTAATGCAAGCTTCTGTTTCATTCCTCCTGATAGTTTATCTGCAAATCTATCTCTAAATTGTTTTAATCTGGTGAATTCTAGTAATTCTTCTCTTCGTTTTTTATAATCTTTCACACCATGAATTTCAGCAAAAAATTCAATATTTTCATCTACAGTTAAATCACCATATAGACTAAATTTTTGGGATAGATAACCTATTTTGTTTTTTATTTTATTAGCCCCTTTTATTGAGTTAAACCCAAGAATATTCGCATCACCTTCAGTAGGTTTGTATATTCCACATAAAATTCTAATTAAAGTTGTTTTGCCAGCACCATCAGGGCCAACAAGCCCAAACATTTCACCTCTATTTACTGTGAGATTAATACCCTGCAAAGCTTTTATATCACCAAAATCTTTTTTCAAATTCTTTATTTGAATAACATTTTCCATAATCTTGCTTATAAAATAATTTTTGCATCTGCTGGCATACCAGGTTTTAAAACATAATCCTTATTATCAATTTCTATCTTAATACTAAATACCTGTTTTATCCTATCTTCTTTTGTTTGAATGTTTTTTGGGGTAAATTCTGCTTTAGAAGAAAAATAAATAACTTTACCCTGAAAAGCTTTATCAGGATATGAATCAATGAAGATATCCGCTTTTTGTCCATATTTTACTTTTCCTAGATCAGACTCATTTATATAAACCTTAAGGTATACTTTATCAAGTTGAGATATGGTAAATAAAGTAGAACCAAATTGTACCATTTCACCTTTTTCAAATATCTTATTAGTTATAATTCCTGATATAGGGGATATAATATAAGTGTCTCTTAGTTGTTTATCAATTAACTCTAACTGAGCTTTTGCCTGGTCAACTTTTGCTTTTGCAGCTAAAATATCTTCTTTTCTTGAACCTCTTTTTAGTTTTAAGTAATTTTCTTCAGCTGCAGAAAATTGTGATTTTATTGATAGATATCTAGTTAGAACATCTTTCCATTGTTTTTCTGAAATTGATCCTAAATTGTACAATTTCTCCATATTTATTTTATCATATTCAGCTAAATCTAAATTGGTTTTTAAAGATTTCATGTTTTCTTCAGCCTGTTTTATATCTTCAATTCTGTATCCATTTATCATTAAATTATATTGTGCCTCATTTAAAGATAATAATGCCTCACTTTGTTTTTTTTGTAAAATGTAAGTTTCTTGATCTATTAAAGCAAGGGTATCATTAATATTAACTTTATCGCCTTCGTTAAAATAAATATTTTTAATTTCACCACTGACTTTTGAATTTATATTTATGTCAGTAGATTCAATAATTCCAGATAACTCAATAAAATCTGATGATTTATTACTACAACCAGATATAAAATAATATATTATTAAAATTAAATGGAGGAATCTAGATTTCATTTATTTTCTCCTTTATTTTTTTAAAATGTAGTTTAAACTTCTTCTTACCTTTTTCTGTGCATATACCATAAAATAAAGTTGTTAATATTTGTTCTACTGCTTCTTTGGCAGAAAAATATGAAACTGATAATACATCAGGATTGAGTATATTCTGAATTGATGATACATACATTAGTAATATAATATCAGGATTAATATCATCTCTAATATACTTATTTTTTATACCTTCTTTTAAAATGAGCGGAATAAAATAATTAAATTTTTTAATACGAAAATCATTAATTTTTTTCCATATTTCTGGTTCTTTTTTTTGTAAATCTGCGAAAAATTTTCTATTCAATTTTATTGCATAAGTGTTGGCAAACTTTGAAAAAAATTCGCACATACCTACAAAACTATCAGAGTTACTTTTTAAAGTATTATCAATTAGATCTGATATACTATTAATAAATTCATCAATGACACTGTTTAAAAGATCGGATTTATTTTTAAAATATTTGTACAATGTTTTTTTGCTAATCCCAAGATCTTTGGCAATGTTTTCCATTGTAATATTTATTCCATCCTCAAAAAAAATGGCTAATGCATAAAAAATTATTTTTCTTTTTGTATAATCTTCCGTCATATTTTTTACCATAACTATGGAAACGATTATTGTATTATTCGTTTCCAATATAATGAACTATTTTTCAAAAGTCAAGTGAAAAATGATTTTAATAATTTATTTATTAAAATATTATTAAATGAAATGGAAAAATAAAAAAAGCCCTGCTAAAGGCAGGGCTTAAAAAGTGTATTTTAAAATTTTACTTAAGCAAAGTCATCTTCATTGACTTTTCAAAGTTACCCCATTTGAGTTTATAGAAGTATACTCCGCTAGCAACTGTATTGCCATATTGATTCTTTCCATCCCATATAGCATCATAAACACCTTTTTCATACTTTTGATTATCAATAATTCTTTTTACTTCTTTTCCATTAATATCATAGATAATCAAAGAAATATTTTCTGGTGTGGGTAATGAAAATCTTATTGTAGTGCTTGGGTTAAAAGGATTTGGATAATTTTGTTCTAATTTATAATCTTCAGTTGTATAGATAGTTAAAGGTTGAACAGAAACTGTACCCATAGTTGTATCACCCCATTCAATAATAAAGAATGGTGAAGTAGCTCTAACAGGAATATTACCATTTACAAGAGTATCAGGACCATAAATTTGGAAGTTTGCGATTATTTCTTTTCTCCCATTATTATTAAGATCGGATGGTGGTACAATTATATGATATAAGCCTCCATTGGCATTTTTAAATACTTTTTTAGCATCAAAAATTTGAGTTAAAGTATAATTTGCACTATCAGCAATATTACCTGAACCTTTATATTCTAAATCATAAATACCAGTTGTTCCTTTTGCGAAATAGATATCAAATCCATCAGAACCAGTACCATGATCTTGATCACCAACAGCTGTACCAGTAAATGAACCAAATTGTCCTTTTTTAATAACATTGAAATTATTAATACCTGCTAAAGCGATATCGACAATATCTTGCATCAACATAATCCTATTATCACCACTTGCCTCATCAGTATTAAAAAATACGACATCTTTTCCTTCGTATTTCATTTTTCCAAAAACAGAAGTAACTCTGAAAACATTTAAATTGTTAACAGTTATATTAACAATATTACCAGGAGTATAAGTATCAGGTGCAGTTGCTTTTAGAAATCCTATAGATGCACCATAACCGATATTTGTTCTACCAGCAATAACAATTTCATTTTTTCCATCACCATCTACATCAGCTAAAGTAAATCCTGTAGGAACATATCCATCAGTATCACCAATTGCTTTTGCCATTGCATCGTATAAATATTCTACTTCAAAAACAGCATTTTTAGCAGCAAATGAACCTGATTTAAGTCTTAAGATATATGCTTTTCCTGCATTTTTTGTAATATCTTTATCAAAAACAAAAGTAAAAGATCCACATACTAATTCTTGTTTGCCATCATTATCAATATCAGCAGCAATCATACCAGGTTTTTCCATTCTTCCGAAAGGAATATTTACAGTAGTAGGGTCGAATTTTTCTGGACGTATAATAAAAGGTGCTGTGCCATAATTATTATCACCAATACATTCATAAACGTGGACCCCTCTTGGCCATGTTGTATCAGATAGTACTGTATCTGTAACTGCATAACCTAAAGGCATTAATACTTCATTTTTACCGTTTCCATCTAAGTCACCATAAGTAACCATTCTTGGAGTTGAAGAAGGTCCTGGTGAAATAGCGCCATTAGCACGAGGCTTTTTCTTAGGAGATGACCATACTAATTTAAATTCTAAAGAATTTTTTGAAACTTGTTCAAAAACATGAACACGCCCACCATCATTATAATCTGGGACAATAATATCAGAAAGATCATCACCATCTAAACTTTTTGGACCAGGTACAAATTCGATGCTTCTACCTGCAACCGCTAATAAAGTATCTGTTGCATTTCTACCTAAAGAAATTTTTGGTACACCAAATAAATTGTTATTACCATCTTGTTGTGAAAATAGATTTAATGATGCGAAAATGGAAATTAAAAAAAATAAGGTAACTACTCTTTTCATTTAATCCTCCTTAAATGAATTATTTATTAAACTTATCGTTTAATATTACAAAAAAAAAATTAAAATGTCAATCATTAATAAAAAATTATTTTTGTTGCTTTTTATAAAATTTTTTCGTAAATAAAATAAAAATATTGGAGGGAATATGGAAAAAAACATTGAATTATTAATACAAGAAATATATGCTGATTCAAAAGTTACTCCTTCTGAAGTATTGGTTTTAAGAAATAAAATTACTGAAATAGCTAGAAATCTTATGAAAACAGAAGGTGAGCAGGGAATACTAGATGCTTTTTGTAAATCAATCGAAGTATCAATTCAATTGATGCAAGAAACTTTATTAAATCTTAGAAGAGGTGAATATTCACAAAACTCTAAAGAAAATATTTTTCATCTTCTCGAGGCATATATTGCTCTTCTCAAAGTAAATTTTGATGCATTTAAATAATATTTAATATAAATACCACGATTAAACGCTTCGTGGTATTTTATTTATTCTTTCTATTCAACTCAACCTTTTTATCATTTCACTCGTCAAAAATATAAATAACATTATTCATAATGAATGATAATCTAGAGAAAATTATTATAGAATGTCAATCTGGAAACATTGAAGAATTTAAAAAGATATTCGATCTATTTAGTAAAAAGGCTTTTAATATTTCTTACAGAATACTTGAAAATTCAGATTTAGCTAAAGATATTGTTCAAGAAACATTTATTAAAGTATTTAAAAAAATTAAGTTATATAAATTTGAATCTTCTTTTTATACTTGGTTTTATCGTATTTTAATTAACACAATCTATGATGAATTAAGGAAAAAGAAAAAAACTGAAGATATTGAAAATTTACATGTAGAAATAAAAGAATATTCAAGTGATATTATAGAAATATTAAATAATGAGATTTCTAATTTATCAGATCAATATAGAACTGTATTTATTTTATATGAACTTGAGGGATTTTCGCATAATGAAATATCATCAATTTTAGGAATATCTGTCGGGACATCTAAATCTAACCTAAATCGTGCAAAAGAAATATTAAGAAAAAAATTAGAAATATTATATAACGAAGTTATTTAAATACTAAAAAAATATTATATGGATAAACATAATAAAAATAATAAGAAAACAGAATTTGATTTACTTTTGCAAAAATATAAAAGTAATTTTTCTGAAAAAGATGTACCACCGGATTTATGGTATAATATTGAACGAGAATTATTAAAATCTAAAAACAAATTAAATAAGAACCTATTAGAAGAATTTTATAAAGTTTTATTTAAAAATAAAATATCTTATGTTATTTATGCTATATGTATTATTTTATTTTCAGTAATTATTTTTTTTCAGAATTATAACAAAAATAATGAAAAAGAAATTATGAAAAATATTGCTATAAATAAACCTGGTAATACTCAACTTTCTATTAAAAAAGAAAATAATAAATTACTATTAAAGCAAAGTAAAAAATCTATTCATAAATTTAATTATAATGTAATATATAAAATGGAAAAAAAAGCCAATGAAAAACTATTGTCTATGGATGAGTACTCAAAAATATTTTATGAAAGTAGATTAAATGAAATTAATAATTCTATAAATGAATGTAATGATATATACATTAACGAAAAAAACCTAATTATAAAAGAAACTTTAAATAAAATTTATGATAAAAAAATTCAATTACTTGTTCGCATATTAAATATGTAATAAATTTCAGGAGGTAATGAAATGATAAATAAAAAAAGTTTAATCTTAGTAATTTTTCTAATATTTATTTATTCTTTAGCTTTTTCTCAAGAAGAAAGCAGAGTGATAAATAAAACAATAGAAGTAAATCCTGATGTTTTTTTATGGGTTAAAAATAAATATGGTAAAGTTGATATCTCTTCAAATAATGAAGGAAATAAGATTTTTCTGCATGCTTTAATAAAAGCAAAAGGTAATAGAGCAAAAGAATTCATTAATAATATTAATATCGATATTAAAGAAAATGAATCAAATGTTTCTTTTACTACAATTTATCCTTCTAATGAATCAATTAAAAGCCTTAGTTACAGTGTTGATTATGAAATTATTGTACCTAAAAACACGAGAATAAAAACTGAAAATGAATTTGGAAATATAACAATTAATAATATAAATGGTTCAATAGATCTAAATATTTCCTATGGTAATATCAAAATTGATAACTGTAAATCACAAATTAATTTATCAGCAAAGTTTTCAAATGCTTCAATAACTAATATAGGTTCAGAATGTAGAGTTACAAACAGTTACGGAAATATAAAAATTGAAAACATATCAAGTGATATTGAGGTTAATAATACTTTTGGTGAAACGAATATTCAAAAAATAAATGGTAATGTTCTTGTAAATAGTGGTTATGGAGCTATTATTATCGATTATATTACAGGAAAAGCTAATATATCAAATAAATTTGGCAAAATTATTGGTAAGAATATTAAAGGAATTTTCGATATATCAAATAAAAATGCTGATATTAAACTTACTAAAGTATATTTTGGGAGAATAAGTAATTCTTTCGGATCCACTGAAATAGATGAAGTATTTGGACAGGGTGAATTAAATATTTCAAATAATAATGGTAATGTTAAAGTAAGTAATTCAAATTCTAATATTATATTAAGAAATCAATTTGATTATATTGAATTGAAGAGTATTAAAGGTAGGGTAGATATTCAATCAAATAATTGTAGTATAAAATTATTTGAAATTGAAGGTAGTATTAAGATAGATAACTCTTTTGGCTCAGTAAGTATTAGTAATATTTTCGGTGATTTATACATTAGGAATAGGAATGGAAGAATAGAAATTAATAAAATTAAGAAAATATCAACTTCATACAATATTGAAAATGAATTTGGAGAAATTGATATTTCTTTTCCTTCTGATTTATCAGGTATAATAAACGCTACTACATATTTTGGTAATATTGAGACTGATTTTTCTTTGAATATCAATAAGCTTTCATATAATAAAATTGAAGCTTTTGGAAAAATAGGAGATGGCTATTCAAATATAAAATTAGAGACAAAAAACGAAAAAATTAAGATAAGAAAAAGTGAATAAAGTAAAAAGTTAAACTATAAAATAAAACCTCGTTAAACGAGGTTTTATTTTATGAAAAAACACTTAATTAGTCTCACCTGAAACATTAGTGGATTGATTATTATCAGACGAATTTTCTGTTTTTTGGCCACTCTTCATTTCCTGGACTTCTTTTCTTATTTCTTGAGCTTTTTTCTTTAATTCATTCATATGCTTACGAACTCGAGTTCCAGCTGATTTGTTACCTTTTACATAGAATTTTTCAAAATCAGCTTCAAAGCTCTCTATCATTGCTTTTAATTCATCAATTCTTCCCATCTTTTCTCCTTTTAATTATTTGTTAGCTTTAAAATATTCGACTTTTAGTTTTTCCATTAGTGCTGGTAATTTATCATAAAGTCGTTTATGTTTACGTTTTTTATGCTTGGTTATTACATAAGAGGTAAGAAGTGGTAGAGCAATTGTTGTATCTGTATAGACTACAACAGTATCAGGTAATTGATTCGGATCAATTTTACCCCAACTTACTGCTTCAGAAGGTGTTGCACCACTTAAACCTCCTGTATCAGGTCTAGCATCAGTAATTTGAATGAAATAGTCATGTCCTTTTTCTTTTATACCTAAAACTTCTTGAATCTGTGGTTCGGTTTGAAGTATAAAGTTCTTTGGAGAACCACCTCCAAGAAGAATTACACCACTTTTACCATTAGTTCTTTTAGCATTTAAAACAATTGAAGCAGTTTCATTAACATCTTTATTTACATCGAATTTTAAGTTATTACCATCTAAAGCAGTTGCTGCAACATTCATACCAATTGAGCTATCTCCAGGTGAAGAAGTATAGATTGGCACACCATATAAATATGCAGTTGAAAGTAAGCTTTTATTTTTTATTTTTAAAATTTTCTCTCTTTCGTGAACATATTTACCAATTCTATAGTGAAATTCGCTTGTACTCATATCTTTTTGAAATTCTTGGGATTTAATTATTTCTCTATAAAATTTATCCGTAGATAGTAATACTTTATAATCGAAGAATATATCATAAATTCTTACTACGCCTTCTTTTCTTAATTGAGTATCATCTACATCTGGTCTACCTTCATACAATTGTAAACCTAATCCAAAATGGGTATCATGATAAAGATTTGCTCCCGTTGCTACGATCCAATCAACAAATCCATGTTCTATTAAAGGTACAATACAGCCACCTCCAAGACCTGCAGGAGTTAATGCACCAGTAATACTCATACCAATCGTAACATCTTCTTGTAAAAATTTTTCATTATAGAGTCTACAAGCAACTTTTAATCTACCTGCATTATAAGCTTGAAAATGATTTTCTATTAAAGAAACTAATGAAATATCTTTATTAACAGGTTTTGGTACAATTTGTTTACCACTTAAAAATTTACTTTTTCTATTCATTTACCTCCTAAGATTTTTTTTAATATAATAATACTTTAGATAAAATTCAAGAAAATTAAATATAAATAAAATCTTTATTTCAAATAACGCAACTTTCTAATATCTTGATTTTTTTTGTTTTAGTATCAATATTAGCTTTTATTCCAAAGGGAATTGTATTTTTTCTTGGGATATGACCATAAACTAGATTTTGTAAAACAGGAACTTTTATATATTTAATATAATCATTTAGAACTTCATCCAAAGATAATGTAGGTTGAGTTCTTTCTGTAGGACCACAATCTGTCATACTGGCAATTATCATTCCTTTTATTTTATTGAAAGTTCCTGAATTTAAAAATTGTGATAAATATCTATCCACTCTATATGGTTCTTCATCAACATCTTCAAAAATTAATATTGAATTTTTAAAATCAGGGATATATGGTGTTCCAAAAAGAGTTAAAATTAGTGATAAGTTTCCACCTAATAATATTCCACTTGCAGAACCATTATTATAACTAACAATTTTTTCATTATCCGGGTTTCTTAAATACCCAAATTTTGAAGATGAAGTTACCATTTTCCAAAAACATTCTTCAGTAAATGGATCAATTTTATCAAACATTTCAACCGCTAGCATAGGACCAGAAAAGGTTACTAAACCTGTTATTTTAAAAATAGCAAGTTGTAAAGCAGTAATATCACTATACCCAACTAATATTTTTGGATTTTTTTTAATTAAATTATAATTGATTTTGCTCAATAATCTAGGAGTTCCATATCCACCTCTTGTACAAATAATTGCTTTAACATGTTTATCACTAAACATATCATTTAAATCATTTATTCTTTCTTCATCTGTTCCAGCTAGGTATCCATAACATTTTCTAACAGATTTTCCTTCTTTTACTCTATAACCAAGGCTTTCTAAATATTTTATTCCTTTATCAATCCTGGTTTCATCTTTTGGTTTACTTGCTGGAGATATTATACCAATTACATCACCTTTTTTTAATTTTTTAGGTTTCAATATTTTCATTATTATTTACTCCTTTGCATTAAAAATATTTTTCCAAAAATTAATTTCATCTTCAGTTAAATTGTGATTTTTAATTTTGTTTTCATAATCAATGGTATATGTTTTCATTCTTTTTAGAAATTCTTCAGACTTAATGGCTTTGCACCTACTTACTTTTGCGTATTGATATACTTCATGGTCTGATGAAATTACAGTAATTAAAGATTTATTTTTACTTTCATCAATGATTTTTTTTATTAATATATCAGCTTTTTGATTTTTTTTTGAAAACAAGACTCTAATATTTGGTGTACTATAAGAATTAAGATAAGTCAAGTCTGAATTTCCATCAAAAACAACATATACTGAAGCTCTTTTTGATGAGAAGAAATTATCGAGTTGTAATATCAATTTTTCTCTTGCAATATTTAAATCTTCATCGATAATTTTTTTTAAAACTGATGACTTATGTACCAGGTTATACCCATCAATAACAAAAATTTCAATAGGAGTTGCTTTTGGCATTAATCGAATACTCCTCTTGTACTACCTTGTTTAATTAATTTAATATCGCTCAATTGAGGCGCTTTTATTCTAATTTCAAAATTGAACATAGAATATTTTCCTATTGGGACCCATGAGAAATTCATTACCCAGCAATGCAAATCCCTTTGAATTCTTAATTGTGGAGCAAGTAGTTTCTTCGCAACAAGATCGTAGTAACCTGAAAAGTCTATTCGCCATTTCTCTGTAAGACTAAAACCCAGACTTGCACGTAAATTTGATGTTTTAAAAGTTCTATATGGGTTTGATTTATTAAAATTATAATCATAACTAATTGATAAATTCCATGGAATATCAAAATTTATTTCGCTGTTATCGTATAAGCCATAATAACTTTTCTCAACGTCATCAATTTCATTATTTTCTTCTTTTTGTGTTTTACTTTTTTGTTTTTTCTCTCCTTTAAAATTTGCAGAAATATTCAAACCAATATTTGTTAAACGGAATAAACTGCTTTTACTTGTTAAAAATTTATTTATTGGATATCCGTTTTGATCATAATCATAGAAGCTATATGATGTATTTGCATACAAATCTAAAATATTTGCAATATTAGTTCTATAGTTAATATTTAAATCAGATAATTTCATACTATCAGCTGCAAAATTATATGAAAAAGAAGCATTTAAATTTAGTAATTGAAATTTATTCTCGGTTTCTATAGAATCTTTCTTAATTGTTTTCATTTCAAAAATATTACTTAAACTAAAATTAATATTTTGATTTTCTCCAGATGATGGACCGCCAAAAATAGCCTCTTCAAATTTTGAATAAATTACTTCTTTGCCATTGGCTAATTTATACCTATCGAAAAAACCAAATGTTGATTTAGAAAAATCTGGTTTAAAATTATATGAGATAGATGGCATTACTGTGTGTCTTATGCTGTTTATGGTTAAAATATTTGGTTGAAAAATGCCATAAAATCTTGTTCCTAAAGATAAACTTAAATTAAATGCTCTTGCAGTATAAAATCCATGTTTATAATTTGTAACTATAGAATCTTTGTTATTGTTAATAAAATTTTTTCTCTCAATTATTTTATCATACCAATATTCATTATAACTTATTGAAGGTGTTAAATTAAAATAACCAATTTTTGGAGAAAAATTAACTGATAAATTATGTAATATTCCATTTTGATATTTATTTTTATATGAATCTGTTTCGTTAATAGTTGTTTTAGTTTTTGAATGTCTACTTAATAATTGGGAATTATAATTAAATCCAATATCTTCATACCAAGATGTATTTACTGAACCTTCTTTTTTAAATGGATATATTTGTGATTGGGTAAAGGATATTGAAGGAAGATTTTCTATAATTTCACCAGTTGTTAGATTTTGATCTCGGTAAAAATTAATTGAAACTGATCTATTAGTACCTTCCCAATATTTATTAATTGTAGCATTTGAGATCATATTTTGTCTGAGAATTTCATCAAAATTTGTGGAATTATTCAGAAAATAATTATTACTAATAAAATTTATGTCAATATTTAATTGTGTCGTTGGGTCAATTTTTTGATTATGGTTAACTTTGATATACCAATCTTCTTGTAAATCACTATCTACATTAAACTTTTGTCTACTATAAGATAGATTTATATTCCCATTTAATAAATATCTTACATTATATCTTATCAAGCTTGAAATATTGTAACCACCTTTCATATATAAATCAGTTGTAAAATTTATATCACTATAATCATTTATAGCCCAAAAATAACCCAAATGTCTAAGATTTTTGCCTCGATTAATATCATCTCCATAAGCAGGCGGAATGATACCAGATTGTCTCCCGGTTTTATTTGGAAGAACAGCAAATGGAATTGCAAAAATGGGTATATCTGCTATATATAAATAAATTGGAGAAGCAATTATTACACTTTTTGGTATTACTTTCATTTTGGGGCTAGAAAAATAAAAATGAGGATGTTCTGCATCACATGTGGTGTAAATACCATTAGCAATATAATAACAATCATCAGATATTTTTTTTATTTTTTCACCTTTATAAAAACCATTATCAATGTTTGTTTCCCCATACTTAACTACACCATTTTTTGTTTTAAAATTATATATAACTTCTGCACCTTTGTAAATTTCATTTTTCTCTGTTAGAGTAGGGAGGGGTGGTTTTTCAGAGCTATCAGAATAGATTTTACGGTTAAATGCATGAAGTGTATATTTTTCCCAATTTAACTCAATAACATCTGCTTCGATCTTATAATCTCTGAAATTGATTTTTGCTTTTCCATAGAATGTAGTAATTTTATTTTCAATATCATTAACTACTGAATCTTTGGCTGTTGCTGAAACTAAAGTATCAATATCACTTTTATTAGTTATAGTATCTTCTTTTGATTGTAAATGAATGATAGAATCAATATTAGAGACTCTTTTGTATAAAATAAGAGAGTCTCTAATATTATTTTGTGCTTTTAATAATGAGATTGTATTAATACAAAAAAAAATAGATAAAAGAATTACAATACTATTTTTCATATTTTTATGGAACTAATGCAGCAGCACCTAAAATACCGGCTTGATTACCAAGTTGAGCCGGTACAATTTTAAATTTATTTTTATGGACTGAAAGTACTCTTTCTTTGGCTGTCTTTCTCATAGGTTCAAAGATAAAATCACCAGCAGCAGATATTCCACCTCCAACTATAACTAATTCAAAATCAAATATATTAATAAAGCTCGCAATAGCAATTCCAAGGTAAAATCCATATTCTGCAAGAGCCTTAATAGCAAATTCATCGCCTAATTGTGCTGCTTTATAAATGATATATGGTTCAATTTTGGATAAATCTCCATCAACTAGTTCAATAATTTTTGAATTTGGGTAATCTTTAAGTTGTTCAATTGTTCTTTGAGAAAAATATTTTTGTCCTACATAAGCTTCTATGCAACCAATATTTCCACATTTACATGGAACACCTTTATAATCGATTGAAACATGCCCTAATTCAGCTCCAGCTCCAGTTACACCACGAAAAACTTTGTTATCAATAATTATTCCTCCTCCAACACCAGTTCCTAATGTTAATAATAAAAAGTTTGAATATTCTTTACCAGCACCAAATTTTGATTCCCCAGCTGCTGCTGCGTTTGCATCATTATCAACTGCCACAAGTATTTTATCTAGACCTTTGCTTACTTCTTCACCTAAATGAACCACACCCCAGTTGGGAAAATTTGGAGGGTATTTAACAGTACTTCCATCTATATCAACAGAACCTGGTGCTCCAATACCAACACCTCGAACACTTTCTTTAGGAAATAAACCACAATTTATTAATTCTTTAGCACCTTTAATGATATTTTTTATTACAGCTTCAGGCCCTAATTCGGCTTCTGAAGCAATATTTAAATCTTTGATGATATTACCTTTTTCATTGACGGCACCTAGTTTAATTCTTGTTCCGCCAAGATCAACGCCAATTACAATATTTTTTTCCATAGTTAAACCTTAATTTTTGTTATCTTTTCTTTTATATATAGTTTCACCTGATCTTTTCATATTAAATTTTTCACGAGCAACTTTTTCAATTTTAGAACTATCATTTTTTAATAAATAGATTTCGTTCAAATAATACTTTTGTTTTTTTTCTTCTTCTTTTATTTGAGTGTTAATAGATTCCTTTTCTTTTTCAAGTTTAACCCGTTGCCATAGTCCTTTGTTATTAAATATAATAAATAATAATATTGGAATTATGAAAAAAATTATAATAAGTTTTTTGTTTATTGTACCCTCTTTTTTTAGTAAGTTTTTTAGGGGTCTTTTTTCTGTATTACGATAAAAATGATTGTCCATTAAACTATTTTATTATTTAATAAGAATAATTAAAAAATCTAACCTTTTATTACTCCAATTGGTCTAAGTCTGCATACTTTAAGAGCAATACCTGCATTATGAACTACTTCAACGACAGAATCAACATTTTTGTATGCTGAAGGATTTTCTTCAGTTAATCCATCTTTTGATTGAGCTTTAGCGAGTACTCCATATTTTTTTAATTCATTTAATACTTCTGTTGGTGTAGTTTCAGATTTAGCTTTGGTCCTACTCTTAGCTCTTCCTGCACCATGGCATGAAGAACCAAAAGATTCCAACATAGCTTTTTCAGTTCCTTTTAAAACATAAGAATGTGTACCCATGCTTCCGGGGATTAAAACTGGTTGACCAATTTCAATATAAGCTGAAGGTATGTTTTTGTTTCCTCTGCCAAATGCTCTTGTTGCTCCTTTTCTATGTACAAGAACTTTTCGAACTTTAGTATTAACAATATGTTCTTCGAATTTTGCAATATTATGACCTAAATCATAAACTAATTTTAGTTCTTTGCTGCCAATTATTCTTCCAAAAACCTCTCTTGTCCAATGGGTTATACATTGACGGTTAGCAAAAGCGAAGTTGGCTGAAGCAGCCATTGCTGATAAATAATTTTGACCTTCTAAAGAATTAATGGGAACACATGCTAATTGTCTATCAATCAAATTAATTTTATTATTTTTAATATATCTATCCATTATTTCAAGGTAATCAGTACAAACTTGATGTCCCAAACCTCTTGAGCCTGAATGAATTAATACGGTAATTTGACCTAAAAATAAACCAAAAGCTTTAGCTGCTTCTTCATCGTAGATTTTATCTACTACTTGAATTTCTAAAAAATGATTACCTGAACCGAGAGTACCTAATTGGTCTTTCCCTCTTATTATTGCTTTTTCACTAACAACAGATGATTTAGCATAATTTAATAATCCATTATCTTCAATGAATTCTTCGTCTCTATCAGTACCAAAATTATTTCTAATTGCCCATTTCACACCATTATGTAGAACATCTTCTAATTCTGTTTTTGATAATTTAATTTTACCATCTTTGCCAGTACCTGTTGGAATATTCTTGAATAATTCATCGATAAGCGTTTGAATTTTTGGTTTTACATCTTTTTCTTCGAACGGGGATGAAAGTAATCTGACCCCACAATTAATATCAAATCCTACACCGCCAGCTGATACAACACCATTTTCAATATCAGCTGCAGCAACACCACCAATGCAAAATCCATAACCCTGATGAGCATCGGGCATGGCTAAAGAATAGCTTAAAAACCCTGGTAAAGTAGCTACATTTGCTACTTGATCTAGCGTTTGATCTTTTTGCATATTTTGAATAAGACTTTCATCCGCATAAATAATTCCATCGAGTTTCATTCCTGATTTGAAACTTTTTGGAATTTTAAATTTAAAATTATCAATTTTCTCTAGCATTTTTCTTATATGTCAAAAAAAACTTTTATAATTACTGAGTTTTCGGTTTCTTTTAAACAAAATTGATGATATGTTACAGCTTTTACGTGAACTTTGAACTTATGTTTTTCAATTGAAAATTTTTCACCTTCAAAATAACCAAAAATATAATAATTATTTTCAAATTTTTCAATTTTATTTACTTTTGAATTTTTACATATAAAACTTTCAGAATCAAAATAAAATAATATTTCATTAAGCCATTTAATTATAAGAGATTCTTTATCAATTGCACTTAACTCTACTTGTTTTTGTTCTTTTATATCAATAGAATCGTTATCTACAATAAGAGAACATAAACCTAATGATGCTTTTTCAATGGCTTCATTCAAATTTTTACCCTCAGCCAAAATACCAATATCTGAAGGATGTTCTAGTATTTCATAATGATTATTCATACTAATTCTAAAATAATTAAAAAATGAGCAATAAACAAGGTAAAAACCATGAATTAAGTATTGTAATAATATGTTTATTATAATTATTATTTTATATATTAAACATTATTTTGTTAACAAAATATGCTATTGAATATTTTAATTAATAGACTATATTTACAAAAAAATAATAACTTTGGAGAATTATTATGAAAATACTTGTAGCTAATGTAGGTTCAACAAGTTATAAATGTAGATTAATTGATATGAACACGGAAATTGATCTAGCGAAGGGTGGTATTGAAAAGGTTGGTAGTGAAAATGCAATAATATCATACTACAAAGGTAATAAAGAAATTGTTAAGGATTTAGTCAAACCAATCAAGAATCACAAAGAAGCAGTTCAATTAATGATAGATTTTTTAGTTGATAAAGATAATGGAGTAGTTGGATCTATTAAAGAAATAGATGGTGTAGGTTTTAAAACTATACAAGCTGGTGATAAAAATGGCTCAGTATTATTAACAAAAGAAGTAACTGATGCAATGGAAGCCTATGCTTCGTTAGCACCTGCTCACAATCCACCTTATCTTAAGTGTATTTATTATTTTCAAGAAATTATGCCTGATACTCCTTTAGTTGGTGTTTTTGAACCAGGTTTTCACACTGAAATACCAGAATATGCAAGAGTTTTTGGAGTGCCTTATGAATGGTATGAAAAATATCATGTAAAAAAATATGGTTATCATGGAGCATCCTTTAGATATGTTACTCAAGAAATTTCGAAATTATTAAATATAGACTTAAACAACATTAAAATGATTATTTGTCATTTAGGTGGTAGTTCTTCAATTTGTGCATTTAAAGATGGAAAATCAATAGATGTATCTATGTCATTTACTCCACAATCTGGATTACTTCAATCTGCTCGCGTTGGTGATATTGATCCATTTGTTTTTCCATATATTATGGAAAAAAAGAATATTACTCTGGATGAAGCTTTAAAAGAAGCAAGTTCAAATGGTGGGCTTTTTGGTATATCTGGAGTTGGTAAAGATATGAGAGAAATTTGGTCTGCTGTAGATTCAGGTAATAAAAGAGCAAAATTAGCAGTTGATAAATTTGTTTATGATATAATTAGGTATATTGGTTCATATTACTTATTACTTGGAGGTTTAGATATTCTTGCGTTTTCTGGAGGTATAGGTTTAAATGATATTAGATTAAGAAAAATTGTTCTAGATAAGATAAAGTTTATTGGGATAGAAATTGATGAAGAAAAAAATAATGAACGAACTGAGGGAATAAAAACAAAACCTGAATCAAAAATTAAAGTAATTGCTTTAAATACTAATGAAGAAATTGTTGTTGCTCGTGAAACTGCAAGTGTTATAAAAGGAAAGAATTAACATAAATTTAACAATTTTGCATATTGTTTTATCTGGAATAATAATAAAAATTTTATTATATTAATGCTTTAATTTTTAAGATAATTTTAGAGGATAAAATTGAATTATTCAGAAAGCCAAATTGCTGAGATTGTCAAGAAAGTTATTAACGATTTCAGGAAAAATCAATCTTTTAATTATACTTATTCTTTATCAAATAATTATGGTTTATTTTCAGAAGTAAATGATGCTGTAGAAGTTGCAAAAAAAGCTCAAAAAATATGGGTTAATATACCAAAAGAAACAAAACAAAAAATAATTACTGCACTCAGAAAAGCATTGCATGAAAATGCTGAAGAATTTTCTAAAAGAGCAGTTCAAGAAACTGGTATGGGTCGTGTTGCTGATAAAATTGCTAAACATCATAATGCTGCTGACCACACACCAGGTTTAGAAGATTTACAAACAGTTTCTTTTTCTGGAGATAAAGGGTTTGTTTATGAGGATTATGCGCCTTATGGAGTTGTAGCAGCTGTTACACCATCAACTCATCCTATTCCGGTTCTGTTTAATAGTATGGTTATTATAACAGCTGCCGGAAATTCTGTTGTTTTCAATGTACATCCAGCAGCAAAGAAACTCTCTGCTTATGCATTGAAAATATTTAATGAGGTAATTGTTGAAAATGGTGGGCCTGAAAATCTTGCTTGTATGATAATTGAACCTACTATGGAATCTGCATCACAATTGTTTCATCATCCCGATGTTAAACTTATTGTTGCTACTGGTGGTCCAGCTGTTGTTAATGCTGCTTTTAAATCAGGGAAAAAAGTTATTGCAGCAGGCCCGGGCAATCCTCCAGTTTTAGTAGATGAAACAGCTGATTTAAAAAATGCAGCTGAATCAATAATTCGAGGAGCTTCTTTTGATAATAATATTTTATGTATTGCTGAAAAAGAAGTATTTGTAGTTAATTCTATATTTGATAAATTTATGCTTGAAATGGAAAAGGCTGGAGCTATAAGACTTGAAAGAAATCAAATTGAAATGCTAGCAAATCAAGTGTTCAAAAGAAATGCTAAAAATGAAATTGTTATATCAAGAGATTTTATTGGTAAAAATGCCAGTGTGCTTGCAAAAGCAATAAATTTGAATATTTCTGATGATATAAAATTATTATTCGGAGAATGTGAGTTTACCTGTCCCTTTGTTCAAGAAGAACAAATGATGCCTTTTTTGCCGATTGTAAGAGTAAAATCTTTTGAAGAAGGTTTAGAACTATCGATAAAAGCTGAACATGGATTTCAACATACTGCTATGATACATTCAAATAATTTAAATAATATTACAAAATTTACTAAAGCAATAAATACAAGTATCGTTGTAGTCAATGGGGCTTCTTTAGATGGTAACGGTGGAAATTCAGGAGAAGGATATTTTTCACATACAATAGCAAGCCCAACTGGTGAAGGAGTATGTACACCAAAAAATTTTGCAAGGGTTAGAAGATTAGCAATTAGTAAATCTTTACAAATAAAATAATTTTAAATAAGAATTAGTAATCTAAAACAAGGAGAGATAGAAATTGCAACAAAATTTAATTTCTTTAAAAAATGAAATAATTGAAGTAGGGAAGAGAATTTATGCGAGGGGTTATGTAGCTTCAAATGACGGCAATATTTCAGCTAGAATTGATAAAGATAGAGTTTTAATAACCCCTACAGGAGTCAGCAAAGGATTTATGAAAATTGAGGATTTAGTTATAGTTGATTTCAATGGAAAAGTTCTCTCCGGAAATAAAAAACCATCATCTGAAGTTTTTATGCACCTTCAAGTATATAAAGATAGGCCTGATGTGAATGGTGTATGTCATGCTCATCCACCTTATGCTACAGGATATGCTGTTGCAGGTATACCATTAGATAAATGTGTTTTGCCAGAGGTTATCATTACTTTAGGATCAATTCCTCTCATTGAGTATGGAACACCAGGAACAGAAGAATTTTATAAGCCAGTAGTTAAACTATTAAAAGATTATGATGCATTTTTATTAGCAAATCATGGTGCACTAACTGTTGGGAAGGATGTTTTAAATGCTTATCACAAAATGGAAACTGTTGAACATTTTGCCCATATAGCTTTTGTAGCTCAACAATTAGGTTATGTTAAAACATTAAATTCTGAACAGGTAAAAAAATTAATGGATATACGTGAAAAATTAGGTATAAAAACTAAAATTGAATGTTTATCATGTGAAACAGATTCTTCATGTAATAATAACCAGGAATCTTATAATCAAAAAAAATCTGACGAGGAATTAATTCAAAAAATAACCGCTGAAGTTATTAAACAACTTTCAAAATAATATATTAGAATTTTTTAGTATTGTAAAAGTGAGGGTTTTTTCTATAATAAATTTTAAAATAACTCTCACTTTTTAATTATATAAAAATGAAAATACTTGTATCTGGCGCTACAGGATTTATTGGAAGAGAACTAATAAGAGAGCTTGTAAGGCTTAGACATAATGTTATTATTCTTTCAAGAAAAGCACACATAGAGTTTGGAATAGAGAATGTTTTTGTTCAAAGTGTTTGGTGGGATGGAATAAAAATAGATCACACTAAATTTAATACAAATAATATCGATGTTATTATAAATTTAAGCGGTGAATCTATTGCATCAAAAAGATGGTCAAAAAAACAAAAAATAAAAATAATTGATAGTAGGGTTAAATCTACTAAAGCATTAATTGATTTTATTTCAAAATTAGAAAATAAACCAAAATTGTTAATTAATGCATCTGCAATTGGTTATTATGGAAATGCTAATGATAAATTAATTTTTGAAAATTTTCCAAAAGGGAAAGGTTTTTTACCAGATGTATGTGAACAATGGGAAAATGAAGCAAAAAAAGCCTTAAAATATAATGTTCAAGTTGCTATTTGTAGATTTGGTTTAGTTCTTGGAGAAAATGGAGGAGTAATAAGAAAAATTTACCCAATTTTTAAGAATTATTTTGGAGCTGTAATTGGTTCAGGTAAACAAACAATATCATGGATTCATTTAGAGGATTTAATAAGAGCAATTATTTTTATTATTGATAATAATATTTCTAATATCATAAATTTTGTTTCTCCTGAACCAATAAGTGCTGAAATATTTTATAAATCATTTGCAAATTCACTTAAAAGACCCTGCTTTTTTAAGATTCCTTCTTTTGTTATAAAATTATTATTTGGTCAAATGTCACAAACATTACTTGAAGGTCAAAAGGTTTTCCCTAAAGTACTTTTAGATAATAATTTTGATTTTAAATACAAAAATATAAATTCTGCGTTTAGTGAAATATCAAAGAATATTCATTAAAAATTTTTATTCAAGTTTGTTTTTAATAAGAAAAAATATTTAATTTTTAATTCAAAATATTTCTTAAAAGAGGTTAACATGAAAAATTTATTATTAATGTTATTTTTTTTCTCATGTTTATATTCACAAAATGAATGGGAAAATCCCAAAATATTACATAAAAATTTGGAAAAACCTCATGCATCTTTTATTCCTTTTTCAAATATTGAAGATGCTATAAAAGGAGACTATAACCAGTCTTCAAATTTTAAATCATTAAATGGAAAATGGTACTTTAAGTTGTTTAATAATCCATATGAAGTGCCAGATAGATTCTATGAAGAGAACTTTACATTTACAAATTGGGATAAAATTGTTGTTCCTTCAAATTGGGAATTTTTGGGATATGATTATCCTATATATGTAAATATAAATTACGAGTTTTCTAATAATCCTAAACCACCATATGTACCACATGATCATAATCCTGTCGGCATTTATAAAACTAAATTTGATATACCAAATAAATGGAAAAACAAAAAAATTTTTATTCATTTTAGAGATGTAAAATCCTATATGAATGTTTGGGTTAATGGTCATTTTATAGGAATGAATAAAGGTTCAAAAATGCCAATTGAATTTGATATAACGGATAAATTAAAATTAACAAATAATACTCTAACAGTACAAGTTTTTAGATATTCTGATGCTTCTTATTTAGAATGCCAGGATTTTTGGCGAGTAAGTGGAATTGAAGGAGATGTATTCCTATATGCAACAAATAATGTTAGAATAAGAGATTTTTCTGTTATTGCTGATCTGGATCAGGATTATGAAAATGGCTTTTTGGATTTAGAAGTAATAGTCAAAAAACATAATACTGAAGTTAATGATTATTCAGTAGAATATATATTATTTGATGAAAAAAATAAAAGAATTGCTGAAGAACAAAATTTGATTAATAATTTTAAAGAAAATGAACTAAATATAAAATTTCAGAAAATAATAGAAAAACCTAAAAAATGGAGTGCTGAAGAGCCTAATTTATATAAACTTGTTATTGTATTAAAAGAAAAAAATAAAGTAATCGAAACTATAGGAACAAAAATTGGTTTTAGAAAAGTTGAAATTAGAGATGGTGTTTTATTACTTAATGGTAAACATATTCGCTTGAAAGGTGTAAACAGGCATGAACATGATGAACTCAAAGGTCATGTTGTCTCAAAGGAATTAATGATAAAAGATATTGAATTGATGAAAAAAAACAATATTAACGCTGTAAGAACATGTCACTATCCTAATCAACCATTATGGTATGAACTATGTGATAAATATGGACTTTACATAATTGACGAAGCAAACATTGAATCACATGGTATGGGTTATGAAGAAAAAAGCTTAGCTAAAGATACATTATGGAAAGATGCACATCTTGATAGAACAATTAGAATGGTGGAAAGAGATAAGAATCATCCTTGTGTAATTATTTGGTCTTTGGGCAATGAAGCTGGAAATGGAATTAACTTTGAAACTACGTACAATTGGATAAAAACAAGAGATAAAACAAGGCCTGTTCAATATGAAAGAGCAATATTGGATAATAATACAGATATTTACTGCCCTATGTACGCAAGCATTGAACACATAAGAGATTATGCAAGTAAAAAGCAAAGTAGACCATTAATACAATGTGAATATGCTCACTCAATGGGTAATAGCACTGGTAATCTACAAGACTATTGGGATGTTATTGAATCTTATGATCAACTACAGGGAGGATTTATATGGGATTGGGTTGATCAAGGTATTGCAAAGCGTGATAAAAAAGGGAATAAATATTGGTTATATGGAGGCGATTTTGGTCCAAAAGATGTTCCTTCTGACGCAAATTTCTGTTGTAATGGATTAGTTCACCCTGATAGAACACCTCATCCAGCTTTGAATGAAGTTAAAAAAGTATATCAGTATGTAAAATTTATTCCAAAAGATTTAGACAAAGGTATCATTACAATAAAAAATTGTTACGATTTTAAAAACTTAAATTTTCTAAACATTAAATGGGAAATTTTAGAAGACTATAAAATTATCTCTTGTGGCGGAATTGATCATTTAAATTTACCTCCAGATAGTATTTATGACCTAAAAATTGATTTTTCCAAAATTAAGTTTTCAGAAGGGAATGAGTACTTTATTAATTTAAAAGCAATTTCTAATATCGATATGCCTTTGATTAAAAAAGGATATATATTTGCATCAGAACAACTTAAAATACCATTTAATAAAAAAGTAGTAAAAAAAATAAAGAGAAAAAATATTTCTTTAAATGTATTTGAAAAAGATAATAATCTAATAATAGAAAATAAATTTTTTAAATTAATATTTAATAAAATATCAGGTTTTATAAATGAATATTATTTTAATAATAAAAAATTAATTGTTGACAAATTAAAACCGAACTTTTGGAGAGCTCCTACAGATAATGATTTTGGGAATAATCTACCTAATAGATGTTTAGTATGGAAAAAAGTTTCCGAAAAAATTGATCTATATAATTTTGAGTATACTAATCATAAAGATAGCGTTTTAGTCAAAACTAAATTTAAAGATGAAAAAACTTCTTTAATACTTGATGTTAATTATCTAATCTTCGGTGATGGCATTATTGAGGTCAGCTTTAATTTTAATACTAACAAAAAGGATAATCCTGAAATTCCAAGAATAGGTATGAGAACAAAATTAGTTAGTCCATATAAAAATATTGAATATTTTGGTCGTGGCCCACATGAGAATTATTGGGATAGAAATACTTCTGCTTTTATAAATAGATATAAAAGCGATATTTATAAAGAATATTTTCCATATATTAGCCCTCAGGAAAATGGTTATAAAACTGATATAAGATGGTTTGCTGTAACAGATAAACAAAAAGGATTATTATTCGTTGGTGATCCTTTAATTTGTTTTTCTGCATTACCTTTTGAACAAGAAACATTATATCAAGATAGAAGAGGAACAAAACATATACCAGATGTCGAATTTAATGGTTTAACAAATTTATGTATAGATTATAAACAAATGGGAGTAGGGGGTGATGATTCCTGGGGGGCAAGAACACATGAAAAATACTTGTTAAAAGATAATAGTTATTTTTATCGTTTCGCGATAATACCAATAACCAATAAAAATCAAATTAAGGATTATTCAAAATATTTTTTATATTATAAATAATTGAAAAATAAATTGTGTCTTAATAAATGTTTTAGTATATTCTTTAAATTTTTGAAATTTTTAAGTTATTTGTAGGAAAAATATGGAACCTCTATTAAAAATTAATTTAATCGATTACCTAATAATAATAATTTACTTCATATTTGTTTTAGGTATTGGTTATTTTTTAAGAAAAGCAATGATAACAAGTAATGATTTTCTTCTTTCTGGAAGAAAAATACCTGCATGGATTACAGGACTTGCTTTTATTTCAGCTAATCTTGGAGCATTAGAAGTAATGGGTATGTCTGCTAGTGGAGCGAAATATGGTATGTTAACAGCTCATTTTTACTGGCTTGGAGCAATACCTGCAATGGTTTTTGTTGGTGTTTTTATGATGCCATTCTATTATGGTAGTAAAGCAAGATCTGTTCCTGAATATTTAAAATTGAGATTTGACGAAAAAACAAGAGCTTTTAATGCTCTATCTTTTGCTGTAATGACTGTTTTAGCATCAGGAATTAGTATGTATGCTATTGCTATTGTATTTCAAATGATGATAGGATGGTCAATACATTTTAGTATTTTTATTTCTGCAATAGTTGTATTAGTTTATATATTTTTTGGTGGTTTAACTTCATCAATATATAACGAAGTTTTGCAGTTTTTTTTAATAGTATTTGGTTTCCTACCTATTACCATCCTAGGTTTAATTCAGGCAGATGGATGGGGCAATCTAGCAACAAAAATGGAAACTGTTGTTAGAGGATCAACTCATATTTGGTCTAATTTAGGGAATACTATGAATAATCCTATGGGCATAGAATGGTTTGGAATGGTTATGGGATTAGGATTTGTACTTTCGTTTGGATATTGGTGCACTGATTTTTTAGTTGTTCAAAGAGCTATGGCTGCAAAAGATATTACTGCAGCTCAGAATACTCCATTAATTGCTACATTTCCAAAAATATTATTTCCTTTTATAGTTATATTGCCTGGTATTATTGGTATATCGCTCTTTCCTAAAGAAGCATTTTTTTCTGATGCAGGTACAATAGACTACAATCGTATTCTTCCTGTTCTTTTAGGAAAATATTTACCAAATGGAATGTTAGGAATTGGATTAACTGCATTACTAGCAAGCTTTATGTCAGGAATGGCTGGAAATGTTACAGCTTTTAATACTGTATGGACTTATGATATATATCACGCCTATATCAATAAAAAAGCAACTGATAAGCAATTATTGAAAATGGGTAAATATACAACAGTAGTTGGAGTATTAATAAGTATTGCTTCAGCTTATATTGCTTTAGGGTTTGCAAATATAATGGATTATTTACAATTGTTATTTTCATTTTTTAATGCTCCTCTTTTCGCAACATTTCTTTTAGGAATGTTCTGGAAAAGATCAACTGGTCATGGTGCATTTTGGGGATTATTATTAGGAACGTTAGCAGCAGGTATACATCATTTATTAGTTTCAAATGGAATAATTTCTTATTACAGTGAAATGGCAAGTAATTTTTATCAAGCAATTTATTCTTGGACAACAGCTTTCGTTTTAACTGTAATAATTAGTCTTCTCACAAAACCAAGACCAGAAAATGAATTAGTAGGTTTAGTTTATTCTCTTACCCCAAAACCAGTAACAAGTCATATTCCTTTTTATAAAAGACCATCTACTCTTGCTATTGCTGCAATAATACTAACAATAATTTTTAATATTATATTTTGGTAATTAAATGAGGTATTTATGTTATTCGATATAAGACTCCCTATTGGATTTATTTTTACAATTTTTGGTGCAATTGTATCATTATATGGGTTGCTTTCAAATCAAAATATTTATGATTCACACTCATTAGGTATTAATATTAATGTTTGGTGGGGGTTGGTTATGTTCATTTTCGGAACAAGCTTTTTGATTTTTGCATTCAGAAAAAAAGCCAAAAATGAATAAGAAAATTGTATTTGATCTTGGTGGTGTAATACTTGATTTTGATCACACAATTATTACAAAAAAACTTTCAAAAATTTCTGGTTTTCAAGAACTGGAAATTTTTGAATTTATTTTTAAATCTGGATTAGAAAAGGACTATGATACTGGTAAAATTTCTTCAATTTTTTTCTATGAAAAAATAATTGATTATTTAAAAGTTAAGCTAACTTACGAAGATTTTTTTTCTATTTGGAACAATATTTTTTTTGAAAAATATGAGATAAGTGAATTTATTAAGCAGATTTACAAAAATTATGATATCTATCTTCTATCAAATACAAATAAAGAACATTTTAATTATTGTTTAAAACAATTTCCTATTTTAAAAAATTTTAAAAAATATTTTCTCTCATATGAAATCGGATTCAGAAAACCAGATAAAAGAATATTTTTATATATGATTGATGAACTTAAAGTTTTACCCAATGAAATATTATTCATAGATGACATCGAAGAAAATATAATTTCTGCAAAAGAAATTGGCATAAAAACTATTCATTTCAAAGATTATAATCAATTTTATATAGAGTTTTCAAAATATTATTCTATATAACACTATGAATTCTATTAAACCTAAGCTAAACTTGTTTGATTTAACCATGATCGTAATAAGTTTAGTAATTGGAATTGGTATTTTCCGAACTCCTTCTGTAATTGCTCAATCAATTAATGATCCTTTATTTTTTATTTTAGCCTGGATAGTGGGTGGAATAATCAGTTTTATTGGAGCATTAGTTTATGCAGAATTAGGTTCAAGATTTCAAAAGCCTGGTGGTTATTATAAAATCGTTGCTGAAAATTATAACCCCGTTTTAGCATTTATGTTAAATTGGGTTGCAATTTTTATAAATGGAGCAGGTGCTGCCAATGTTGCAATAATTGGTGCAGAATATTTCAATCCGATATTAAAATATTATATTCATTATGATGTTTCATCCAATTATATTGCTATAATTCTAATAACCATATTGATGTTTTTAAATTTTCTAGGAATAAAAACTGGTGCAAGAATACAAAATATTCTTACTATAATTAAAATATTTTTAATTCTTTTAATTATCAGCTCACTTTTTTTTGTTGATAAAAGTAATAATTTCGAAATAATAAACAAGAATAATAATAACTTAATTAATTTTGGTATTGGATTGATTTCTGTTTTTTACACTTATGGAGGATATCAATCAACAATGAATTTTGGTGGAGATATTATAAATTCAAATAAAAATTTACCAAAAGGAATATTATTTGGGAGTATAATTATCTTATCTTTATATTTGCTCATTAATTTTACTTATATAAAAATATTAGGGATAGAGGGCATTAAAAACTCAAAATTAGTAGCTGCTTCAACTGCAGAAGTTATTTTTGGTTGGTATGGATATTATTTTGTATCTATTACTATTTTTCTTTCAGCACTAGGTTTTTTAAATGTTAATTTAATGCAAACCCCACGATCATATTATGCAATGGCTGAAGATAGAGTATTACCTAAAATATTTTTAAATTTTAATCCTAAGACTCAAGTACAAGAATTTGCTTTGTTTTTTTATTGGATTACAATTATTATCTCACTTATATTTTTAAGTACATTTGAAAAAATATTAAATTATGTTATGTTTACTGATAGTATCACAATTGCAGTAGTAGCATCAACAATTTTTATATTAAGAAATAAGCAAAAAAATCACGAAGGTTATAAGATGATAGGATTCCCTTTTTTACCAATTCTATTTATAATAATTTTATTATCAATTTCTTTTTTTGTACTAATATCAAGCACAGAATCAGCTTTATTTGGAATAGCTATTTTCTTAATTGGTTACCCGGTTTTTAAAATAATGAGATATATAAATAAATAATTTTTCTTTAAACTATTATTTTATCTTGACTTTCATAATAAAATGATTATATTAGCGTATTATAAATGAGGTTTTTTTATGATGAAAAAAATCTTTTTAATATCTTTTATATGTATAACTACAACAGCTTTACTTTTTGCTGGTTTTTATTTAGATAGATTTACTGCAAAAAGCGAAAATGGAAATGTTATAATTGAATGGAAAACTGGTGAAGAAAACTCAGTATCTCGGTTTGAAATAGAAAGAAAAAGTGGTTCAAATAATGAATTTATTTTGATTGCAAGTATAAATCCAAAGGGTAATAATTCAGAATACCAATATGTTGATAGATCTGCATATAAAACTACTGATGCTATATATACTTATCGATTAAAAATAATTGATAAGAATCCATCAATTTCCCCAATCTATTCAAATTCAATATCTGTAAATCATAAGGTATCATCAGTAAAAAGCACTTGGGGAAGTATTAAAAGCATGTTTAGATAATTTAATTTTCTTTAACAAAGAAAAGCGATATCTGTTAGATACCGCTTTTTTTATATAAATTTAAGGATTCATTTGTTGTTAAAATTTCCAAAAGAGTTGTTTTTAGCTTCAAAATCTCCAAGAAGAGCTGAATTACTTAAATTAGTAGGATTACCTTTCAAAATTATAAATTCATCTTTCCAAGAAAATATTATTTATGAAAAAAAACCTGAAGTTTACGTTCAAAAGCTCTCATTATTAAAAGCAAAAAGTTCAGCAGATACAATTGAAAATGGAATTATTTTATCTGCGGATACAATTGTATTTATTGATAATTCGATACTAGGGAAACCTAAAGATTTTGATGATGCAAAACATATGTTAAATAAATTAAGTGGCAAATGGCATGAAGTATATACAGGTTTTACTTTGCTTGATGTTCCATCTTTCCTTTCAGAAACAAGATATTCTTTAACAAAGGTAAAATTTAAAAAGCTATCTGAAAATGAAATATTATCATATATAGAGACAAAATCACCCTTTGATAAGGCTGGGGCTTATGGTATTCAAGATTCATTCTGTGCATTTTTTGTCGAAGAGATTTCAGGTTGTTTCTACAACGTAATAGGATTGCCTTTAAATAATTTTTACGTAACTGCTTTAGATTTTATTGAGAAACTAAAAATTAGATGAAACAAAAAAAAATAAGTAGAAATATTTTAATATCTCTTGC
The DNA here is from genome assembly GCA_036567745.1 of Ignavibacteria bacterium. Classification (GTDB taxonomy): domain Bacteria; phylum Bacteroidota; class Ignavibacteria; order DATCTW01; family DATCTW01; genus DATCTW01. The sequence goes on along the minus strand of DATCTW010000019.1, from coordinate 20,339 downwards.
TTTAGGAGCAATAGTATATATTGTATTTATAATCTACGCTGATTTTGATTCACTTTATAATGCAATAATAAAAATTCATATATGGTATATACCAATTATTTTTTTATTAAGTTTTATAAACTATATTATTAGATTTATCAAATGGGATTATTATTTAAAGATCTTAAAAATTCATATTACAAAAAAAGATAGCGCTGGAATATTTTTTTCAGGTTTGAGTATGTCAGTAACACCGGGTAAAATGGGGGAGTTGCTAAAATGTTATTTACTTAAACAAATTTCTTCAACACCAGTAAGCGTTTCTACATCAATAGTTTTTGCTGAAAGGATTACTGATTTTATTTCACTTATTATTATAGCTGTAATAGGGGCTTATATTATTGGTTATGGTAGAGAGATTTCTGTTCTCTTTGGTATACTTTTTCTTTTATTAGTATTTTTAATTAGTTCTAGGAAAATTTCTCTTAAAATTATTTCTATAGTAGAAAAGATAAAGTTAATAAATAAATTTGGAAAAAGTATTCACAATTTATATGAAGGAATATATACTTTAATAAAACTAAAACCATTGGTTATAACTGTTTTAATAAGCTCAATAGGGTGGTTTTGTGAATGTTATGGTTTTTATCTATCACTTTTAGCTTTTGATACACATTTTAAAATTTTATCTGCATCTTTTATTTATGCTTTTTCAACTTTAGTTGGTGCATTACTATTTTTACCAGGTGGTTTAGGGTTTACTGAAGGAAGTTTAACCGGACTATTGGTTTTAGCAGATATTGATAAAAGTATTTCTGTAGCATCTACTTTTATTATTAGAGCAGCTACTTTATGGTTTGCTGTAGTATTAGGTTCAATTGTATTATTATTTTATCAAAAGAGACTTCATATCAGAATTGATGAAATTGAAAATATTAAAGAAAATTGAAGGTGATTTATGGAAAAGAAAATACGTGTCCTTGTAGCAAAGGTGGGTTTAGATGGTCATGATAGAGGAGCAAAAATAGTTGCTTCTCATTTAAGAGATCAAGGTATGGAAGTTATTTATACTGGATTAAGACATACTCCTGAGATGATAATTGAAACTGCTATCCAGGAAGATGTCGATGTAATTGGTATAAGTATACTTTCAGGAGCACATCTTAGCTTATTTCCTGAGATTATTAACCTTATGAAAAATAATGATATCTTTGATGATATTTTGTTAATCGGTGGTGGAATAATTCCTGAAGAGGATTCTAAGATACTTAAAGAACAAGGAGTTGGAGAAATTTTTGGACCTGGAACTCCACTAAACGAAATTTCCAAATATATTAAAAATTGGTATGCAAATAAAATAAAAGTTTATCAATGAAAAATATTTTTATTATATTTTTAATTATCTTACCAGTTGCTAGTCTTAAATCACAACAAGAATTCGTCAAAAAATATGATATAATTCATTATGATCTATTCTTAGATTTAAATATGGATTCTGGTAATCTTTCTGGAATAAATAATATTTGTTTTTATGCAGATACGACATTAAATTCAATTATTTTACATTCAAAAGGATTGATAATTGATAAAATTTTATGTGGAAATAGTAATTTAAAATTTGAACTAAATAATTTTAAAGAACAATTAAAAATTTATAATAGTTTTAAATCAAAAGACACGAATTCAGTGGTAATATATTATCATTATGATAGTAAATATAGAAGACTAGAAAACAGAAAAGGTTTTTATTATTTCAGGAAGAATGATAATGTTATTGAGAATATAGCTTATACTATGTCTGAACCAAGTGATGCAAGGTGTTGGTATCCTTGTTGGGATGAACCAAATGACAAATTTTTAGCAGATATTTATATTAGGGTAAATAAAGATTATTCCCCAGCTTCTAATGGTTTATTAATAAATATACATAATGATTCTGATACTACAAAAGTTTTTCATTGGAAAATATTAAATCCAATTTCTTCTTATTTAGTATCTTTTGCAGTTTCAAAATATTCTCAATTTTCACATTTTTATAAGAAGATCACAAACCCTCATGATAGTATTGAAATAAAATATTATTTTTGGAAAGTAGATTCTAACGGTTATATTTTTAACGCTTTAAAATCATTCAAGAATGTTCCAAAAATGATTGAAAATCTATCAAGAATATTCGGAGAATATCCTTTCGAAAAATATGGAATGGCGGTTGTCAGTCCTTTTAATTATGGAGGTGAAGAACATCAAACAATTTCTACAATTCATAGAGACTGGTTATATGGAGAAGAAATTGGTATACTTCATGAGCTATCTCATCAATGGTGGGGTGATTTAGTAACTTGTAAAACATGGAAAGATATCTGGCTTAATGAAAGTTTTGCTACATATTCTGAATATTTATGGATTGAAAGTAATATTAATGATAAGGATGTGTTATTGGGCAAATTGGCAAGTTACGAAAAATTTAATAAAGATTGGGAGAAAGCTATATATGATCCTGAAGGACAGGGAATAGAGTTATTTTCTGATATTGTATATCAAAAGGGAGCACTTGTGCTCCATACTTTAAGAAATATTATTGGTGATTCTATTTTTTTTAGCTGTTTGAAAGAGTATCGTAAAAAGTTTGAGTATTCTTATGCGGATACTAAAGATTTTATTGATATAGTAAATCAATGCACTAATAATAATTATCAATGGTTTTTTGACCTTTATATTTACGGAAAAGGTTATCCGAAAATTAAATATAGTTATGTCTATAATAAAAAGAAGCTTGATGTTATAATTGAGCAATTATCATTTAATTCACTTGAATATTATAATTTACCCTTAGAAGTTCAAGTAAATTCAAGTATAAAGACAGTATATCTTGATAATAAAAGTGAAAAAATTAAAGTCACCTTTAATTCAGTTGAATTTCCTTTTAATATTATTTTGAATCCCAATAAGAAAATATTCGTCAGAATTGAAGACTTTTAACTAATAAGTCAAATGTATATCCAGAAACAAAAAGTAAAAAGAATAGATTTAAAGAAAATTAATAAAATTCTTGTAATTAAATTAAGGGCAGTCGGTGATGTATTAATTTCAACATCTGTTTTACCAAATTTGAAAAATAAATTTCCAAATGCAGAAATACATTTTTTAACAGAACCTCAATCGGGAGCATTATTAAAATATAATCCATTTATCGATAAATTGATTATTTTCGGAAGAAAAAGTAAAGGTTATTTAAAATTTTTACTTAAATTAAGAAAAGAAAAATATGATCTTGTATTTGATTTATTTTGCAATCCTCGAAGTGCACAAATGACTTTTGCAACAAAAGCAAAATATAGAATTGGTTATTCTTTTAGATTACGAAAATATGCTTATAATGTTTTATTAAAATCTAGAAGCGATTATGTTCATAATGTTGATTTTAATTTAGATGAATTACGTGCTTTAGATATTGATATTATTAGTAGGCTCCCTATTTTAAAAATTAGTGAATTAGAAGAAAATTTCGCTGAAAATTTTTATCAAAAAATCGTTCAAAATAGTGATGACATTATCGGAATTAATGCGGGTGGTGGTTGGGAATCGAAGTTATGGAATTTAGAAAAATTTGCTCATTTAGCAGATATGTTAATAGATAATTTTGGTTTTAAAGTAATAATCTTCTGGGGACCAAATCAAGAGTATATTTTTGAAAAAATTAAATATTTGATGAAAAATACCCCAATTATTCCACCCTCTACAACATTATTGGAGCTTGCTGCTTTACAAAAAAGATGTAAATTTATTATAAGTAATGATTCTGGCCCTATGCACATAGGAGCAGCAATAGGAACACCAACTTTAGGTATTTTTGGACCAACTAAACCTCAATTACAGGGTCCTTTAGGAGAAAATTGTACTACTATTGTAAAATCAGATTTAAAGTGTTTAGGGTGCAATCTTACTAAATGCAATATTGGTAACTTATGTATGAATACATTAACTGTTGAAGAAGTTTATCATAAAATTATTGAATGGCAAAAATTGTATGAAAGAAAGTAAAATTATTATTCCTGATTGTAAAAAATTTACAGGTTATAAACCTTGTATACCAGGGAAAAATTGTTTAGAAGAATGTGATGAAAAGGAAAAAATTGGACTAAAAATACTTATTATCAATTTAGATGCAATGGGCGATGTTTTAATGACAACAGCACAACTAAAATCAATAAAGAAAAAATATCCAATTAGTACTATTTATTGGTTGACAAGAAAAAATGCAGCGCCTTTATTATTATATAATGATTATATAGATAGAATTCTCATTTGGGATTTTGAAAGTATTTTATTTTTACAACAAATAAATTTTGATGTTGTTTTAAATGCAGATAAATCTACCCAATCTTGTTCACTTACAAATTCCTTATCTTCAAAAATTAAATTTGGTTTTGGATTAAATGATTCTGGAGCAATTATACCTATAAACGAATCTGCTAATTATAATTATATATTGGGTTTAAATGATGAGTTAAAATTTCGCAAAAATACAAAAACTGGACAAGAAATATTAGCCGAAACATTTGAATTAGATTATAATAGAGATGAATATATTCTAAACTTAACACAAGAAGAAATTAATTTTTGTAATGAATATAAAAAGAAAAATCATATTCTTGATAATGATTTGGTTGTAGGTTTTAATACTGGTTGCTCTGAGTTATATCCTAACAAAAAAATGACAATTGAACAACACGTATACTTAATTGAGAAACTATCTCTTTATGATAAAATAAAATTAATATTATTAGGTGGACCAGAAGATACAGAAAGAAATAATAAGATTGCAGAATTTGTGGGTGATAAAGCTATCCTAACTCCAACAACTAATGGATTAAGAAAGGGGATATGTTACGAAAACATTGCTGATGTGGTTATAACTGGTGATACATTTGGAATGCATTTAGCTATTGGTTTGAAGAAATATGTAATTGCATGGTTTGGCCTTAGTTGTTGGGTGGAAATTGATTTATATGATAGAGGAGTAAAACTATATCAAGAAAATCTTTTTTGTTCTCCTTGTTGGAAAAAAGAATGTCCATATAATCTTGAATGTATAAAAATGATAGATCTTGATAGAATAATTGATGAGGTATTAAAAGCAAAAAAGTTATTAAAACCATAGAAATTTATCATTGCTAATTTATTGAGAATAGAAAAAAATAGAAAATATTCTAGAATATTATATACTTTACTGTTTTATTTTATCTGTTTTGATAATTTCTTATTTTCCCAATTTATTGATTCTAAAATTATTACACTAAATAACTATCCTAAAAACCTTCAGTTATATCCTAGAGTACTTAATGATTCAGCTATCGTTAGAATAAATGGAAATTATTTACCATCTTTTGATGATACATTAACGATAACAGTCAAAAAAGAAAATTATTTAATCGATGAAAAAATATTTTATATTAATAAAAATCAGAAATATTTTGAGTATAATATCAATATTCATTCAGAAGAAAGTAATTATTTCTTTACAATAGAATCAAAAATATTCAACAAAACAATTTTTAAAGCTGATAGTATAGTATGTGGAGATGTTTTCGTTATTATGGGCCAATCTAATTCACATCCTACTAATGATAGTGCAACAATTTATAATAGTTTTTTTCGATCTTTTGGTAGATTAACTGAAAATGGAAATTATGATTATTATAATGTTGGGGATACTCTTTGGGGTATATCAAATGCACATGGTTTTGGTTGTAGATTCTGTGGTTATTATATGGTAGGTGTTTGGGGATTAAAATTACAAAAATTAATTTTTGATAAATATAAAATACCTACTTGTATTATAAATGTAGGAACTGGTGGCTCAAAAATTGAAGAGAATTTAAAAAATGAAAAAAATCCAATAGATCTTAATACAATTTATGGAAAACTATTATATAGAACAATAAAATCTAATACAAAAAATAATATTAAAGCAATATTTTGGTTTCAAGGAGAAGCAAATTGTGATGATTCATACAAAAATTATGATTTTTGCTTCGAAAAACTATATCAAGCTTGGAAAAAAGATTTTCCAAATTTAAAAAGGATTTATTTGTTTCAAATTCGTCCTGGTTGCGATGGGGAACATCAAACAGAACTAAGAAACATTCAGAGAAACATAGCTCGAAAATATAATGAAGTAGAATTAATTTCTACTACAGGGGTTGAATATCATGATGGATGCCATTATTATCTAAATGGTTACTATCAACTAGCTGAGCAAACTTTTAAGTTTGTTGAAAAAGATTTTTATAACAATTTAATAAATATAAAAACACCAGACGTTATATCAATAAAATATTTAAATAAGGAATTAACGAAGATAGAAATTGTTTTTGATCAAAAAATAAAGTTATTATCAAAAGAAGAATTATTTAAGATTAAAGATTACTTTTATACTTTACCATTTTTACAATATCCTATAAATATTACTCAGGAGGATATTAGAATAGTTTTGGAATATAAAAGTTCTAATTATTCTACTAAATTGGTTTATTTACCAAACAAATACTATAACAACAGCAACTATGTATATGAAGGACCTTTTTTAAAAAATGATGATAATATTGGATTAGTGTCTTTTATAGAAAATATTAGGTTATTTAACAAGGACAGCTTGATTGTAGATAATAACTTTATAGTAATTTATCCTAGCATAAGCAGTGAATTCTTTATTATTAGGTTAAATATAAAAAATAAATCTTCACCAATTATTTCAATTTATGACGTAACTGGAAAAAAAATAAAAGAATATAAATATTATGACTTAGACAATGGTGTTTATGAATTTCAAGTATCAATTAAAGAGTTCTCGACTGGTATGTATTATATTACAGCAAAAAATAATAGCATCACTTCTGTAAAAAAAATGTTATTTATTAAATGATATATTAGTGATCATGAAGAGTTTCAAAATTAATGTTTTTAGGTTCAAGATGAAGCTTGTAAATTCTGTTAACAGAAAAGCCAATTATAAATGCTGATATAAGTAATATCATAATAATTTTGAACCAAGTTTTAAATTTTGCTTCTTTTATTAAAACAATAATTGCAACTCCTGCTGCAGAAGAAAGGCCAGCTATAGTACTTCCAAGAGATAATCCATAATTTAAAAATCCTTGAGCAATAACCACAGAAGCTATACAATTAGGTATCAAACCAAAAATACTTGAAATCAATAATTCAAAAAATTCATTATTGATCATAAATGTATAGATTTTTTCAAAAGGATAAAAATTATTTATTAATGATAAAATAAATGAAAAAATAAATATATAATTAAAGATTATTAATGAATGTTTTAAAGCATGAAAAATAATTTTTCCAAATTTAATTCTTTGCCAGTTGTGTTTTCCAGCACTATGCACAGGTTCAATCTTTACTGGTTTTAATTGTATACTTTTATCTGTTATTTTTAGTTCTGGTATAATCTTTGGTAAAAATTGATCAATTACTATTCCAACAAGAGAAGCACCAACAAATTTTATTATTATTATTAAAGCAACATATTCAATATCATGCATACTTGAAATCATAACAGGTATAGCTTCATCTGATGTAGAAATGTAAACTGCGATAAGAGTGCCCGTTGAGATCATTCCCCTTAAGTAAATGCCAGTTAAAAGTACCCCCATACCGCATTGTGGTATTAAACCTAATAAAGCACCGAAAATAGGAGCAAATATATTTTTAAATTTTATATTGTTAGTGAAATTAAAACCCTTAGTATGGCCATACCATTCAAGAAAAATGTATAATATAAATAGAATTGGGAAATTTAGCCAAATGTCTATAATTGTATCAACAAAAATATTAATAAATGTATACATAATTATTTTTTACAATTGTTACATAAACCAAAAAATTGTAATTGATGCTCTAAAATTTTAAATCCATATTTTTTGTAAATAAATTTCTGAAATTTATCTATTAAACAAAAATCAATTAATATTGTTTTACCGCAATTTTTACATTTTATTGTGTGAAAATGTATTTTTGTTTTAATTGAATACTTTTTGACATCTCCAATAAAATTATTCAATTCAATTAAATTAATTTTTTCAAATGTTTTGAGTGTTCTATGTATTGTTGCTAAATCAATATTCTTTAATTTTTTATGTATATCGAAAGCACTTTGAGGAATTTTTGATTTTTTTAAATGATGATAAATATCTTGTCTCTGGGAAGTATTTCTCAAATGATGTTCTTTAATTATTTGTAAATATTCTTTCATATAGATAATATAATATTATTGCAAATAATTTGCAATAATATTATTTAGTAAATAAAATTTCTTTTTAAAAGGGAGGTTCTACTTTAATTTTTTAATAATATCATTTACCTTTTTTGAATCAATAGAATTTGGATATTTATTTAAATAATTTTCAAAAACATGAATTGCTTCGTCATTTTTCCCAGCTTCCATTAATGTGATACCAAGATTATATAAACTATTAGGATAATCATTATTAATCTTTATTGACTTTTCATAATTTATTTTTGCATTTTCAAAGTCATTTAAATCTGAATAAAGATTACCTAACTTATAATAAGAAATCCAAGACTCAGGATCTATTTCAAGTGCTTTTCTATAATAAAATATAGCATCATTAGTATTACCTAATATTTTTTGAATATCTCCTAATCCAAGATTAGCATTTATGTTAATTGGATCTATTTTTAAAGCCTCTTCGTATTCTTTTTGTGCATTTGCAATATCATTCCTCATCCTATAGCAGTCACCTAATCCACTTATAGCTTCAGCATTATTTTTATCTAAAGTAATTACTTCATTAAAATATTCAAAAGCATTATTATATCTACCTAATTGATATTCTATCTTTCCACAATTTAGAAGCGCTTCGATATTATTTTCAGAAATAGATAATGCTTTCTTATAAATATCTAATGCTGAAGTTAATTCTTTTCTGTTTAAATATATTTTTCCTAAAAACATATAAGCGTCTAAAAAGTAAGGGTCTTTATCAATAATTTCTTGTAGTTTTTCAATAGCTTTTATTTGTTCACCACGTTTATAAAATAGATTTGCTAGATTGTAATGAGTTTCAATATTTCTGGGATTGTTTTTTAGAGAATCATTTATATTTTTTAGTTGATACTCAAAAGCAATATTAAGATCATTTTTACAATGAAAGTTGGAAGGATTTATATTCAAAGATTTTTCATATTCTGAAATAGCTTTGTCAACATCTTTTTCCATAAAATAAGCTATTCCAAGTAAATGATGTGCTTTATCATTATTAGATTCAATATCAATCAATTGAGTTAAATATTTTTTAGCTGTTTTAGAATCTTCATTTTTAATCGCTATATTACCTAAATAAAATAGAGCGTTTTTATTGTTAGAATTTAATTGATATATTTTTCTAAAGTATTCTTCACTTTCTTTAAATCTATTTATTTCATAATAAAATAATCCTAATATAAATAAAATATTTTCATTAAATTCATTGTCAAGCAATTCAGCTTCATATTTATTAATTTTATTCAGAAGAAATGAATTAAGACCTGTAAAATCTAAAGAATGTTTATTTTCATCTAACTCGAAAGCAGTTTTATATTTTTCTAAGGCATCGAATACTTTATATTTTGCTATGTCAATATCTCCAGAAATAATGTATGCTTCAGGAAATCTTGGATTTTGCTCCAATAATTTTTTAAGAAATTGGATTGAAGATTCATAATCCTTTATTTCATAATAGGTCTTTGCTAATTGAAGAAATATTTCTGGATCTAAATAATTAAGTTCATATGCTTTTTTATAATTATCTAATGCTAAATGAAAATCTTTTTGTTCAAAATAAATGTTTGCAAGGTGAAAATAGTATTCTTTATTATTTGGATGTAATTTTATCAAGGTAATTAATTCTTCTTTTGCCTTATTTATGTTATCTGATTCTAAATAAATATTAACTAATTTAACATGTGAATTAGTATGATCTGGATTAATATTTAAAACTTCATTAAAACAATTAGCAGCCATTTTAAGATTGCCAATTCTATAATATTCCAAACCTCTTTGATAAAGTGATTTTTCATTTCTTGGATTTAATTGTAAAGATCGATCTAAAAGAGAAATTACATTATCATATTCTTGCAAGTTAATATAAGATAAAGCAAGATAAAAATATAATTCTGAGCTTTCTTGTTCGGTGTTTACCACTTTTTGAAAACTTTCAATTGCATTTTGAAATTCATTATTTTGAAAATAGGCGATACCAAGATTATAATAAAAAATTGGGTTTTTTGAATCTAAAGAAATCGCTGTCTTTAATTTTTCAATAGCTTCATCATAATTTTGGTTTTTAATTAATGATATTCCGATTTCATTTAGTTCTATAGAATGCTGAGAGCTTTTTTTATTTTTGTTTATTTTTATTATTATTACAATTATAATAAATAAAACAAAAACTGTTAAAACTAAAATAATATTAGTCTCATTCATAATTTTTTTTATTCATTAATTAATATATTAATATTATTTACAACTTCATTTATTGAAATACTATCGTTAAAATCACAATTATGAGGATCATCTTTACAAAAGTTATTACAAAAATCAAGTGGAGGAGTCATTATTTTTGATTTATTTCCTAATGGCCCCCATAATGTTGGCGAACAAGCTGTTAGAGTACAAAATAATGATACAGTTGGAATTTTTAAACCGGCTGCTATATGCATTGGACCAGTACTAGAAGATACTAACACATCAAAAAAACTAATAAGAATACATAATTCTCTTAAAGATAATTTACCTATAAAATTAATTATTCTTGATGAATTTAATGATTTAAATTTAGGTACAAAATGAATTTCGTCATTATTACCGGTTAAGACAATAATATTATTTGGATTATCAAGTAATAATTTAGTTAAATGAATGTAGTTTTCAATTTTCCAATTTGGTGCAGATTTATTACTACCGGGGTGAATACCAATAATTTTTCTATTTAAAATGCTATCAAAAAATTTGAACTCTTCTTGATGTATACTGATAAATTCTTTTTTTTCCTCCTCTGTTATAAAAATTTCAGTATCAAGAGAGAATGGAGTAATTCCAATTTTTCGACCAAAATCCATGCAATAATCTGCTTCATGTCTAAGTGGAATATATTTATTTCTTGAGACTGATTTAGTGAAGGTTAATACCTGGTATAATTTCGTACCTACTCCAATTCTATTGGGTATACCTGCCAAAAAGAGCATCCAAGAATATCTTTCGGTAGGTAAAAGCATCATAGCGATATCAAATTTGTAAGATCTTATCAATTTAACTTGTTGGAAAAAATACTTTTTAGATAAATCCTTTGAATTATCTATTATGATTTGATTTATGTTTGGATTGTTTAATAATACATCTTTTGTATATGGATTGACCATAACAGCTAAAAAGGAATCAGGAAAAAATCTTTTTATTTCTCTGATTAATGGGGTAGATAATATAACATCCCCAATTCTATCCGGTCTAATAATTAAAATTCTTTTTGATTTTTTCATTCTTGTTTTAACATATTTTTTACCATTTGTGCATTTAAAGGGGCACTTCCTTTATGACAATTATTGAAAATAAGATATACAGTGCTTACTTTAGTGTTCATTTTTTTTGCTATTTCTATCCAGTCTCGCAACTCATCTTCATTATATAAATAATCATATCTATCACCTTTGGAAGTGTCATACCATGTTTTATTATTTCTTCCATGAAATCTGATATAACCTATAGCTGAAGTTATTACTTCAATTTTTGGTATCATATTAGGTAAAGCTGGCTCATCAACACATACAAAAGTGATATTATTTTCAATAAATGTTTTAAAAGTGTCGTCATTTAGCCAACTATTGTGTCTAAATTCTACAATTAAAGGTATTTCAGACAAATAATCATTTGTCTCTTTCACGTATTCCAAATTTTTTTTTGAATATTTAAAAGAAAATGGAAATTGAGCTAATATTCCTTTCAATTTATTGGACTCAATTATTGGTTGAAGAGATTTTAACAATTCTGTTAAAGATTCTTTATTTTTGTTTCTTTTATGTGTGGTTTCTTGATTAGCTTTTACAATAAATTCAAATTTTTCTTCACATTTATTATTTAAATGATAAAACACCTTATAGTTTGGTATATTATAATAAGTTGAGTTTATTTCTACAGTATCAAATATTTTTGTATAATAATCAAACATTTTATTTTTAGGATAATCCATTGGGTAAAAATTACCTATCCAATCTTGAAAACTATATCCAGATGTTCCAATTTTATACATATTTATTACTTTGTGCTATATAAAATGTATTCTTTAGTTTCAATTATTTTATAATATTCTTCTGGTATAAACAATGAAGAGTTTTTATTGGCCAAATAATAATCAGATTTTTCATAAATAATATAAGAATCTTTATTAATCATAGATTTTAACTTATTCTTTATTTTATAATAACCTTCATTAGGATCTAATCTAACAAAATTATTATTCTTATGCCACCCAATATCAATTCCATCAGTATAAAAAGAAAGTTGAGGATTAATACCATGTCCAATAGAAATATAATTCTTTTTTGGATATTTTTTAATTATTTGAATAACATTATTTATTCCACTATTTAACTCTTGATAAGGATTAAAAGAAAGAATGTAAAAATAATTACATACATATGCAAAAATAATAATGCTCAATAGTATAATTGGTGTATTATTTGAAAATAGCTTATACAATAAAAATATTAATATTTCAATAACTATTAAAAGAATTAGCAATTCTTTATAATTTATAATAATATTATATATATGATCTATTGAAAAATGATTTAATAAGAATTTTATTTCATTTCTAAAATTGCTATTCAGTGACCATATAAATAAAATATTCATTAAAGAAAAAATACTAAATATTATGTATTTTTTTTTAATTTCAATAAATAAATCAAAAATAGAATGTATTGCAATAAAAATGATTAAAGGTAATATTGGTAAAATATAAACTGGCAATTTTGTACTAATAATTGAAATAATCAAAAAATAAATTATTACAAAAAAAACTAGAAAATTATTAAAGATATTAGTTTTTAACTTATACAAGTAAAATAAAAATGGGATAAAAGATACTGGTGTATAAACAATTAATTGATTAAAATAAAAAAGTATTCCTAATTCTTTTGCATTATTTTCTATACCATAAAAAGTTCTTTCATATATTTGAGCTTGTCTAAAAAAGAAGAGAAGGTCAAAATTTGAATGTTTAATAATCATCGAGATATGCCAGGGTAAAGATATTAAAGCCATTGTTAGAATTAATAAAGAGAAATTTTTCAAACAAAACTTTTTGTTTAATAATTCAAAAAAAATAATAGCAATTAAAAGTGTTAAACCAACAAAAAGTTTTGTCATCAGAGATAAACCAATTAATACTCCTACTAAAATATATTTAATTCTTATTTCAAAATTATCATTTAAATAAGTGTATATAGATAAAATAAAAAAAAGAGATAGTAAAACATCTAATTGGCCTTGTAAAGTCCAGAAAATAAAAAAGGGATTAGTAACAAGTATTAAAACAGCTAAAAAACCAGTTGTTATACTAAATAATTTTTTGCCCAATTGATATATAAAAATTAAGATAAATAAACCTGAAATGAAAGAAAATAACCTTGTAGAAATCTCATTTACACCGAATAATTTATATGCAAATGCAGTTAGCCAGATGTATAATGGTGGGTGAGTTGATGAGTATAAACCATCTGGAGAATATTCAGTTTGATCCCAGAAAGCATTAAAATAAATTATGCTTTTTGCTCTTACTGCATAAAGAGCTTCATCCCAGGATTGTAAATCAAAACCAGAAACTATTAATCTTAGTGCATATAAAATTATGAAAAATGAAACAAAAAATAATTCATATTTTGAAATGAAATTATCTAAAAATCTGGATAAATTTTGTTTCCTGAGATTCCCAATTAAGAATAGTTCTGGCATTTAAGCAATTATTTTTATAATTTAAATATATTTTCGGATTTTCGATTAAATATTTAATTTTGTCTATAATATTTTGATAATTTTCTGGATCAACAACTTCACCGATATTATATTTTTCAATAAATTTTCTTATTTCAGGGAAATTACTTGCAATTATTGGTACTCCTGCATGACAATATTCAAAAATTTTATTAGGTAATGAAAGATAATAGCTTTTACCAAAATTTTCAATTAAAGACATTCCAAGATATCCATTAGAAGTATATCTGAGAACTTCTGAAGCAGGAATATTTTCAATAAGGAATACTCTTTTATTGTATAATGAATGACTTTTAATAACTTTCTTAAGATTTCCCATACCTAAAAATAATAAAAGACATTCTTCTAAAAAAGGGATAATCTCAAGTAAAATATTAATACCTCTTCCAGCTTGCAACCCTCCTTGATATATTAATATTTTTTGTGCTGATTCAATTGAAATTTTTTCAGTAATATTTACTACATTCTTATTTAATAGTAATGAAGGGAAATTATATATTACATTTACATTTTTTCTCTTAAATTTCTCTTTTAATATTTTTGCAATTGAATCATTTACAGTAATAATACTTGAACATTTTTTAACTGTGATTTTTTCAACTAAAATCCAAAATAATTGTTTATACTTTTTCTTTTGTAATGAAGCTAGATTAGAAAATAATTCTCTAGAATCATAAAAATATTTTATTTTTGAAAAAAATGAAATTAGAAAAGCAATTGGAAGTGAATAAATATCAGGACACAAAATGTAATCAGTCTTATTTTTTAGCGATAGAATAATAGCTTTAAAGTAAAAACGAATAAAAGGTATCCTTCTTTTAAGTGGTAATTTAACATATAATATTTCAATATTATTACTCTTTAAATAATCATCTTTCTTTACAGTATCACTTATTATTTTAGGATTTATTATAAAATTAAAAAAAGAATATATTTTAACATAATAAAAATTATCGGCAAGAGTTTTCACCATTTTCAAAACTCTTGAATCATATTTTACATCACCTAGAAAAAAGATAGTTACTTTTTTTTTTCTCATTTTATAATGAAAATATTAAAGAAATAGAATGAGAATCTCCTAAATCAAATGAATATGGAATAAATGAGTAGTTTAAATTGATTCCCCAGTATTTAATACCCATTCCAAACGTAAAATCTTTAGATTCAAACCCAGTTATATAACCAAAGCGTGTAAAAAATAAATCATTATAAAAGGTTTCTACCCCAATAGAAAAATGATTTGTTTTATCTTTAAAATTATTCTTATATTCCAAAGTAAAATAATTTGAAAATATTGAAACATTGTAGTTATATTGACAACCAATACCAAAAGTAGTTGGTAAAGCAGTTTTATCATATTTTAATTCATTCATATTACCAAGATTGGTTAATGTCAAACCAAATCTAGTTTTATTATTTAAAATATAATATATACCAAAATCAAAAGAATATCCACTTGCTTCTTCAATAAAGATTTTTTCATATAACATTTTTAAAGACATACCAATCGATAAATTTTCATTAACTAAATATGAACTACTTACACCGGTTGATAAATATTGAACATTAAAAGTACCAATAGGTTCACCTGGAATATCTCGTATTTCCAAATCTGATATTCTGTAATTCAATATGTGAAAACCAAAAGATACTTTATTAGAAAAATCGGTTTTAAACAGAAGATTTTGTGTGTTTACATCAGTAAATAATTTTGTAATACCAATTTGAAACTCAACACCTTTATTAAGATTAAGATTTGATGGGTTAGCTAAAGTAGCGGAAGAGCCTACTGTATTCATTATTGATGATTCACCAAGAGAAGATGTTTTAGAATCAAATGTTAATAAAAATTTCAATCCAGAACTAGTTTGAGAATAAAGATTTAAAGAGATAATCAAAAGTAAAAATATATACCTATTTTTCATTTTATTATAATTGAATTGTTAAAGTTAACATTTGAATAGGGTAGTGAGTAAAAGGTTCAATACATAAGGCATAATTTAGAGTGGGTTTTAATGAACTAAATTCGTTACTATACGAAAACCCAAAAGTTGGTTTTATCCCATTGGAAGAATTTGATACATCTATTCTATCAACACCAATTCTTATTTTAAAATTATTATTAAATTCATACTCACTGCCAAATTTTAAAATATTGGTTTTCTGATTACTATTTTCGAATGAAAAATGAAAATAAAAATCATTTGTAAAATTATAAGACATTCCGATAATTTTAATTAAAGGGAACTTTTCTTTAGTATTATTTCCATTTTGGCCATATAATTCTGATGTATCCCATTCATAAGAAGTATTAATATCTTTAATCATAAAACCAAATGAAATATTATTATTATAAATATATAAAATTCCGATATCAATACCAAATCCAGAACTTGTTACATTTTCATACAATTTGGCATAATTAAATTTAAAATTTGCGCCAATAGAAAGATTTTTTGAAAATAAAGCTGATACTGCTAAAAAAAATTGGTCTTCAAAAGAAGATAAATTTGTTGTATGAAAACCATCTAAATCTCTTCCATCGATATTATTTACTCCAGAATTAATTAGACCAGCAGAAATTGCAGATCTTAAAACCTCTCCATTTTCTTGTTTTAATTTAATAGGTAAAATAAATGAAAAGGTATTAAGTTTACGATCTAAATTAAGAAATGTATAGGACAAATTAAAAGAGATTTTTTCTTGAAATACTATTCTTGCGGGATTATAATATGGACTAATTACATCTTTTCTTTCAGCTATTATACTATTTCCTAAAGACAAACCAGTAGCCTCAAAACCCATTCGTGTAAAAGCGCCTGGCATACTTTTAATTTGAGTAAAAGCATTAAATGATATTAAAATTAAAAAAATTGTTATTTGTATTTTTTTCATTATTCTAAAACTAAAATTTTTCCCCAAATATAATCATTATCAAGTTTGATTCTATAAAAATATACTCCATTAGGTACTTTTGAATTATTTTTATCTCTTCCATCCCAAATTTCCTCTTTATCATCATTTCCAGATCGAGTAACTCCATTAACAATATTTCTTATATGATTCATAGCAAAATCAAAAATATCAATGGATACTTTTGCAGAGCTTGAAACAATTTTATAGTGTATTCTAATACTCTCATCATCAGGTGAAAAAGGATTGGGATAAGCATAAGTTTCATTATTTTTTACAGATTGATAAGCTCTTTGGATATGCCATTCAGTTCCAAAACGTTTGAAATTATTATCAATTGTATAAGCTAAACCATCGGATGTACCAATCCAAATTGTATCATTTTTGGGAGCAATTGAGAGAATTTGTGGATTTAAAACTTTATAATTTTTTTCATTATCAAAAATCTCGGAAAATAGTTCAAATGATTTACCATCATTATCTGATCGTAATATTCCATTATCAGTCCCAATATAAATAACTGAATCTTTGAAGGATATGTAATTTGCTTTAACTCCTTTTAAAAGTGAATTCCATGTCTGCCCTTTATTCTCTGTAAAACATACTCCATAATTATCCTTTTTTTTGTCATCAGTTTTCCAGCATGTTATCCATATTCTATTTTTTGAACGTAATTTTTGTTGATTAATATGAATTACCCAATCACCAAGAATCGGTGAATTAATACTCTGTGAACTAAACTTTTTCCATGAGATTCCACCATCTGTTGAAAGGTTAACTCCACCAGCAGTACCAGCCCATACTTCCAATGAATCAACAGCATATACTGCAAAACCTAAATGATTCAAATTTTGAACTGGATTTACTTGAAAATTTAAAGTATCATTAGGAGAAATTGAAAAAAGGTTATCCGGTGGAAGTATTATTCTTTTAAAAGTCTTTCCTAGATCTATTGATTTTCTAATTCCACTTGACCATGATGAAATCCATAAAACATTATCCTGAATCATAGAGCAATAAGTAACATTTTGTTCATCTACAATAACTGGTAGGGCTTTTAGCTTATTATTACCATAGTATAAAATTGTATCAGATTTATTATCTTTAACTTGATCGATATGATTCCATGTTAAACCTTGATCTGTAGAATATGTAAAACCTCCACCGGTAGTTACACCATTCTTAGAATATACTAAAGCAGTCCAAATTGTATCACCCTTAACATCCATACTAACAATAGTAGGGTAAATAAACTCTTTGTTTAAATAGTTAATCCAGGTTTTTCCATTATCAGTTGATTTGCTAATACCTTTTGCTCCTGAAATCCAGATAATATTTTTGTTTATAAAAATATCACCAATACTATTGCTTAAAAATCTACTATATACATGGTCATCAACTTGTTTCAAAAAAGTTGCCTGACTAAATAAATACGTATAGGATATTATATATAAAGCAAAAAATAATATTAGTTTTTTCATATCTATTTTACAGTAATATAATGAGAATATACATTGCTTAATGAGTCTGATTTGTCCATAGCATAGAAATCAAATCGATATGTTCCTTTTGGATTTTGTGGTGTAATTTGAATCGTTAAAGAATATAAACCATCTCCAGCTATATCATCACCACTAATACCATTTTTATCTCCATCATCATACATAGTAAAAGGATTTCCATTAGAAGCAGAACCATCTGGTTTATAGGAATTAAAAAACACTTTCTTAATATCAATTAAACCTTCATAATCAGAAACTTTGGCAATTAGCTTATACTTTTGAATTCCTTCAGAAATAATAATAGTATCTGGCGCATAAACTTTTTCAATCCAAGGTTTATGATTTTCTCTAAAAAGAATTAAGTTAGTTAATACAAAATTGCTGATTCTCTTATCAGAATTACAACCAAATATTTTTAATAGATAATTTCCCGTATTCTTTCTTTGAGTTGTAAAATAAATATTTCCTTCATGAATAATAACTTGTTTATTTTGTGAAATGTTTTTTCTAGAAGAAAAGATGCCTGAAATTTCATCTTCAGATTTTTCAGTATTAATTAAAATATACTTAAAAGATTCAATTTGTGAATTCGAATTATTAACTATGTACTCAGATAATTTTACTGAAATATTAATTCTAACCGAATCTTCTGGGTTTTTACCACTAGTAATGTTAATAGTATCAGTATTTATTTTCAACTGTGAGATTTCGTTTAATTCTAACACCGAAATATTTTGTTCTTCATTAAAATATGAACCGCTAATATTTTCACAAGAGTTGATAATGAAAATAATCGGAATAAATAAAAAATACTTGTATTTATATTTCATTTTAATACTAATTAATTTTGTTAAACATATTTATATAAGTGTCTAAAATCAAGTGATTTAATAATCAAGGATTCTTTTATTATTATCCACTATTTTCTAATAATCAAAGAGAAAATGGTGTTAATGAAAACGATAAAAAGAAAATAATAATTGAAATCCAACCTAATACTTTTCTTCTGTTATCTAAAGGTGAAAATACTTCAACAGGAGGATGTTCTAATTTAACAATAAAAAATAATAATAGTGCCCAAATAAACCAACCCGACCATCCGATAGGAAGAAAAATATTAAAAATGGGTAAAAATCCAAGTAATCCGAAAAATAACAATAAAACAAATATTATTCTTGCAAACATTTTATGCTTTTGATAACCAAACATAGTATAAAAAATATGTCCACCATCAAGTTGACCAACAGGAAGAAGATTCATAGCTGTTACAAATAAACCAAACCAACCAGCACAGAGAAAGGGATAATGATAAATTTCATTCATGGGAGGTATAAAACCTAAATTAAGATATTTTGCTATATCTTTTAATAAAATAAATAAAATAGTATCTCCAAATCTTAACCCATCTTCAGGAATTCCAGTAAGTATGTATTCAGGATGAATTTTATATAGGTAAGAAATATCAGGTAAATGTAAAAAACCCCAAATAAGAATTAACATACTTGCAATAAAGCCGGATAATGGACCATAAAAACCGATATCAAACATAGCAATATTATCTGGAACTCTACTTTTTGTTTTTATTACTGCACCAAGCGATCCAAAATTTAAAAATCCTGGAATAGAGGGCATAGGAATAAAGAAGGGTAAAGTGACCTCAACACCGTGATATCTTGATGCAAAAAAATGTCCAAACTCATGACATGTTAATATAAACAGTATTGAAAAAGAATATTCTAGCCCAAACTTAAAATTATTTAATTCAGTGTAATTTTCAATATTTAACCATTGAACACCTGCAATAGTAGTTGTAAAGAATGTTAAAAGAAATAAAAAAAAATGTAATGGATAGTTGTATTTAAATTTAGCCATAGTTT
>DATCTW010000018.1:0-276573 GCA_036567745.1 Ignavibacteria bacterium | reverse complement strand
CCCTTTTTTTTATTCTTTATAACGCTCATTAAATTTTTTTTATTATCTTTGAAAAATTATTAAATATTGATATTATAAGAAAAGATCTTTTAGTAATAAAAATTAGTATTGACATTTAACTATAACTAAGTAATTTATTATTGGGTAAGGGTCATTTAATATTCAAATAAAGCAACAGGTACTCTCAAATAGCAATTATTCTATTTTTAAACAATAGATCAAATATATATTATAAGTAGAATAAGATTTAAAACCTACAAAAAATATTTTAAGGAATAAAAAAATGAAAACAAAAATTGTTACAATTATTTTTACACTTTATTTATTTTTTGGTTTATCATATTCTGCTTATTCGGGCGAAAAAAATGGTAATAATAAAAACTCAGCTTTCTTTTTGAGCGATGAAAAGGCTAATAAAGTTTATCAAAGAAACATGTTAGCCGATTTATTAACTAAGATTATTTTTTATAAATGGGATAAAACTTGGATATTTGAATCTCAGGAATTATACTCATATGATGCTTTAAATAGAGAAATTGAATCGAAAACCCAAATTTATGAATCTAATCAATGGGTTAATAAAGAAAGAAGCCTTTATTATTACTCTACAGGAATTCAACCAATAGAAATGGTTAATCAGGAATATAAAAATAATAAGTGGGTTAATGTTAGTAGAACTTTGCTATCTTATAACTCTCAAAATAATACTACGGAATCATTATCTCAAGATTGGAATGATACTGGTTGGGTTAATAAAACAAAAGTAACTTATAATTATTCATCTAATAATATTACTGATGTTATAACTCAAAAGTGGTCTGGCGCTTGGGTAAATCAATCAAAAGTAAGTTATACTTATAATAGCTCAAATAGAGTTTCTATGATGACTATGTATGAATGGAAAAATAATGATTGGCAATACAGTATTAGATATTTAATGGCTTATGATTCACAGGGAAATAACTATTTAGAAGAAATTCAAAATTATCAAAGCGGAACATGGTTTACATTAATGAAAACAACTAGAACTTACAATTCTAAAAATCAATTAACTGAGTCAGTAACTCAAATGAATCAAGGCTTAACTTGGATGAATATGTATAAAACAACTTATACGTATGATAGTTATGGTAATATTACTCAAACAACTCAATATGATGGTATGACGGGCTCATGGGTGCCAACTAGTAGAACTACTACAACTTATAATAAATTAAATCAAGAACTGGTAAGAATATATGAAAGTTATAGCAATGGTAACTGGCAAAATTCATCAAAAGCTGAGTATTTTTACGGTGCAGGAGCAAACTTTGTATATAAAGATACCCAAATTCCTGATAAATTTGAACTTTCTCAAAACTATCCAAATCCATTTAACCCTTCAACAAAAATAAAATTTTATATACCTGAAAAATCACATGCAAAGCTAACAATTTATAATCTATTAGGTGAAAAAATTATTACTTTACTTGATAATGATTTATCTGTTGGTGAATATGAATTAAACTTTGAAGCTAAAAACTTACCATCTGGTGTTTACTTTTATAGATTAGAAACTCCAAAACAAACTATCACTAAAAAAATGATTTTGTCAAAGTAACTTTAATTAATACATTTACTGTAAAGGGGAAGTTACTCCCCTTTTTTATTTTTGTTATATTATAAAAGGAACTTTTTTCTAAGAATTTTTATTTTAGGTATATAATAATACTTGAATCTTTTTTGCACTGATAATAAGATTTTATTTAGTTATTATTAAACCCATAAAACTAAAATAATTTTATGAGTTTTCTATGGCACAAGATATTCGGGCAAGAGTTAAGGAAGTAGCTGTTGATAAGTTTGTAAAGTATGGATATAGAAAAGTAACTACTGATGAAATTGCTAAAGAATCAGGTATAAGCAAGAGGACTCTTTACGAACATTTTTTAAGTAAAGAAGATATTGCTAAAAGTATGGTTATTGATGAGATGAACTGTATAAAAGAAAAAATTGAATCAATATGCAATAACCCTGAGTTAAACGTTATTCAAAAATTTATTTCATTATATAATATTCCCAGAAAAATATCTGATAGAAGTAATTTTGAATTATTTAAAGATTTTAGGAATGAAATTCCTGAAATTATTGAAATTATGAATAAATATGAAACAGTGATAAACAGACATATATCAGATTTATTCAAAAAGGGTCAGGAAGAAGGTTTCTTAAGGAAAGATATTGACCCAATGTTAATATTAAAATTAGCTCGCATTTTTAAGGATAAAATGACAGAAAATGAATTTAAGGCTTTAGGTAATTATACAAAAGAAGAAATAATGAAAACTTTCCATAAATTATTTATACAGGGTATTCTTTCCAGAAAAGCAATAGAAAATCATTACGAAGAGATTGAATCTCTATTAGAAGAAATTTAGTTTATGAAAACTAATGAAACTATTTTAGTTTTCTTACGTATTAATAAATAATAAAGGTGAAAATTATGTATAAAATCATTTGGAGTTATAGATGAAAAAAATAATTTGGTTAGTTTGCTTAATTCCGGTATTTATCTTTGCACAACAAAAGCAATCAATAGTATTGAATATGGATGATGCAGTTAAATTAGCTATTGAAAAAAATGCTGAATTAAAAATTGCATCAATGGATATTCAAAAAGCAGAAGAAAAGCTGAGAGAAGCAAGAAGTGGATTATTTCCTCAATTAAATGCTTCGGGTCAGTACCAAAGATATATTGATTTACCTGTTATTTTTATGCCAAAAGGTTCACCTTTTGGAACAACTTTGAAAATTGGATCTGATAATTCTTATTCTGCAACTTTATCATTATCTCTTCCTCTATTTTCATATTCATTATATCAAGGAATAAGTTTAGCATCTGAAGCACTTGATATATCTAAAGAAAGTTATAAAAGTGTAAAGAACAAGGTTGTGACAGATGTTAAAAAAGCATTTCTTGCCGTAATACTTACCAGAGAAACAAAAGATGTTATGGCGCAGAGTTTGAAAAATGCAGAAGATAATTTTGAGAACATTAAAAAACTTAGACAAGGTGGTACACTTTCTGATTATGATGTTTTAAGAGCCGAGGTACAGGTTGAGAATCTAAAACCAACTGTATTACAAATGGAAAACAATTATAAACTTTCACTTGAAGCATTAAAAGTGGCAATTGGTCTTGATGCTTCACAAGAAATTGATGTTGTTGGTGATATGGAATTTATTGAGCCTTATATTTTACCTGATGAAAAAAGTGTTTTGGAAGAAATGCTGAAAAATAATCCACAATTAGCAATTTTGGATAGACAGGTAACTATAAATGATAAAACAATTTCTTTGGAAAAATCTGCTCATCTGCCAACCCTTGCTGCTTTTGGAACTTACCAGTATCAGGCTCAGGCAAATGATTTTAAGTTTTCTGATTATAATTGGGTTAAAACATCCTTAATAGGATTGCAATTACAAATTCCAATTTTTTCAGGTTTTAAGGTTGATGCAAAAGTTAATCAGGCAGAGATAAACTTAAATCAATCTATTGAACAGAAAAGAAATTATACTGAAGCATTTAAAACTCAAACATTGAGCATATTATATAGAATTCAACAAGCTGTTAAAAGAATTGAAGGACAAAGCAAAACAGTGAAGCAAGCAACTGAAGGTTATGAAATTGCTAAAAGAAGGCTTTTAAACAATTTGGCAACTCAACTTGAGGTAAATGATGCTGAACTCGCTTTAAGACAAGCAAAATTAAATAGACTGCAGGCAATTTATGATTTAAAAATTGCCGAATATGATTTAGATAATGTTTTAGGTAGAATAAAATAAGAGATATTTAGGAGATAAATAATGAAAAAGTTAAAAATTCTTAGTTTTATTATTTTAATTTTATTCCTGGTTAGTGGATGTTCGAAAAATGAATCTTCAAATGAAAAAAACATAGAACAAATAATCCCAGTAGAGGTAATTACTGTAAAGAGAGCTGATATTGATAGAGATATTGAATTAGTCGGAACCCTTGCTGCATGGAAGGAAGCTAACCTTGGAGCACAAACTACTGCAAGAATTGAAAAAATTTATGTTGAAGAAGGTAAAAGAGTAAAAGAAGGTGATTTACTTTTTACAATGGATGATACTCAATTGGCACAAGCTAAAATTCAATATCAGGTAGCAAAAGATAACTATGATAGATTGAAACCTTTATATGAAACAGGTTCAATTTCTCAATCACAATTTGATCAGGTAAAAGCGGCTTATGAAACTGCTGAAAAATCTTATAAATTATTATTAACTAATACTCAATTTAGAGCTCCGTTTAGTGGAGTTATTACTGCAAAAAAACTAAATGATGGTGAGGTTTTTTTATTATCCCCAGGAGGAACTGGTGCACCTTCAATTGTATCAATGATGCAGATAAATCCAGTAAAACTTTTATTGAATGTTAGTGAAAAGAATTTCAGAGATATTAAATTAAATCAAGCAGTAGAGATTACTTCTGATATTTATCCCGATGAAATTTTTAAAGGTACTATTAGTAGAATTAATCCAACAATTAACTCAACAACTAGAACTTTTGAAGTAGAAGTAAAAATTCCTAACCAAGATGAAAAGTTAAGACCTGGTATGTTTGTTAGAGCTAAAGTTTTAGTTGGAAAAACAGAAGGAATTCTTATTCCAAGATCTGCTGCTTTAAAGCAGGTTGGTACAGCAGCTTTTTATTGTTTTATAATTAAAGGTAATGTTGCTAAAAGAGTTGATGTGAATATTGGAAAAGAATTTGATTCTTTAGTTGAAATTACAAATGGTTTATCTTTAGGTGATTTATTAGTAACTAAAGGTCAGGGATTACTTAAAGATAATAGCAAAGTAGAAATTAAATCGAAAGCAGAATAAGGAGTTTATAATGAATTTACCAGAAGTATCGGTTAGAAGGCCAATTACTACAATAATGCTTTTTGTGGCCATTATTATAATTGGTTTTGTTTCGTTTCAAAGATTGCCGATTGATATTTTTCCTGAAATAGAACCACCTTATATTAGTGTTCTTACTCAATATCCAGGAGCAAGTGCTCAGGATGTTGAATTAAATGTCTCGAAAAAGATAGAAAGTGGTCTAAGCTCAGTTACAAATTTGAAAAAAATTAGATCAACTTCTATAGATAATATTTCTGTAGTTTCTTTAGAATTTGAATATGGTACAAATTTAGATGAAGCTGCAAACGATATACGTTCAGCATTGGAATTTACAAAAAGAAATCTTCCTGATGATGCAGAAGATCCTACAATATTTAAATTTAGTACTAATATGATGCCTATACTTTTTATTGCGGTACAGGCAGACCAAAGTTATGTAGGATTAAATAAATTAGTTGAAAATCAGATTACTGACCCATTGAAAAGAGTGCCAGGTGTTGGTACTGTTCAAGCTTTTGGTGGTCCGGTAAGACAGATTCTTGTTCACTTGGATTCAAAAAAATTAGAAGCTTATAATATCTCCGCATCTCAAATAGGGCAGGTCTTGCAATCTGAAAATATTAACTTGCCTTCAGGTTCAATAAAGATGGCTGATATGGAGTATAATATTCGTGTACCAGCTGAGTTTAGTAATGCTAATGAGATTAAAAATGTTGTTGTAGGCTCTCAAGCTGGTAAAGTTATTTATCTAAAAGATGTTGCTACAGTACTTGATAGCCTGAAGGATAGAACCATAAATGTTCGTCTTAATGGTGGTCAAGGTTTACAAATTATGGTTCAAAAACAATCAGGAGCTAATACTGTTCAGGTTGCAAAAGATGTTAAAGCTAAAATTGAAGAACTGAAAAAAAATCTACCTTCTGATGTAAAGATTGATATTATTCAGGATTCATCTGAATTTATTGTATATTCCATTAATAACTTAGCTGAAGCAGTATTATTAGGTGGTATTTTTGTTATAATTGTTGTTCTTCTGTTTTTAAGGCAATGGAGAGCGACTTTTATTATTATTTTAACTTTACCTGTTTCATTGATAGGTGCATTTATTTATTTATATTTTTCTGGTAGCACTATAAATATAATTTCATTATCATCATTATCTATTGCTGTAGGTATGGTGGTAGATGATGCTATAGTAATACTAGAAAATATATCTCGTCATGTTGAACGAGGTGCAAGACCAAGAGAAGCAGCAGTCTTCGGATCTTCTGAAGTTGGTTTAGCAGTTTCAGCAGCAACTTTTACTATTGTAGCAGTGTTTTTCCCGTTAGTTTTTATTTCTGGTATTGCTGGTATTTTATTTAATGAATTAGGTTTCTTAGTAACAGTAATGATTCTGGTTTCTTTACTTGCTGCATTAACATTAATACCTATGCTATCTTCAAAATTATTGATAGCAAAAAAAGATGCTAAACCAATAAAAAATCCTTTATTGAGAAAAATTGATTCAATTTTAGCAAAAGCTCTTGATAAATTAGATGATTTCTATAAAGGAATTCTAGAGTGGGCTCTTGATCATAAAAAAACTGTAATTTTCACTTCTTTGGCAATATTCCTTATTTCGTTATCATTGGTTCCGAAATTAGGAACAGAATTTATGCCTAAAGCTGATTCAGCTCAGTTTTCTGTTACTTTGGAACTTGAACCAGGTAAGAGATTAGAAGAAACAGTAGAATATGTTAAAAAAATTGAAGAAATTGTAAAAAAAGATTTTCCTGAAGTCATTTATATTTCTGCTCGTGCTGGTGTTAATGATATGGGATTTTCTTCAATACTCTTTGGACAAAATGAGGGTTCTAATATTGCAGCATTTCAAATAAGAGCAAGCAAAATTAAACAAAGAAATAGATCAATTTTTGAAATGGCTGATGCTTTGCGTGAAAAGTTAAAACCATTTGTCGGTATTAAAACTTTAACAGTAAATACTTCCGGTGGTATGGCATTTCTTACTGGTGCTACCGGTTCTGCAATTGAAGTAGATATTGTCGGTCCTGATCTTGATAAATCGTATCTAGTAGCTAATCAATTAAAAGACTATATGTCTAAATTGAATGGAACGAGAGATGTTAGAATTGATATCGGAGAACCTCGTCCAGAATTACAGGTAGTTTTGGAACGAGATAAAATGGCTCTGAATGGATTAAACACAGCAATGGTTGGTAGTACTTTAAGAAATAGTTATTATGGTTTAACTCCGACAAAATATAGAGAGTTAGGTGATGAATATGACATCTTTATTAGTTTACCTCCAGATAAAAAGAATAGCATAACTGAAATTGAAAATCTTCCAATAAAAACTCTTTTAAATACAACTGTAAGACTAAAAGATGTCGGTAAAGTAATTCAATCTTATTCACCACCTACTATTAAAAGAAAAGAACAGGAAAGAGTAATTGGTGTGCTATCAGATGTTACTGGTAGATCGTTAGGTGAAGTTACCTCAGATATTAAGAAATATGCATCTACTATTGAGTTGCCACCAAACACTACTATTGAGTATGCTGGACAAATTGAACAACAAAGTGATACTTTTAAAGATCTGTTTTTCTTATTATTGTTAAGTGTTGTTCTTGTTTATATGGTTATGGCTGCCCAATTTGAATCTTTACTTGATCCTTTTATTATAATGTTCTCCGTACCTTTTGCTTTTACAGGTGTATTTTTTGGTTTGTTTATTTTAGGAATTCCTTTTAGTGTAATTGCTTTTCTTGGAAGTATAATGCTAGTAGGTATTGTTGTTAAAAATGCAATAGTGTTAGTAGACTTTACCAATATAACAAGAGCCCGAGGTGTAGGTTTAAAAGAAGCTATAGTATACTCTGGAAGAAATAGGTTAAGACCAGTTTTAATGACTACACTTACAACCTTGTTAGGACTTTTACCATTGGCTATAAGTACAGGTGAGGGTTCTGAAATATGGAAACCATTAGGAATATCTACAATTAGTGGTTTATTCTTTTCAACATTAATTACTCTGGTATTGGTCCCGGTACTTTATTCGGTTTTTGAAACAAGGATTAAAAAGAAAAAAGAAATTGATTAAGGAGTTGCTATGAAAGCAGTAATGATAGTATATAACCACGGAATAACAGAAGAGGTAGATGAAGCCTTAAGTAGTTTATCAATAAGAGGATATACAAGATTTTTAAATGTTCATGGACAGGGTAGTGAAAATGGTGAACCACATTTAGGAACCCATATCTGGCCTACTCAAAATGCTGTTGTTCTTACAGTAATAAAAGATGAACTTGTTGAACCATTATTGGAAAAAGTTAAAGAAATAAATAAAGAAGCTGAAGAACAGGGTATTCATGCTTTTGTTTTTCCAGTAGAAAAAATGGTTTAAAAATGGGTTTAATAATTTTTTACGGGGTATATAATATACCCCGTATTTCATAATATTTATTAAGTTATACTCAATTTTTTTCTTGATTAAAAAAAATATTATCTTTATATTTAAAAACTATATGGCGAGGTAGCTCAGTCGGTTAGAGCAATGGAATCATAATCCATGTGTCGGGGGTTCGAATCCCTCCCTCGCTACTAAAAAAGCCAATTCTTTGAAAGCCGCTGATTAAAATTCTAACCTTTTTTAAATTAAACTAATCGAAATTTTAAGGTAAGGTATTCGTTACTTTTCTTTTTTATTTATATAAAATTATTTTAAGTAAAATATTGCTCAATCGCTTCTTTGGCTTTATTACAACCTAATTTATCTGATTTTAATAAGTCTGATAATCCACCCTTTTTATCTTTTAGTATTATTTTTGTAAGCCCACGATTGTAATATGCATCACCATCTTTAGGATTTAATTCAATAGCTTTATTATAATCCTGAATAGCATCTTGATAAAGGTATAGCTTTACTTTAATATATGCACGATTGAAATAAGCTTCAGCATTATTAGGATCTAATTCAATAGCTATACTATAATCTTGAATTGCTCCAACATAATCTTCTAAAATATCTTTTACACTTCCTCGTTTAAAATAGGCAATACTTAAATCTGGTTTTAAATCTATAGTTTTATTGTAATATTGAATGGCAGCTTCAAAATCATGTAATACAAATTTTATTATACCAAGGTAATAGTATGCCTCATATTCTTTGGGATTTAATTCAAGTGCTTTATTAAAATCAGAAATTGCACCATCATAATCATTAATATTGTATTTTGAAAATCCACGATTTATATAAATATTGGCAGAGTTACTATATGATTCAATTGCTTTATTGAAATCCTGTATTGCTTCCAAATAATTACCCATTCTCATTTTTACAATACCTCGAAAGCTATATACATAGTCAGAATTAGGTCTTAATTCAAGTGCTTTATTGAAATCTTGTAATGCAGAATCATGATCACCAGACAGTTCTTTGGATATTCCAAGTAATACATAAATAAAAGCACTTTCATAGCCTAATTCTTTAGCTTTAATGACATCCTCTTTTGAAGAACTGTAATCACCAATTTCTTGTTTAAGAAAACCTCTTAAGGTATAAGCAGGAAAAAAATCGGGTTTTAATTCAATTACTTTATTTAAATCAGTGATTGCGGTTTGTAAATCACCTAATTCGAACTTTGCTATACTTCGAAAGTAATATGCTTCAAATTCCTCAGGATTTAATTCAATAGCCTTATTATAATCGTCAATTGCGCTATTAAATAATTTTAATGCCGCTCTTGCTCTTCCACGATGTAAATAAGCCTCTGTTAGGTTTGGGTTTGATTCAATAGCTTCATTATAATCTGAAATAGCACCATTATAATCTCCAGATTCAGCTTTATAAAAACCTCTTTTATAAAAAACATAATAATAAGGATTTACCATAATAACCATATTTAATTTTCTTATCGCTTCTTCATAGTCACCAGCTAAATAACTCTCTTTAGCTTTGGCAAGTGAATCTTCAGTGTATTTTAGTAGAATAAGATTTTTTTCTTCTTCTGTTAAATATTCTTCCATAAGTAATTTATAATGTGTTTATTTTTTTTATGTAATTAAAGTCTTATTAATTCTAATTACAAAGTATTTGTTAAGGTTCTAAAGTTAAAAAGTATATATTATTTTTTCTCTGGATATGTATTTAGTACTAATATAAAAATTATTATTATTTTTGTCAAATTAATTTTATATTTTAAATTATTAAATATTTAGTTGTTAATAAACAAAAAAAGCCTTGAAATTATCTTCAAGGCTTTTTATTAAAAAAAATATTCTTATATTTTTATTTCTTTTTGAATAATAATATTTTTTTTCATTTTTTCTAGTTCTGGTTTTATTTTTTCAATCTCTTTTTTTAGTTCATCTAAATCAATATCTTTTAGTTTTAATTTAATTTTCTCATTCATTTTTTCTAGTTCTGGTTTTATTTTTTCAATCTCAATTTCAATGTTTTTGTGAATATCATCATCGAGATTATTCAATTTAAATTTTTCTAACATTGTTTTAATTTCTGAACCCAAGCCTCTCAGATCAATGTTAAAGCTATTTCCGTTATCATCATAAAAATACATTTTTTTAGAATCTTCGTTTGTTTGGTCTTCAGTTATTTCAACAGGAATTTTTATTTGTTCACCCTTTCTAATAATAGTTAATTCAACCTTATCACCTTTGTTATAATCCTTTAGGGCAGAGGTTATATCGTGTAAATCTTCAACTGATTCTTTGCCAATACCTATTATTACATCTCCAGGTTTAATACCTGCTTTTTCTGCAGGGGAATCCTTTAAGACCTTTTTAACAAGCATACCTTTTTTTGTTGGCGATTGAAAATATTCCCCAAGTTCAGGATTTAATTCAAATAGCTCGAGACCAAGTTTTGGCCTATTCCAATTAAATGCAAAGGGGAAACTATCAGGAAATTTACCTTCGAAAAATCTGTTTTTGGGTTTTTCTTCAATAGTTACAGTAAAATTCTTTTTGTTTTTATCTCTTAGAACCAGCAATTTAACTTTTTGTCCGGGTTTTTCTTTCCTTACCAAATTAATGAGGTCATCAGAATTTTTTATTTCCTTTCCATTATATTCAAGTATAATATCATTTTCATTTAAACCAGCTTTTTCTGCTGGTGAATTTTTTTCAATTTTTGTTATTAGAACACCATAATTATTTTTTAGGTTGTTCTTTTCTGCAACATCAGAAGGTATATCCTTTATTTGTATACCAATCCAACTTTTATTTTTATATTCCTTTATCGTAATTTTTTCTTTCACCTGTGAGTATAAATTAGAATGAAATAATAATGCAATTAAAAAGATAAAAAATAATTTTACTGACCTACTCATATTACACCTCATTACTATGTTTACTTATTAATATAGACGTAAAAAAAAAGTAAAAGTTCCGTTTTTAAAGAAAATTGTTTATTTTTAATGTTGCAATATGTTATAAAAACTAATATCTTTTGTATGTTTATTTGTAAAAAAGGAGATTTCCTATGAATCTAAAGTTAAATTCAAAGTTTTTATTGATTTTTATTCCTATTTTATTCTTTGTTCAATTTTGCTATCCACAAGCAAAAAAAGAACTCTCTTTTGATCAAATTTTCAAAAATGCTGATCCAAAAGTTGTCGTTCAATTACCAAATATTTCTGGTTGGATAGATGATAATTCATATCTTGAAACTAAAAAGAAACAGGGTGATGATAAACCTAAAGTATATCAAGTAGATTTTAAAACAGGGAAAGATAAAGTTTATAGAGATTATGATGAGTTTAAAAAAATTGCTCCTTCCGGTATAATGTTAAACTATCCTTTAGCAACAAGTAGTGATGGTTTTAAACTATTATATTCGAAGGAAAATGATCTCTATTTATTGGATATCAAAAAGAATGAATTTAAAAAAATAACAGAAACAAAATCTGAAGAAAAAAATCCTACTTTCTCACCTGATGGTAATTATATTGCTTTTACAAGAGATAATGATTTATATTCTATTAACCTAAATACTATGAAAGAATATAGATATACAAATGATGGCAGTAAAGTTATATATAATGGTTATGCTGCATGGTTATATTATGAAGAAATTTTTGGAAGAGCTTCAAGATATAAGGCTTTTTATTGGTCTCCTGATAGTAAAAAAATTGCTTTTTATAGATTCGATGAAACTAATGTTCCTTTGTTCCCGATTTTTAGTTCTGAAGGTCAACATGGATATCTAGAAGAAACACGATATCCAAAAGCCGGTGATCCAAATCCTGAAGTAAAATTTGGAATTGTAAAAGTAGAACAACCAGATATTGTATGGGCTGATTTTAACGAAAAAGATGATCAATATTTTGGCACTCCCTTTTGGAAGCCAGATTCAAAATCAATTTTTGTACAATGGATGAATCGATCACAAGATAATTTAAAGATCTATTCTATTGATATATCTACTGGTAAAAAAGTTGAGATATCAGATGAAAAACAATCTTCTTGGGTAGAGTGGTATGAGACTTTGCATTTCCTAAAAAATGATAAAGGTTTTTTGCTTATATCAGATAAAGATGGATATAGCCATATTTATTGGTATTCGATTGATGGAAAAAATTCTAAACAAATTACTTCTGGAAAATGGTCTGTAGTAAATATCGAACTTGTTGATGATGATAAGGAAGTTATTTATTTTACTGCAAAAAAGGAAGCATCTACAAGAACTGATCTTTATAAGGTCGATTTTAATGGGAAAAATATTACAAGGCTTACTTTTGGCAATTTTACCCATAGTGTAAAAATATCACCTAATGGAAAATATATTCTGGATACTTATTCAAATGCTATTACACCTCCAAAAATGTGTATTATAGATTCAAAAGGTAAAATTGTTAAAGAGGTGGCTGATTCTAAAACTCCAGAATTTGATAATTACTTAATAGCACAAAGTATAATGTTTAAAATTAAAACTTCTGATGGTTATGATTTGCCGGCTGTTTGGACTCTACCAATAAACTTTGATGAGAACAAAAAATATCCTGTTATTATTGAAATTTATGGTGGCCCAGGCTCACCAACAGTAGCTGATTCATGGAAAGGTTTGAGAAATCAATGGCTCGCAAAGGAAGGTGTTATAGTTATGTCAGTTGATCATCGTGGTTCAGGCCATTTTGGAAAAGAGGGAATGGCACTTATGCACAGGAATTTAGGTAAATGGGAAATGAACGATTATATCGAAGCTGTAAAGTGGTTACATACAAAACCTTTTGTAGACAAAAACAAGATATGTATTATCGGTGGTAGTTATGGTGGTTATGTAACCTTAATGGCGTTAACTTATGGCGCTGATTACTTCACACATGGTATTGCTCAATATTCTGTTACAGATTGGTTGCTTTATGACTCCCATTATACCGAACGTTATATGGATACCCCAAAAGAAAATCCAGATGGTTATAAAAAATCCTCTGTGCTTACTTATGCCGATAAGTTAAAAGGGAAGTTGCAAATAGTTCATGGTACAATGGATGATAATGTTCATATGCAAAATAGCATTCAATTAATTGATAAGCTCCAAGATCTGGGAAAACATTTTGAACTTATGCTATATCCAGGTCAAAGGCATGGTTGGGGAGGTCCTAAAGCAAAATTCTTGAGAAATGAAACGTATAGGTTTTATTATAAATATTTGCTTGAGAAAGAATTCCCCGAAGAATTGTTTAATTAAAAAATATTTTATAACAATGTAATGCAGGTGCACTAATTTTTGGTGCACTTGCAATATTTATTTATGACAAAATCAGAATTAAAATCATTAAAACAATTACATCTGAAAAAATATCGTGATGAACAAAAATTTTTTCTCGTTGAAGGTAAACGTTCTGTAGTTGAAGCCATAAAAGAAAAGTGTGATATCGATTTAATTCTTATTTGCAATGAATTAGCAGAAAAAGAAAAAGAATTAATTCGGCAAATAGAAAAAAATATGATAAGGTTTGAAATAATTCCTTATAACGAAATACAAAGAATATCAGATGTTGAAAATTCACAGGGCATAATAGCTAAAATTAAATTTTTAAATTATGATGAAAGCCAAATTTTCAATAAGAAAAATGAAAAGAAAAGAATAATTTTTCTGGAAAATATTTCTGATCCGGGAAATATGGGTACAATTATCAGAACAGCAGATTGGTTCAATATTGATTCAGTAATTATATGTGGAGATTCTGTAGATATTTACAATCCTAAGGTTGTAAGGTCTACAATGGGCAGTCTTTTTCACGTCCCAATTTTTGTTTTTGATGATGTTCAAAAGACTATAAAAAAACTGAAGGATATTGGTTATACAATCTATGCATCTGATTTAAAAGGGGAAAGCTATAATAAAGTTTCTTATTCAATAAAATCAGTTATAGTTTTTGGTAATGAAGCTCACGGCATTTCTGAAACTATAAAAAAATATGCTGATAAGTTAATAACAATAAAAGGTAAAGGTAAGGCAGAATCATTGAATGTTGCTGTATCTGTAGGGATAGTAATATCTCAAATCGATGTTTAGGAATACTCTTTTAGAACCATATCAATAACAGTTGCAGATGCAACAATTAATATTTTCTCTTCTATGGGTAACTTTTCATCAACTTTTATAGCATAAGTATCATCAGTTGTAAATATTTCTTTGATAAGACCAGCCCATTTTTTGTTTATCTCACCTATTTTATTCTTTTTATCATCAATAATTTTAAAGTTCCAATCTCTCCAATCACCTTTAATTGAAGCGATAAATTTATTTGAATTATCATAGATATCAAATTTACCGCTCCATAGTTTAAAGGTTTGTTTAAAATAACCTAATCTCTTCCCATTAAAATCAAATATACTAATTTTTGATAAGAATAGTGTAAATGGTCTTGAAAGGGAAAGCAATAGTTGTTTATCATCTTCATAAAAATTTATTTTAAATGAAAGCAGTGTCTTTAAAGGAGTAAACTTCAACATTTTTTTAAATATTCCATGTAATTCTTCCTGAAGATATCCAATTTTATTGCCTTTTGAGTCATATACAAAATAAGTATTCCCGGCTTTTAATAAACCGGTTGCTTCAGTTACTAAGTAGAAATTATCATTAAATTTATTATTCATATTTATACTTTATCAATTTTAATCATATTAATGATATTACTTTCTTTAATTGGAATTCCAGCAACAAATACAATTGTATCTCCTCTTTCAATATAACCTAATTGCTGAGCTAACTCCTTTGTTTCATTTAAAGTAGTATCTGTATCGGATATACCAGGTATCCTTTCTGCTTTTACTCCCCATACTAAATTCATCTGTTTCAAAACATCGAGGTTATCAGTAAAAGCAATTATTGGTGTGTTTGGTCTATATCTGGAGAGATATCTTGCGGTTCTACCTGTTTTTGTAATTACTAATATTGCAGTAGCTTTTATATCATTTGCTAAAACACAAGCGCCCTTTGATATTCTATCAATTAAGTTTAGCTTCTCATCTTGTTCTATCATGAATTCTTTTATTGGTCTCCTTTTTCCTTCTATTTTTCTAACAATAGAATCCATTATTTTAACGGCGTTTAAGGGGTATAAACCAACAGAAGTTTCTGCGCTTAGCATTACTGCATCTGTTCCATCAAGTACTGCATTTGCCACATCGCTTGCTTCAGCTCTTGTTGGTCTGGGGTTGTTAACCATAGATTCTAACATTTGAGTAGCAGTAATTACTGGTTTAGCATAATAATTGCACTTTTCGATAATCATTTTTTGTAATAAAGGTACTTCCTCAGTATTCATTTCAACACCTAAATCACCTCTTGCTACCATAACCATATCAGATTCCTGAATAATAGCATCAATATCATTAATAGCTTCTGGTTTTTCAATTTTAGCTATAATTGGTTTTGTGAAACCTTTATCACTAATGATTTTTTTAAGCTTTAAAATGTCAGTATGATGCCTTACAAAGGATAAAGCAATAAAATCTACATTATTTTTTAGACCAAATTCTATATCTTTTAAGTCCTTTTCAGTTATTGAAGGGATGCTTAAATTTACATTCGGTAAATTTATTCCTTTTTTTGATTTTAATTGACCTCCATAAATAACTTCACATGTAATTATTTTATCTGAAACATCTATAGCTTTTAACTTTATCAACCCATCGTCAATTAAAATCATATCGCCGGGTTTTATATCCTTTGTTAAATTCTCATAATTTGTTGAAATAATATTTTTATTTCCAATAATGTTTTCGGTTGTAATTTTTATTGTATCGCCTTCTTGTAAATATGTTCCGTCTTCGATTACTCCTACTCTTAATTTTGGCCCACATAGATCCATTAAAATAGGGATTGGGGTTCCTAATATGTTTGAAGCAGATTTAATGTTATTTATGTTATTGAGATGTTCATCATAAGTGCCATGAGAAAAATTTAATCGTACTACATCCATTCCTGCTTTTGAAAGTTCTACAAGCATATCAGCTGAGTTAATTGCTGGACCGATAGTACAAATAATTTTTGTTTTTGCAAAATTTTGTTTCATTTAACCTCTTCTTTTAAAAGTTTAACAATTTCTGGTAAAATATCTCCTGATTTGCCTATCAAAACTACATCAAATAAATCTGAGATTAAAGTTCTTTCAGTGTTAATTTCTATTGTAAAAGCCCCGCTTCTTTTTGCAACAGATGGTAAGCCAGCAGCAGGATAAACATTACCAGAAGTACCTATTGAAAAATAAACGTCAGCATTTTCTGCTGCTTCAATAGATTTTGTGAGTTCAAATTCTGGTAAATTTTCTCCAAACCATACAACATCTGGCCTGATTAAACCACCGCAATCGCAATAAGGAATTCTATTTTTCTCGTCGATTTTGATATCACTATGAAATTTATTGCATTTTATACAATAGCTTCTGGTAATATTCCCATGTAATTCATATACGTTTTTATTACCAGCTTTTTGATGTAAATTATCAATATTTTGAGTTGAAATGGTAAATCCATCACCATAAATCTTTTCAAGTTCTACTAGTGCATAATGCCCATTATTTGGTTGGGTGTTATTAATAAGTTCTTTTCTCATATTATACCATTCCCATACTACATCGGTATTCCGCATAAAAGCTTCAAAGTTAGCAAGCTCTTCTGGTTTTAATTTATTCCATATACCACCTGCACCGCGAAACGTAGGAACACCACTTTCTGCAGAAATACCTGCTCCGGTAAGAACGGCTACTTTTTTAGCCTCTCTTAGTTTATGTATAACATTTTGTGGTATCATTGTATCCTCTTTAAATTAAATTGCGCTTTCTTCTTCCTGAATTTTAGTTTTTTCTTCTTTTACAATAGGTTTATAAATACCACCAATTATACCACCAACCATCACTAAATTAATTAAAGACCAAACACCTCTGGTAAACACAAAATTAATTGGTACTTTAATCAACAATGGAAAATATATTAATTGAGGTAAAGAGCCAACTAAAAAACAACACAGAGCAAATATTACCCCAATAAATATATTAGATTTTTTGATAGCAATTTCAGACAGAATAACATAAATTATCATTGGTATAAATACTTGAAAAATTACCAAATTAATGAACATTTGAATGAGCCATAAACCAATACTTTTTTGTACTACCATTTCATTTGGTATGCCAATATAAGCATTAAACCAATAATCAAACATCTCCTGAACAGGAGATAAAATATTTAGGACTACAATACCAACTATGAGTGCGATAAGTAGTCTTTTTAAATTAAATTTGTTTTTCATCTTACTCTTATTTTAATTGTAAAATGGTATTATAATGTTAATTTTATGATCAAATTTGTCATCTTCTTCAATTGATATTGAACCACCTAATGATTTTATAACACCATAACTGAAAGATAGACCAACATCACATTTATTTAAATCTTTTGATGTAACAAAAGGTTCGAAAATTCTAAATAAAACATCGTTTGGTATTCTGAAACCTTTTTCTTTAATTGTAATGATTAGGAATTGATCATAACCTGTATATCCTGAACCGTTTAAATCAAACGGGTGAATTTCTGTAGATGTTAAAATGCTTAAATGACCACCATCACCTATAGAAGATTTAATAAAATTAAAAATATCATCAAACATACTTTTTATTGCCCAGCTATTGCCTCTTACAATTATTTTGCTATCCTGTAAAGATATTTCTTTATTTTTCATAAATCCAAAGTTATTCTCTATAGAGTCTTTTAACAATTGAATAATATCCAGTTCTTCTTGTTCAAGATATTTTTTTTCTGAGAAAATCATCAGTTTTTCAACAAAAAGGTGAATTTTTTCAATCAGCATGAGCAATTGGTTTAACCTTTGTTTTTCTTTAAATGAGAGTTCTCTTGATTTTGATAAAAATTCAGTATATCCATCAATTAAATAAATAAAACTAGAGAACCCCGAACAAATTTCACCAGTAATTTTTTGTATAGATGATAGTCTATTATCAAAATCTTTTTCAATAATATTACCCTGTAGATACTTTTGAATGTTATTTAGATGTAAGAAAACAAGAAAAATATTATCTTCAATTTTTGTGTAGAATATTCTGCAGTCTATGAAGGTGTTGTCTCTTTTTCTGATTCTTAGTTCGCTTTGTTCATTAAGCATATGAAAGTTTTTATGTAATTTAAGAAAACTGCTAACACGTTCTTTATCTTCAAAAAATAGATCTTCAAATTTTGTATTAACAATTTCACTATAACCGTATTGCAAAGCTTCATTAAAAGGTGGATTTAAATCTAAAATTACACCTTCGGAATTTATTATAACACAGGGTATAGGTAGGTACTCGAAATATTTATAGTAACGGCCTTTTATTGTTTCTTCTTCGTCTTCAATAAATTTTATGTTCTTGAAAGGAGTAAATTTTATGTATTTTAACTCTTTAGCTAATATTTTGCTTGTAAAGGTTAAGATTTCGACTCTATAATGTTTTAAATGTTCTTCTCTATTAATAAAATCTATTTCAAATGGCTTTATACCTAATTGAGATGATTTACATAGTTCAATATTTTTCTGGAAAAAATATTTTGAATTTTCATCCATCTCTTTGGTTACAATTGGCAAAATTCCTTTTGAATGAAAATCATCTATTGAAGCATTAAAAAGCTCTTTAATTTTATCGTTGATGAAAATTGTTTGTTCAATAGCTGAATCAGTAATAATTATTCCTTCATCGAAATCTTTAAGAAAATTGAAAGAATCTATACCATTTGTTTCCTTTTCTTTCTGAGATGTAATTGTAGTAATTTCTTCTACTGGTTTTTTTTCTAAAATTTCAATTTTCTTTATCACTACAAAGAAATGTTGTATTCCCGATATTTCCAAACCTTTACCATACACTTCAGCGTCAAATGTTGTACCATTACTTTTAATGATTTTTGTTTTAATATTAGCATTCCCAAAAGAATGTAAATTAAACAAAAAATCTTCAAATTCTTCACTCTGATTATCTGCAAAATAATCTGTAATATCTTTGTTAATTATGTGTTGAGGTGGATCGCCCAATAATAAAAAAGCACCTTTATTAGCATTAATTATTTTTCCTGTTGCTTTAAATAATATTACACACTCTTCTAATGAATCAAATATTTTTCTAAACTTTTCTTCTGCTTCAATTATATTTTGAGGAATAATAGATTTATCTGTAATTTCATTTAATAGGCCAAGAACTCCTATAATGTTCCCATTCTTATCTCTTAGTGGAGCAAAGGACTGATAAAAAGAAAATTTTTGATTTGATGGTGTAGGCATATAATCACGAGTATAATCAACAACTTCTCCGTTTAGTGCGGTAACAAATCCAGGTAATATTTTATCTTTATCCATCAGGTTATATAAATTCCATGTTAGTACTTCTTCTCTTTTGTATTCATATCCAAGCATTTTAAGAAATTCTTCGTTAACGGAAGTGTAATTTCCATTTGTATCAAAGGTAATTATACCAATTGGTGCATTATCTAAAATGAGTTCATAGAAGTTGCTTAATCTTTTTTCTTTATCAAAATCCGTATATTCTTGAAGTACAAGCATTACCTCACTTACATAACCATCTTCATTAAGTACAGGTAAAAAACTGCCTTTAAGTTCTTTCTTCTTCTCGTCCTTGTTTTTAAATACAATTAATATATCTTTTAAGTATTCACCTTTAAATACTCTTTCAATATTCTGTCTGAATATTATGAAATCTTCACGGGCAATTTTATCGACGAGGAATGGAGAAGAAACATCCCATTCTGTGCTTTCTATACCAGTTAAAGTTTCACAATTAGAAGATAAGTGAGTAAGGTATCCTTCCTGATTGAAAATAATAATACCAATATTCATAAAGTTCAATAATTGGCCTAAAGAACTTTCCAGTATTCTGCTTTCGATTAATCTTTGCTTTGGAGTTGTTACTTCTTTTAATACACTTAATACGTATTTTTTATTGTTGAACTCTATTACATTCGAGTCACTTTTCACATCTATTAAATTACCAGATTTCGATTTTATGTGATGAATAAGCTTTAATTGAGGTTCTGTATTATTGAATAGGTTTTGATCTAAAATTAAACCAAATTCTGAAATATTTTTATTAATTATTTCCTCTCGTGTATATTCTAACCTTTCTTCACACTTGTGATTAACATCTAATATTGTTCCATCAATTTTATGAAGGATAGTAATATCAGGATAGTAATCAAAAAGCACACCTTTAAAAGCAGCGCTTAAATTCTTTTCTACTTCTATTTTATAACTTGTTATATCAGAAAAATTAAAATAAACGTAATATTCATTATCATAATTTATTTTCTTAACGTTAAGTATAGAAAAATAATCATTACCTTCCTTATCTTTTAATACTACATCGTTTTTTTTGAAAGTTATAAAATTCTCACTATTAATGTTTTTTATAATTTCTTGTTTATCTGTTGAAGAAATAAATGGAATATTATTTATTGTAGAAAGTTCTTCGAATGAGTATTGTTTAAGAAGGTTGGAATTTTTTGAGTATTTAATCAATTTTCCATTATTATCATAAACTAAAATAATATCAGGGGAATTATCTATAACAGAGTTTGATAAATCTAATAGATGCTTTAGCTCTTCATTTTTTAATTCTAAATCTATAAGCTTATTTTCAATATTTGTTAAATTTATTTCCTGAGTCGAATTATCAAAATCTACAATTAATAATTTAATTTGTAAATTGTCATTTAAAGTAAAAGTATTTTTTTTGAAGCTTGTGTTTAAAATTTTTCCTGATTTTTCTACTAATCTGACATTTGATAACTTATCAATTGAAATATCAGAGATAAATTCTTTATATTTTTCTCTATCTTCAGGATGAATTTTTGAAATAAAGCCTGTCAAAGATAAATCAAGTAAAGAGTATCCTAAAAATTTCTCAAATTTTGAATTTACATATAATAATTTGTCATTTTCATCTATTGCAATTAGAAGAAATGGTAAATTTTCTAAAATTAGATTGAACCTTTCTTCTTCTTTATTTAATATTGATGACTTTAATGAAAGATTATTTTGAATTAGCTCTTTTTGTTCGTTGCTAAATAGTTCAATATTAATATCAGGAATAAGGAGTATGGTGTTATCAAAACCAGTATTAATAAAAACTCTGGTATTAATGCTTACTTGTTGATTTGATTTGTATATAAAATTTAAAGTAATATCAAAATCTTCATTTAAATTATTTTTGTTTTCATTGATTTTACTTATTAGATCTTCGATATTAGTTATTATTTTTTTTGCTTCAAAAAGGCTATTCTCATCTTCCTGAAAACCAAAATAATTTAGAGATATTTTGTTGCAAATAAGTGAATTGGTTTCTTGTTTATAAATTATTAGGGGTAAATTACAATAATTAAAAATATTATTAAAAACATCAGTATTTGTCTCAATTTGAGACTCCATTATTAACTCCTCTTTGTTAGAATGAATAATAAATTAATACATCTGTTATATTAAGGATTTTTTGAAAATATTTCAAGTAAATTATTTAATAAATCGTCTAATTATTTTATTTTTCGGTGAATCAATTTTGTTGACAGTAAAAGATAGCTTGATTAAAAAAAACATTTTTTTTATATTTATTGAGAGAATGAGTTTATATCAAATCTAAAGCAAGGATAGAATAATGAAAATTAAGCTTAAACCGGGGGGAAAGATTGTCGTTTTTATTTTTCTGTTATTAATTGTCTACTTTTTGATAAGAATAACAGGCTTATTAGAAATTTTTTCTTCAAATAAAACAAAAGAAGTTGTTCAGCAAGAAGAAAAAGTTTTGGTAAAAATTCCAGATAGACCATTAATAGTTGGTTATGTTAAGGATTTCCCTCCAACAAATCTTATTTTTGCTAATGGAGGAAAAGACACTAAAAAAGGTACGATATTTCAAAATCTGGGTTTGAATGTTTTATTACAGGAGTACGATAATTTTACTTTGCTTTCAAGTTCTTTAGTAA
Organism: Ignavibacteria bacterium; assembly: GCA_036567745.1. Taxonomy (GTDB): domain Bacteria; phylum Bacteroidota; class Ignavibacteria; order DATCTW01; family DATCTW01; genus DATCTW01. The sequence goes on along the minus strand of DATCTW010000018.1, from coordinate 254,154 downwards.
ATGGTGGAGATGCAGGAGGGATTGATCTTGCTTACATAGATGTTTTTCAATTCCTATCTAATTATGATTCATTAAAGAAAGTAGAGCCAAAGGCAATTATTTTGTCTGGTATAAGCAAAGAAAAACAGTATTTTGTAACTGACGCTAAAATTAAATCTATAAAGGATCTGATAAATAAAAAAATTGGTGTTAATAATAATTATTCTTCAGAATTAATTTTTAATGAGTTTGCGAAGAAATCTAATTTTAATAAATACGATTTTGATTATTTAAATAGTGATGAAGAGATTGTTAAAAAGTTATTGAATGGTACGCTATTCTCAGCAATTTTAAAAAATAAAAAAGTTATAAATGATTTAACATCAAATAAAAATTATAAAGTATTATCCGAAATAACAGGTAATTCTTATAATCTTATTCTTAGTTCAAAAAAATCAAATGATGAATATTCCCCTTATATTAAAACATTCTTAAAGGGTTGTTTAAAAGCAAATGATTCTCTTAATAAAAAAGCTATTCAAAATGGAGAATTATTTGCAGATATAAAATTAAACAAGAAATTTTTCTTCGAAAAATCTAAAAACAATAAGACTGATTTTGAAAATGAAATTCAGAATATTTTTGAAAATACTCATTTAAAAGATAAACAAGTTGCTAAAATATATTCATCTGAATTAATTGATTCTAAATATTTAGATGAATTACTACAATTACCAGTTTCAATTGAGCCTCAGGTTAATCAAGAAATTAAGAAAGAAAATCAAGAAAAACCAATTGTAAAAGAGGATAAACCTTTGCAGGCTAATGTGAAAGTATCAGAGCCTACTACCAATTTAACAAAAACTAAAATAGTCCAAGATAATTCTAAAAAAACTCTACCAAAGGTAAAATACGATAAAAGTGTCATTAATAATTACTATATGATTAATTTTGATCCGAATAGTACGGATTTAGATTCAATATCAAAAGTAAAGTTGGCAAAAGTAGCGAAAGAAATTATTGATAAAAAATCTAATGTGGTATTTATAATTGGGCATGCTGATAGCACTGGCGAAGATTTGTATAATTTTATCATTTCAAAGAGACGAGCCGATACTGTAAAAAGTTATTTATCAAATAACTATGGAATAAATCAAAGTATTTTTAAAACTGTTGGGAAAGGTTCAAAAGAGCCTTTAGGTCCAAACAGTGACAAAAAATGGAAAAATCTTAATAGAAGAGTAAATATTATTTTAAAAGATAAATAATAACTATGAAAAACATATTGCTTATTGAAGACGAAAAAAAGGTCTCGAAATTTATTAAACAGGGCCTTGATGAAGAAGGTTATTTTGTTGATTTAGCTTTTAATGGGGAAGAAGGCTTCCAAAAAGCACTCGAACCAAAATACGATTTGATAATTCTTGATGTAATGTTACCAAAAATGGATGGCTTTGAAGTACTGGAAAAGTTAAGACAAAATAATATTATGACTCCAATTCTAATGTTAACAGCTAAAGATACTATTAATGATAAAGTAACTGGTTTTAACCTTGGTGCAGATGATTACCTTACCAAACCTTTTGCTTTTGAGGAACTATTGGCAAGGATTAAATCGCTATTTCGTCGTGGCGAATTAAAATCTACATTACTAAAAGTTGCAGATCTTGAACTTGATACCGTAAAACATAAAGCTAAAAGAAATGGTGTGGAAATTGAATTAACTGCTCGTGAGTATGCTTTGCTTGAGTTTTTCATGAGAAATAAAAATAAAACTATAACAAGAGAAACCATTTCAGAAAAAATATGGAATATAAATTTTGATACAGGTACTAATGTTATAGATGTATATGTAAATCATTTAAGACAAAAGGTTGATGGCAAAGCTGATAAAAAGCTTATCCATACTGTTCGTGGTGCTGGTTATGTTATGAAAGAGGATGACAATTAATGTTTTTCAAATCGATTAGATTTCGTCTTGCCATAACTTATGCCACAATTTTGATACTTTCCTTTATTATTTTTGGTATGATTTCTTACCTATCAATAAGTAGTATTTTATTAGATAATCTGGATTCTTCTCTTTCAACTGAAATTAATTGGATAAAAAATAATATTACACCTATTGAAAAAAAGAAAAGAGTAAAACAAAGAAAAACTTTTATTTTTACTCCACAGAAACCTACAAAAGTAAAAAGTAGAAAATTAAAAAAGATTGATAGTACTAAATTAGCTATAGTTGATACTGTAGAAACAATTGAACCTGACGAAACATGGAATAAGATTTATGAACATTTGTTGTGGAACTCAAAGAATAACTTTATTTTTATAACTGATTTGAATGACGAAGAAATTTATCGTTCTGCAAATTTGAAAAATGATACTTTGTATTTTGCTGGTAATATTGAAACCGATAAAATTAATTTTCTATGGTCTTCTAATCTTAGAAGTAAATCAATGAGATTAGCTGCAACTAAAACCGATAAAATGAAGATACTAGTAGGTTACCCTTTTGAAGAAATTAGCGATATATTAAACGAACTTTTTTCTGTCCTGATTTTAATAATACCAATTTCTTTTGTTATATCAATTGTAACAGGTTGGTTCCTTGCTCGTAAATCATTACAACCAGTAGATCAAATTACTAGAACAGCAAGAGAGATAAGTAGCCTTAATTTATCAAAACGTATACCACCTAATGAAATTGATGATGAGATTGGCAGGTTGATAACAACTTTTAATGAGATGATAGATCGCTTACAAAAATCATTTGAACAGACCAAACAGTTTTCAGTTAGCGCTTCCCATGAGCTTAGAACGCCATTAACGATATTAAGAGGTGAAATTGAAGTTGCACTCAAAAGCAATAAAACACCTGAAGAATATGTTAACACTCTAAAAAGTTTACTTGATGAAGTAGTAAGGATGTCTTCAATAATTGATAGTTTGTTCAATTTAACAAAATCTGATGCTGGTCAAACCGATGTTCATTTTGAAATAATAAACCTTGATACATTGGTAATGGAGTTGTATGAAGATAGTGAACATCTCGCAAAAAATAAAAATATCTCCATTTTACTTAATAAGATGGATGAAGTAAAAATAAGGGGTGATAAAGTCAAATTAAGACAATTGTTTTTGAATTTAATAGATAATGCTATCAAATACAATAATGAATTTGGAAAAGTCGAGATTTCACTTTATAAGGAAAATAAAACAGCTATATTTGTTATTACCGATACAGGTATTGGTATACCAAAAGAGTCAATAAATAAGATATTTGAGCGGTTTTACAGGGTAGATAAAGCTCGATCAAGAGAGTTAGGAGGTTCTGGTTTAGGTTTAGCAATTGCTAAATGGATCGTTGATCTTCATAAAGGTACTATTGAAGTAAATAGTGAGTTGGGCAAAGGTTCTACATTTATAATTAAGTTTCCTATAGTAGAGTAGATACATTAGTAATAATATTTTTTGTGATGCGATATTATCGCATCACAAAAATTAAAAGTCAGCACCTATTGAAATGTAAAATTTTGAGCTACCAAAGTTTTTAAAATTGTAAGGCCAGGCAATATCAAATTTAACAGGGAAATATAAAATAAATACTCTCCACCCGAAACCCATACCAATTAACAAATCTCTGGTACCTAAAGCCCCGGCTTCATCTTTATCAAATAATCTTAGAGATTTATCTTTACTCCATGCTGTACCTAAATCAATAAATGCAGTTCCTAAGATATTCTGGAAGAATAATGGTATTGGACCAGCTAGGAAATATTTTATTAAAGGAAATCTTAATTCAAGGTTTATAATAGAATATCTTGTGCCTCTTTTAGCATCATAATTATAACCTCGTAAAGGCAAACCGGGACTAAAGAAGGCAAAATCTTGCGCGTTTTCTATAGGTATGTTTTCATTCTCAAATGTTCTGTTAATCCAGTTCTCTGTGCCACCAATGAAAAATTGACCGGGATTAGGACCGCCACTTAGACCACCTGCAAAACGGAATATGAAATTATAATCGCTCCAGAATTTAAAGTATTTTCTATAATCCGCTGTAAAAGTATAAAACCCTAAAGAATTATTCCCAAATTTTGGGCTACCGTATAAAGCAAATTCATATCTTTTACCATTAACTGGTGCAGTCATTCCCCATAGCACATTATCGTGTGTGTATGATATTTGAGGAACCAAAAGAGTATAATCTTGTGAAGGCTCATATGGATTGTCAAGATTTTCTTTTGAAATATTCATCAGACCAAGGTTAAAATCCGTTCGGTTAAATTTGTCAAAAGGAACAGACATTATTAAGTTTAATCCATAGTTTCTGTATCTATACAAATATGAGTAATAACTATAGGGGTCGTCATAATAAAGAAAACGTGCAGAATGATACATCACAATTCCCCAATCGATTCTGTTAGGCAAATAGTAATATGCTAAAACGTAATCACTATTTTTTAAATCAAGCAAAAGGTTGGTTGCAAAATAAATTTGATGATTTCCTAACATATCAGAAAATGCCATTTCTGTAGTTCCTTGCACGCCGTAAAAAGTACTATAACCTGCATTTCCGTAAATAATATCTGGAGTAAAATTTAGCTTATATTTGTTGACAATGTACCTTCCAAGACTATCCTTGCCTTCTACGGGTTCAAGTGGTTTTGTGGATTGCCTTAATGATAAAAGAGAATCTCTGTTGTATGATTCAGCAAAGATATAATTCTGGAAATCTATCTCGATTTTTTCTCCATAGAGTTTTAGGGTATCTTCTTCGGATTTTTTAACCTCAGGTGATTTTGATTTTATTGTGTCAATTTTTACTTCACTTGTATCAGCATTTTTTGCTAAGTATTTACTTGCATCATAGGGTTTGTACATTTTTCGTTTTATGAATTCAGTAGGTTCAAGCTCGGTTACATTTAACTTTTTTTCAAATGGATTTTTTAACAAGAAAATATCGAAACCAGCATAAACCATTGATGAAAAAGCTAACTTAGAATCATCTGCTGATAATGAAAGCTGATAAATTCCATTTAAAGAGTTAGTTATAGGTCTAATTATTCCAGTCTCTAAGTTTTTTTCATAAATATTATTTATACCATTCTTATCGGAAATAAAGAGAATCTTTTTGCCATCTGCAGAAACAACAACAGAACTTTCGTCACTATCTGGCAAATTAGTAATTCTTTCAATTTTTTTCGTGTTAATGTTAATTGAATACAAATCGTATTGTTGAATATTATGCTTGAATATTCTAAAGCTTGCTGATTCTTTAAGCGGTGTTAGATAATTATCTCTATCTGAAGAAAAGTAAATTGTTTCTCCATCATTAGCAAAAGTTGGGTCAGAATCACTGAAGATATCATTAGTTAAATTTGTTAAAGTTTTTGTAATTAAATCGTAAACATATATATCCGATTGCCTTGAGGTATTGCCTACAAAAGTTATTTTATCCCCTTTTGGAGACCAATGTACAGAGAATATTCCATCTAAATCGAATTTAATTTTTTCTTCATCACCGCTTTTTATATCTATAATAAAAATAGCATCTCTATCACCACTTTTTACAGCAAGCGCAATTTTATTTCCATCAGGTGACCAGGTAATTCCAGGAGTTAATAAGTGTAACTCTTCAAAATCTTTGGTTCTTTGACCATCTACTACTTTTTCAATATCTTTGGGATCGGTTGTAGACATTACATAAACATCAAAATAATCTTTTCTATCAGATATAAATGCAATTTTGTCACCTTTTGGTGAAATAGCTGGTGAGGTATTATAGAAATTATTATCTTTTCTATGATCTGTCATTTTTTTTGCAAATAGACCTGGATCTTCTCTTTTAGCTATGTCAGGCCAATAAAGTACTTTTTGCTCTCTTAACCATCGTTCCGAAAGCTCTTCATAGTTTAAGCCGATAGAGCTTTTTAATGCTTGTTCAACGCTTCTTAGGGTTTTGGTTTTTTGTAATATTTCACCAATTTTTTCTCTTCCATACTTTTCTGCAATATACCAGAAAACAGATTGGCCACCCCGGTAAGCAAAGTATCCATTAAGACCATTTATCGAGGGTAAATATCCACTTATTGTTGCATCTCTTAAAAACATATCTGAATTTGTATCCCACCCATTTAAAGAAAAGTACTCTGCTAATCCTTCATTTACCCATAATGGAATTTGTAGAGTAATATTATTTGATATTATTGATTGAATTGAGCCACCATAAAACATATCATTTAGATATGCGTGAATAAGTTCGTGTCTTATAACATGTTCAAATTGCTTGTAGTTGCCTTCAAAAGGTACAACAACTCTATTTTTAAAAAGTTCAGTAACTCCACCAACGCCTTCTTCCATATATTCCTGAACAACATTTGTTTGTTGAAAATCATTATGGGAATTATAAACAACAATAGGTATTCTATTTGTTATTTGGTGTTTAAATTCTTTTTGCATTCTCGCCAAAGCATCTTCTGCAACAGAAGCAGTAAAATCGGTTATATATTCTCCACCTTGACTGAAATAAATGTCAAAATGCTCAGTCTGAATATAATACCAATCAAAATTTTTATACTGAACTTTATTTTTACCAAACTGTTGAGCTTGGATATTAATTGCTAAAAATATAAATATAAAAAATAATAAGTTAAATCTTCTCATCTTTTACCTCTACTTTTTTAAAACATAAGAAATCAAAAGAATAGAGTCAATCCAATACAATATTCCATTAAAATTAATAGATTTTTATTCTCGTTTTTGTATTTATTAGACAATAAAATAATGAAATAAGGTTTAATTATTGAGCAATATCAAAATTATGAAGAAAAGAGTAAATTCTAATTCGAATATAATTATATAAAAATTCTTAATTAAAAAATCAAGTTATTTCTATTAATTTATTAAATTAAAAATAAATAATTATGATAATGCTTCTTCCCAATCGTTGATTAAATCATCAATATCTTCAATTCCTGTTGAAATTCTAACAAGAGTATCCTTTATTCCTAATTTCTCTCTTTCATATTTTGGTAAATAAGAATGAGAGGTTTCAGAAGGTAAACATAGAAGAGATTCAACGCCCCCAAGGCTAACTGCTCTTGCAAAAAATTTTAACTTTGATAATCTTTTGTTAAGCTCATCAGCATCCATATTAAATTCTACAGAAAGCATACCACCGAATCCTTTCATGAATTTTTTTGCCAGTTCGTGTTGTGGATGTGATTCTAATCCTGGATAATTTACTACATTTACTTTTTTATGTTCTGATAAATATTTTGCAAGTTTTATAGCATTTTGGTTGTGTCTTTCTACTCTTATAGCGAGGGTTTTTAAACCTCGTGCCAGTAGGTAAGCGGTAATATCATTTGGTGTGCAGCCAAGATCTCTAGAGTTTTTTCTTATCCTTTTAATATAATCTTTTGAACTTGCAACAAAACCAGCAATCAAATCGCTGTGTCCGTTTAGGTATTTTGTTGCAGAATGTACCACGATATCTATACCTAACTGTATTGGCTTTTGGTTAATTGGTGTAGCAAAAGTATTATCAATTATTGAAATTATGTTATTTTCTTTAGAAATTTTAGCAACAGTTGGGATATCAATAATTTTTAATAAAGGATTGCTTGGAGATTCAATATAGATAGCCTTTGTATTGCTTTTTATAACTTTTGAAAAATCAGGTTCAGAACAGAAGTCAAAATAAGTTATTTCAATTTTCAACTCTTTTAGTAAACCTTCAATAAAGCTAGTTGTACCACCATATATTTGATCCTGTACAATAATATGCTCACCTGGTTTTACTACTGTTAATATAGTTGTAGATACAGCAGCCATACCCGTTGCAAAAATAACTCCATCTTCTGCATTTTCCAGCAAAGAAATTTTTTCAATTACTTCCTCCTGATTTGGTAGATTGCCGTATCTTGGGTATTTCAATGACTCATCACCGAAAGGGTAAAGGTAGGCACTTGACTGAAAAATTGGAGTGGTTACTGCACCTAAAATATTTTTTTTAGTTTTTTCTGAGTGCAATACTATTGTTGAATCTTTTAATTTTTTCATAACAAACTCTTCTTATTTTAAGATTTTTCTATTTTTTAGTTCTTGTTCGTAATCTTTAATTTCTCTGAAATATTTTTCAGACATAAGAGGAGAAGATATAAGAAAATCAGCAGTAGATCTATTACAGGCAACAGGTATATTCCATACTACAGCTAATCGTAATAAAGCTTTTACATCAGGGTCATGGGGTTGTGGTTCCATAGGGTCCCAGAAAAATATTAGAAAATCTAAAGATCCATCACTTATTTTAGCTCCAATCTGCTGATCACCTCCTAAAGGTCCACTCTTGAAAGCAGTTACATTTAAATTTAATTCTTTTTCAAGTAAATTACCTGTTGTTCCAGTAGCAAATAAGTTATGCTCTTTTAAAACTTCACGGTTAAATTTTGCCCATTCTAAAAGTTCGGTTTTCTGATTATCGTGTGCAATAAGTCCAATATTTTTTATAGTGTCGATTAAAATTTTCTTTTTATTCATTTACGATTCCTGAAATTTAATAATCGATTTAAAATGTAATATATAGTCTATCAATAATCAATGAAGAAGTAAATATAAATTATTTAATGAAATATTTTTTATGAAGCAACTTGATATTTCAAATATTTTATTTTAAATTAAAATATCATTATGTTGTAAATAAAATTTAAGAGAATAATTAAAGGCACTTGTTTTTAATTTGTAAATTGCTATTTTAATATTAAAAAACCACCATTTCCATTGAGGTGAGTCATGGATAAAAATAAAAGTTCCAATAACGAGCTTTTAGAAGAAATTTCTAATTTAAAAAAAGTTGTTAAAGAATATCAGGAAAAAGAAATTTTTTATAAAGCTATACTCGATAAAATTCCATTTGAGATTTGGGCATTAGATTCAGAGGGTAAATATATATTACAGAACTCATATTCAATTAAAAATTGGGGTTATCATATAGGGGAATCACCCAAAGATTTTTTAGATGATAAATTAATGGCAGAAGAATGGGAACAAACAAACAAAAAGGCTTTGTCAGGAGAGTTTCTATCCTTTGAAAATTCTGTTGTTAAAAATGGCGAAGTAAAATATTATCGTACTTTGTTTTCACCCTTAAATAAAGTTTTGGAAAAACCTGTAGCTTATGGTATAAATATTGATATTACCGAAGAGAAAAAAAATTTAAAGGATTTAGAAAAAAAGACTGAAGAATTTGAAAGATTTTTTAATGTCTCTTTACAGTTATTGTGTATTGCAGATACTTCTGGCAGTTTTATCAGAGTAAATCCTTTATGGGAACAGGTTCTTGGTTATTCAAAAGAAGAGTTAGATGGTGCTGTATTTTTGGATTTTGTTCATCCAGATGATCTCCCTTCAACTTTAAAAGCTTTAGAAAATTTGAAAAATCAGGAAATAGTCTTGGAATTTCTAAATAGATATAGATGTAAAAATGGTACATATAAATGGATAGAGTGGAACTCTTATCCAATTAATGATAAAATTTATGCTGTTGCAAATGACGTTACTCAACATATTGAATTAGAAAATTCTTTAAGGGAAAACGAAGAAAAATTTAGAATTTTGTTTGAATCTGCTGATGATGGAATTTTAATAATGGATGATATTGTGTTTGTTGATTGTAATACAGCAGCTACAAAAATTTTTAGAACTTCAAAAGAAAAAATGATTGGTTCTAATCCATTTACTTTTTCACCTGAATACCAGGAAGATGGGAGAAAATCAGCTGAAAAAGGAAAAGAATTAGTTGAAATGGCGATAGCTGGCGTTCCTCAACATTTTGAATGGAAACATAAAAGTGGAGATGGAACATTATTTGATACTGAAGTAAGCTTAAATTGTTTTGAGCTGAAAGGTAAAAAATATATTCATGCAATTGTACGTGATATAACCGAAAAGAAAAAAGCAGAAAATGAAATAAAAAGGTTAAATGAACAATTAGCAAATCGTTTAGTAGCACTTACTAAACCTGTTTCAGATATTGGTGATATAAGATTTGAAGATATATTTGATATCGAGGAAATTCAGAAAATTCAGGATGCTTTTGCTTTTGCAACTGGTGTTGCATCAATTATAACATATCCTGATGGTAAACCTATTACAAAACCAAGTAATTTTTCTTATCTTTGTGAAAATATTATTAGAGGTACTGAAAAAGGTAGAGAAAATTGCTATAAATCTGATGCAGAACTTGGTAAAATAAATCCTCATGGTTATAAAATGCAACCATGCCTTAGTGGTGGATTGTTAGATGGTGGAACTAGTATAATGGTAGGAAATAATCACATTGCTAATTGGTTGATTGGTCAAATAGTAGATGAAAATATAGATGAAAAAACTATATTAAATTATGCTGATGTTATTGGTGCTGATAAAGAAAAGTTTAGAGAAGAACTAAAAAAAGTTACGCGAATGCCTCGAGAACAATTTGAAAAGATCTGTAAAGCTCTTCACCTTATAGCAAAGCAATTATCTTTACTTGCTATACAAAATGTACAACAGGCAAGATTTATTCAAGAAAAAAATAAAGCTGAAGAATTACTTAGACAAAGTGAGGAAAAATACAGATTACTTGTAAATAATCAAACAGACCTTTTAGTAAAAGTTGATACAAATGGAAAGTTTGAATTTGTAAGTCCATCATACTGTCAATTGTTTGGGAAAAAGGAAGAAGAGCTCTTAGGAAATACTTTTATGCCTTTAGTTCATCCTGATGATTTAGCACTTACTTTGGAGGAAATGAAAAATTTATATAAACCTCCATACTCTTGTTATATTGAACAAAGAGCTTTAACAAAAGATGGCTGGAGATGGATTGGGTGGGCAGATAAAGCTGTATTAGATAAACATAATAATGTTATCAGCATAATTGGTGTGGGAAGAGATATTACTGAAAGAAAGAAAATTGAAATGGAATTACTTGAATCGAAAAATATGTTAAGATTGGTATTAGATACAATACCTGTAAGAGTATTTTGGAAAGATAGAAATTCTATCTATTTGGGATGTAATAAAAATTTTGCTAAGGATTATAAATTTGAGGACCCTGAGCAAATTATTGGAAAAAGTGATTATGATTCGGTTATTCCAGAAGTAGCTAAAATGTTCATCGAAGATGATAAATTTGTTATAGGGAATGATACACCAAAATTGAATTATGAAGAAGAGCATATTATTTTTGATGGTACTAAAAGGTTTCTAAGAACAAGTAAAGTGCCATTAAAAGATAGTGAAGGGAAAATAATCGGAGTGCTTGGTACTTATGAAGATATTACAGAAAAGAAATTTGCAGAGAGTGCTTTAAAAGAAAGTGAAGAAAGATATCGAAGTATTTTTGAAAACAACTATTCAGTTATGCTTTTGATTAATCCTGATAGCGGAGATATTTTAGATGCTAATCCTTCAGCTTGTACCTTTTATGGTTATTCAAGAGAAGAATTGAAAAAAATGAAGATTTATCAGATTAATGCTTCCACTGAGGATGTAATAAAAAAAGAAATGCTAGCTGTCAAAAATAAAGAAAAGAGATTTTTACTTTTTACTCATAGGCTTTCTAACAGTGAGTTAAGAGATGTTGAGGTTTATAGTGGACCAATTTTTATTAAGGATAAAGAATATCTATTTTCAATTATTCACGATGTAACATATAGAATAAAGGTAGAAAAGGCTTTAAAAGAAAGCGAAAGACAATTCAGAGAATTTTTAAATTCAACTAATGATATTGTTCTTCTTAAAGATTCTGATTTTAGGTACCTTTATATTAATAATGCTGGTGTTGATTTATATAACAGAAATTATGATGATATTATTGGTAAAAATGATTTTGAACTTATGTCCGAAATAGAAGCAAACCAATGTTATAATAGTGATAAACTAGCTGTCGAAAGTGATGGGGTAGTAATTACTGAAGAAACTTTTGGAGATAGAGTATTTGAGGTAAGAAAATTTAAAATAAAATTAATTGATAATAAATTTGGAGTTGGAGGATTTATTAGGGATGTTACAGAAAGGAAAAAATTAGAAAAGCAAATTATTCAATCTGAAAAGATGTCAGTTGTAGGTCAATTAGCTGGTGGCATAGCTCATGATTTAAATAATATATTAACTGTATTAATTGGTAATACTGAATTGTTGGAAAGAAAATTATGTTCGAATTGTAAAACAAATAATAAAAGATACATTGAGGCTCTGGTTGGGGCAAATTCAAAAGCGAAAAATATAATTCTACAAATTTTAGCTTTCAGTAAAAAGCAACAGGTTGTAAAACAAATTATAGACCTTAATTTAATTGTTGATGATTTGTGGAAAATGTTGATAAGGCTTATTCCCGAAAATATTATATTAGAGAGAAATATTTACCATAAAAAGTTGATTATTAATGCTGATATTGCACAAATTGAGCAGGTAATAATGAATCTTGTGATTAATTCAAGAGATGCCATTCAAAATAAAGGCAGTATTGAAATAAGAACTGATGAAATAAATATTTCCTATGATGTTATTACAAAAAATGGAATTATGAAACCCGGTAAATATGCTCTTTTAGTTATTAAGGATAGTGGAAGCGGAATTCCTCTTGAAATAATTGATAAAATTTTTGATCCTTTCTTTACAACTAAAGAAATAGGAAAAGGAACAGGGCTTGGTTTATCTATTGTGTTAAATAATATTAATAAAAATGATGCATTTATTAATTTATATACAGAATTAGGTAAAGGCACAGAATTCAAAATATATTTTCCTATTGTTATAGATTCTTCAGATAAAAGTTTAGATGAAGATAGAAGAGAATTATTTATTGGCAATAATCAGAAAATACTAATTGTTGAAGATGATGAGGGCATAAGATTTATGCTAACAGAGTATCTGGATGATTTAAATTATATAGTAAAAAATGCTCAAAACGGTCTAGATGCTTTAAAATTAATTACAGATGAAAAATTTGATTTAATTATTACTGATATTACTATGCCAGAAATGACAGGAATAGAACTGTGCACAGAGGTCAAAAAAATATGTAAAGATATTCCTATTGTTGCAATGTCTGGTTACTATCAGGATAAAAATATATATTCTGTTGGTTTTTCCCATATTTTAGATAAACCTCTTGATTTATCAAAAGTATCTGAAGTAGTATATAATATTTTAAATAAACGTTGTGAATAAAATAATAAGTGGTTGTTTCAGCTACTTTCTTACCGTTCAATTACATTTAACGGCAGAGCCCCGATACGTTTGTAGAAAAACTTTAATATACATACCAGGGCTACGCCCCTTAAACATTTATCTAATCATAATTCTACAAACATTTCGGTGCTACGCACCTTTTTGTTTGGTATTATAAATGTAATGCAAATGTATCGAGGCCATTTCATATACCTTAGGGGCAGAGCCCCGATACGTTTGTAGAAAACAACACAATAAAAATTTAAAGCACCGTAGGTGCGACATGTTAATATACATATCAGGGCTACGCCCCTTAAACATTTATCTAATCATAATTCTACAAACATTTCGGTGCTACGCACCTTTTCGTATTTACAAAACAAGATGTTTCAATTATAGTAAGGGGCAGAGCCCCGATATGTTTGTAGAAAATGACACAATAAAAATATCAAGCACCGTAGGTGCGACATGTTAATATACATTTTGGTGCTACGCACCTTTTCGTATTTACAAAACTAGATGTTTTAATTATTGTGAGGGGCAGAGCCCCGATATGTTTGAATAATTAATTCTTCCGGGTACCATGTAAATAAAGCAATCGGAAAAATTCTAAAAAAATTATAAATAAAAAAATTTGTTTTTTTACTTGACAAAAGAATTTTTTTTTATTACCTTCACAACGGAAGCATGAGTGATGGGTATTCCATACTTCATACTTTCTAGCAAATATGCTTCCCTTTAGGGAAAAAGGATGTGCGGTGTTCGCGATCCAAAGCCGTCAAGAAATACAATACCGGTTTTTTATTAAGGCAAAGGAAAAACCTCTTTTTCGCAGTCCTCTTTCTCTTCAGAAAAAATAATTTTGAATATTTGGTCATTTATTGGAGGTTTTTATGAAGAAGTTTTACTTCTTTTATTGCCTGTTATTACTTTCCTTTATTTCATTATTATTTCCTGAATTGCTTTACTCTGGGAATGGCAAAATTTCCGGAAGAGTAACTGATTCCCAAACAAATGAACCACTTATTGGTGTAACCGTAATGATTGATACAGTTTGGGTTTCTGGACACCCTTACGCTCAAAATCCAAAGTTGGGTGCTGTTACAAATGAAAACGGATATTTTGCGATTCTTAATGTGCCACCAGGATTTTATAATGTTAAGGCAAGTATGGTGGGCTATTCTACTTACACTAAAGCAAAAGTGCAAGTTGATGCAGACAGAACCATTACTCTTAATATTAAGTTAACTCCATCATCTGTTCAAATGGATGCAATTGTTGTTACTTATGAGAGAGAAGTAATTAAACCAGATGTTGCCTCAACACAAGAAGTTATCCAAACAGCTCGTATTGCTGAAGTGCCTATTGTTAGAGTCGATGAATTTGTCGGAAATTTGAAGGGTATTGAATTAGTTGATAATAACGAAGGGCATGGACTTAGTGTTAGAGGTGGCGCTATTCGTGAAACAGACATTCGTATTGAAGGTATTTCTCTTCAAGATCCTAGAAGTGAAAATTCATATTTATCTCTTAACTCAACAACCATACAGGAATTACAAGTTCTAACAGGTGGCTTTCAAGCTAAGTATGGTGGTATACAATCGGGTTTGTTGAATGTTGTTACAAAAGAAGGAAATAGAGATAAATATAACTTTGCTCTAAAAGTTGATATTACACCAACTGCAAAAAAGAAATTTTTTGGAACAGATCCATATAGTAATGAATCGCCAATTTATCAGGTGTTTGCAGGAAAATATGCAATGAATGGTATTAAGACTAAAGAGGATAGTTTGGCTGTACCTCCAGAGTTTTGGGGATTTAAGGGTTGGAACGATCCCTCAACAGGTAACTATCCTGATTTACCAAAAGATGCAAAACTTACACCAGAACAAAAATTACAATTATGGAAATTGCGACATCCCCAATATTCTTATGGGAAAAAACCCGATATTTATATAGAAACATCTCTTAGTGGTCCATTGCCAGGGGGTGAATTACCATTACTTGGTGAATATTTTAGGAATACTACTTTTCTTTTAGGGTTTAAGTATGAGAATTCACAATTTGCTTTTCCAGTTGGTCCAAGAGATAGTTATATAGATTGGAATACTCAATTAAAGCTAACCAGTGTTCTTTCTCCGAATATGAGATTATCTGTCGATGGTATGTATGCAAAGATATCATCTCTTAATGAAGGTAGCGCTACTAATTACGGTGGTACTTTAGTTGATCCATCATCAAGTTTTAATTTTATAAGTAATTCAGAACCCTCAGTAAAAAGACAAGCTGCACTTATTGGTAGCGATAATTTCTATCGAATGTTCAATAAGAGTAGATTGCAATATTATGATCAGAGATATATAATTGGAGGTGTGAAGTTTACACATACTCTTTCAGCAAGTTCTTTTTACACTGTGAATTTACATTTTGGTTATACAGATCATGAGTTAAGACCATTTTCTTTAGATACAACAAAACCTGATGCATGGATTACAATTGGTGGTTATAGATTCTTAAATGTTCCTAATGGTGGCACTCCTAACGCTTCAACTAATTGGGCAACAGATGAGTTAAACATGTTCTGGTTATATGGGGGAACCCAAAGAGACGACTCCTCATATTCATGGACAGTACAATTGAGTAGTGATTTTACTTCTCAGCTTGGTGAACATAATCAATTTGAAGCAGGTATCTCAGCCAAACTCACTTATCTATATACTTATGGTGGTACATGGTTGCAATCAGAAAGAATGTGGACAACAGATACCTGGCAATATTATAAAGTAACACCTATTGAATTAGGTGCATACTTACAAGATAAAATTGAATTTGAAGGAATGATAGCAAATGCTGGTGTTAGGCTTGATATTTTTGATCCAAATAAAAAGGGATTTATTGTAACTAATCCACCTGATCAAAGTTATTCTGATTTTTATAATAAGGTTTATATGAATTTGCCTGGTGGATGGGGCTCTTATGAAAGGTGGCAAATTTACAAAGATATGCTCGAAAACCCACCAAACTGGCCTCGTGAAAAGAATAAGCTTCAGGCGCAAATTTCACCAAGATTGTCAGTCTCTTTCCCAATTACTACTGAAAGTAAACTTTATTTTAATTATGGTCATTTTTATCAAAGAGCACCTGTATCATTTTTATATAATTTAAATGTATATCCTTCAGCCGTTACTTTGCCTAATCCAAATTTAAGCATGGGAAGGACTGTTTCTTATGAATTTGGTTATGAACAGCAATTTTTAGAAAACTTTCTATTTAACGTTGCATTCTATTATAAAGATTTTCGTAACCAACCACTCAGTCAGAGTTATATAAATTATTATCATGATAATATTGTAACAACTTACGTTCCTGATAAATATAAAGATGTAAGAGGTGTAGAGTTAAGATTTGAAAGAACTTTTGGAAAATGGATTACATTTTGGGCAAACTATGATTATATGTTACAGAGTTATGGCCAGAGTGGTTTACAGAAAATATATGAAAATAAACTTGAAGCATCTGATGAAAGAAGATCTGCTAATTTAACTACTACAATACCATTACCCAGAGCTCATATAAATGTAAATCTAAGAACTCCTTCAGATTGGGGTCCAAAACTTTTTGATATGAATATTTTAGGTGATATTTATGTCAATTTCCTTTTCAAATGGCAGGATGGAGGAGAGATGTTATGGAATCCTCAAGAATCTGATATCAAAAAACAACAATGGTTAGATATAGTGGATTATTCTAATCTCGATATGAGAGCTTCAAAGTTGTTCAAGTTTACTGGTTATAATGTAGAGGTAGTTTTAACTGTTCAAAATTTATTAAATCAAAAAAGGCTTGAAGTTGGAAATATGACTAGAAATCAGCTGGATAATTACAAATCATCTTTAAAACTACCATTTAATGAAGGAGATAAAAAAGGTGATGATAAATGGGGTGAATGGGATAAATCTCATATTGATATCGGTTGGTGGCAGGCTCCTCTTTTCTTGAATCCAAGAAGAGTGTTATTAGGTGTAAGAATAGATTTGTAATATCTGGACTAAAGAAATGTTAAAAAAGATTATAACTTTTGTCTTAATATTTATTTCGTTAAATATATTTGCTCAATCTAGAAAAGTGATTGGATATTATCCTTCGTGGAATAAAGCTTCTTTCCCTGCCAATCAAGTAAAGTATGAATATTTAACTCACATAATACATGCTTTTGTTTACCCAACTGATGATGGAAGTGAATTAGTTGTTCCTTATGGATTTGAATTTCCTGCTTTGATAAGTGCTGCACATCAAAAAAATGTAAAAGTAATTTTAGGTATAGGTGGCTGGGGGCAGTCAAATGGATTTTCTCCAGTTGTTTCTGATACTGCAAAAAGGAGAAAGTTTATTAATGACGTTGTTGAGATGTGCAAAGTTTATGGATATGATGGTGTTGATCTGGATTGGGAATATCCTAAAAGTAATGATAGGAATAACCTCACATTATTGATGAAAGAGTTAAAAGGTGAACTACTGAAATTGAACCCTTCAATGACATTAAGCATTGCTGCACCCAGTACTGATTGGAATAATGGTTATGATTGGAATGAAGTAAAAAATATCCTTGATTGGATTGGAATCATGACTTATGATTTTCATGGTAGCTGGACTAATCATTCTGGACATAATTCACCCCTTTACACACCTAAAAATGATGCAGATGGATCAGTAGAACAAAGTTTTAAATACTATATTGCAAAAGGTATACCATATGATAAGTTGTGTATAGGTGTAGGCTTTTATGGTTGGTTATTTACTTCAAAATCATTGTATGGAGCAAGTACAGCCGCATCTCAAATTACATATACTAATATTGTTCCAAGGTTAAGTTCTGGATGGAAATATAATTGGGATTCTGTTTCGTTTGTTCCATATTTGACTGAACCCAATAACACTCAGGTTTTATCTTATGATGATACTTTATCTGTTAAATATAAATGCGAGTATATCAAGAAAAATAATATCGGTGGATTAATTATTTGGGCTATTGGTCAGGATAAAGTTGGTAGCACTCAACCTTTACTCGAAACTGTAGGAAATAATTTGCTGAAAAATGTATCCGGAATTAATGAAGTGATAAAGCCTGAAGAATTTATATTACAACAAAATTATCCTAATCCTTTCAATTCTCAAACTCACATTTCATTTACGCTTCAGGATAGCAGGGATATATTTAAAGTTAAGTTATCTGTATTCGATCTGATGGGAAGAGAAATTGATGTGATAATAAATGATATGATGAGGAAAGGATCTTATAAAATAACCTATGAACCAAAAAAAATTAGTTCAGGTATATACTATTATTCATTAAATGTTAATGGAAATATTTTTACGAGAAAAATGTTGTATCTCAAATAACGAGGAGAATTATATGAAATTCAATAAGTATCTTTTTGCATTTATTGTGTTATTTTTATCAGGTCAATTACTATCCCAACCTGATTATAACGCAACACCAATGCAATTAAATGTTAATGCTATTAGATGGAATTTTAATAAAACAAAAGGAGAAGGTGGACTTACTAATCAATATAGCTGGAATTTTGCAACAACTACTGCACAAAATGATTTTGACTTCTTTTGGCCTCAAGATCATTATCTATCAAATATGCTTTATCAGATTTTCAGTCCACTTTGTTTAACAGATTCTGGTATTGTTGATACAAGCGGTATAAGGAGAACAAAATTTTTTCATATCACAAACCAGGCTACAACTGATTATACATGGGAACAAAGAAGATACAGGCCACCTGATGTTACTGTTGATGGCTACAAGCTAAACCCACCATATAAATGGCAGGTAAATGAAAAATTGATTGCAGATGAAATTCTGGAGTTTGAAGATCTTTTACCTATCTATGGATTAAGAAGCCGTGTTCGAGTATATGCTTTTAGTAATCCAGAATTATCTGATATTGCTATATGGGAAATAACTTTAAAGTTTACCGGAGAAATTAAATTGCCGAGAGAAAATCCTCAAAAAAGGTACCCAGATCAAACAATTGAATTCTGGTGGCCATTTTCTATGAGTATGGGTCCATCTCTTGCAGGTAATAGAGAAGTTTATGGCTATTATGGTTATGAATGTGAAGACGACTTAGATAGTTGGATTGGAGGGACATCAAAATATAATACTTCAGGTTTGCGTAAAGATCTGAAAGTATGTTATTATTATGATTACTTTAATAAAGGGATGCCGGGTTTCCCAAAGTATAAAAATAACTCACAGGATAATCAAGGAGACCCTGATAAAACTGTAGGTCATCTTTTTTCAACTCAAATACCGGGTTATGCTTTGCTCTATGCTCCAAAATCACCGCAGGATCTAACAGATGATGTTAATCAACCATATTCTTTACCTCATGCAGGTATTGTAAAAGATTTATGGGGCAGAAGGGATTTTGGCTTACGTGATACTTATATTGGTAATGATTCAAGAGGAAGATTTCCACTCGATCCCGTTACTCAAGGTTGGGTTGTATCTGGTAGACCTGAAAAGGGACCTATGAGATTTGTTACAGTTGGACCTTATAAATTAACTAAAGATGAGAAAAACAATCGATACGATTCTATTACTTTTGTTTATGGTATTGGTGCTGGTTCTATTTCATGGAAATTGGCTGATAGCGTTGGAAAAGCATGGTTTGAAGGTAGAATAACTGACAAAGAAAAAAATGATATTATTATGACAGGGAAAGATTCTCTTTTAGAAAGAATGGATCGAGCTCTATGGGCTTACAATATGATTAGGCAAGGGAAAAAGATACCTTCACCACCACCACCACCAGATATTAACGTTCAAAGCGGACCAGATAGGATTTATGTTAAATGGTCTTATCCAGATAAAAGCTATTTCAAAGATGCTGTAACAGGTGTTGACGATTGGTACGCATGGCGAGTATATAGAAAAAAAGGGGCATTTTATGTGAATGATCCTTTAGATAAATATAGCGGTGAACAATGGGAATTAGTTTTTGAAACAAGAAATAGAGAACAAACAACTTATATTGATACCGCTGTTATAAGAGGAGTTAATTATTATTATGCTGTTACTGCAGTTGATGATGGCACTCAGAATAATGGTTTATTCCCTGGTAGAAAATTAGAAAGCTCAAGGTATGTAAATAGAACTCAAATGCCTGTTGCATCATTTAAGCCTGGATTAAATACCTCTGATAAGGTAAGAGTTGTTCCTAATCCTGCTACTGTAGCAGCTGGTCCTCTTGGATTCCCTGGTACACCAGATAAAATTCTATTTGTAAATCTACCTGTAAAATGTAAGCTTAAAATTTATACTGAAACAGGAGATTTTGTTACTAGCATAGAGCATTTTGGTAAAGCGGATGAAGCGTGGGATCAGAGAACACAAGACAATCAATATGTAGCAAGTGGCATTTATATCTTAGCTGTAACTGATGCAGAAGGATTAAATGGCGAAAAAATTGCTGATCAGTTTGTTAAGTTTGTAATCATTCGCTAAAAATGGTTTTATAAAAATAATTTCTAATGGAGTAACCATGAAAAAAGAAATAAATGTTTTATTATTGTTTTTAATTATTATTTCAAATTATTCTTATGCTCAGATAGTAAAGAGAGCACAAGCTGGTTTTCGTTTTTTAGAAAATCCAATTTCAGCTGAGGCAGTTGGAAGAGGCGCTACTGGTGTTGCTACAATGCAAAATTCAAATGCCGTTTTCTGGAATCCTGCAGGTATTAGCTGGATGAATTCAAATGTTGATGTTAACTTTAATTATACCAAAGGAATTGCCGACATAAATTACTTCTCGACTTCCCTCGCTTTTGATGCTTGGGGTTTTGGTGTTATTTCAATAAATGGGATAATGATGGATTATGGTGATTTTTATGGTACCAGAAGAGCCGATAATGAATCAGGTTATATTGAGACTGGTACATTTTCCCCAAAAGCATTAGCACTCGGTCTTGCTTTTTCTCAAAAGGTTAGTAGTAATTTTTCTTATGGTGTAAACGTTAAATATGTTTATCAGGATCTTGGTGATGTATGGGTAGGTTCTGGCACATCTCTTAATGATCCTTCTTTACAGTTGTTAACTAAAAATTATTCTCTTGGTGATTTTGCTGTAGATATTGGGGCTTTATATGATTTTAATTACCATGGTATTATGTTTGGTGCATCTTTGCAAAATGTATCAAGAGAGTTGAAATATGAAGATCAAAAATTCCCCATGCCTTTTGCTGTAAGTTTTGGCTTAACAGTTGATCCTATATCCTTTCTTATTCCTGACCTAAAAGATCATTCTTTCAAATTCATTATTGAATCAAGACACCCTCGCGATTTTAAAGAAAAAATAAAGTATGGTTTGGAATATAAGTTTATGGACTTATTTACTGTTAGAACGGGATATATGAGTAATTTAGATGAAAGAGGTTTTACGGCAGGAATTGGTGTTAATCAGAATTTATTTGACACAAATTTAAAAGTAGACTATGCTTATGAGAATTTTGGTATTTTTGGTGCAGTACATTTTTTTAGTATAGGAGTTCGCTATTAGTTAACAATTAAATCATAATAAAATTAAAGGAGAATTTAAAATGAAAACCAAAATTTTTACAATCAGTATTATCCTTTTAGCTTTTTTTTCAAATTTCGTTTTTGCTCAGAAGGAATCCTATACTTTTAATTCTGTTTTTGATTCAATTGGTTCACCACATGGTATAACAACAGATTTTTCAGGGAATATTTGGATTGGTAGCAATGGAGATAGTGTCGGAATAAAAGTATTCAAACCAAACAAAGAAAAGATGCCTTTTTCTCCTATTTGGGAAGTAAGTATTGGTGGTCAGAAGTATAATGTTGCTAAAGGTTGCAGGGGTATGACAACTGATAGTGATGGTAATATTCTTGTATGTATTGGTAGTCAATTGATAAAAATTAATGCAAAAGATGGCTCAGGTATGAAATATAAAAACTTAGGTGGTTCTTTGACTAAACCTGCCGCAGATAAGAATGGTAGAATTTATGTAACAAAAGTGGTTGGTCCAGCAACGTTATGGATTTTAAATTCTAACTTTGATTCAATTGGTGTTGTAGAAAAAGAAACAGGCGTATGGTCAAGAGCAGTAGAAGTTACACCAGACGGAAAAGATGTATATATTGGTTCATTATGGCATCATGTTGTTCAACATTACCATAGTGATGATTTAAAAACTTATACTTTAAAAGATAGTCTTCCTTATAATTTTGAAGGTGATACACCCGGCTTAAATTTAGATAAAAATGGTAACTTGTGGATTAGTGAATATCAGAGTGGTAGAGGTTTTGATAAGTTATTTATTTATAATTTAGCAACAGGTAAAAAGGATTCTTTATTAGGATTTGGTGATAGTGTTATTTATAGTCCAAGAGGTGTTGCTTTTAGCCTAACTGGTGATACAGTTTATGTTACCTGTTATGATGGTGGTTTAGTTCAAAGATGGATTAAATCAAAAGTAACAGGTGTAAATGAAAATTATTCAACTATTCCGCAAAAGTTTAATTTGCTTCAGAACTATCCTAACCCTTTCAACCCAACAACAACAATTTCTTTTGATTTGCCAAAAATATCAAATGTAAAAATTGAGATTTATAATTCTCTAGGTCAAAAGATTAAAACCTTATTAAATACAACTCTAGAATCTGGTAATCATAAGGTTATCTGGAATGGAAAAGATGAGAATGGAGTAAATGTTTCAAGTGGTATTTATTTCTATTCTTTAAAATCTGATAATATTACTATTTCCAAAAAGATGATGTTAATTAAATAGTTCTGGGGGGATTCAGTAACCGATTAATTTACTTTATGTAGTTAATCGGTTACTCCCTTATAAACCAAAAAAATAAATCTTTTGTCTAAAAAATGTTTTTCGGAAATTCTCGAAAAAAATTGAACTTAATAAATATTTTATTAAATTAATGGTATATATCAATAATAATGGAACCAGAAAATAAGAAAACTAGATTAGTATCCCTGGATGTATTCAGAGGGTTAACCATTGCTGGAATGATTTTGGTGAATAATCCTGGTAATTGGGGTGCTGTGTATCCAGCGTTAAAACATGCTGAATGGCATGGCCTTACTCCTACTGATTTAATATTTCCATTTTTTTTATTTATTATTGGCGTGGCAATGCCTTATTCTTTTGCTAAGCGAATTTCTCAAGGAAGCACCAAAGCTCAACTTTTAAAACATGTGATTTATAGATCTTTTATGTTATTCCTTGTAGGTATGTTTTTAACTGGATTGCCAGATTTTAATTTTTACAACAAATTAATTTTAGATGTCTTGCAAAGGATAGGTGTTGTATATTTATTATCAGGAATAATATTCATTTATTTCAATAAAAATTGGCAATTATATATTTCTATATTTTGCTTGATACTATATTGGATATTAATGTTTACAATACCAGTACCAGGTTATGGTTCGGGTAACTTAACTCCAGAAGGCAATTTATGGGTTTATGTTGATAAGGTTTTAACTTCTGGATGGCATAATCATGGTGAGGGAATACTAAGTCTTATATCATCAATACCATCAGTTTTATTTGGATGTTTAACAGGTTTTTATTTAAGAACAAATAAAATCGATTATGAAAAGATTAGTACATTATTTGTTTACGGTTCATTGTTAATGGTATTGGGTGTTATTCTGGATATCTGGTTCCCATTTAATAAACTATTATGGTCAAGCTCTTATGTTATTTATACTACAGGTTTAGCATTAAACTTCTTATCTGTTATTTACTATCTTGTTGATATAAAAGGTTACAAAAAATGGGCATTTCCTTTTATTGTATTTGGTTCAAATGCAATAGCTGTATTTTTTCTTTCCAGCCTTACAGCTAAATTACTTGGATTGATTAAAGTTACAACATTAATAGGGGATGAAGTAAAAATTATTAGTCTCAAAACATTTATTTATACAAATTTTTTCAAAGGCTACTTGAGTGATTATAATAGTTCTTTATTATATGCCTTATCATATTTAGCAATATGGTTTTTTATAATGTATATCCTTTACAAGAAAAGAATTTTTATAAAAATTTAGGAATACTAAAATGAACCGGGTATTTAGAAGTTATATTGGGGGAGATGAGTATCAGATTGTACCTTTATGGAATCAATGTATGATAAGAGATCCAATAAACTTAAATAATTTCAGGTTAAAAATATTGTTGGATGAGAATTTTGATCCTGAAGGTGCAACAATTGTTGAATACAATAAAAAAATCGTTGGTTTCTGTTTGGCAATAAGAAGAAGATATCCTTATTACGGAATAGGTTTAGAAGAAGGTGTTGGATGGATTACTGTTCTTTTTGTTCATCCAGATTATCGTGGAAAAGGATTGGGGCAATCTCTTTTAGAAAAATCCGAGCTTTTTTTAAAAGATAAAGGTGTAAAAGAAATATTGGTTTCTCCTTATACCCCAAATTATATAATTCCCGGAATAGATATTGATAGCTATAATGATGCTTTCAATTTATTTATTAAGAGTGGTTACAAAAAGAATAAAAAAGCCTATGGAATGGGAAGATCTCTTCTTGATTTTCAGCCATCAGAAGAAATTAAGCAAAGATGTAAAAATTTAGAGAAACAGAATATTAAAATTTTAAATTTTGAATCTAAATTTACAATTAGTTTACTTGAGTTTTTAAGAAAGGATTATCCCGGAGATTTATTTAGATATGTTGTTGAAACTTTAAAAAATCATCCTAATTGTGATAATTTTTTTATTGCAGTTAAAGATGAGAAGGTTATTGGGTTCAGTCAGTTTAATGGTGAACATTTTGGACCTCTAGCGATTTCACCTGATTTTAGTGGAATAGGTATTGGAACTTGTTTATATCATCATACTGCTATCCATATGAAGGAAATGGGAGAAAGAAACTTATGGTTAGCATGGACAACCGGTCATGCTAAAGATTTTTATCATAAAATGGGTTTAAGAGTTATAAGACGACATGAAATTTTAAAAAAAATTCTTGAATGAATAATATTAAAGGTAAAATATGAAATTAATAAAGATTTTGTTTGTTTTATTAATTGTATCATTTAATTGTTTCCCACAGAATGTATTGGTTACTCTAGATGTGAAAAAGGAAATAAGCAAAATTCATCCTCTATTCTTTGGGCTCAATGTTGCAAGGTGGGATGAATCTATTTTCCCTTCACCCACAAAAGATATGTTGCTTACCTGTGATAGAGATGCAATTAAAAAAGTTAGAGATTGTGGATTTAAATTGTTGAAATACCCGGGTGGCAATGATGCTGATGCTTATATCTGGAATGATCCAAATAATAATGATTCTGAAATGAATACTGATGAGTTCGCCGCTTTTTGCAAAGCACTTGATGCAGAAGGTTTTATCACTATCAATTTTAATCAGCCACCTTCTTTAGCAGCAGAATGGGTGAGATATTGTAATGTTATAAACAATTATAAAATTAAATTCTGGGAAGTTGGTGATGAACAGTGGGGTGATTGGGCTAAAGGGCATACTACTCCAGAGGAATATGCAAAAAAATATATTGAATTTGTAAAAGCTATGAAAGCTGTTGACCCAACAATTAAAGTAGCTATAAATGTAAAAATGGAAAACGATCCAAATGGGTGGACTGTTAGATCTCTGAAAACTGCTAAAGATTATGTTGATTTAATTACAATTACTTTTTACCCTGTTAATACTTCTCAAGATGAAGATGAAAAATTCGTTCTTTCTACGCCAAAAACCTTTATTAAGCCATACCTTGATGTGAAGCAAGCTGTTAAATCAATTTTCCCCAAAGAAAAGGCTGATAGTATCTGGGTAATACCTGTAGGTTATAATACTGTTACAGGTAGACCCGGTTCAATAACTGTATCTATTGTCAATGCTTTGTGGGTTGCTGATTTGATTGGAATTATGGCAAATCTAGGAGTAGAACAAACTGATTATTGGGCATTGCATAATGCATATCCTCCAAGAGGTGGTGATTATGGGCTTCTTACTTCTGATAGTTCAAATACTCCACATTACAATTATTATGCTATTAAATTAATGTCAGATAGATTAAAAGATAAAATGATTGATGTGGTTTCAGAAGATTCTTTATTATCTATTTATGCCTCAAAAGATAACAATGGTAATTTTGTTACTTTGTTTGCTATAAATAAGAGTAAAGATGAGAATAAAAAAGTTACAATCAATTTTAAAAACTTTATTCCAAAAAATAAATGTAAAAGTTGGTACTTAGGAAAAGAAAAGAAAGAAATCATTTCTGATATTCTTAATTTTAATAATAATAATTTTAGCTTCGATGTTCAACCTTATTCAATAAAAGTTATAGAATTTGAATCTAAAGATTATTTGCCACCAGCAGAAAACTTGGCTTTAAAAGCTAAAGCAAGTGCTTCTTCATATTCAATAATTGGACCTAATTTTTTACCTAAGTGTGCAAATGATGGAATTAAATATACACGCTGGAGATCTGAATCATGGGTAAAACCTAGACCTGATGGTGAAGATAAACAATGGTTTCAACTAGAATTTCCTCATGAAATTGATTTTAATACAATAAAAATTTATTGGGATTTTGGTTACGCATTAATTTATAAAGTTTTAATATCAGATGATGGAGTAAATTGGAAAGAGATTTATAGTACTAACAATGGAAAAGGAAATTTAGAAGAGTTAAAGTTTAATAAGATGAAAGCTAAATTTATCAAATTAGATCTTGAAAAAGGTACAAAAGCTATTTCTACATATAACATTGAAGAAATTGAAGTCTATAATAATTAATTCTTTCTTGTGAGGTAAAATGAATTATACCATTTTTGATACGTTCATCATTATTATTTATCTTGGTTTAACAGTATATCTTGGGTTAAGAGCAAAAAAATATATTGAAAACTCAGAAGGATATTTTGTTGCGGGTAGAAAAGTTAAATTAGCTTTAGGTATTGCTACTCTTGTCGCTACAGAAATTGGAACTGTAACATTTATGTATATGGCTGAATTTGGTTTTACAATGGGCTTCTCTAGTTTTTTTATGGGTATACTTAATATGATAGGTTTTATAATAATTGGGTATACCGGATTTATTGTTAGTGGATTGAGAAAGCTCAAAATAATGACCATACCAGAATTTTATGAAATTAAATATAACAAAAATGTAAGACTTCTTGGAGGAATCGTTCTTTTTCTTTCAGGTGTTTTGAATATGGGTATATTCTTGAAATTTGACGCAATATTTTTATCTGAAACTATGGGTTTAGGGCAAAATGTACTCATATATATTATGATTATAATGTTAATAGTTGTTGTATCTTATACAATACTTGGTGGAATGCTTTCTGTTGTGATAACTGATTTTATGCAATTTGTTATAATATCAATTGGTATGTTGATTGTAACAATAATTATTCTTACTAAAGTAAGCTTTCTGGACATCTCGAATGCTGTTAATATGAATTATGGTGAGGGAGGAATAAATCCATTAAAAAATCTTAAAATGGGATGGTTTTTCATCGGTTGGACTATTATTGCGAATTTGGCAACAGGAAGTTTACATCAACCAATAGCTGCTAAAGCTTTTTGTTCTGAAAGCCCAAAAGTAGCAAGAAAAGTTTTCTTGTTTTTTGGGTTAACGCTTGCAGGTAGATCTATGGTGCCAATGTTATGGGGTCTAGCTGCTTTAGCTTTTTTTGGACCTTCTGTTGGAGCTACTATAGGTATGCCTAGATTGATTGGTACGGTTGTTCCTTCAGGTGTATTGGGTATTGTATTAGCAGGAATGCTGGCTGCTTCAATGTCTACTTACTCTGCATACTTGCTATCATGGAGCTCAGTTGCTACGAGAGATATTATTTCTCCGATAAGGAAAGTTCCATTATCTGAGGAGCAATCTATAAAAGTAGCTAAAATATTTTCACTTTTGATTGGTATATTTATTTTGGTTTTTGGATTTTTATATGAAATACCGGCTACCGCTTACCAATATCTTGTTTTGACGGGCACTATGTACGCATCAGGTGCTTTTGCAGTAGTGGCTGGTGGTTTGTACTGGAAAAAAGCTAATAGTAAAGGTGCATTTTCAGCACTATTGGCAGGAATTTTAATGCCAATGCTTTTTCTTGTTTTGGAAAAGTTCAAAAATAGTTTACCTGAATGGATGGGTTTTATAACTGATATAAATATTTCCGGGTTTGTTGGCATGATATTACCAATAATTGTAATGGTAATAGTATCTTTATTGACCCAAAAATCTACCCCGCCAAATGACATAACAAAATATTTAAAGGAGGAATAATGGATTTAGCTAGCACTATATGGATGATTCTTTTTTATATATTTTCATCTATCTTTTTTATTATTGCAGGTGTTGTAATATTTTTCGGTTTTAAAGATTTATCTGATTTATTATCTAAATCTGAAAAAAAATAGTTTTTATTAAAAGAGGTTATAATTATGGCAAAGAAATTAATTTTAGCTATAGGTGCTCATTGTGGTGATGTAGAAATTACAACAGGGGCTGTTTTAGCAAAAGAAAAAAAATTGAAAAGTGATATCGCAATTTTACATATGACTCTTGGGGAAAGAGGACATAAAAAATTACATCCATTAAAATATGCAGAACAAAAAAAGAAAGAGGCTCTTGAAGCTGGTAAAGTATTGGGTGCAGAGGTTATTTTTGGTCCTTATGGTGATGGAGAGTTACCTAATAATGAAGAAGCAGTAAAATTTGTTTCAGAAGTTATAAGAAGATTAAAACCAACCCATATTATTACCCATTGGAGAAGAAGCATACACAAAGATCACGCTTATACTCATACAATATCAATGGATGGTACATTACTTTCTGTTTTAGAAGGTGTAGAGAGTGAATTTACTCCAAATAAAAATTTTAAAGGAATATATTTTACAGAGAATTGGGAAGATATGGATGAGTTTACACCTTATATTTACTATGATATTTCTGATACAATTAATGATTGGGAAAGATGTGTTAAAAAATATGAACTTTTTAGAGGTGGTATTTCCGATTTCCCTTATTTCGATTATTATAAATCACTTTTCAGATTAAGAGGTTGTGAAAGTGGTTATAAGTATGCCTGTGCTTTTGATATAGAATCAATCAATAAAAAAGTAAAAATTAAAAGTTTTTGAGGTGTTTATGGAAAATATAAAAATATTGCCAATAACAGGTGAAGATATTGATGGAATAGTAGATTTATGGAACGAAGAACTACCTATAGATAGCATAAATAAAAATCTATTTATTGCTAAAGTTATTCTTGATGAACATTTTGAGCCTGAAAATGTACTCGTAGCTAAAGATGGTAATAAAATCGTAGGTTTTATTGTTGGTGCAACAGTTAAAGAGGTAATTTACCCCGATGTTGATCCTCAAAATATTAGATCATGGATTACTTCCTTTGCTATTTCAAAAGAATACAGAAAGAAAGGATTAGGGAAAAAAATGTTAAATACTTTGCTTGATAAATTTAAGAAAGATGGTAAAAAGGAGTGTTACATTGCTACATATCCTTATGGATATTTTGTACCTGGTCTTGATGTAAAATTATACAAAGATACAATCTCTTTTCTTGAATATTTTGGATTCAAAGAGGTATATCGTCCACTAAGTATGGATGCCAATATTACTTTATTGGATTTGGGTAATGAGTTTAAAGCAAAAGTTGAAAAGTTAAAATCCGAAGGAATTGAGATTATATCTTATCAGCAAAAATATATTTTATCTTACATAGATTTTATGAGAAGCATGACTTCAGATTGGTATAGGGTCGCCAGACATAACCTTATGGATATGACAAGAAATCTTTTTCATCAAGATCAAATAACTATAGCAGTTCAAAATGAAAAAGTTATAGGTTATTGTCAATTTGAAGGTTCTCATTTTGGACCTTTTGGCGTTGCAGATAGTCATCAAGGTAAAGGTATTGGAACAATTCTTTTAGGGAGAACACTTGAAAAAATGAGAATGTATGGTTTTCATGATGCATGGGTACTTTGGACTGATGATTTAGCTGCTAAAGTATATAGTAAATTTGGTTTTAAAGAAACCAGACGTTTTGTTGTATTGAAAAAGGAACTGTAAAAGGAGTAATGTAGAATAATGGGATCAAATCGCGGTAAAATTAAAGTTGGTGCTGATATTTTATCTGAAAAGGATTTTAAACTTTTAAAAGGAAAAAGAATAGGACTAATTACTAATCATTCTGCATATTTATCAAATGGTGTTCATCTTGCAGATGCCTTATATGAAAATAAGGATATCAAAATAATGTCCTTTTTTGGACCTGAACATGGCATTAGAGGTGATTCCCCTGATGGAATGAAAATTAGTCACGAAGAAGATCCAAAAACAAAAATCAAAATATATTCTTTATATGGTAAAATAAACAAACCGACACCAGATATGTTAGAAGGTATAGATCTTTTGGTATATGATATACAGGATATCGGGGCTCGTTTCTATACTTATATCAGCACTCTATTTCTCACAATGGAAGCAGCAGCAGAAAATAATATCGATTATGTAATTTTAGATAGACCTAATCCAATTACTGGATTAAGAATTGAAGGACCAGTTTTAGACCCTGAATTTAAATCTTTTGTTGGATTGGTGCCTATTCCTGTTATTCATGGTATGACTATTGGAGAGCTTGGAATGCTTGTTAATTCTGAAGGTTGGTTAGATAGTGGATTAAAAGCTAATCTCACTGTAATAAAAATGGAAGGCTGGAATAGATCATTATGGTATGATGATACTGGATTAGAATGGATAAAACCATCACCAAATATGACTTCAATTAAAACAGCAATAATATATCCGGGTACATGCTTTTTTGAAGGTACAAATATATCCGAAGGAAGAGGGACTAACCATCCTTTTGAGCTTGTGGGAGCTCCATTTATTGATGGTAAATTATTAGCAGAAGAAATGAATAAATTTAATCTTCCTGGAGTAGTTTTTAAACCAGTTCATTTTACACCTAAAAATATTAATAAGATAACCAATAAACCCAAATATGTATCAGAAAAATGTTCGGGTATATTTATAGAAATTATTAATAGAAATATTTATGAGCCTGTAAAAGTTGCCATGTATCTTTTAAGTAAAATAAAAGAAATGTATCCAGATGATTTTAATTGGAGACCAAGATCAAAATCAACTGGCCATTATTATATTGATTTACTTTCAGGTACTGATGTGATTAGAAAAATGATTGATGATGGTAATGAGCCTGAAAAGATATATTCAAATAGTTCTTTTAATGTAAAAGAGTTTCTACAAAAAAGAGAAAAATACCTATTATATGATTAATAAATATTATTAAGAGAAGAATATGGGTTGTTAAAATTCAATTTTTGTAAATCAAACAACCCTTTCCCTTCCTTTTTTAAAATTTAGATTTCACGCTTACATTCCAATTAGAAATATTTGCTTATGTATTATTAATTGTTTAAATTTATTATACAAAATATTTTATTGGAGAATAAAATGAAAAAAATATTCTTCTTTTTATTAATTTTTGGTTTTTCTCTTTTTGCAGAAGAGGTGCCAAAACCTTATGTGTCTTTATTTGTGAATAATTCGAGATATGAAAATAATTCAAAAATTACTTTGCGTGCTTCTGAAAAAGTAATTTTGAAAGCTATGGTATTTGGTGGTAGAAGGTCTTGGTGTATGGAGCCATATAAATATGCAAATATTGGGAAAAATACAACAATTGTTAGTTATGGAGAGGATCATTTAGAGTATACAATACCGCCAAGTTTTAAAGGTATCTGGAATTTAGTTGAAGAAAAAGCAAATTGGTTTGGTCAGTTAAATAATGATTTAAAACCAGATAACGATAAAAATACTGCTGAATTAATTGTTCCTAAGAAAAAAGGTGAATATCAATTGAAAGTAAAGGTAACTTCAAAGTGGCATTATAAAAGATTTGCTCAAGGTAGTGTTAAAGAGGAGGATGAAGTAAATGAAGCTGAAGCATCCTTTGTAATTATTGTAGATGAAGGTGAAGCCTGGTTTAATTCTTCAAATATTTCTGCAAGTGGTAATAGAGATGATGATTTGAAATTCAGACTTGAATCTCTTCAGGAAAGGTATGACTTAATTTCAAAACAAATTTTAGATGGTAAGTTTGAGCTTGCAAAATCAAATATAGCTGGATTCAAAGAGAATTTAGAAAATATAAAACTTAGATTAAATGATTTAAAGAAAGACAATAAAAATTTTAATTGTAAAATTATTTTTTATGGAACACCTGCTGATAAAGGAATGAAAAAACTTGACAACTTAAAAAAATTGTTTAATGATTGGAAAAAAGTGCATTCTATTGTTAATGGTAATGCACAGGAAATTAATAAGATTTTATTGAATAAACAAATGCAATTTTCTAATAATATTTTAAAATCAGTAATAAAAAATTATATTGATTGGGGAAGTGGAATCCCTCAGCCTAATGATTTATTTGGTGCCGTACCTTATAATTTATCTGCTTTGACTATTCCGAGTAATGTTCTGGATTGGTATAATAATGCTCAAGAAGACGCTTCTATATTAAAAGATCAAGCAAATAGTGTAAAAAAGTTATCTGAATTAAGAGAGTTTTATCTTAAGAGAAGTGAAGAGGTTATCAAAGAAAATAAAAATATAAAATCAGAAATTGATAAAAATCAGGAAATAGAAAATATTTACAATTCATTTAAGAGCTTGCTTCAATCGGTAAAATGGGCAGAATGGAAACCTTAGAAATTTATAGATAAATAGTAATAAATTTCTTTTAAATTACACGGCTTTTACCTTTTTATAAATTTTTGGATCCGGCTCAATTTCTCTTGTTAGCCAGTTAATACCATCAATTTCATAGTTATAGTTTTCGTTCGAGTAAATTACTCTTTCATTCTTATCGAAAGGAATTCTTAAGTTTCTAAAAATTATTTCATCTCCACGTTTTTTTAGTATTATAGTTGTTCTTAATAAATATCCCTTTTGAAAAAATTTTCTTAAGAAAATTATTTCATCGATAACTTCTTGAGATACATATCTTGTATTTTGAAAATCCATATATAAAGAACAGGGATTGTTATTAGTAGATAGTAGAATAAAAAGTTTTTCTCTTATTTCGCTAACAAACGAAGATTTAAGTATACCACTAAAAGTAATCTTAAAACCAAAACCTCTTTTTTCAATTTTTATCATTGGATTTTTTCCTAAAATGTTTTTATATTCAATTTGTTTGTACCAAAATAAAAAATCTCTATTATTTAAATGTTAAAGGGATGTTAAGAAATTAAAAAATTTTTAATGAAGCTATGAAAAACAGAATTACTAAACTATTTTTTTTGTTCTTTTTATTTATTGGCATTATTTATTCACAATCTTTTATTAATGAATGGGAAGGTCACTCTGGACCCGCTAACGCAGTGGCTTTTTCTAAAGATGGTTTAAAAGTGCTAACCTGTGGAGATGATGGAACTATTCGCATTCTTAACACTATTGATAACTCAATTTATAAAATTTTACAAAGCAAGAATAATAGTGTAAAAAGATTGGTGTTTTCACAGAATGGCGATAAATTTGCAGTATGTGGTTCAAATAATATTATTGAGGTGTATTCTTTCCCTCAATGTAATTTATTGCTCTCAATTGATGATACCTGTAATTCAATTTGTTTTACTTTAGATGATAAATTAGTATCTTGTAGTGATAAACTTAAAATATGGAATACTACTACAGGAAAGAATATTAATACAATCCAAATTCCTTTATCGAATAATGTAATTGCAACAAAAGAAACTGGCAAGGTGTTATTGGCAGGTAATGATTCAAAAATATATCTTTTTGATTATAACTCTTCTCAAATTGTTAGAATATATAATGAACATATTGCCCCCATACTCGGATTAAGTTTATCTCCTGATGGATCAAAGTTTGCTTCTTCAAGTGCAGATAGAACTATTAGAGTTTGGGATATCGCTAATACTACATCTTGGAAAATCGGCTTTGCTCATTTGGGATATGTTTATTCTATAGAGTTCTCTCCTGATGGTACTAAATTAGTTACTGCTTGTGAAGATACTAGAGTGAGATTATATAGAGTAGACCCAATTGATGTTTTACATACTTACTGGGATCATGTTGGAAAAGTGTATTCTGCTACTTTTTCTAAAAATGGGAATAGAATAGCATCTATAGGTGAAGATGGGTTGCTGAGATATTGGGATACAATTGAAGATTCTTATTTGTTAATAGAATCTATTTCTACTCATACAGGCATTGTTGATAATATTGAATATTCATCAGATGGTTATTCTCTGGTTACTTCTGGTGTTGATAACAAAATTTTTGTATGGGATCCAGTATTTGGATTTTTAATAAAAAAACTAGATGGACATAGTTCTAACATTACAGGACTTCATTATTTTAATGATGTAAACAAAATAATTTCCAGTAGTAAAGATGGTTGGGTTAAAGTGTGGGATGTTTCTGCTGGCAAGGCTTTGGTCAATATTAATAATAGATCAGCCATTCTTTCACTTTGTTTTAATGATAGCTCTTCTAAGATTTTTATTACAGATTCTAATGGAATTTTTAAGGCTTATAATTCAAAAGGTGTGTTGCTAAAAAAAATTGATAGTAACTCTGTTTTAATTGAAGCAATTGCTTTCTCAAAAAATAAAAATATTGTTTTAGTAGGTAATAATGATGGTAATGTAATCATTTATGATGCAAATGACTATTCGAAAAAGAATAATTACAGTTTAGGAGAAAAAATAAGAAAAATTATGGTCTCCGTTGATGGTAAAAATGCCTATTTTTTAAAAGGGAATAATAAAATAACTGAGCTAAACATTTTAACAGGGGTTTTGAGAACTTTTGAAAATAATAAAGAAATTCTAGATTTTTCATTAAACGATAATAAAATAGTATTTGTTGAAAAAGGGGGCAGTGTTAAATTTTTGAGAATTTCTGATTTTATCATAAATGGTTACTTTGAGTATTCAACAGGGTATCCTACCAAAGTTACTTTTAATAATGATGGTCAATATATCGCATTAGGTGGATGGGGTATTAATAATATTAAAATTAAAGAAGTGAATTCTACTCTACTTGTTGAAAAGAAGAATACATTGCCTTCAGATTTTATATTACATCAAAACTATCCAAACCCTTTTAATCCTTCAACTAAAATTGTTTTTGAAACTAAAATAGAAGATAATTACTTATTTGAGGTTTATGATATTTTGGGTAAAAGCGTTTATAAAAATGAATTTAAAGATTTGCAACCAGGTGTTCATATAGTAGAATGGGTGCCTAAAAATATTTCAGGTGGCACATACTTTTATACTATAAGAAATAGTAATTCTTTCAAAACAGGCAAGATGATATTTTTGAAATAAAATATTATTTTATTTTTAATTTAAATACAGCTTTTATCAAATTATTTTTTGGCGGATACGGTAAGTGTCCGTCATTTGGAAAGAAAACAGCAAACATTTTTTCTGATAGAAGTATTTTTGAATTAGGTGAATCTTCAAAAAATTCTACATCTTTTTCAGAATTATATTCTTTAATAATAGAT
The DNA here is from genome assembly GCA_036567745.1 of Ignavibacteria bacterium. Classification (GTDB taxonomy): domain Bacteria; phylum Bacteroidota; class Ignavibacteria; order DATCTW01; family DATCTW01; genus DATCTW01. Next base: position 218,301 of record DATCTW010000018.1, on the reverse strand, counting down.
TTGCATTCGCTGGTGAATTTATGGCCAATTTCAAATGAACCAGAAATAGCAATTTGTATATCAATATATTCCCTATGAGCTTCAAGATAGTTTATTTTATTACTTGGTTCTTCTTTTGAAATAGAGACATATAATTCTCTTCCATTTATCAGATATTCACCAGGAGGAATATTTATAATATCATTATTATTTAAAAATTTGAAAGCATCTTCAAATTTAGGGTGAATATATTTATATTTCTCCCAATTTTTTATTTCATCGAAAATCATCTTAATCCTAAAATTTTTTTATAATAATAAAAACCAATTAAAAGGTAGTAATAAAACATTATTCTTTATTGCATAATCAGTGATACCATTTGTAACTAAAATTCCATAACGTGTATCAATGTTTAATAATTGGCTTGTATTTGTTTTTCCCTTCCCAACTTCAAGAGCAATAGGTTTATCTATAGTTTCGATAATAAAATCTGGATTTTTATTCTCTTGTTTAAATGAAAAAAATATATTGTTATTTAAAGTTTTTCTTAAATACATTATAACAATATCTTCATATAATTTACTTTCGTACATTTCAGGAATATTTATATTGTATATTTGAGAAAGTAAAGCTAGCCGCAAGGAAGGGGACATAAAAAATGCTTTTTTATTTTTCCAAATGCGAGTTTCAGCACCTCCATATACATTTAGAACATTCAATACTTCTGCCTTATCCAGTAAATCCAAAATTAAATCTAATTCATCTCTTTTAATCCCTGTTTTTTTTGAAATTGTATCAACGTTTATTACATCAGAAATAGCTAGTTGGTTAAGTAATTTTTTTATTTTTTCTCCAGATACTACTATTTTAGAATTATACTTAGGTACATCTTCGTAAATAATCCTTTCAAAAAGAGACAAAATGCTTTCTAATATTTGGAGTTTTTCTTTGTATAGAATATAGCCAGGGATATTATGATATTTTATATACTCTTCTACCAAATCTATTTTATTATTATTTTTTATGATTCGTTCTTCTATATTCAACAAATATTTATTTATTCTTTGAGTAACATTTTTCAAATTTTCTTGAAGGCTTATGATGTTATCACTATAAAATAAAATATTCTTCAAGTCATTTGAAACATTTTTTTCAGGAAGAATTTGTTTGTTGTTTTCAAAAAAACTTTTAGCTCTGATGAACTCGTTAAATCTGAAGGGATATACTTTTTCGATTTTCATTCTACGTGCTAAATCCGCAGTTTGATTTAAGAGCAATGCTGAAGAACCTGTACAAATAATAAAAGCTGTTCGTGCTTCATCATATAGTATTTTTAAAGTTTTTGCCCAATCTTTATCATCGTGAACCTCATCGAAAAGTAGTACAATTGGATTGGTATACTCTCTGAATCTTTTTTGTAGAACGTATTTTTGAAAAGCTTCTAATGCTATGTGTAAGTTATAACCGGATTGAATAATTGAATTAACATTAAAAAAATAGACGCGATATTTTTTATTGAAAATTTCTTCTGCTATTTGCCACAAAAGTGTTGTTTTACCTGTGCCACGTAAACCAGCAAGCCCAATCATTCTTGGTTCAGCTCCTTGACTTAAAAATTGGGTCGCATATTTTCTTAATAAAACAAAGAATGTTCTTTGGGGTAATTTTTTACCAGTAAATGGGTGTGTTATACGTGTGTAAATAATATTTCTGTTTACTTGAGAGTTTTTAACTAATTCTATTAATGTTTGTTCGTCACTCATTTATAGTAAAATATTTATATACTTATTTGTAATTTTTAATATAAACATTTATTGCTTAATATTCAATATTTTCTTGTTTGCATTCAATTTACTTTAAAGGTTATAGATTCAAAAAAAATTCTTTTCAAAAAAAATTGCAAAATATTATAGGTTTTTAAGTCATTCATTGCATTAATAATATTTTATAGCTAAATTATAATTATGGGAGGGAAAATGAAAAAAATTATTTTTTTATTATTTGTATTTGTTTCTGCATTTGCTCAGATAAATATAAAAAGAGATTACTTAATTCAAATTAAGGAAATTAACCTTGAGGGTTTGAAAAATCTGGGTATAAAATTTGAAGATTATAATTTAGATCGTGTTCTTATCTTTTATGATAATCATGTAGTAATGTTAGCCAGCAAAGATGAGATTGATTATTATAGTCAAAAAGGGTACAATGTAGAAATTTTAATGCAGGATACTGTAAAGTTAAATTTACTAAAAAGAGCCTATTATGGTGAGACGTTAAAGCTACCAGATTGTTATCATACTTATGATGAAATAATTAGTCTTGTAGACAATCTATCTAGATCATATCCCAAATTAATAAAGAAAATAATTATCGGAAAAACAACTAAAGATAAACGAAATATTTATGCGGTTAAAATATCGAACAATGTAAATATTGAACAGGATAAACCTGGAATACTAATTAATGCCTGTCATCATTCTGATGAAATTTTGGGTGCAGAAATATCTACTGAATTAATAAAGTTATTGATAAATCAGTATAAAAAAAGTGACGAAGTTACAAAGTGGGTTGATAGTTATGAAATTTATATAGTTCCTGTAATAAATGTTGATGGTCATTATATTGTTACCTCAAGCCAGAATCCAGTATGGAGAAAAAACACAAGAGATGTTAATAATAACAATATTCTAGATAGTTTAGATGGTGTAGATTTAAATAGAAATTATGACTTCAATTGGGCTTTTGGTGGGAGTGAAGAGGTAGGTAGTGAAAGGTATAAAGGAGAATATCCTTTTTCTGAATCTGAAAATAATGCTATAAGAAATCTTTTGAATAAAAAGAAATTTGTGCTTTCTATATCTTATCACAGTCAAGGAGAAGTAATATACTATCCATGGAATTGGAAAGATAGATTTGCACCTGATGATTCTCTTTTAACTGAAATTGCAACCGGTTTAGCTTCAAGTATAAAAACATTCAATGGCGATACTACCTATAAAGCAGAACGAGGTGCAGGTACTGTTGGGCAATCTTATACTTATTTTTATGGAAAATATGGTGTTTTCGATTTTATTATTGAAACTGGAAAGGGAACGCATATTTATCCTTGCGAGGGTAGGGAAAAAGTTGTTAACAGCAATCTTGAAGGGATTAAGTATATATTAAGAAAAGGATTTGGACCAGGTTTAACAGGAAATATTAAAGATGCAAAAACTGGCAAACCCCTAAGTGCGATAGTATGGATACCTTCCATAGAATCTGAAGACATTTCAAGGAGAGTTAGTGATTCTAAGTTTGGTAGATATTACCGTTTATTGAGACCCAATAAAAAATATAATCTGTTTTTCATGAAAGAAGGTTATGAGGTAAAAATAATTAAAGATGTATATATAAAAAACGATGGATGGACAACGCTAAATGTGGAACTAAATCCACTAAAAAAGTAGTTATATAGTATGAATTTAATATTGTTAGGAATAAAAAATGATTAAGTATATTGCAATAACTGAAAATGTACAGGTTGAGGTTAGACCTTTTTTTATTGAACAAAGGTCAAATATTTTAGAGCATCAATTCTTTTTTGCTTATTTTATTACAATTGTAAATAACACTCCTTCAAGAATTCAGCTTGTTAAAAGATATTGGTACATTCACGATGATGGCTCTGAAGATTATGAAGTTACTGGTGATGGTGTTGTTGGTGAGCAACCGGTAATTGAAAGTGGTTCATATTATACATACAATAGTTTCTGCATTCTTAAATCTTTTGAAGGGTTTATGGAAGGTGGGTTTCATATGAAAAGAGAAGATGGCTCGATCTTTTTTGTTGAAATACCAAGATTTTATTTGAAGGCTTTTAATAACTAATCAGGGTTTATTATGAGTTATAACGATGGATGGAATGCTCTGAATCTAAAGATGCCTGCACGCATTCCTCATACAGAATACATTTCACATAGACAATTTATTTTAGAAGTAACCGGTTTTGATATAGAAAATATTGATGAAGTCGATAAAGCTAAATCAATGCTTGCATTAAAATTAAATTATGATTTTATCTGGTCAACTTTTTCACGTGATTGGAAATTGCCAAGAACTGACATGGGAAGAGCGAAATTTACTGAAACAGAAGTGCCATGGGAATCCTTTTATCCTTTTAATTCTGTAGATGAAGTTTTATCCTTTAACCCACTTGAATCTGCTTCGATTCCTTCGATGGATGAGCTGGTCGATGAGGTTAAAACATATTATTCAAAAGGGTTGAAAATGTATCCTGACGCAGTATTCCCTGGTGGATTTTATAATTCTGTATTCACATGGAATATTGTTACTTTTGGCTGGGAGCTCTTTATGTTGGCTGCAAAAGATAATATGAAAAAATTTGAAAAGATACTTGATCAATTTACAGAAATTACTTTATTAGTAGCAACTGCTCATATTAAAGCAAACGTTCCAGTATATCTATTTCATGATGATATTGTTTGGGCTAGTGGTCCAGCATTTTCTCCTGAATGGATGAAAAAATATATTTTTCCGAGACAAAAGAAAATAGTAGATTTGTTGAAATCAAATAATATTTTAGTTTTGTTTTGTGCAGATGGTAATTTTGATGTTTTTATAGATGATTTAATTGAAATTGGTTTTGATGGCTTTATTTTTGAACCTTTAACTAATTTGGAATTACTAGCAAAGAAATGTGGTAAAACTCATGTTTTAATGGGTAATATTGATTCAAGAATATTGCAATCGGGTTCAGAAATTGATATTAAAAATGAAGTAAAAAGATGTGCAGATATTGGTAAAAACCTACCTGGATATTTTTTTGCTGTTGGTAATCATATACCATATACTGTGCCTATTCAATCAGTTCATCATTATTTGAAATATATTGAAGAATTTGGAAAAAGATATTAAATCAGATTTATTTTAATTAATATTTATCATTAAGAATCACGAAAAAGAATAATCTAAAGAATTATTTTATTTTTAATATATCAAAAGTATTATTTTTTCTCTCTTTAGCATTTCTTCATTTAATATAAATTGAATTTTTTGCATTGAAAAATTTTGATTAATTAAGTATATTATATAGATATGTTTAATTATATGAGGGTTATATTTTTTGCGAACAATAGTTCTTTTAACAATATCAAATGTATTTATGACCTTTGCATGGTATGGTCATCTCAAACATAAAGATGCACCAATATTCTGGACTATAGTAATTAGCTGGTTAATAGCTTTTTTTGAATACTGTTTTCAAGTTCCTGCTAACCGTTTAGGTTATGGTAAATTTTCTGCAGCTGAATTAAAAACTATACAAGAAGTTATTACTTTAGTAATATTTGGAATATTCTCAGTTTTATATCTTAAAGAAGAATTTAAATGGAATTACCTTGTAGGTTTTGCTTTAATAGTATTGGCAGTATTTTTTATTTTTAAAAAATGGTAAATTAAAATGAAATTAAAAAACAAAATTACATTAATTACCGGCGCCTCTGCTGGAATTGGTCTGGCTTGCGCTGAATTATTTGCCTCAGAAGGTTCTGATTTAATTCTGGTAGCGAGAAGAGAAGAAACTCTAAAAAAAGTTTCTAAAGAATTAAATGAAAAATATGGCGTTAAGACTCATATCATAAAGCTTGATGTAAGGGATAGAGAGGCTTGCAAGAAAGCAATATCTGATTTACCTGATTACTTTAAAAATGTTGATATTCTCATAAATAATGCAGGTTTAGCTCGAGGTTTAGGTAAAATTCAAGATGGAAATTTTGAAGATTGGGATGAGATGATCGATACAAATATAAAAGGACTTCTGACTTTTACTCGTCTTATTCTTCCAATAATGATACAAAAGAATGATGGTATAATTATAAATATCGCTTCTATTGCCGGTAGGGAAGTGTATCCTGGTGGTAATATTTATTGCACAACAAAAGCTGCCGTAAGAACTATTTCAAGAGCTCTACAAATAGATTTGAATGGTACTGGAGTAAGAGTAAGTAATATAGATCCCGGAATGGTTGAAACTGAATTTTCTTTGGTTAGGTTTAAGGGAGATGCTGAAAGAGCAAAAAAAGTATATGAGGGTTGGACACCTCTTACAGCTATGGATGTAGCTGAAGCCTGTCTATTTTGTGCTACCAGACCTAAACATGTTAGTATTCACGATATGATGATTATGGCTACTGACCAGGCTTCTACTATGGTTATAAATAGAAAATCATAAAATGAAAATTTTAAAGTCCTGTCTTTCTCAATCATGGGGTGGTATGGAGATGTTTACCATTACCACAGCCAGATATTTATTAAAAAGAAATAATCAGGTAGAGTTTTTAGTTTATCCGAATTCAAGAATACATCAAGAAGCAAAATCTTTAAACGTTCCAATTCATACCTGTAAAGCCTCTGGTTATTTTCATCCAAAAGAAATTATAAATGTTTCTTCTTTATTGAAAAAAAATAATTTTGATATCATACATACTCAAGCTTCAAAAGATTTATGGGTTTTAGTACCTGCATTAAAAATAAGAAAACTTGTTACACCAATATTATTGACAAAGCAAGTTGGTTCATTCATAATCAAAAAGGATATTTTTCATAAATGGATTTATAATAGATTAAACTATGCTTTAGCAATTAGTAATGTTATTGCTCAAAATTTATATGATACTTGCCCTTTAAATAAAGATAAAATTTTATTGCTTCACAATGCTGTTGATACTGGTAGATTTGATCCACAAAAAGTTGATTCTAAAAAGGTACGTAATGAATTTAATATTTCTGATGATGATATTTTAATTGGTATGCTTGCAAGGTTCAGTTGGGGTAAGGGGCATGAAGAGTTTCTATACGCAGCCAGAGAGTTAAAGAAAAAGTATAAAAACCTAAAATTTATGATTATCGGTGAGCCTTCAAGAGGTGAAGATGAATATGCAGATAAAATAAAACAAATGGTAAAAGATTATTCAATTGAAGATATTGTGATTTTTACAGGGTTCAGAAAAGATACACCTGAGGTTTTAGCTGCTCTTGATATTTTTGCTTTTCCTTCTCATTCCGAAGCCTTTGGGATAGCTCTGGTAGAGGCTATGTCTATGGAAAAACCATCAGTTTGTTCAGCATCTGATGGGGTACTTGATATAGCTGTTGATGGTGTTACATCTTATTTGTTTGAAAAACAGAATGCTCAAGATTTTACTGATAATCTTGAAAAATTAATTTTAAGTAAAGAAACAAGAATTAATTTTGGAAAAAATGCACGCAAAAGAGCAATAGAATATTTTGATCTAGAATATTATACCGATAAACTGCTATCAATTTATAATAAAGCACTCACAGAACCTTTATTAAAATAACATTTTAATTCTGCTTAATATTATTATTTAAAAATTGCATTTCAAAACATAAAATTAATTTTTTTGTTAAATATGATTATCATCTGCAAAAGGGGAATCGAAGGTTATTTTTAAACCGGAGTATTGATATTCCTTTTTACCATGTATTATCTCTCTATAGTGCCAATCTTCAGGTAATTTTATTCCTTGTTTTGAAATATTCCACACCATTGATTTATTTTCTTTCACATTGTCTATTACTGCTTCGATATTTTCCTTCTGTTCATATATCCTGTATGGGCAGTTACCTTTACTTTTATCCCAGTAAATTATTTCACCTTTTTCATCAATACATGCAATAAAATCATTCTTGCTTCTTTTCTGCTTCATCATCGCAAGTTGCATCTCTTCATAACTATATGTTGATTTCTCTGTGTTATTTATCATCGCTTGTTTTATCTTTGCAAAATTATTCCATAAATCATTTGGTGAGATTATTATTCCAGACCAAAACGGGTGCTTTTGACTGTATTCCATAACTTTTTCAATCTCTTCGATATTCCGCTCCTTCGATATCATGTTAAACGTATTTGCCCATGTCTGTAAATTTACACTCGGAAACGTAGAATCTCGCTTCTTTACTTCTTCGTATAACTTTTCTGATATTAAATATTGCCAATCACTTTTCCGAAATAACAAAATTTTTTGTTTATTACCTTTATCATATTTTGTCGCTTTTTCTGTAGTTTCTTTTGTTTCAATATCTCCCTTTTTTTCATTAGATTTTGCATTATTATTATTATCTTCTATTTCTTTATTATTCTTTTCTATTCTTTTCTTTATAGGATAGATTATTTCATCTCTAATTCTGCATAATTTCAGAAAAAAATCATCATAAGTCATTGTTTTATTTGATTTTCCTTTTTTTATTTTGAATAGCTTTTTTACACTTTCCATACAACTTTCTACAGAATTATTTCCATTTTTGAATATTTTTTGTATATAACTTCGTTGAATCTTAATAAATTTTTGTGAAAATATAATACCTTCTTGATACAAATCATAATCAATCATATCAAAGTTTGCTAATCTATCTAATATTTTTCTTACCTTAGATTTCCTCATTTTCAAGGAAATAGAGAAAGTATCAAGCCATCTTCTTGAAACAAATAACATATACAAGTTCTTCTGTTCCTGTGATATCTCCTCAAGCAAAGCAAACCATACAGCATAACCTTCTGCCCCAAACTCTTCTATAAGTGCATCTATCTTTTCATCTCTTCTAGATTCAACTTTATGAGAAAAATATTGCATAATCCCCTCCGTAATATTTTTTTATTTTACCAGAGCATAAAATAAAAAATAAATTCTTATCTTGTTTGACACATTTTGTCAAATTTATCAATAAAATATACGTGTCGCACCTACGGTGCTTTATCTGTTTTCATTCACATTTCTACAAACATATCGGGGCTCTGCCCCTAATACAACCGAATCATTCACGTTTTGTAAATAAAAAAGGTGCGATAGCACCGAGATGTTTGTAGATAAGATGGTTGACACGTTTATTTACGTGTCGCACCTACGGTGCTTTATATGTTTTAATTCATATTTCTACAAACATATCGGGGCTCTGCCCCTAATACAACTGAATCATTCACGTTTTGTAAATAAAAAAGGTGCGATAGCACCGAAATGTTTGTAGATAAAATGGTAAGAATGATTTTTTAGGGGCGTAGCCCTGATACGTGTCGCACCTACGGTGCTTTATCTGTTTTCGTTTGCATTTCTACAGACATATCAGGGCTCTGCCCCTAATACAACCGAATCATTCACGTTTCGTAAAAATATAAGGTGCGATAGCACCGAAATGTTTGTAGATAAGATGGTTGACACGTTTATTTACGTGTCGCACCTACGGTGCTTTATATGTTTTAATTCATATTTCTACAAACATATCGGGGCTCTGCCCTTAATACAAACCGTATCATTCCCGTTTTGTAAAAATATAAGGTGCGATAGCACCGAGATGTTTGTAGAAAAATAGCAAGAATGATTTTTTAGGGGCGTAGCCCTGAAACGTATCGCACCTACGGTGCTTGATACGTTTTCGTTTACATTTCTACAGACATATCGAGGCTCTGCCCCTAAATATAATTGAATGTTGTTAATGTATTCCCGTTTCGTAAAAATAAAAGGTGCGTAGCATAGAAATGTTTGTAGACATGTCGCACCTACGGTGCTATATTTATTTTCATTCACATTTCTACAAACATATCGGGGCTCTGCCCCTAATACAAACCGTATCATTCCCGTTTCGTAAAAAAAGGTGCGTAGCACAGAAATGTTTGTAGACATGTCGCACCTATGGTGCTTTATATTATTTCGTTTGCATTTCTACAAACATATAGGGGCTCTGCCCCTCATACAAACGAATCATTCCCGTTTTGTAAAAATAAAAGGTGCGTAGCACCGAAATGTTTGTAGATAAAATTGTAGAATAATGTTTTAGGGGCGTAGCCCTGACACGTATCTTGAGAAATTTGACCATAAAAAATTATATGTATAATAATCTGAATTGCTATTTTAAAGGATATTTATTTTTATTTATTCTAATAAATGGAGCAGGTATAATGGGTAAAAAATTATGTCCAAAAATTATACTTGAAGGTACTCGATTAACTTTCAAGACAGATATTGCATTCGCATTAAATGAACATCCTAGAATTGTAGGTCCAAGAAAATATAGATATCATTCACCCCTTATTTCTGCGGAATGGTGTGCTTTTACAAATATTCCGTGGGGAAGAGGATTAATAAATTTTTTACCAGAGGAAGAAAATCTTGCAATGGAAACTTACGCAACGTGGGCAAAACTATTCGAACTTCAAAAATATTATTCATGGATTGTAGATAGGTTTCATCTATCTACAATGATGTATCAAAAGATGAAATATAATAAAGATTATAATTTTGATTGGTTGGAATGTAAATTGTGTGATTTGGGTTTCAGATTAGTTTTTTGCTATCGGAGTAAAGAATCATTTGTTGAAGCTAGAAAAGAAAGACTGAAAATATCAGGTAACCCAAAACAATATGATGATCTCGATCTTTTTGTGAAAGAACAGGAAATAATGACAAATTTGGTAGCTAAGAGTAAATTAAATAAAATTACAATTGATATTTCTGATAATAACATAAATAAAGCTGTAGAAAATATTGCAGACTGGCTAGAGGTTTCAGGGGGGCTTTATGCTAAATAAAAGAGCAAGGCTTTTAAAAGAGGGAGTAGAGAACAATGGACCAATTATTTACTGGATGAGTAGAGATCAGAGAGTAAGTGATAATTGGGCATTACTATTTGCACAGGATTTAGCTATAAGTAAAAAAAGGCCATTAGCTGTTGTATTTTGTCTTGTTAGCCGTTTTTTGGGTGCAAGTTTGAGGCAATTTGATTTCATGATAAAAGGATTAGAAGAATGCTCTATTGAATTGCAAAAGAAAAACATCCCCTTTTTCTTATTACGAGGATTACCTGAAGAAAAAATAATCAAATTTATTAATAAAGTAGATGCATCAATTTTAATTACTGATTTTGATCCTTTGAAAATAAAAAGGGAATGGAAACAAAAAATTATTGATAGAATTTCGATTCCATTCTATGAGGTAGATGCACATAATATTGTACCAATATGGGTAGCTACAGATAAGCAGGAATTTGCTGCTTATACCTTAAGACCAAAGATTATGAAACAAATCGATAACTTTTTGACTGACTATCCTGAACTAAAAAAACATCCTTTTAATTTAAGTTTAGAAAAGGAAGAATATATTTGGGATGAGATAATAAAACATTTACCTGTTAATAGATCTATTAGCAAAATAGATTGGATTTTACCCGGAGAGAAGCAAGCAAAAAAAGTATTATCAGACTTTATTTCTAATAAGTTAAAAAATTATGATGATTTTCGAAATGATCCAAATGAAAATGCTCAATCAAATTTATCACCGTATCTGCATTTTGGGCAAATATCTTCGCAGAGAGTTGCCTATGAGATAAAGAAATTACCAATTAATAATAAATCAAAGGATTCTTTTTTAGAGGAGCTTATTGTAAGAAAAGAGTTGAGTGATAATTATTGTTATTATTGTAATGATTACGACAATTTTAATGGTTTCCCTGAATGGGCTAAAAAAACACTTGATGAGCATAGAAAAGATAAAAGAGAATATGTTTATTCGTTATCAACTTTTGAAGAAGCAAGAACTCATGATAATTTATGGAATGCCGCACAAATAGAGATGATTACTACAGGTAAAATGCATGGCTATATGAGAATGTATTGGGCAAAAAAAATTCTGGAGTGGACAAATTCACCTGAAGAAGCTCAGGAAATAGCTATATACCTTAATGATAAATATGAGCTTGATGGAAGAGATCCCAATGGTTATACCGGAATTGCCTGGAGTATTGGAGGAGTGCACGATAGGGCATGGTTTAGTAAACAAGTTTACGGTAAGGTCAGATATATGAGCTACAATGGTTGTAAAAATAAATTTGATATAAATGCTTATATTAAAAAGTATAATAAAATTTAAATATAGGGAGTATCTGTTTTGAGTATTTTTGATGTAATGGGTCCAATTATGATAGGTCCTTCAAGTTCACATACTGCAGGGGCTGTAAGAATTGGTTTTTATGCCAAAAAGATTTATGATAATACTTTCAGTAAAGTTGAAATTCATCTGTATAATTCATTTGCTACAACTGGTAAAGGGCATGGAACTGATAAAGCCATTGTTGGTGGTTTGCTTGGTATGAAGATTGATGATGAGAACGTTGTAAATTCTATAAAAATTGCAGAAAAGAAGGGGATAAAAATTAATTTTTATTATCACTATGATGAAGAAAAACATCCCAATTTAGCTAGAATTGTTTTTTGTGATAATGAACCTTTTTCAGTGAGTGGTATTTCTATTGGCGGAGGCAAGGTTAGCATTATCGAGATAAATGGAAATAAAGTTGAATTTACTGGAAGGCATGAATATTTACTGCTTTCATATAAAGATGTACCCGGAATGGTTGGTTTTATTGGCACTTTATTAGGTAATGAAAATATCAATATTGCATATATAGAGGTTACCAGAGATGCTTCACGTGGTGATACCTTTGCTTTGTTAAAATTAGATAGTCATTGCCCCGATGATATTCTTTTGAAATTAAGAAAATCTGATAACATTTATAAAGTAACGAGAATTGAAAAATTAATTACTGATGAAATATGAAAAGGATAAAAATTAAATCGTTTAGTGACGTAAAAAAATTTATGTCAAAAAATAAAATTCTGGATTTATCAGAGTTTTTTATTCTATATGAATATACTAATGAAGAGTTGTCAAGAGATGTTGTAATTAGTAGAATGCAAAAAACATTAAATGTAATGAGGGATTCAATAAAATCTGGTCTTGTCAAAAAAAATGTTACAAAAAGTAGTATGATTTCTGGTGGGGCGTATCTAATGAATAGATTTATTGAAAAGGGGAACTCATTATTATCAAAAGAGTTTTCAGAAATAATTAGAAACTCATTGGCAGTATCAGAAGCCAATGCCTGCATGAAAAAGATAGTAGCTGCACCAACAGCTGGTGCTGCTGGTGTAATACCTGGTGCACTTTTTAAAATAGCTGAGAAGCACAACATTACAGATAGTGAATTAATAAAATCTTTATTTGTAGCTGGTGGTATAGGTGAAGTTATTTCTATACAAGCATCTCTTTCGGGTGCAGTTCATGGATGTCAGGCAGAGGTAGGTTCTGCAAGTGCGATGACTGCTGGTGCCATCACTTATTTATTTAATAATGATGTAGAAGCTATCGAAAGTGCAGCTGCATTTGCTCTAAAAAATATTTTAGGGTTGGTATGCGATCCAATCGCAGGCTTGGTAGAAATACCATGTGTAAAAAGAAATGTTAATGCAGCATTGAATTCTATTGCCAGTGCTGAAATGGCTCTTTCTGGCATTAGAACAATAATACCTCTTGATGAAGTAATTAAGGCAATGGCAGAAATAGGTAATAAAATGTCTGATTCATTAAAAGAAACTTCTCTCGGTGGTTTAGCGGCATGTGAAACCGCAAAGAGAATATCCTCTGAAATTAAAAATTATTAAATAGTGTTTTTAAAATAATCAGTAATATCTGTTTATACTATTTAATAATCATAACGTATATTTTTTCTATAATTATCTTTGTATAATCCGATTTTTTCAAAAGGTATTGGTTTAAAACCTAATTTATAAGCAATTGAAGATTTTTTTAGTCTGAAATCTTTTTTATTTAAATTTATAAAACCAGGATCGCCTTTTAATATTTTATTTCCTTTCTTTTCCAGATAGTCAACTAAATTATTATCATTTTGAGTATAAGTTTTTGTGTAAGGTATAGCATAAGGATCAATATCGATTGTCCATTTTTTAACGAGGTTAAGAATTACAGAGTCGCAAATGAGATTATTTTCAACAATTATTCTATCTAAGGGAATTTCTTCAGATAAATCCATAAAACTACCGCCAAAGCTAACATTACACCTATATATATTATTTATTGGTAAACCTACAGATCCTGAATCATAATAGGATTTAATTACAGGGTATTTTGTACTATAAGGTGGTTCGTTATATTTAAATTCCATCATTTTTTCCCATATTTTCCAGGCACCACCTTCATAAAAGTAATTTTTATGTGGCCAATTGTAATTATTTACCGAAGGATTACATTTAACAAAGATGTTGTTTTCTACTCTGTTATCTCTTCCACTGTTGAAGAAAACACCCATATCTACATCAAAAAATATGTTACCATATATGGTTGTATTTGAACCGGGTAAATCAAGATATACTGCTCTACAATTACCTTCTCCAGGTCCGTGAATATTATGAAAATAATTATATCTGATATTAGTACCCATATCTGTATAATCTGCACCAGTATTAATGCCACCAACATCGCCAGCTTCGTGAGCAATATCATATATTTCGTTAAATTCCATTATATGATCATTTCCATAATATTGCATACCTGAAAAAGGTGCATTGTGTATTTTATTATGAGAAGCAATATTACCAACTCCTCTTAAATAAATTGCAGAACTGAATGCTCTAATTTTGTTAGCAAAGCGAGTTATATGGTTGTTTATTGCAAAATTATTTCCGGGAGTTAATGTTATCTTATCTCCACCATTTATAGCAATACCAGTAGCTCCTACATCATATATATCACAACTAATTACTCCATTGTTTGTTCCACCTCTTATTACTATTGCAGTATCGGCACCAATTGATCTAATTGTACAACCTGCTACTATATTATTATTTCCGCTTATAATATCAATAACTCTTACCTTAGAACATTCAAAAATAATTTTTTCAAACTTTACATTATTACACTTATCAATTACAAACATAGGTTTATTGAGTGTTGATAGCATTATCTCACCATTTGCTATATTTTGTGGAGGATAAAAATATAGTAGTTCATTAGCTTTATCAAAATACCATTCGCCGGGTTTATCTAATTCTTCTAAAATATTGAAATAATAATATCTTTGTCCTTTTTCAAATCCATAATGATGAAATGGTTTTGCAGGATATATTTCTTTTTTAATAGTATCAATTCTATCAATCAGTTGGAAATCATCTTTCCAATCCCAAACCCAATAGCCATGCATCCAGATGTCTTTTGTGTTAATCCATTTATTTGGTCTAGGGTCAGAATAACAAAATCTTCCGTAATGTTTCCCTGCAAATTTCCCATTCCTTATCACTTTATGGTCACCTTTATTGTATAGTGAATCACCATTTTGAGGTACATCATCAATATTTAACCAGCCTTTATCTGGATATCGGGATACAGACATAAATTTACCTTTGTACAAAACATCAAAACGGTGTGGTGGATTTCCATAATCAGAAATATTATATTGTTTAAGATTACATACTTTAACTTTTTTTCTTACTTCAGGGTTAAGACGATTTAAAATATTTTTATCTGTAATATCAGAAAAACCCGAAACAATAATACCACCGGAAATTCTCACAATTTCATTTTTATAACTTTTAAATACAATTGTTACATTTTTATTTTCTGTAAGTTCATTATCGATTATAAAAGTATTTCCTATATAATAAACACCACCTTTAAGAATTATGTTGATTAAAATATTATTTTCATTTTTACAAATACTATTAATTTCTTCTTTTACTCTATTAAAAGTTTTGAATGGTCCTTGGTTTTTCTTAATGTTTGTGATTGGATACTTCCCATCGAATTGATCATTTCCATTTGTAGAAAGATATAAATTATATTCTTTTTGCTGAGCAAAAGAAGAATAAATAATAATAAAAAATAGTAATAATACTTTTTTCATTTATAACCTCAATGTTTATTTTAGAATATAATAAAAAATAATCTATTTCCATAATTAATTTTGAAAAGATATTTTAACAATTAAAAATTTTATCGTTTAATCTTGACATTTCAATTTAAACATCTTAAATTTTTACTTATTTGTTAAGGAAATAGAATTTTGTGTTCAGGAGGATATATGAAAAAAGTTTTATTCGAGTTAATCTTATCATTTTTAATGATAACTGGCTTATTTGCTCAAATAAAAATATTTAATTCTGGTTTTGAAAATGTTAAAAATAATTTACCTGAAGGTTGGGTAGTAGGTGATAAATCCGGTAACTGTTCATCAGATTTTACAATATATCATTCAGGTAAAGCTTCCATTAAAATAAATAACGAAACAAGTAGTTCATCTGTAGTTTTTTCTTCTCCAGTAAATTTGGAAGTTGGTAAGTTATACAAGCTATCGGGATGGATAAAAACCGAAAATGCTTATACGAATGAGTATGAGCAATATCCTACTTCTATTCCTGCTTGTTTAAGAATGGAATCTATGCCTTTCACAATGAACTCTTTATCTGTTGGAGCAACAAGAGATTGGCAATATGTAGAAATTTATTTTTTTGCAACAAGCAAAGTTGATAGAGTTAGTTTACACTTAGGTTATAATGGGAAGGCTACTGGTTTAGCATGGTTTGACGATATCGAAATAAAAGAAGTGAACGATATTAGTGAATATATACCAAAAGAAAGAATTAAAACATATAAAAAAGGTTATAGGTTTGAAGAAAAAGGTTGGATTTATGTTCACATTGAAGGTAAACCTTATGAAAGAGGGTATCAATATGGATATCTGGTATCGAATGAAATAAAAAATTTTATAAATAAGCTTGCGCTAAATTATAATAAAGACAATCCATCTTTAGCTTGGAGGACATTAAGAAGCCAAGCAGATCTACTATTTTTAAGAAAGTATGATGAAGAATTACTTACAGAGATGAAAGGTATAGCAGATGGTGCAAAAAATGCAGGTGCTACTGTGTTTAATAATCCAGTTGACTTGTTAGATATTGTTGCCATTAATTCTTATATAGATTTATCTTATGCTTCAGATGCTATAACAAAAACACCTCATTCACTAACAGGTAAACGTTTTGATTCACCTGAAGATCAAATAGATCTTCCGGATAGATTACATAAATGTTCAGGTTTTCTAGCAAATAAATCTGCATCAAAGAATGGTAGAATAGTATTTGCTCAACTTTTTATGTGGAATGGATATATGGGTCCAGATTGGAATGTAATAGTTGATGTGATACCCGAAAAAGGGAATAGACTAGTATATCAAACTTTTGCAGGAGGAATTCATTCGGGAGCAGATTTTTATATTAATTCAAAAGGGATAATGATAGGAGAGACTACTGTAAGTCAAACTCCATTCAACCCTGATGGCACACCTCAATCAAATAGAATTAGATTAGCTGCACAATATTCAAATAACATTGATGATGTAGTAAAATATTTATCATTTAAAAATAATGGAATGTATACTAATGATTGGCTTATTGGTGATACAAAAAATGATGAGATAGCAATTCTTTGTCTTGGTACTTATGCTTCAAAATTATGGAGAAGTACAAAGAATGAATTTTATGGGGATCAAAAAGATTGGTATTGGAGCAATAATAACCCAAAAGCACTTGAAATTAGAAAAGAGTACATTGCCAATTCTGATAATGCTCCTTATGATTTATCTTTTAGACCATGGGATAGAGATATTGCTTTCTGGAATTTTTATGAGAAAAATAAAGGTAAAATTGATATAAAAACAGGAATTGATTTACTCAATTCATCTCCAATAAATAGGCCTCACGCTTGTGATGGAAAAATTACCAATTCAGAAATGGCAGAAAAACTTATGTTTTTTGCACATTATGGTAAAGTAACTTTAAGAGAACAATTTGTAAATGAAAACGGAAGAATTCCTGATTTACCTTTTGCTATACCACGCTTAACCTTGGGGTATTCGACTTTTAGTCCAATAACTACAAACGATTTGATTAAAAAGCTCTCCATAGTAAAAGATAAATCAATGAGTGAAAGCAAAAACGAACTAAGTGAAATAAATGAATGTTTAATTTTCCCAAAGGAACTTTTATGGTATAATACGATATTCCCATTATCAGAAAAAGAAAATTGGCTAATTAGTGGAACATCAGGTTATTGGTATTTATTAAATAGTTTACCTAAAGATAAAAATAGTGCTTTGAATTATGTTAAAAATGAAATGAGTGAGTTAAATTGTAGACTGCTTTATACAGAATCAAGGGAAGGTAAATTGAAACCCATCAACGCAAAAACAGTGTATAATGAAACCAAACATTTTTATATACCTAAGGTTAAAGGAACTTATTTGCTACATCAATTGAGATTATATCTTGGCAATGAACTTTTCTCTAAAATGATGAACAATATTCATAATGAATATAATTCAAAAAACATAAGTAGTGATGATTTTATAAAATTAGCAGAAAAATATTCTGGAAAGGATTTAAAAGAATTTATTAATAATTGGATTAGCCGTGATGATATTCCAGATATTGAAGTAACTTATAATAAAAATAAAATATCTGATAAATGGGAAGTCAATGTTCATATAAAATTTAATGGTAAACCATTCCATTTATTTACTTCATTACTTATTAAATCCAAAGGAACAAATCATTGGTATAAGTTAGAACTTAAGAAAGAGCAAGAAGAATTTAAATTTACTTTGAATGAAGAACCTAATGAAATTATTTTAAATCCAAATATGGACTTCCCAATTAATGACAATAATTTTTACACTTTTTCTAATTTTTATGATGATTTTAGTAAAACGATAATTGTATACGGAACCACGAGAGAAATTGAAGCAAACCATACTCTTGCTTTAAGATTTCAGAAGACAGCAGCTGATAGGTTTACTGAAATTTTATTACCAGTAAAAAAGGATTGTGAAGTATCAGAAGAGATGTTGAAGAATAATGATCTTATTCTTTTAGGTGGTACTTATGAAAATAATCTTGTAAAAAGAGTATCAGATTTATTAGGTTTAAAATTCTATAATTCATATTTTGAATGGAATGGTAAATTATATACAAATTCAGATGATGGATTAATATTAGTGTTACCTAATCCATTTAACAAAAACAGAATGATGACAATTTTTCTATCTAATAGTGCTTTGCAATTATATAATATGGTTAAGAATTTGCCAAGAATACCTTCTTGGGCTTTATTTAAAGGTGATCAAATAATAGATAGAGGATATAATTTAATTGGAATAAAAGTTGTACAAAAATAGTAAATAGAAATAATAAATTATAAATTGTTGAATTAATTTTTAATCATATTTTCTTTGATGATTATTTTATGATATAAGCAGGGGATAGAAGATTTTTAAATCCCCTGCTTATTTTATTATCTATAGTTGTTTATCAAATTTAATTAATGGTAGGTATATAATATAATTATTTTTTGGTTAGTTTTATAAGAACAACACCGTGTGAATTAATTTTTGTTGTAAAAGAATTTGTAAATATTCCGAGATCTTTTTGTCTCCACAAATCTCTTATTTTATATTTCTTATTGCTACCTAATTCACTGAAGGATAAAGTAGCTTCTTTCTCATTTTCACAACGATTAAATAACCCGACTGCTAAAGAACCATCATATAATTCTTTATACCAAATATCTATTCCATCTATATAAGATAATCTTCTGGCAGCTTTTCCAAGCTCATCTTGATTTACTTCAATAACCTCATCGTTAGTTAATAGTCTTAAAGTGAACTCATCCAAACGTGTTATGTCAGAACTAATGATTAGCGGGGCATTTATTAGTACCCAAAATGAAAAATATGAATATTGTTCATCGGGTGTTAGAGGAGTAAAAATAGGATCACCTTTCCAATTATTAATTATTCCTAATAGTAAATAATCGGGATCATTCCAATTACCGGGTTTTGCATATTTGTGAAGTTCATATTTTGCGTATAAGTCAAATCCATCTCTATATACTTTATGAAAAATCGAATCAATTTTTCCTCCTAAATCATAAGCAGTTCTCCAGCTGTTTGCATATACCTCATTACCCCACTCCCAAACTTTACCTTCTCCGTACTCACATAAGTTATAAATAATATCTCTTGGCAATAATTGTAGATAATAACCCATTAATTTATAGATTTTTTTTAGAGTATCTGCATTATGATAATCCGTCAATTTTCTATAAGAGCAAAGGTCGTATTTAAGCAAATCAAATCCCCACTCGAAAAATCTTTTTGAATCTTGTTCTTCATAACCATAGGATGCAGTATAGTTTCCGCAGGTTAAGGGTCCCGGTGAAGAATAAATTCCAGCTTTTAACCCTTTTGAATGAATATAATCAGTTAAAGCTTTCATATCTGGAAAGTTTTTATTGGAATTAATATAGCCATTGCTATCTCTGGGTTCACCATTTAGCATAGGATTGTCAGAACCTTTTTTTATTGACCAAGAATCATCAATATTTATATATGAGTAACCATGATCTGCCAAACCAGTATAAATCATTGCATCTGCGGCTTCTCTGATAATTTTGTCATTTACTTTATCTACCCACATATACCAATGATTCCATCCCATTTGAGGTGTTAAACCGATTTTATCACCACATACAACTTTAAATTTTTTTGTATATTTACCATATTTATTTTTTGCAACAAATAATAATTTGTATTCACCTTTTTTTGATATTTTCCCGGTAATTATACCAGTACTTTTGTTTAATGATAGACCATCAGGTAAGTTTTTCACTTCAAGTTTTATTGGTTTTTCACCTGTAATTGGTATTCTATAAAGAAATGGTGAGCCTGGTCTAACTCCAAAAATTGATGCACCATTTATACGTGGCTTTTTAGAAGGTTCAGGGGTAAGAATATATTTAGTATTTGTTGATTCTTTTTGCTGAGAATATAAAATAGGAATAAATATTAGAAAATTTATTATAAGATAACAAAATATTATGGGTTTTAATTTCATATTCTTTCCCTATAAGAAAATAATGTAATTGTTATTAAAGTGATGAAATAAAAATAGTATCTTTTTTTGATTGAATCAACTGTTTTTGTTAGGAACTTGATTTTAAAAAGAAATGTTATTATAATTAACTATTATGTTGTAATTTATCTCCAGTATTATTTGTTATGTTTTGATTGAGTGATTTATATTCAGAGGTGTTTATGTTTGGTTTTGATTTGGTATTGAAGATTATGATTATTATCTCAGTTTTTTATCTTTTTTTGTCTATTTTCCTCAGGTTTTATTATTATTTAAAATCAAAAAACTATGGTTATCTTGATTTAATTACTGGCTTTAGTTTTGGAATAATCTCGGTTTTCTTATTACTCTTGCAATTTGAGTTATACAAAAATGAAGCTTATTTAGGAATGGGAACAGTAATTGCATTATGCACGTTTTTATATGGTTATAAGACCGGTTTAATTAATTCAATTATTACCTTAATTAGTTTATATGCATTATCCTCAATTATTAATTTTTCTGCTTTTGTTTCATTTTTATTTTTCTTTTTACTATTAATTTCTTTAACGATCTATATTAAAAAAATATATCAAATAAATAAGAAAAATCTTGATTTTTACTTAATTGTTCTTTCAATAATAATTTTTCCGAGTTCAATTTTAACAACAATTTTAGCAGGATTAGTATTTCCGGACTTGCGACATTTAACAATTAGTTATGCTTTTAAACATACACTATCAGGGCTAATCACACTCCCAATTTTTTCTTATATAACCTTTAAATTTGCTTTGCAACAAGTTGAATATTTTGAGGAAAAAGAAGAATTAATAAGATCAAAAAAAGAATTGTCTGACAAAAATATTGAATTAATTAATAGCAAAGAAAGATTGGAAACTATAATCAATAATATGCAGGATATAGTGTGTATAAGGGATGGTGAAGGACGTTGGTTAGAAATTAATAATTATGGTATAAAAGTTTTTAATTTGGATGGTATTGATTATAGAGGTAAAAAAGCTTTAGAATTCGCTGAGAAAAGTAGTTTTTATAAGGATGTTTTTTTACAATGTGAAAAATCCGATGTTGAAGCATGGCTAAAAGGTACTGCAATAAGATATGATGAAATAATAAAAAAACCAGACGGCACTACTCTAATTTTTGATATGTTAAAGATACCTTTATTTAATGAGGATGGTTCAAGAAAAATATTAATTATAGTGGGAAGGGATATTTCCGAAAGAATAAAAATTGAAGAAGAACTCAGAAAGCACGATGCTTATATTAGAAATTTATTAGATGTAATGTCTGTTGGTATTGCTGTTGTTAATCGTGATAATAGTATAGAATATTTAAATCAAACTTTTACTACTCTTTTTGGGTATACTTTACAAGATTTTGAATCTGTTGATGATTGGTGGATTAAGGCATATAGTGATCCTAATTATAGAGAAAAAATAAAATCTGAATGGTTTGAAGCTGTAGAAAATACTATTAAAAACAACACCCCTCCAAAAACATTTAATGTAGATATAAGATGTAAAGATGGATCGTCAAAACCAATAGAAATCAGATATAAATTAGTAAAAGACAATCTGATTGTTTTATTTATTGATGTATCTGAACAAAAGAAATATCAGGAGAATCTTGAAGAAGCAGAATTTAGATATAGAAAATTATTTGATAATTCAAATGACTCAATTTTTATTCTTGATAGAGATATTTTTATAGAAGCAAATTATAATACCTGTGAGATGTTTAGAATGACAAAGGAAGATATAATAGGCAATTCGCCATTAAATCTTTCTCCTGAATTTCAATCGGATGGTCTACCTTCTTACATAAAAGGTTGGGAAATGATAAACAAGGCTTATAGTGAAGGCAGAGCAATATTCGAATGGCAACATTTAAGAAGTAATGGAGAAGTTTTTGATACAGAGGTAAGTTTATTAAGGTTGGAATTAAAACATAAAACTTTTCTTCAAGCAATAATAAGAGATGTTACAGAAAAGAAAAAAGCGTACAAAAAATTACAGGAAAGTGAATTAAAATTTAGAACTATTTTTGATCTAAATCCTTTTGCAATATCAATAAATAGGTTAAGTGATGGTGCTTATATTGAAGTAAATAAAGCCTTTCTTGAAAAAAGTGGTTTTACAGAAGAAGAAATTATTGGCAAGAATTCATTTGAATTAGGTATCAAAGAATATTCTGAAGCAGATGAAATTATTGCATCTGAAATAAAACGAAAAGGTAAAGCTGAAAATGTAAGAATTGTTTCAAAAACTAAATCAGGTGAAAAAAGAATTTCAATGCTTTCTTCAATGTTGATTAATATTAATTCAGAACCCTGTTTATTAAATATTGTTGTTGATATTACAGATATAGAAAGAGCCAATGAGCAATTAAAGATTACACAAAAAATGGATGTGATAGGTCAATTGGCAGGAGGTATAGCTCATGATTTTAATAATATGCTGGGTGGTATTATGGGTTATGCTGAAATGCTCAGCAGGAAGTTAGATAAGGATTCAAAACTTTATCATTATGCTGAAAAGATTATTGAGACAACCAGGAAATCTGCTGATTTAACACATAAACTTTTAGCTTTTGCAAGAAAAGGGAAAATAATATCAACGCCAATAGATGTACATAACTCTCTTGAGGATGCAATAGGTCTTTTAGAAAGAAGCATAGATAAAAAAATCGAAATAATAAGGCATTTTAATGCAAAAAATTCAATTGTAATTGGGGATCCTACCTTATTACAAAATGCATTTTTAAATTTAGCAATAAACGCAAGGGATGCCATGCCAGATGGTGGGCAAATTATTTTTTCAACCAAAAATATATTCCTGGATTATCATTTTATTAAAGTAAATAATTTAGATGTTTCTGAAGGGAACTATATAAATATTAGTGTTCAGGATACAGGAACAGGAATACCAGAAGAAATAAAACCAAAAATTTTTGAACCTTTCTTTACAACTAAAGAAGTTGGTAAGGGAACAGGATTAGGCCTCTCTGCAGTATATGGAACAATTAAAGAACATAAAGGAACTATTAAGTTTTATAGTGAGATAAATAAAGGAACTGAATTTATTATCTATCTACCAGTAGATGAAAATGCTTATATTAAATCCTCTAAGGAAGAAGAGGTACTCTTTACAGGAAAAGGCAAAATATTAGTGATTGATGATGAAGAGTTAATACGTAATATGACTTTAAACATTTTATCAGAATTAGGATATGATGTTATTCTTACTGATAATGGTAAAGATGGTATTGATATTTATAGTAATAACAAAGATATCGATCTGGTAATTTTAGATATAATAATGCCAAAAATGGATGGTCCCCAAACTTTTATAGAATTGAAGAAAATCAATCCTGATGTAAAAGTAATATTAACTTCTGGTTTCAGCTATGAGAAAGGGATAGGTGAGCTAATAGAATCAGGAGCAAAAGGATTTATTCAAAAGCCTTTCAGGTCTGCCGACTTAAGCAAAATAGTATACGAAGCATTAAAGTAGTATAAAGTTTGTTGATTTTTTAAAAATATTAACCTATTTTATTACAGTTTTTCAATTCAATGAGGTTAATATGTTCAACAAATTATTAATAATTTTTATGATTATACCTTTTTTGTTTACATTTTCACAAGAAAAAAAAGAAAACGAAAACCCATTCTTTAAGCCTTATGGAACCCCTTATGAAGTGCCTGCTTTTGATAAGATTAAAAATGAGCATTACCTACCTGCATTTCTTAAAGGTATAGAGGAACAAAGGCGGGATATTGAAAAGATTGTAAATAATCCAAAGAAACCCACTTTTGAAAATACCATACTTGCTATGGAGTGGAGTGGGGAATTGCTTACAAAGGTATCAAGTGTATTTTATAACTTGTATTCATCGAATACTAATGATGAGTTGCAAAAGGTAGCTAAAGAGGTTGCTCCTTTACTTTCAAAATTAAATGATGATATAAATCTAAATGAAAAACTTTTCAAGCGTGTAAAACAAATTTACGAAAAGGCTGATAAAAGTAAATTGCCACCAGAAAAATATAGATTAATTGAAAAAACATATAAAAGTTTTGTTAGAGGTGGAGTTAATTTAAGTGAAGATAAAAAAGAAAGATTTAGAAAAATAAATGAAGAGTTATCATTACTATCATTAAAATATTCTGAAAATATTTTAAAAGAAACTAACAAATTTAAATTAGTAATTGAGAATAAATCTGATTTAGATGGATTACCAGAAAGGGTAATTGAAGATGCTGCTCAAACAGCTAAAAGTTTTAATATGGAAGGCAAATGGGTTTTTACCTTACATAAACCAAGCCTTATACCATTTCTTCAATATTCTACTAAACGAGATTTAAGGGAAAAGATTTTCAAAGCATATATTAACAGAGCAAATAATAATGATGAACTTGATAATAAAAAAATACTCTCAAGAATTGCAGCTTTAAGAGTAGAGAGAGCAAATTTATTAGGTTATAAGGATCATGCCTCTTATGTATTGGAAGAAAACATGGCAAAAAACTCCGATGCAGTATATAAATTATTAAACCAATTATGGGAAGCGGCTTTACCTGCTGCTAAAAGAGAGGCAAAAGAATTGCAAGAATTGATTTATAAAGAAGGAAATAACTTTAAGTTAGAACCGTGGGATTGGTGGTATTATGCAGAAAAATTAAGAAAAGAGAAATATGACCTTGATGAAAATGAATTGAGACCATACTTTAAATTGGAGAATGTTATTCAAGGTGTATTTACTTTAGCAAATAAATTATATGGTATAAAATTTGAAGAGATAAATAATATTCCAAAATATCATCCAGATGTGAAAGCATTTAAAGTGACTGAAGATAATGGAGATTTGATTGGAATACTTTATACTGATTACTTTCCAAGAGAAAGTAAAAGAGCTGGTGCATGGATGAATGAATTTAGAAATTACGAAGTAAGATCAGGTAAAACAATTATTCCAGTAGTAGTTAATGTTGGTAATTTGGCAAAACCGACAGAGAATTCACCTTCACTACTAAGTATGGATGACGTTAATACATTATTCCATGAGTTTGGTCATGCATTGCACTATTTATTTACAAAGGCACCTTATAAAACACTTCAAACTGTTCCGAGAGATTTTGTTGAGTTGCCTTCACAGATTATGGAAAATTGGATTTTTGAACCTGAAGTTATAAAATTATATGCTAAACACTATCAAACAAATGAAATAATGCCTGATAGTCTGATAGAAAAAATAAATAAAAGTACACATTTTAATCAGGGTTTTGCTACAGTTGAATATTTAGCAGCTTCATTTCTTGATATGGACTGGCACACCTTAAAAGAAGCAAAGGAAGTAGATGCTGAAAGTTTTGAAAACGAATCTATGAAAAGAATAGGTATGATCCCTGAAATTGTTGTAAGGTATAAAAGCCCATATTTTCAACATATTTTTTCTGGTGGTTACTCCGCTGGATACTATAGCTATATTTGGGCAGAGGTGTTGGATGCAGATGCTTATGAGTCTTTCAAAGAGAATGGATTATTTAATAGAGATTTAGCTAACTCCTTTAGAAAAAATATATTAGAACGAGGTTCAATTGAGGATGCTATGACAATGTATGTAAAATTTAAAGGGAGAGAACCAAAGATTGATGCATTACTCAAGAAAAGAGGCTTAAAGTAGTTACTTATTATAGCAAGCGTAATTTTTCGAATTACGCTTGCTTAAGTTTAATCAATCATTCCTTGAATATGTGTAAAAAAAATAGATAAAATTAATAATGGAAGAGATAAAATCTATAAAAGATCCAAGAGTAATATTAGCACGAGAGTTAAATTCTTCATCTGGAAGAAAGAAACATAAAAAATTTCTTATTGAAGGTGAAGAGAATTTAAAATGGGCTATAGATTCACTAATAAATATTAATTTCATTATATGTGATGAGAAGAATATTGAAACTTATTCACATCTAAAAAAATTTATACCTGTATTTGTTGCCTCACAAGGTATATTAAAAAAAATTACAGAAACAAACTACTTAATTCCAGTTATTGCGATAGCTGATTTCCCGAAAGTAAATGATAAGTTTGGTGATTTTATTCTGGTACTTGATAATATTCAAGATTATGGAAATTTAGGAACTATTATTAGAACATCAAAAGCATTTGGTATTAACGATTTTTTATCCCCTGATGAAAAGTTTGACCCTTACTATAAAAAAACAATTGATTCATCACGAGGATTAGTGTATAGCAGTAATTTTATTTGTTATGAAAATAATGAATTATTAGTAAAAGATATTAAGCAAAGAGGGTATCAACTAATTACCACCTCACCTGAAGGAGATAGTTTGCATTCTTTAGTGGAAATTGATAATAGGCCTATAGCATTAGTTATTGGAAATGAAACAAAAGGAGTTTCAGAATATTTTCATAGGTATGCTGATAAAATAATACAAATTCCAATGAATATGAATGTTGAGAGCCTGAATGTTGGAGTTGCAACCGGAATAAGTATATATGAATTAAAATTAAAACAAATATTAAATATGTTAGAGGTAAAAATAAAATCTACGCTTGGAAGAAAAGTAAATGTTCTTGGTCAATTGATAAAAAAAATATTTGATATCGAATTAAAAAAGGTAACAAATATTGGGGCTGATAGGGTTGTATTTCTTATGGTTCTGCAATGTGAGAAAGAGATGAAAATTGAACAGGTGATTCGTGAAAATGGTCTGCTTGAATCTGAGGTAGATAAATTTTTACAACCTTTGATAGAAAATCGTTATATAAATAAAAATGGAGACACAATATCTATTGCACCACAAGCTGAAGATTTCTTGTCTAAAATATGGATTATCAGAGAGAGAGCCGAGCAAAATATAATAAGTGTTTTATCTGAAAATGAGAATGAATATTTTAACGATATATTGGATAAATTATTAAAAAGATGTAAAGATTTGCTTACAAGTAGTTCTTAAATTAAACCTTTTAATGTATCATAATATTCTTTTGCTGATTTTTCCCAACTAAAATGTTTAGCTCTTTCCAGAGATTTTGTTTGTAAAGAATTTTTTAATAGACTGTTAGAAGCAATATCTGTCATTGCTTTGCTCATTCCTTCGATATCAGTGTGTGAAATATAGTATGCTGCATCTCCGCAAACTTCAGGTATTGAAGTAAGTTTTGTTGTAATTACTGGTGTTCCACAAGCCATTGCCTCTAAGGCTGGCAAACCAAAACCTTCGTACTCAGAAGGGAATACAAGAGCTTCAGCATCAGCATAAAAATGAGGGAGTTCGTTCAATGGAACGTAATCCATAAATTTAACGCGATTTTGTAAATCTAAATCTAAAACTAGTTTTTCTATTTTTGGGAAAAAAAGTTCATCTTTTCTACCTACAATTATTAACCTATACTTTTCTAGGTTTGTTTTAAAGAAAGCGTGAATAGCATTCATAACATTTTTGTAAGGTCTCATTTCACCTACAAATAGAAAATATTTCTCAATTCCATATTTTGATTTTATAAAACCTTTATCAATTTTTCTATATAGATTTACATCATAACCGGGATAAATTACTTTATATGGGGTTTTTGTAATCTTATAGTAATTATATGTTTCACTCTTTGCACTATAAGAATCAAAGAAAACAATTTTCGAAGTTTTTATTATCAGTGGAAGAAGATATTTGAAATAATATTTTTGTCTTGGATAGTATTCGGGATACTTTATTGGTAAGATATCGTGAACTACAATAGCTTTGTTTTTAAAAAATATTGGTCCTTCAGGTACTGGAGAAAAAATTAGTTTATAACATGAAAAGTTTAATAAAGTTTGTTCCCATGTCCATCTTAAAAAATGACCTTTAGTGCCAGATTCTGATGAAAAAGATTTAGAAAGAATTTTTTTGTTTTTATATTCTGGTATGAAATCGATTGTTTCATATACAAAAAATATTTCAGGATCTATTGAAATTAAATTTTTTGTAATTTCTCTGTTGAAAACTCCAACACCAGATGGTTTAGAGCTATCACAGGTAGCATTTATTAATATTTTACTCTTCTTCATTTTTAATTTACATTACAAATTTATAATAATTTTAAATAATAAGCAATTTTTTTTAAAAAAAATATTCATCCTTGTTTTATAAGTAAAATATCAATTTTTTCATTAATATTTAAAAGAAAAAATTGTAAATTTGTAAAAACAAAGAAATAAAATGAAAACTAAAATTAAAGATTTTGATAAGAATACTTTTTCACTTACAAGGGCAATATCTAAATTGGGTTTTGCATCAAGAACAAATGCTGAGAAATTAATTATTGATGGCGTTGTTTTTGTAGATGGGAAGAAAGTTACTAATCCAAAATATCGGGTAAATGTCAAAAAAAATATAATAACAATAAATAAACAGATTATTGAAGAGCCAAATAAAATTTATATTATGCTAAATAAACCAAAAGGTCTTATCACAACATTAAAAGATGAAAAAAACCGTGATACCGTTTTTAAATGTTTTGAGAATTACCAATTGCCATATATTTTCCCAGTAGGTAGATTAGATAAAGCAACAGAAGGCTTGTTGTTTTTTACAAATGATACTAAATGGTCTGATAAAATTCAATCTTCAAAAATTGATAAAGTGTATCATGTAAAAATAGATTCCATTCCTGAAGAAAACGCTTTAGAATTATTAAAGAATGGTAAAATGTGTGATGAAGATTACTTGAAGTTTAAAGATGTGAAAATTCTTCGCAAAGGTAAAAAACGATGTTGGTTAGAGATAGTGCTTGATGAAGGTAAATATCGACATATAAGAAGATTATTGAATGAATTTAATTTCGAGGTTCTGCAACTTATAAGAGTTTCAATTGGTAGTATAAAATTAGGTGATTTAAAAAAAGGGAATTGGAGATTTTTGGAACAAAGCGAAATTGATTCCATATAATTCATTTTGTATCAAAATTCATTGAATTTAAGAATTAAATAATTTATATTCACTAAAATTTTGGTTTTTTTTATGACACGAAAAGAGAGATTAATTAAGACTTTAAAAGGTGAGTCAGTTGATAGGCCACCGGTTTCTTTTTATGAGTTAAATGGTTTAGATGAAGATATTAATAATAAAGATCCTTATAATATTTATAACGATCCATCATGGAAGCCATTAATAGAATTAACAAAAGAGAAAACTGATCGAATAGTTATTCGTAGCATTATATTCAATAGTTTTTTACCAGATGTTGTTTCTCAATTTGCCGAAATTGAAGAATATGAAAAAAATGATAGTTTGTATACTATTAAGAAAATTAAAATAGGAAATAAAATTTTACAATCTAGAACCAGAAGAGATAAAGATGTAAACACTGTATGGACAGAAGAACATTTTATTAAAGATATTGATGATCTAAAGGCAATTTTAATGTTGCCTTTTGAACAATTCTCTACTAATCCTGATTTTGAATCTGTTTTAAAGACTGAAGAAGCATTGAGTGATACTGGTATTGTTATGATCGATACTCCAGATCCAATTTGTCTTGCAGCTTCGCTATTCTCTATGGATGAATATACGATTATGGCTTTATCTGAACCAGAACTTTTTCATAACTTACTGGAAAGATTTGCTTTTATACTTTATAATTACACAAACCACATAGCACAAAGGTTACCCAATAGATTATGGAGAATTTATGGTCCTGAATATGCATCTGAACCCTTTTTACCACCAAGACTTTTTAAAGAGTATGTCGTAAAATATGATAAGTTAATGATAGATATGATTCACTCTACAGGTGGTTGGGCAAGAGTGCATTCTCATGGTAATTTAAGAAATATACTGGATTTAATACTTGAGATGGGAGCAGATGCTATTGACCCAATAGAACCTCCTCCTCAAGGTGATGTATATCTTAGCTATGTGCGCGAGAAGTATGGTAAAAACTTTGTATTATTTGGCAATTTAGAGATAACAGATATAGAAAATTTACCTCCATCTGAATTTTCAAGAAAGGTATATTCCGCAATTGAAGAAGGCACTCGTGGAGATGGTAGAGGTTTTGTTTTAATGCCTTCTTCCTGTCCGTATGGTAGGTTTTTATCTCCTATGACCCTAAGGAACTACGAGATTATTTGTGAGATAATAGAGAAAATGTGATTTTTTAAATCAGTAATTTATATAAACTTAAATTTGGTTTTTAAATAGATTTTTAGTAAATTATCTTGTATACAATATACTTAATATTAATGAGGGAAAAATGAGAAAAGTATTTTTGTTATTTATGTTATTTTTAGCAGTTATCAACTTATTAATTAGTAAACCAATGGTAATAAAACTAAGAAGTAATTGGCAGATACAAAGTTCTACAAAAGTAAATGATGGTGGGGAAAAGATTTCTCAACCATTTTATAAAGTAGAAAGTTGGTATAAAACAGATGTACCTACAACAGTCTTAAATGCGTTAGTAAAGAATGGGGTATATAAAAATATTTTTTATTCAACTAATTTTGATAAAATACCGAAGGAACAATTTGCTAAACCTTGGTGGTTTAGAACTTCTTTTAATATTAATGAAAAAAAAGAGAACAACAATTTCATCATTGAATTTGATGGTATAATTTATAGGGCGAATATCTGGCTTAATGGGAAATTAGTAAGAGATTCCAATGAAGTATGTGGTGCTTTCCGAAGATATGATTTTAATGTTACTGAATTTATAAAGAAAGGTGAAAACATTTTAGCAATTGAGATAATACCTCCAAGACCTGGTGATTTTAATGTTGGTTTTGTAGATTGGAACCCGAGACCACCTGATGAAAGTATGGGTTTATGGAGAGAAGTGCGTTTGAAAATTACAGAGGATGTAAGTTTAAAAAATCCTTTCATCAAGAGTGAGTTTGATTCAAATTCTTACAAAATAGCAAAACTTACAATTTCGGTTGAAGCAACAAACAACACGAATAAAGAATTATCTGCCGTAATTAAAGGGGCAATAGAAAAGGTAGAGTTTTCTAAAAAAATTATGCTTGCACCTAAAGAGACAAAAGTAATTACATTTGAACCATCTGAATTTAAACAACTAATAATTAAAAATCCTCGTTTGTGGTGGACTTATGAATTTGGGAAACCTGAATTGTACAAATTAAATTTAATGGCCTTAACGAATAATTCTATTTCTGATGAAATGAATACTTCCTTTGGTATAAGAGAAGTGAAAGATTATGTCAATGAAAAGGGGCACAGAGGTTATTTATTGAATGGTAAAAAAATTCTTATCAAAGGTGGTGGTTGGACTGATGATGTTTTACTTGATAACAACTATGACTACATAAAAAATCAGATTCTATATGTAAAACATATGAATTTAAATCTTATACGTCTTGAGGGTTTTTGGGGTTCTAATGAGGATATTTATAATTTGTGTGATGAAGAGGGTTTGCTTATAATGGCTGGTTGGAGTTGCCAGTGGGAGTGGGAAAATTTAGTTGGTAAAAAAACAGATAATTTTGGTGGTGTTAAAGAGCCAGATGAAATTAAGCTTATTTCACAATCGTGGAAAGATCAAATAAAATGGTTAAGGAATCACCCTTCAATACTTGTTTGGGCTTACGGAAGCGATTTATTACCAAGGCCAGAGCTGGAGATAGAGTATCAAAAAATTTTAAAGGAAGATGATCCTACTAGACCTTTCATCGCTTCTGCAAAAATGCATAAAAGTAAAATTACAGGTTCAACTGCTGTTAAAATGTTAGGACCTTATGATTACGTTCCACCAATTTATTGGTGGATCGATACAGCAAATGGGGGTGCTTATGGATTTAATACAGAAACTGGCCCAGGACCTCAAGTTCCACCATTAGAAAGTATTAAAAAGATGATACCGGAAGACTCATTATGGCCTGTAAATTCTGAATGGATATATCATACCAGCAGAGGTAAGTTTAAAAGAATGGATGTATATGATGAAGCTATGGATAAACGATATGGTAAGCCTAACTCCGTTGAAGGATACTGCAAGGTAGCACAAGTAGTGAATTATGAAGCTATACGAGGAATGTTTGAATCTTTTGTAGGGAGAAGATATGTTTCAACAGGTGTAATTCAATGGATGTTAAATTCTGCGTGGCCAAAGCTCTGGTGGCAATTATATGATTTTTATTTAATGCCAAACGGTGCTTTTTATGGAACAAAAAAATCGTGTGAGCCTATACATATAATGTTAGATCATAAAACTAATGAAGTGTTGGCTTCAAATTTTACTCCTTTAAGTTATAAAAATATTACTGCCCGAATAAAATTATTTGATATTGAATCTAAAGAAAGATTTTCAAAAGATGTAAAAATAAATCTAAATGCAGATGAGGTAAAATCATTACTGATTTTGCCCGAAGTAGAAGATCTATCTATTACATATTTTGTAAGTTTTAAATTATTTGACGAAAAAAATAATTTGATTTCAGATAATTTTTATTGGCTCTCGAAAAAGAAAGATGAACTTGATTTTCCAAAAACAACATGGTGGATAACACCTATTAAGGAATATGCAGATTTAACACAATTACATAATCTGAAACAAACTAACATTAACTTCAAGAAGACTTTTTATGAAAAAAAAGATAGAGTTGATATCTTAATTGAAATTGAAAACCCTACTGATAATATTGCTTTTTGTATTGAGTTAGCAATTCTAAAGCAAAAAGGAGGAGAATCTATACTACCAATATTTTTGGAGGATAATTATTTTTCTTTATTACCGAAAGAAAAGAGAATTATCAAAGGTTATTATTTCAAAAAGGATTCTCCAAATTTGAAACCAGTAGTAAAATTAAGTGGTTGGAATGTAAAAGAATTAGAAAAATAAATATTAAATATATTGTAAGTGAAGAATTAATATGAAAAGAAATTATTTTATTGTAGGCTTAATTTTTTTAACCTTCTTTGTTATATCATTAATAACAAATATATTAGGACCCATAATTCCTGATATAATATCAAGTTTTAATTTGAGTTTAACACTTGCAGCATTTTTACCATTTTCATTTTTTATTGCTTATGGAGTGATGTCTATTCCTGCTGGTATACTTCTTGAAAAGTATTCAGAAAAACCAGTAATGATTGGTGCTTTTATGGTATCATTATTGGGGGCGCTGTTTTTCTCTTTGTTTCCATCATACATAGTTGCGTTAATTTCTTTATTTCTTATTGGAATAGGTGTTGCAATATTGCAGGTAGCTATCAATCCATTATTACGAGTTGCTGGTGGTGAAGAGCATTTTGCTTTTAATTCTGTAATGGCGCAATTAGTATTTGGGGGTGCTTCTTTTATAAGCCCTTATATATACTCGTATCTGGTAATTAATTTAAAAAGTGATAATGTAAATGATGTAATAATTAATATTTTAAAAAAGTCTATTCCTAACAATTTGCCATGGATTTCATTATACTATTTATTTTTTATTGTAATTTTATTAATGATTATTACCATAGCATTTTCTAAGTTTCCAACAGTAGTTAAAAAAGAAGATGAAAAAGCTGGAACATGGGATACACACAAAAAATTATTCAAGAATAAAACTGTAATATTATTTTTCCTTGGTATTTTTGCTTATGTAAGCACTGAGCAGGGAGTTTCTAATTGGATATCACAGTTTTTAAAAACTTATCATGGTTATGATCCTCAAACAGTTGGTGCTTCTGTGGTATCTTCTTTTTGGGGCTTAATGACTATTGGTTGCATTTTGGGTTTGGTGTTATTGAAGATTATCGATAGCAGGAAAGTTTTAATAATCTTTTCACTTGCAGCTATGATCTTTCTGGGTTTAGCTTTCTTTGGAAGTGGTGAAATGGCACTGTTTGCTTTTCCTGCAGTAGGTTTTTCAGCTTCAGTTATGTGGTCTATTATTTTTTCTCTGGCACTTAACTCTCTTGATAGTCATCACGGTTCATTTTCTGGAATTTTATGTACTGGTATTATTGGGGGTGCCTTAATGCCGGTAATTATTGGTTGGTTAGGAGATCTATTTGGTTTAAGAACAGGTATGCTATTTCTATACATACCTTTAGGATATATATTTAGTATTGGTTTTTGGGCAAAACCAATTATTGTTAATGAAACAATTAAAATTAAGAAGAGTAAAAAAAAGGATAATATTTAAATTATGAAAGCTATTGGTGTTGATCTTGGCGGAACAAATGTAAGATGTGGTTTAGTTGAAGATGAAAAAATAATTAATCTGTTAGCAAAATCCATTAATTCATCTGGCACTGAAATCGAAGTATTAAATGATATTTTTCTTTTATTAGATGACTTAGTAACAGATGATATTGAGGGAATTGGAATTGGTGTGCCAAGTGTAGTAGATGTAGAAAATGGTATAGTATATGATGTTTATAACATACCTTCGTGGAAATCTGTACCGATAAAAAATATTTTAGAAAAAAGGTACAATAAACCTGTTTATGTAAATAATGATGCTAATTGTTTTGCTTTGGGTGAAAAGTATTTTGGGAAAGCAAAAAAGTATAATAATATTGTAGGTTTAATTATTGGTACAGGTTTAGGTGCTGGAATAATAATAAATGGGAAATTATATAATGGCACAAATTGTGGTGCTGGAGAGTTTGGAATGATTCCTTTTAATGATGATATTCTTGAGCATTATTGTTCTGGATACTTCTTTAAAAAGAAATATGATATAACTGGTGAGGAATTATATAATTTAGCGGTTAGTAAAGATGAATTTGCTTTGAATGTTTTTAGAGAGTATGGTAAAAATTTAGGTGAGGCAATAAAAATTATACTCTATGCTATTGATCCTGAAATTATTGTAATGGGTGGTTCAGTAAGCAAATCATTTAAATATTTTAAGGATGCTCTATTTGAAACCATATCTGATTTTGGCTATCCGAAATCTCTAGAAAAATTAAAGATTGAAGTATCTGATGTTGAAAATGTAGCTATATTAGGTGCTGTAGGGCTTCTGATGGATAAAGATTTCTAATTTTTTAAAGAATTGTAATAAAATATATCACCGTGTATTAGCTTTACACGGTGATATTGATATTTAAAATTATTCTAATTCATAACCGTACTCTTTACCTTTTTTAATAGCTGGAATGCCTTCTTTCATCCATTTTGGCATAGGTTTATCTTTTAAGTAATGATCAAAAAATTGACCTAATCTTATTGAGAGATCTATTCTATTTCCCCAACTATGATCATTAAGGTTATGAGCGTCATTGTTGTAATTTATGAACCATGCTGGTTTGTTCAATCTTCTTAAAGCTGTGAAGAATTCGATACCTTGATACCAGGGCACCGCATCATCTTGATCATTATGTGTAATTAAAATAGGCGTAGTAACTTTGTCTATATAAAATATTGGGGAGTTTTCTATAAAGTGTAAAGGCTTTTCCCATAAGGTGCCTCCAATACGGCTTTGAGTTTTTTCATATTGGAACATTCTACTCATTCCAGTTCCCCATCTAATACCACCATAAGCACTTATCATGTTTGCAACCGGAGCTCCAGCACCAGCAGCAGCAAACATATTAGTTCTTGTAACAAGATAAGCAACCTGGTATCCACCCCAGCTTTGCCCTTGAATGCCAATCTTATCTTTGTTTACATAACCTTTACTAATCATAGCTAAGGCACCACTTACAACAGCATCGAAAGCACTTTGGCCGGGATATCCTACTGTATATGTAATATCTGGTACAAAAACAAGATAGCCATTACTAATAAAATAAGGAATATTTATTACAGATCTACTGGGTGAAGGTGGTATATATTGGTTAATATTTTGAGAGTTTCTTTCATAAAAATAAATTAGCATTGGGTATTTTTTTGTTGAATCAAAATCTTCGGGTTTATATAATAGACCGTTTAAAATTTCTCCTTTTGGTGAGTACCAGCTTACTGGTTCGACTGTGCCCCATAAATAATCTTTTTGTTGCGGATTTGTGCAGGATAGTACTTTTTCGTTTTTAAAATTAATATCTGAGACATATAGTTCAGGATAATTTGTAAAATTACCTTTTTGCCATAGAAGGATATCTGCATTTTTAGCTTTTATTGCTGTAGAGAATCTGTAATTATCTTCGATTAGTTGTTTTGGATCGCTATTTATTTTTGATAGCCAGAATCCTTCCTTTTTGGTTTTAGTATCAAAAGATTTTAGGAATAACGGTTTATCTAAATCAATGTATACTTCATCACCTCTAAATTTATTATATTTAAATTGTATTTGATTTTTATTGCCATAATTATTTGTTAAGCAAAAAGGTTTTTCTTTCCCTTGTGGATCAATAACCCAAATATCATAATAATCATAAATTAATATTTGTTTAGAATCTTTTGTAAAACCAACTACACCTATTGGCTGAGGGTCTTGTGGCACATCATTTAACTTGTTATAAAAACAGGCGGGGAGATTTTTTGTTAAATTTATATCGCTGTTATTTTGGATGTTAATAGCATGCCAGGAAGAATCTGAATTTTTATAATAAACAAAATATTTGCCTTCTGGTGAAAGCATTCCATTATCCTGTTTCGTAATTAATAATTTTTTTTGCCCAGTTTTAACGTCTACACTATAAAAATCATTATATACTCTATCCCATGATTCTTCTTTGCGATATTTGAAAGATTTACCCAAAAAGATTGGAGAATTTCCTTTATTTGTTGGTGCTACATTAGATACTAATGAATCTGCTAATTGGACGATACTTTTATTTTTTAAATGGTAAATATATAATAAGGATTTTCTTTTTTCTTGAGATAGCTCTTTAAG
Source organism: Ignavibacteria bacterium (assembly GCA_036567745.1). GTDB lineage: Bacteria > Bacteroidota > Ignavibacteria > DATCTW01 > DATCTW01 > DATCTW01. The sequence continues at coordinate 180,704 of DATCTW010000018.1, read as the reverse complement.
TTGTTGAGGTTGTAATACATCATCAGTCCAGCTCCAGAGATCTAATACAGCTTTTTCTTCAGGTAATAATGTATCTTTTGGTTCGGGGTCTGGTTTTTCAGATACGCCAAATAAAATTTTTGTTCCATCTTCGGAGAAAAATGGAGAATAACTTTCGCTAATACAATAATCTTTTGCAATATTCTTATTTAAGGTGTCTATTAAACATTGTATTGAATTATTTTTTTCATTCCAATAAAGTAGGTTGTATATTTTTATCTTTGAAGTATCAGGTGAGTAAAGAAATACTAGTTGTCTTCCAGTGGTATCAAATGATAAGGATTTAATATCCCCGGGTTTTTTGAAAATTTCCTTACTCTTCTCTTCAATGGTATTAAATATATAGATATAACATGTATCAACTGAATCTTTTACAATTGAAGTAAAATAAATATTGTTGCCTTTTTTTGAAATTTCGTAATTTTGAATATTGGTAAACTTGTATTCTTTTTCTGTAATAGGATTGTAAATTACAAGATCAGTACCTTCTTTTTTTTCTTTTGAAGAGTCCTTTTTTCTAATGCTCTTTAATGTATCTATTTTTTTGGCAGTATCAATTTTTGAAGAATCGTGATCATTTATTTTATTTTTCGTTGTATCTTTTTTAGGTTCTTTATCATAATGAATAACTATCCAATTAGAATTTTCATCAGCGTCTTTAATGCTTTTGATATTTGGAAATTTCTTGAGTGAATAATCAGTTAATCTTAAAACAACTCCGGTATCTTTAGGCAAATCTTCTGCTTTCTTTTTTGCAATTTTCAGATTTCTAAGGGTATCAAAAGGGGGAGAAATTCTAAATATTACAAAGTTTGAATTAGGTGAGAAGTTTGCATCTTTAGCACGAGGGAATGAATCTTTTTTCATATTTGATAATTCAATTAAATATAGGTAGCCATCACCACGCATAGGGTTGATTTCATAAGAAACCCATTTACCGTCATCAGATATTTTTGGCTGTTTAAGATCTTTCCATCCAGCATAAACAGTATGATCAAGTGGTTTTTTAGATTGTGAAAAAGAAAAACTACTAACTAAAAAAAGGAACAGTAAAACAATAATATTTTTTTTCATTTTTTCCCTTCAGAAATATTTCATAAAACAATAAGAAAAATAACTTAAAAATTAGATTATAGCAATATAATTAAGATTCCAGATAAATGGATTATTTATCTGGAAAAAAATATTGCAAAATCAAAATAAAAAAGAGGTAGATTAGTTGAAAATTAATAACAGATATTATTCAGAACCGGAATGACAATCAATACATAAAGAACTTTTCCATAAGTCTCCAACATCTCCGGGATGCAAAAACTCTAAAGAATAATCTACAGAAGTTACTTGAAGATTATCAGGTTTACCTTGAGATATAATTGTGTGGCACAAGTTACAATCTTTTGATATTTTTCTACCATCTTTTGTTGAGTGAATATCATTATGACATCTGAAGCATCCATTAAAATGTAAATGGCCAATATGATTTGGATATTTTGACCATCGAACATTCATTTCTGGAAATATATTTTTTGAATATCCATTTTGTATCCCTTTTATTGATCTTTCAATACTTTCTTTTTTAGTATTAAAAATTTCAGGATAATTTTCTTTATAGTATTTTTTTATTTCAGTAGAGATATATTCGAGAGCGGAATCCTTTGTAGAAAACATTTTGCTTACCAAATCCATGGCTAAAGATTTAATATTAGGTAAACTTTTATCAATCTCTCCTGAGGTTAGAGCATTATTTAAAAATGATGAAGGATGGTTATAACTATGGGAAGGCCTATTATGACAATCCATACAATCCATAATATGAGTTTTGCTATTTTTTAATGAATCATTCAATGGAGTTGAGTTATCTTCATATACAAAAACTTCACCTGTTTTTAAGTTAGTATATTTTACATAAGGGATAATTTCATTTTTATCATCGATACTTTTATATTCAATTTTTGTGTTAGGGTTAATATGCCAATGTATTCCTTCTTTTAAACCAAAAGCGCTATGAGATGAACCGATCTTCATTATTAATGAAATATTCCATTCGGTATTATTATTATCAGTTAAGAAATGTTTTTGACTAATGAGCTTTCTGGCATAGAACTTTTCAGGCCAATGACACCTTTCACAGGTTTCACGAGCTGGTCTTAAATTTTTAATAGGGGTTTCTATAGGTTTTGAATATTTTTTAAATATAACAGAGTACACCTGATATAAACCTGATAATTTAGATCTAACGTACCAATCAGCCCCCTCACCAACATGACACTCTACGCAAGCAACTCTTGCGTGAGGTGAATTTTGATATGCAGTATATTCTGGATTCATAACTGTATGGCAAATAGTACCGCAAAACTCAACAGATTCTGTAAAATGGAAGGCTTCATAACTACCAATAGCAGATACAAGAATAAAAATTGCTGTACCAAAGATAAAAATAAAAAAAGCATTTCGTTTTCTTTGGTCGTTAAAATCTATAATTGGCCAGGTAGTAGTATCTTTCTTTTGTTTTTTATCTTTTTTGTACTTAATGAACATTCCAATTGGAATGAGTATAAGACCGAAAACAAGGAAGGCAGGTAGCAAAATATAAATAACTAAACCCAGATATGAACCGCCTTGATTGAAAGCTATTGTAATTAAGAACAAAAAGATAATTAAAAAGAAACTTATTAGAGAAATGATAGCACCGGCAATTGTAAGCCAGTTATGCGTAGAATGAGGAAGCTTTAATTTCATAAACTCACCCTTAAGTAATTATCATAATATAAATTTAGTTTTTTAAAAAAACAATAAAATTTATTATTAAATCTTGATATAATCATAAAAAAAACTTAACTTATAGGATAGGTGAAGAATATGATAAAGAAAAGTTTGAAATCAATGTTTTCTAAAAATAAAGAAAGCTTATTTTTAGAAAATTATTATAAAGAGATTTATGAAAATTTATCAGTACCATTATTTGTAATTAATGGAAAAGGTAACATTATTTTTGCTAACAAATCTTTTCTTAATTTCTCGAATTACAATTATGATGAATTAAATGAGAAAAGTTTTTCTGAATTTTTTGATTTTGATGGAAATGCTTTTTCATTATTTTCTCAATTAACAAATACAGAAGAGATTCAATTACAAGCAGAATTGAAGAATAATTCCGGGAACAAAAATTTTGTAAAATTATATGGTGATAGAATATCAGATGATATTATTAGTTTTATAGTTGAAGACAAAACGGAAGCAGTAGAGTTTGAGAAAAAGCTTAAAGATAGTGAAACAAAATGGAAGTTTGTTCTTGAGGGTTCTGGTTTGGGTGTATGGGATTATAATACTCAGACTAAGAAGATGTTTTTTTCAAATCAATGGAAAACAATGTTGGGTTATGATATAGATGAAATTGGTGATTCTATCAATGAATGGTTTGAAAGAATTCATCCAGATGATATTGATAAATGTAAATCAGACTTTGAAAAACATATAACAAATCAGAGTTCATATTTCCAAAATGAACATAGATTAAAGTCTAAAGATGGTTCTTATAGATGGATGTTTAGTCGTGGCAAAGTTATTGAATGGACGGGAACAGGAATGCCATTAAGAATTATTGGAACTCACTTTGATATAACTACAAGAAAAAATACCGAAGAGATGATTTTTGAAAGGGAAGTTCATTTCAGAACCATTTTTAATTCAACAACAGATGCTTTGTTAGTTGTAGAAGATTTAGTAATAACCGATTGTAATCAAAGTGCTTTGTATTTATTTGATTGTAATAAAGATAAAATAATTGGTCAAAATTTAATTTCTTTTATTTTAAGAAATGAAACGGAACAAGAAGTTCAAATAAAAATAAGAAGAATTATTGCAGAAGCTCTAGATGGCAAACAGCAATATTTTGAATATAAGTTATTTCGAGAAAATAATACCACATTTGATGCAGACCTTTTTATCAATAGATTTGAAGTCAAGGATTACTTTTACCTTCTGGTAATTATAAGAGATATTTCTGAAAAGAAAAAGAATTATGAAATAATTACTTCAAGTGAATTAAGATTCAGGACGATTTTTAATACCAGTCAGAATATTATTGTTATAAATAACCTTGAAAATGGAAAGTTTTTATCTGTAAACCCAGCATTTGAATTAATATCTGGATTTTCAAAAGAAGAGGTTTTGGGAAAAAGCATTATTGAATTGGGATTTATAAAAAATATAGAAGAGCATAAGGAGCTTCTCAAAACATTAAAAGAAGATAAAAAAGTTGATAATTACAAAACTTATTTCTATGATAAAAATGGAAATATTCATTATGTTTTAATATCTTCAGCGCCAATAACTTTTGAGAATACCACGGCTTTACTTTCTACAGTAGTTGATATCACAAATATTGAGCGGGCAGAACAGCACATAAGGCATGCACAAAAGCTTGATGTAGTAGGACAGTTAGCAGGTGGTGTAGCTCACGATTTTAATAATATGTTAAGTGGTATACTTGGTTTTGCTGAATTGTTGAAAATGAAATTGAAGAATGAACCTTCATTAGTTAGCTATGTAGATAAAATTGTCGAGACAGCAAATAGATCTTCTGATTTAACCAAGAAGCTTTTGGCATTTGCAAGAAAGGGTAAAACAATTTCTACTCCAATTGATGTACATGTGCCAATTAAAGAAGCTGTTTCTTTGCTTGAAAGAAGTATTGATAAACGAATTAAGATTATCCTTAATCTAAATGCTAAATACTCAACATTAATTGGGGATCCTAGCCTTTTGCAGAATGCTTTTCTTAATCTTGGTGTAAATGCTCGTGATGCTATGCCTAATGGTGGTACTTTAACTTTTTCGACAAATAATTTTCAATTTGATGAAAATACTTTAAAGAATAATTTTGCTTCTTCAGAACCTGGTACATTTATAGAGATTCAGGTTTCTGATACAGGTACTGGAATAGATAAAGATATAATAGACAAGATTTTTGAACCTTTCTTTACTACAAAAGAGGTAGGGAAGGGAACAGGATTAGGACTTGCTGCGGTTTATGGTACTGTCAAAGAACATAAAGGGTTTATTAAAGTTGTAAGTGAAATCAATATTGGTACAATTTTTAAAATATATTTACCTGTTGATAAAAATCTATCCTCAGAGAATAAAGATTTTGAACCTGACCCTTTACAGGGTACAGGTAAAATATTGTTTGTAGATGATGAGGAAATAATCTTAAATCTTGGCTATTCTCAACTAACTAACCTTGGGTATGAAGTAATTCTTGCAGAAGATGGAATGAAAGCTATTGAAATATTTAAAGAAAAACATAAAGAAATATTTGCTGTTATTCTCGATATGATTATGCCGGGAATAAATGGTAAGGATACATTTATTAAACTGAAAGAAATTGATCCAAATGTAAAAGTAATTTTTTCTTCAGGTTTTAGTCATGAAGGGAGAATAAATGAATTAATAAATCTAGGTGGTATTGCCTTCCTTCAAAAGCCATATCGAATTTATGATTTAAGTAAACTTCTTTTTGAGATAAAAAAGTAATTTAAAAGTTATATTTTTCTAGAAAAGTATTTCATCATTTATTATAAAAAACCCCAATACTTTGTTTGTGGAGTTAACTCGTATTGGGGCCATATCTGAGGAGATATTTATGTCTGTAAAAATTTTATGTAAAAATAACTTTAAGGTCTAAGTTTTCTAACCATCGCACCTGCCTGCCATAATTCGGATTCACGCATAGCTTTTAACTCTTCGTTAAGTTTTTCACGATAATCTGGTTGACTGCAAGATTCTATTACTCTTTTTGTTTCTATACCCGAAGCTACTCTTTGATATAATTCTCTGAATAATGGTAAATTATTTTCTCTGAATTTTTCTTTCCAATCTAGTGCACCCCTTTGAGCAGTAGTGGAACAATTTGCGTACATCCAATCCATTCCATTCTCGCCAATAAGTGGAATAAGGCTTTGAGTAAATTCTTCAACTGTTTCATTAAAAGCTTCGGAAGGGGAATGACCATTTTCTCTTAAAACTTGATACTGGGCTTCTATTATTCCGGCAACAGCACCCATTAACACACCGCGTTCACCAGTTAAATCACTATAGACTTCTTTTTTAAAATCTGTTTCAAATAAATAACCTGAACCAATTCCAATTCCTATTGCACAAACTTTTTCGTAAGCTTTACCACTAGCATCTTGATATACAGCAAAACTTGAATTAATTCCTTTATTTTGTAAGAATAATCTCCTGACACTTTTACCAGAACCCTTAGGAGCTACTAAAATCACATCGATATCTTCAGGAGGAATTATACCGGTTTGCTCTTTGTATGTGATACCAAAACCATGTGAAAAATAAAGTGTTTTGCCTTTAGTTAAATGTTGTTTAATAGCATTCCAGCAGCTTATTTGTCCTGCATCAGAAAGCAAATACATTATTACTGTGCCTCTTTTTGATGCTTCTTCGATTTCAAAAAGAGTTTCTCCTTCTACCCAACCATCTTTTATAGCTTCATCCCAACTCTTAGAATTTTTTCTTTGACCTACTATTACTTTAAAACCATTATCTCTTAAGTTAAGAGCTTGTGCGGGACCTTGTACACCGTATCCAATAACTGCTAATATTTCATCTTTTAAAGTCTCAAGAGCTTTTGGAAGTGGGAATTCTTCTCTTGTAATAACTGTTTCCTGAATATTTCCAAATCTCATTTTTGCCATTATAATCTCCTTAGTTTATTTGTTTTTTATGACTAAAATTCTCTTCTAACTCCTGTAGATGATGAGTTAGATCAATCATTTCCTTTGTTATAGCTACTCTTCCAGATCTTACGAATTCGAGTAAACCAATAGGTTCTAATCGTTTGAATAGTTCTTCTGTATCTTCTGGATGTCCTGTTTTTTCAATTACAACGTACTCTGGTGTGAAGCTAATAATTCTTGCATGATGTTCTCTGATAATGTCTTCAATTACATCAATTCTTGTTAAGTTATTCATTGGTAACTTGTAAAGAGCAATTTCTTGAAACACCGTTTCATCTTCTTCGTGAACTAATGCTTTAAAGATATCGACCTGTTTTTCAAGTTGTTGAACTACATGTTCAGCTTTTTCTTTTGTTGTTTTGAGTGATATTGTGTACCTGTAAATTCCTTTCACCTCAGATTCAGAGGCAGAAATACTTTCAATATTAAGTTTCCTTCGTGTAAAAATTGAAGTAACACGATGTAAGAGACCAATAAAATTCTCTGTAAAAATTGATATTGTGTAAAGTTGAGTACTCATAATTACCTCATTTATGATAAAATTATATTTGATAATGATTCACCTGATGGAACCATAGGAAGTACGTTTTCTTCTTTTTCTACTTCGATGTCTAATAAAAAGGGCTCATTAGAGTTTAACATTTCGTTTATTGCTTCATTCAGTTCTGAACGGCTTTTTACTTTTAATGCAGGGATTTGATATCCTTTAGCTATTGTTACAAAATCAGGATTGATTAATTCAGTATAAGAATACCTCTTATCAAAGAAGAGCTCCTGCCACTGCCTAACCATGCCCAAAAAATTATTGTTTAGTATAATTATTTTAATTGGCAAGTTGTTTTGCCTGATAGTGGCTAATTCCTGAATTGTCATCTGAAAACCACCGTCACCAATAAAAGCGATTACTTTTTTATTAGGATTGCCAATTTGAGCTCCAAGAGATGCGGGAAGACCAAACCCCATTGTGCCTAAACCACCAGAAGTAACAAGAGCGTTATTTTTCTTAAAAGTAAAATATCTAGCTGCTTTCATTTGATGTTGACCTACATCGGTTACAACAATAGCATCACCATTTGTTTTTTCAGATATCATTCTAACAACTTCGCCCATCTGAATATTGCCATCTTTTGGAAAAGTTTGTCTCTCAATTATGTAGTTATATTCTACTTTATAACAATCATCAATTTCTTTTTTCCATTCAGAGTGGTTATTTTGTTGAATATAAGGTATTAATCTTTGTAAAACGTTTTTTGCGTCGCCATTTATTCCAAGATCAACTTTAATTATTTTGTTTATTTCTGATTTATCTATATCAATGTGAATTATTTTAGCTTTCTTACCGTAAAGTTTTGGATTACCTGTCACTCTATCATCAAACCTCATTCCAATAGCTATCAAAAGATCGCTTTCATTGGTTTTAATGTTTGGGCCATAATTACCGTGCATTCCCAACATACCAACAAATAACCTGTGAGTAGATTCAATACTTGATAAACCCAGTAAAGTGCAAGCAACAGGTATATCTGCCTTTTCAGCAAACTCTTTTAATTCATTTTCAGCATGTGAAAGTATTACACCATGCCCAGAAAGAATAAGAGGTTTTTTAGCATTATTTATTAGGTTAGCTGCTTCTAATAATTGAGATTCATCAACTATTGGGTAAGGGAGATAGCTTCTAACCTTTTTGCATTTTTTGTATTCAAAGTCTATCATCGATACCTGAGCATCTTTAGTTATATCTACTAAAACCGGACCGGGTCTACCAGATCTTGCAACATAAAAAGCTTTTGCAATAGCTTCAGGTATTTCTTCAGCTCTTGTAACTTGATAATTCCATTTTGTTACAGGAATTGTTATACTAATCATATCCTGTTCTTGAAATGCATCCCAACCAAGTAAATTTGAAGGCACCTGTCCTGTTATACAAACCAGAGGTGTTGAATCAAGCTGTGCGTCAGCTAAACCAGTGATTAGGTTTGTGGCGCCAGGTCCACTTGTAGCAAAACATACGCCTACTTTACCCGTAGATCTTGCATAACCTTCTGCTGCATGAATAGCTCCTTGTTCATGTCTTGTAAGGATATGATTAATTCTATCACGGTAGTCGTATAATGCATCATAAATTGGCATTATAGAACCACCCACATAGCCAAATAAAGTATCAACTCCTTCTTCAAGTAAAGCTAGTATTACTGCTTCTGAACCCCTAATTTTTTTAACTTCTTTCATATCAATCCTTATAAATAATTAAATTATTCTTATTGCTCCTTCATCAGCAGACGATACAAATTGAGAATAAATTTGTAATGATTTTGGTACTATTCTATTTCTTTTAGGTCTAAATGCATCTGAGCCTTTTTTAATTTCTTTTTCATATCTTTTACTGAGTTCTTCATCGCTAATTTTAAGGTTAATTGTTCTATTATTGATATCTATTTCAATTTTATCACCATTACGAATTAATGCTATTTCACCTTTAGAAGCAGCTTCAGGAGAAATATGGCCTATTGATAAACCAGCAGAACCACCTGAAAATCTTCCATCAGTAATAAGAGCACATTCTTTATCAAGTTTTTTAGATTTTAAATAGCTTGTTGGATAGAGCATTTCCTGCATACCTGGACCACCCTTAGGACCTTCATATCTGATTACTACTACATGACCTGGAGTTACTTTACCGCTTAATATCCCATTAATAGCGTCTTCTTGAGAATCAAATGTAATTGCTTTACCAATAAAATAAAATAATGAACTATCAACGCCTGCTACTTTCACTATTGCACCTTTTTTTGCAATATTACCATACAATATTGCCAATCCGCTTGTTGAATTATATGGATTAGATAAATCTCGAATACAACCATTTTTTCTATCAGTATCGAGTGATTTATAGTACTCGCATTGACTACCTAATACACTATTAATTTTACCTGAAGGAGCTGAGCTAAATATATTTTTTGCATTCTCAGTAGCTGTTGGTTTTGTTATATCATAGGAATTTATTGCTTCCTTTAGTGTCATTAAGTCAACACGATTAACGGTAGTATCTACTAAACCACCCTTTTCAAGTTCTCCAAGAATTCCAATAATACCACCGGCTCTGTTTACATCTTCAATATGATAGTTTGAGCTAGGAGAAACCTTACAAATACAAGGAACTTTTCGAGAAATTTCATCAATATCTTTTAAAGTAAAATCAACTTCAGCTTCTTTTGCAATAGCGAGAATATGTAAGATGGTGTTAGTAGAGCCACCCATAGCCATATCCAGAGCTATGGCATTTTTGAAAGCAGATTTTGAGGCTATATTTCTTGGTAGTACTGAGTCATCTCCATCGTAATAATATCTTTTTGTTAACTCCACGATTAAATTTGCAGCTCTAGTAAAAAGATTTAATCTATTTTTATGTGTTGCTACAATTGTACCATTCCCTGGTAATGAAAGTCCAAGAGCTTCGGTAAGACAGTTCATTGAATTAGCAGTAAACATTCCTGAACAGGAACCGCATGTTGGGCAAGCACTATATTCTAGTAATTTCAAATCAGCATCGCTGAATTTGTTATCTGCTCCCATTACTATTGCATCAACAAGATCAACTTTTTTGCCATTGTAATTACCAGCTTCCATAGGTCCACCTGATACAAAAATAGTTGGTATGTTAAGTCGCATTGCAGCCATTAGCATACCCGGGGTAATTTTATCGCAGTTTGTAATACAGAAAAGGGCATCTACTTTATGTGCGTTACACATATATTCTACACTATCAGCTATTAACTCACGTGATGGAAGGGAGTATAACATACCTGTATGACCCATAGCAATTCCATCATCAATAGCTATTGTATTAAATTCTGCAGCAAAAAAACCTGAAGCGTTAATTATGTTTTTAACATATTGGCCTATTGATTGTAAGTGTATATGACCGGGCACAAATTGAGAAAAGGAATTTGCTATGGCAATTATTGGTTTACCAAAGTTTTCCTCTTTCATCCCGTTAGCTCTCCATAAGCTTCTGGCACCAGTCATAAGCCTGCCTGATGTAGAATCTTCGCTTCTAAGTTTATTTTTAAGAATCATTTTTTTTAATTCCTTGTATAATCACAATATCTTTGCAAAAGATGATAGCCAATAGTCTTTTTCCACTCTTTAGGGAAAGTAACATTATCGATTCTATTGATTCCAGCTACCTCAATTGCAGTACCAGTAAAAAATGCAGCATCTGCAGTTGCTAATTCTTGTGGTGTAAAAAATCTTTCTTCAACTTCAATACCATCTTCTTTAGCAAGTTGCATTATTGTTTGTCTTGTTATTCCAGGTAAAATATGACCTTCTGGAGGAGTAAATAATTTTCCTTCCCATTCCATAAAAATGTTTTCTCCTGGTCCTTCGGCTACATATCCATTAATATCTGTAAGAAGAGCCTCATCGAACCCTTTTTGTTTTGCTTCTGTAGTAGCAAGAATAGAGTTAATATAATTACCTGTTATTTTTGCATGAAGTGGTGTAGCTTTAGGGTTTTGTTTTTGATATGAAGACATGGTTATATCTACAAGCTCTTTGCCTAAATATTTGCCCCACTCCCAAACAGTAAGCATAAAATGAATTTCATTGCTTACTTTTAAAGTCATATTTTCACCAAGCCAAATTATTGGCCTTATATAAGCATCTTTTAGGTTATTTTTTTCTAATACTTTGTAGGAAATAGTTATGAAATCATCAACTGTGTATTCTGGGTAAAGTTGAATAGCTTTAGCAGAGTTTAGTAATCTTTCAAAATGTTCTTTTGCTTTAAAGATTTTGACACCGTTTGGTGTATCATAAGCTCTTATGCCCTCAAAAACACCTATGCCGTAATGAAGTGATTGAGAATAAGGATTCATTTTAATATCACCAACTCTGGTGAAATCTCCGTCAAAAAAAACTATTGTTTCATCTTTATAAAACATATTAACCTCACTTTTTTTATTTTTAATTTGTTTGAAAAATATTCAAAAAAAAAGCCCCTCTTACACTGGGTAAGAGAGGCTTCTATCTTAGTTTAGAGTTCCCTCTTACCCTGATAAAATAATAAGTACTACTACGAGAATAAGAATGTTAAGAAGGAGAATGTTAATTATGCTAACCAATATATTATTATTCTTAAGGTTTAGAATAATTCCAGATAAGATTAAAAAGAAATTAATATTTGTAAACTCTATATTCGAAAAATTCATTTTATATGTTATGCTTGTGTTCATTTTGTTCCTTAATATTAAAAAAAAAGCCATTCACAAGGAATGGCTTAATAATAAAAAACCATTCCTTCACCTACATAAGGAGGAGAATAATTACTACTACTACGATTACTACCAATATGTTAAAATTTTTCTTCATGATCCTTTAAAAATTACTATGCTAATTAATACAAAAATATTTAATTAAAGTCAAGAAAAAAATTCAATTTTTTAAATTTTTTTTTATATTTGGGAAGATTATTAATCCATAAATTAGATTTTAAGTTACTTTTTAAGTGATCAGTTATGTAAAATTTTATTAAATTTTTTTATTTTACTTTATGTGTTACTCAAGTCAAACCTTGATTTTATAATAAAAATAAAACATATTAATAATGATAATTATTTTAGAGCGTTATTCAGAATATGAAAATGATGGATAAGTATTTTGATAGTTGTGATCATAGTAAATACGAACATGATAAATTAAGAATATTACTTAATATTTCTACTGAGTTAAATAAGGCAAAAACGTTTGATGAAATTGGACAAATTTTATTCAGAAATTTGAACTGTTTTTCAAGTGGGAGGTTGCCTGTAGGAATAAAATTTGGTATTTTAGATTATGAGAAAAATATTTACACGCTTATCACTAATTCGTTAACTTATGTAGATCAAGATGAAATTATACCTGAGCCTGAAAAGTATTCCTGCCCAATTAATGAGGTTAAGTATTTTTCTAAATATGTGATTGATACCAAAAAAACTTTGTTTCTTAAAAGTAATCATTCTGAATTAGCTCTAAAGATATTTCCCGATGGAATGAAGGTAGGAGCACACAGCATGCTTTTCGTTCCTCTTTTATATGAAGATGAGTTGCTTGGCCTCATAAGCTTTGCTAGAGAACCTGAAAACTCTATACCAGAAGATTTTGTGGAATTTTTTGAAAGTATTGCTCAATTAATTAGTATTAAGGTTAAAGACTTAATACTGGAGCAAATAAGGAAAGAACGAGAATATGAAATTACAGAAAGTGAAAAACTATATAGGTCATTAGTAGAGCTCTCACCTGATGCAATTGCGTTAACAGATCTTAATTTAAATTTTTTGCTTTGTAATGATAATCTTGCTGAATTATTGAAGGTACCAGATAAAAGGTTATTGATAAATACAAATGCTCTTGTCTTCTTTCATCAAGAAGAACATAAAAAGTTATTTGATGGGATTGAAAATATAAAAAATTCGAAACGTGTAATAAATCGAGAGTATAGAATTATACGTCAGGATAAAGTCATAATAAATTGTGAATTTGATGTATCTTTAATCAAAGATAAAAACGGTAAACCCAAATATTTGCTAGCTCTTATAAGAGATATAACTCAAAAAAAGAAACAGCATGATGAATTATTATTAAATGAAAAGCGATTAGAAGGTTTACTTGAAATAAATAAATCATCTTGGAAAACAGAAAAACAAATTATAGATATTGCTCTGGATTATGTTATTAAGTTAACTAAGAGTGAGTTTGGTTTTATATCTATTATTGTAAATGATGGCAAATCAGCTAAGATAGTAAGCTGGTCTTCTGTTTTTTCTGAAAAATGTAAGCTTCAAAACGAAGAAAATAAATTTATTAAAATAGTTGAACAAACGTTGTGGCAAAAAGCCATCTCTGAGAAAAAAGCAATTTTTATTAACGATTATGCAAATTATGAGTTTTCAAAGAAGTTGCCAGAAGATCATTTGCCGATAAAAAGAGTAATGGTTTTACCAGTATTTGATGGAGAGAGTATTGTATTATTGGGTGTTTTAGCAAATAAATCTTTTAATTATGATGAAGCAGATTCAAAACAAGCGACAATAATATTATTTGAACTCTGGAGAATAATTCAAAATAAACAGTATTTACAAGCTGTTCAGGAAACGAGAGAGTTATTTAAAAATTTAGTTGAGACTGTAAATGATTGGATTTTTGAAATCGATAAAGATGGAATAATTACTTATTCAAGTCCAAGATCTAAAGATATTGTTGGTGTTGAAGCTACAAAATTAATAGGAAGGAACTCTCTGGAATTTTTATCAGAAGAAGATAGAAAAAAAGTGTTAGAAATTTTTGAGAGTGAAGATATAAAGAAAGGAAAATCTGTAATTTTTGAAAATGTTTTATATGGTGCAGATGGTTCAAAAACATATTTAGAATCAAGCATTATACCTTTTTTTGATACAAATAATGATTTAAAAGGTTATAGAATAATAACCAGAGATGTTTCGATGCGTAGATATTATGAAACAAAAATTGAACGCATGGAACATTTTTATAAAGCTATTGTAGAAGATCAAACTGAATTAATTGTGCGATTTACTCAAAAGGGTACGATTACTTTTGTTAATAATTCTTTTTGCAAATATTTTAATCGTACAAAAGAAGATTTTATTGGCAATAATTTATTTTCTTTTTTACCAGATGAATATCGTGATATTCTTTATAGAAAAATTCAAGATGTTCCAGGGGATAAATCATTTTTAGTATCATTACATAGAGAAAGAAAACCAGATGGCAAATTAAATGTAATAGAGTGGATACATCATCCTTTAAGAGATTCAGCTGGCAATATTATCGAATTTCAGTCTGTTGGAAGGGATATCTCAAAACAAAAAGAGTTTGAAGAGCAGCTTGAAGAAAAAAATAAATTGATTGAGAGAATACTTCATACTAACCCTAATACAATATATATATATTCATTAATAACTGGTGAAACAAAATTTATATCACAAAATGTTTATTACTATTTAGGATATACTGATGAAGAATTGATTAGTTTAAAGAACTATATTGGTTCAATGTTGATTCATCCGGAAGATCGTGAAAAACTAAGAAGAAATATTGAAAAGATAAAAAATCTTAAAGATGGAGAAATAGTTGTATCTGAACATAGGGTAAAACATAAAGAAGGTGATTGGATTTGGTTAATGACTTTTGAATCAGTATTTAAACGAGATGAGAATGGCAATCCTATTGAAGTAATTGGCAGTTCTATCGATATTACAGAAACTATTAGAATCCGAAATGAATTAATTAATTACAAAAATAATCTGGAAAAACTGGTTAGCGAAAGAACAAATAAATTAATGATTATAAATAAAAGCTTAGAGGAAGAAATAAGGGAGCGAAAAATAACCGAGCAAAATCTTATTAAAAGTAAGTTAATACTAGATTCTATTGGTGATGGTGTATTTACAATTAATAAAGATTGTATTATTACTTCATTTAATAAAGCTGCTGAAAGAATTACAGGTTTTTCTGCAGATACAGCATTAGGTTCTAATTGTCATAACATTTTCAGGGTTTTAGAAACGGATATAAAACTTGAAAATATAATAGATGGTACTTTAAGATTATCTGATAAGTTGGTTCATATTAGAAATAAAAAAGGTGATTTAATACCAGTATCTTTTTCAACATATATTTTATATCAACAAGGCTCTGATAATTTTGAGGTAGCAATTACTTTTAGGGATCAATCACAGGTAGAAATTTTGAGAAAAGAACTGGATGAAAAATATTCGTTTCAGGATATTGTAGCCAAAAGTGCAAAATTACGACAGCTTTTCTCGATATTACCTGATATTGCTCAAAGTGATAGTGCTGTTTTAATTGAAGGTGAAACCGGAACAGGTAAGGAACTTTTTGCAAAAGCGATATTTAATTTATCTAAAAGAAAGGATAAACCTTTTGTAACTGTTAACTGTGCAGCAATACCACCAAATTTACTTGAATCCGAATTATTTGGGTATATGAAGGGTTCTTTTACTGATGCTAAACAAGATAAAAAAGGTAAAGTACTTTTAGCTGATGGAGGAACTCTATTCCTTGATGAAATTGGAGAGCTACCATTACCAATGCAATCAAAATTATTAAGGTTATTGGAAAATTTTGAATTTGAGCCTATTGGTGCTTTAAAACCTCAAAAAGTTGATATTCGAGTTATTGCAGCAACTAATAAAAATTTGAAAGAATTGGTTGAACAACAATCCTTTAGAGCAGATCTTTATTTTAGACTGAATACTGTAAAATTGGTTTTACCACCATTAAGAGATAGAAAGGAAGATATACCATATCTTGTTGATCATTTTATATCAAGATTTAAAGCAAGATTTGCTAAAGAAATAAATGGAATTGATACAGAGGTGCTTAAAGTATTCTATAATTATAGCTTTCCGGGTAATATTAGAGAGCTAGAGAAAATAATTGAGTATGCTTTTATTATATGTGATAAAGGAAGAATAGAATTGTATCACTTACCCCCCGAAATACTTAATAATAAGGTAGAAAAAATTCAAGACGAAGAGGATATTACAAAATTTAGTGATTTAAATAATGTAGATCAAAAGATATTATCCTTATTATCATCTTATATAGAAAAATCAAATTCACATACCAAAAAATACATTTCTCAAATGAGTGATACTGAGGAAAAGAATCTCATTATTGAAACTCTCAAAAAATACAAAGGGAACAAATCTCAAACTGCCAAAGAATTGAATATGCATTACACCACTCTATGGAAAAAGCTTAAAAAGTATAAGCTTACAGACCTTTAATTAATCATTATTTATAAAAAACATCAGTAGTCTATATAGATATCAATATTGATTTCTATATAGATATCAATGTAATTTATTTACAATATTTAAAATTATAATCAGAAAAATTACATAAATATTTGTAATTATAAGAATTAAAAAATCTGGCATTTTATTTGCTAATTTATAATTAAGAACTTTTGAGGGTCGTTTAGTGTGTTAGGTTATGAGGTCGTGTGTGAGTAAAACGACCCTCTTAATATTAAAAGTAAGAAAGTATGGAAAAAATTGAAAACATAGCCGAAAGAATAGAATCAGAAATAAAAGAAAAAGATATATACTTTGCTTGGCAATTAGATGATAAATTTAATATTATTGAAATAAGTGACGGAGTGAGTAAAATTTTAGGATACTATCCTAATGAAATAATATCTACTAATTTTACAGATTATATGTTAAAGCAGGAAGCACGGTTTTTTTTAAAAGAGATAAGTGATTATAATGGGAAATATAAATCTATTTTTAATATAACAAATATATTTAAACGAAAAGATAAAACCCATATTGTTTTAGAGACTAAAGGTAAATCATTATCAGATAATGATGGAAATATAACAGGTTTTGAAGGACTTACATTTTATAGATAAATAGAATAAATAAATTATGAAATGGTTTAAAAGATTATCAACATTATCGAAATTAGTTATTAGTTCAACAATAGCTCTGTTGATATTTATAGTTATTGGCATAACTGGTTTAAATGGAATAAAGGAGATCAAAAAGGGACAGGACGATATGTACGAAAAAAACCTGGTTCCTATTTCAGATGCTGGAAAAGCTTATAAAGATTTTATACTTATCCGGGCAGAACTTAGAAGAATGTTATTAAATCCAAATTATGAAAAAAGAGTTGAATATAAGAAAATTGTAGATAAGGCAGTAAATGATTTATCGAAAGCAATCGATTATTATGTGTCTTTAAATGCACAAGGAGAGCTTGGGAGGTTAAATTCTGAACTTGATAAAGCATGGAAAGAATACAGATCAATGAATGATGAACTTTTATCACTAATAATGGCTATGAGAGATAGTGAAACAAGTCAATTAGTTGCTAAAATGTTTGATTCAGGTGATAAGATTGAGAAAACCTTCGAAGTTTTAAATCAATATTTCAAAGATAGTGCAGTGAAGGAAAGAGAAAAGGCTGCGAGTGTAGCAAGTTCTGCTGAAACAAGAATAATTTTATTTATAATACTTGGTGGAATATTATTATTTGGTACAGGAATATTTATTGGCATACAGGTAAATAATCTCGTCGTATGGTATGAAGCTATTATTGATAGTTTTGAATTACCAATTATGGTAGCTGATAATAATATGAATATTTCGTTAGTAAATAAAGCTACTACTAATATTCAAGGAAGAACAAAGACAGAATTACTTGATAGAAAATGTAATGTTATAAATACATCTATATGTAACACTGATAATTGCACATATGAGAAGCTGAAAAAAGGAAAGAAGGCAGTATCTTTTACAAATTTTGGTGATAAATATATTAGGATGGAATGTAATCAGATTAAGGATAAGAAAGGAAGAGCTATAGGTTATATTGAGTTTGTTCAAGATATGTCAGAGATTAAAAAGCAATCGGATTTGATAAAAGATACTGCTGATAAAGTATTGATGGTAAGTGAACAGTCTGCTGCAGCATCAACTGAATTGCAGGCTTCTACAGCATCAGCAGCTGCTTCATCTGAGCAGATATCAGCAAACTCTAATTCAGTAGCTACAGCAGCAGAAGAAATGGCAACTTCAATAAAAGAAATTGCTCATAATACTCAACAGGCATCAAAGATTTCTAAAGAAGCAGCAAGGATGTCTGAAGAAGCAAAAATTGCTATGGAAAGATTATCAAGGAGTTCTGCAGATATTGCTTCTATAATTAAAGTGATAAATAATATTGCAGAGCAAACAAACTTATTAGCTTTGAATGCAACAATTGAAGCAGCAAGAGCAGGAGAAGCTGGAAAAGGTTTTGCCGTAGTAGCGAGCGAAGTAAAGACATTGGCTCAAGAATCTGCTAAGTCTACTGAAAACATAACTCAAAACATAAAACGTACTATGGAAGATACTGAGATGGCTCTGCAAAAGATTAACGAAATAACAGAGATTATTAAGCAAGTAAATGATATATCAAATACAATAGCAAGTGCAGTAGAAGAACAAACTGTAACTATAGCTGAGGTAAATAGAAATTTAAGTGAAGTATCTAAAGGTGCTAATACTATAGCTGAAGTAAACTCTGGTATTTCCAGAGCAGCAATAGATTATTCACAGATGTCAGAAGAAGTTAAAGTAACGGCGCAAGGGTTAAAAGAACTATCAGATAGGTTGGAAAAAAACCTATCTGTTTAAAGAGTTCCCTTTTTTCCTCTGTTAAGTAATTTAACAGAGGTTTTTTGAGGCTGCTCAAGCGGGGGCAGCCTTGATTATAATGATGATTTAAATATATATCCCGATTTCCTGCTCTCGTTTCTTAGGGGGCAGGAAGTTATATAATAAAAATGGTATTGGTTAATAATAATAATTATATTACATTATAATAAATTTGTTTTTTGAAAAATTATTTATATTAAGTTTCTCATATACCCTTTTCCTCTGTTGACCCAGCAGCAGAGGTTTTTATGAGAAATAGGCTGCTCGCCCGAGCAGCCACCAAATTAAACAATATACCCCTTTTTCCCCCATATGACCCAGCATATGGGGGTTTTTTAGAGAGGGACTCCCACTAAATGGTCCCTCTCATTTTTTTGCTTATTTTATCAGTAATTTTTAATATATGAAGGGAACTAAACTATTAACTAGAAATCAAATTTAGTTTGTTTTTCTGGTAAAGTTGTTCTGTATTTATCTTTGAACAAACCAATTTTTTCGAGTGGCAAACTTTTGAAACCAAGTTTAAAAGCGGGTGAATCTTTTTTTAGTTTGAAATTAAGTTTATTGTAATTTATAAAACCAGGATCAGTATCAATTATTTTATCATTTTCAAAAAAAGTATTCATTTCTTTATCACCATTTTTAAAAATAATGTATCCTGATGTATTATCCAGATTTAGATAGTAGGGGTCCCAACCATCTGGTTTTTCTTTTAACCTTTTACATATCTCTTTATCAGCAATTAAATTATTTTTTATAGTTATTTCTTTTTTGAAATCAAAAGCGAAATAATCATAAATTTCCATCCATCTTCCACCGTAAGAAATATTGTTTAATACTCTATTATTTTTTGGAACTGCAGGATTATCTTCTTTTATATTTTTTAATTCAGGGTATTTTGTTACATAAGGAGGTTTTGAATAATTCATCTCATCAAGTTTTGTGAATAAATAAGGATATCTTCCATCAAAATAATTGCTAGCCCATCCGAGACCTCTTGCATCAATTAAAATGGAGGGGTAGCATTCAAGAAAAATATTGTTTTCAATTATGTTATCTCTTCCTCCGCCAAGCAATACACCTCTTCCAGCTTTATAACAAATGTTACCATAAATTATATATCCACTTGTAAAATCATCAAGATAAATAGCAGTTACACCATGTAAACCTGGTCCTTTTAAATGATGAAAATAATTATAACGGTAAATATTTCCTCTCCATGTATAATCTCTTCCAGTATGAGTTGCACCTGCGTCACCGGTTTCATTACATACGTTATAAATTTCATTGTATTCTAAAATGTGATCGTTCCCTCTAACATAAATTGCTTCAAATGGGGAGTTATGTAAAAGATTATTTGATAGTATATTATTCACTCCATCGATACTTATTCCAACATAACCTGTAGCTAACCATTTAGAAAAGTCATGAATGTGACAGTTTTTTACAAAACTACCTGAAGGTATAAGATTTTTTCTATCACCTGCATTGAGTTTTATTGCTCCAAGACAAATATCATAAATATCGCAACTAAGAATACCGTTTTTTATACCGTTATTAATTTCTATTACTACATCGCCAATTAATCTGAACGTGCAACCGGCTACTAAGTTATTTTCACCTCCATTAATAACTATTGCATTGCTTCTTGTTTTCTCAAATAAAATTTTTTCAATGGTAATGTTGTTTGTTGAATTTAATATTATAAAAGGTGAGTTTAGAATTGATACTTCTGCCACACCTTTATTTATATCATTAGGAGGATAAAAATAGAGTAACCCATTTTTTCTATCAAGGTACCATTCTTTAGGTTTATTTAATTCCTCCAGTATATTTAGAAAATAGTATCTTTGATTTCTTGTATATCCGTAGTGATGATGGGGTTCAGCAATTGTTATTTCTTTTTTGTTGTAATCTATTGATTTAATTTTTTGATAAGAGTCACTCCAATCCCAAGTCCAATATCCGTGCATATAAATTTCATTTTCAGTTGACCATTTTTCAGGTCTATCTATATCATATTTTATTTTTCCATAATGCCTACCCACTGGAATACCAAATCTTTTTTCTCTTTCCAATCCTTCATTATAAAGGGTATCACCATATTGTGGAACTTCAGCTATTTTGAGCCATCCTTCATCGGGATATCTACATAAAGTCATTCGTTCATCGTTGAAAAATAGTTCCATACCAGGATTTTTACGCATGGTAATTTCTCCATAGTCGAGCACACCCTGAGATTTTAAATCTATGTAATAAATTTTATCTTTTAATTCAGGTTGAATTCTATCTAGTATGTTCTTGTTATCTATTTTTGTAAAGCCAGTAATCACTTTTGAGCCGGTAAAAATAACCTTTTCGTTTTTATAAGGTTTAATTGTAATCTTAAATTTTACATTTGAAAAAGTTAAACTATCAAAATAAATTGATTTTGAAAAATAATACTTGCCTTCTCTAAATAATATTTCAACTTCATTCAATTTTTCTTTCTGGGTTGCAATGCTTTTTATTTTTTCTATTGCTGCATTAAGGGTAAGAAAAGGTTTTTCTTTTGAGCCATCATTTGAATCATTACCATTTGATGATACATAAATTATTAATTTTTGTGCAAAAGCAATTTGAAATGTAGTAAATAAAAAAATAATGAAAACTCTTTTTGTCATATCTCTCTCCTTAAAAATTTTTAAAATATAAGAAACAAAAATTTCATTATCAAGTTTATGTACAATTACTTAATGAGTAAAATCTTAAAATATTATTTTTCAATTTTTTTATTCAAGTATTCTTGCTTTTTTCAAAAAATCATATAAATTACTATCATTTGAGTAAATAATAAAACGCTATTTAATATATGAAACACATTGAAAGACTTTTTATAATAATTCTTTTAATTTATTTGCCTAATTCTGTCATTTCTCAAGAGAAATCAATTCATTGTTTTGATTTTGGTGGATCTTTTCAAAAAGTTGCGCCAGGTTTTGTTCCTGTTTCTCGTGTTTATCATTCACCAAAGTATTTATGGATTGATAATGTAACTGAAGTTGCAAGAATTGAATGTAAAGATCCATTATTACGAGATTTTGTTTCTGGTAAAAAGGGGGAAATATGGTTTGGTTTTCCAGAGGGTACTTATAAAATTAGGGTAATAATGTATGATTGTAAAGAGAGCCATGGCCCATTTGATATTTATATTCAGGATAAAATTGTTCAAAAAGCTGTAATGATTAATAAAGATAAGTTAACAGAGTTAGATTTTAATGTAAATGTAAAAGATACTATTTTAAGGGTTAAGTTTGTCTCAGAAAAAAATACTTTTTGTGTAAATGGAATTATTATCGAGGCAGAACATAATACTACTCTTAACAAAATTTTTAAAGATGTGCCAGATGAAGATTTACCATCAATTGATGAAGTAATTACAAAAGGGAATATTGATGCCAGACAAATGCTAAAAGAAATTTGTGATTGGTTAATATCTCGTAATATGCCGAATGGTTTTTTAGGTGATTTTGAGCCAGGGAATATCACTCAGAATTTATGGTGGTATTCTTCAGCATATCCTATAAGAACACTATTAGCAGGATATAAAATTTTTAATGAAAAAAAATATCTTGAAGCTGTAATAAATTTACTTGACAAATTAGTCTCAGAACAATTGCCAAATGGCGCTTTTCAACAAATATATCGTAATAAACCCACAAAAGATTTAACTGAGAAAGATATTGAGTTTATCACAAAAAATTTCTGGTTAAACATTGCAGATATTGGATCAATAGTAACAGCTTTAGGTATAGCTTCAAATTATGTAGATGGAGATAGAAAAGAAAAGTATATAAATGCAGTAAAAAAATATTGTGATGGTTGGGCAATTAAATGGCAAAAGCCGAACGGTGGGTTCACGAATGGTTTAGAAAATGGAGTGCCACAAAAAGATGTTTATCATGTAGCTACTTCTACATCGTGTGCTGCTTTTACCGTTGCTTATGTAATTACAAAAGATGAAAGGTATTTAAAAGTTGCTGAAAAAGCAGCTCAATTTTTGTTAAAGAATTGGAAAGAGGATGGAAGACCAATTTATTATGCACATTATGGAGAAGGCTGCCCTTCAGTAGCACCACAATCGGTTAATCATTTTGGATCAGCTTTTTATTATAGTGATGGTTTGTTAATGCTATATCATCATACAAAAGATGAAAAAATTAAAGAAAAGATGAAAAAGGTGTATTCAAATTATATCAAGGGAGAAGAAGGGTTACTAAAAAATATTGGTGATAAGCCATGGTTCCCTTTACAGGATGCATGGAATAATTCTAAAACTGCTGGTATGCCTTTAGTTTTTCTCTGTTATTCAAAAATGGAAAAAGATCCTGTTGTTGAAAAATATATTTTATTATTTAAGAAGTTTCTAAGTACTAAAGAATTTACTGAAAAATTAGGAGTAATGATAAAGGAATCGTACTTACCCTGGGGAGTACATACACTTCAATCATGGTCAGCTTGTTCTATGGCAGCTACTGGTTTTGCAGGATTATCATTAGCTGAAATGGTTGAACCTGGATTGATTTTTTTAAAATGAATTTTTAATAAATTAAAAGGAGGAAAAGGGTGGCTCTTTCTTATTCTTTTCATCTGCTTGATATAATAGTAATTTTACTATATCTATGTTGTGTTCTTTTAATTGGGTTTTATGCGAGTTTTAAAAAGAAAGAAGCAAAAGATCTTTTTTTAGCAGGAAGAAATTTATCATGGCCTACCATTGGTTTTTCAATTTTTGGTACAAATGTATCACCTTCAATGATGGTTTCAGCTAGTGCGATTGCTTATACTACTGGTATGGCTGCAGTTAATTTCGATTGGTATGCCTGGGTTTTTTTATTTTTACTAGCTATGATTTTCATTCCTCATTATTTAAATACTAAGATTACAACAATGCCGGAATTTCTTGAGAAGAGATTTAGCAAAAAGTGCAGAAATTTTTTATCTATTTATGTTCTTTTTACAACTCTAATTCTTTGGCTTGGTGGAGCTTTATATTCAGGTGGAGTTCTTTTAAATCAATTGACGGGATGGCCAATTTTGTATTGCTTTATTATTTTGATGGCTATTTCTGCAAGTTTTACTATTACAGGTGGTTTGTTTGCTGTTGCTTTAACTGATAATTTTAATTCAATATTGATGATTATAGGTTCATTTGTTCTATTTCTAATTACATTCAGTAAAATCGGGGGTTTAAATGATTTAATTAATTCAGTTCCTTCAGCTCATTGGCATCTTTTTAGACCCAGTGATGACCCTTCTTTGCCATGGCCTGCAATTATTTTGGGTTATCCGGTATTAGGTATTTGGTTTTGGTGTACCGATCAAACAATAGTACAACGTGTTCTTGGCGCAAAAGATATCAAAAACGGCCAGTATGGAGCAATTTTTATGGGGTTTCTAAAAATTGTTAGTGCGATAATTTTCTTTGTTCCTGGTATTATGGCTGTAAAATTATTTCCGAACATTCAAAATCCAGATACTGTTTATATGACATTAGTTACTAATTTATTGCCTGTTGGGATGATAGGTTTAATTATTGCAATATTACTAGCTGCATTGGTTAGTACCATTGATGGAGCACTTAACTCATTTAGTACAGTATTTACTTTCGATGTTTATAAAGCTTTTGTTAATCCAAATGTTGATGAAAAAAGATTAAGATTTTTTGGTCAGCTATTTACTTTTCTATCGAGCATCGTAGGAATTTTAGTTGCTCTTTTTATGGCATCTTTAGGTAAGGATATGTTTAATCTTTTACAAAGTATTATTGCATTCTTTGCTCCACCGATGTCCTCGGTTTTTTTAATTGGTGTATTATGGAAAAGAGCTACATCTAAAGCAGCGTATTTTACATTGATATTTGGTTCTATAGTAAGTCTTACAATTGGATATTGCCAGATAACCAATTTCCCAAATTCGAATTTCTGGCCTCATTATATGCTATTATCTTTTTATTTGTTTGTATTTTTATCTTTTGTTATGATTATTGTTTCTTTGTTAACAAAAGAAGATACCAATAAAAATCCATTACCATCTTTAAAGGAAACCTACTTAAAAGGTGAAAGTTATAAAACAGTCTGGATTTTATGGGGAGTTCTTGCTTCCATTATGATTGCATTATATATAATTTTTAATGTGGTATTATAAAATTTAGGAGAGAGTAATGAAAAGAATTATTTTCTTGATTTTCTTACCATTATTTTTATATGGTCAAATAAAATCAGGTTACGAGATTTTTGTTTCTCCAGGTGGAAACGATAATAATAATGGTTCTGAGAAAAAGCCTTTCAAAACAATTGAGAGAGCCAAAGAATATATTAAAAGCTTGAAATCACAAAATGGTGATATTATTGTTTATTTACGAGGTGGTGAATATTATTTGAATAAAACAGTAGTATTCAAAAGTGAGGATTCTGGTAAAAATGGTTTTTTTGTAATTTATAAAGCTTATAAAGATGAAAAACCAGTTATTTCAGGTGGTGTAGAAGTAAAAGGCTGGGAAAAATATAAAGATGGTATTTATCGTGCAAAGTTTAATGGAGAAGTATTCAGGCAGTTATATGTAAATGGTAAAAAGGCTATAAGAGCAAGAGATCCAGAAAAAGGCACTTACTATAGATTGAAGTTTTGGGATTATAAATATAGTGATGTAATTGTTGATGCAAACCAAGTAGCAAAAATAAAAAATATTGATAAAGTTGAAATGATTCCTCATCTTCACTGGGCAGAACAGGTTTTGCATTTAGCTTCGATTGACAAAATAAAAGAGTTTGCATATATAAAATTTAAAGAACCTGCTCAAGAAATGATATTTAAACGTGACTATCCTATAAAAGCCGAAAATGAATCTTATCATTTTGAGAATGCTCTGGAGTTTTTGGATACTGAAGGTGAGTGGTTTTTTGATGAAAATGAAAAATATATTTACTATAAACCTTATCTATATGAAGATATTTCAAAAAGTAAAGTAATAGTACCTCAATTAGAGACTCTAATAAAGATAGAAGGTACTATTGAAAATCCTGTTAAGAATCTAGTTTTTTATGGTATTACATTTGCACACTCAAATTGGAATTTACCATCAAAAACTAGTGTTTGTTTTGCTCAAGCTGGGCAGTATACTCATAAACTTATAGCTCCAAACGAACAGTATTTTAAAAAACCTGAATCTGCTATACAGGTAGACTATGCACAAAACATAAAGTTTGAAAGAAATATTTTTAAGTTTTTAGGTTCTACAGGATTAGATTTCTTTAAAGGAGTATCAAATAGCTCAATAATAGGTAATATCTTTTATCAAATTTCTGGAAATGGAATATCTCTAGGTACTTTTTCAGGTCCTGATGAACATCAAAGTGTGATGTATAACCCAAAAGATGAAAGAGAAGGTTGTTCAAATGATACAATTTCAAATAATGTTGTTACAGAGGTATGTCAT
Source organism: Ignavibacteria bacterium (assembly GCA_036567745.1). Taxonomy (GTDB): domain Bacteria; phylum Bacteroidota; class Ignavibacteria; order DATCTW01; family DATCTW01; genus DATCTW01. The sequence continues at coordinate 154,197 of DATCTW010000018.1, read as the reverse complement.
GATTACATTAATGCTTGTGGAATAACAGTAGGTTATGCACGGGGTATGGTGATCAAACATAATGAGGTATATAATCTACCATATACAGGCATAAGTGTTGGTTGGGGTTGGGAAGATAAACCCAATTTTATGAAAAATAACACTATTCAATGGAATCATATTTATGATGTCATGAAGATTTTATGTGATGGTGGAGGAATTTATACTTTATCAAGACAGCCTGAAAGTGATATTTCTTATAATTTTATTCATGATATTAGTAAGTCTATTTGGGCAATCGGGGCACCAAATAACGGAATATTCTTTGATCAAGGTAGCAGTGGTTTTACTATATATAAAAATGTTTTTAAAGATATACCCGCAGGTAATACGCGACATAATATGACAGGAAAATTAAATTATATTGAAAATGAGTATTATGATGAAGAGGTAATGACAAAAGCAGGGTTAGAAGAAAAATATAAAGATATAAAAAAATTTTTTGAAAAATAGTAAGAAATTATCAAGTAAGTCAAATTAATTGTTAAAAGGTTTTTATGAAGATAATTATTACAAGGTTAATTTTTTTATTGCTAATTTTTTCTTCTTTTAGTTTTGCACAGAAAAAAAATTCTCAATATAGAATGCTTTATAACTCAGATGGTACTGATATACTTGGTAATTTTTATTATGGAAGCAAACCAATTACTATTGATGAAGTAAAAAGTTATGTAGATAGAGTTGTAAATACACCTATAACAACATTTCTCATTTGTTCTGGTGCATTAAGTCCTTATCATAAATCCATGTATGATAGAGCTTTTGGTGATGGAGAAGATGAAAGACTTAAAAAAAGGCTTTTAGAAAGACCTGAAGACTCTTTACAAAGAACTATGATGAAAATATATAAAACAAATTTTAAAATATTAAATGACCTTGGAACGGATATTATCGAAATTTGTGTAAACAGAGCAAAAGAGAAGGGAAAAGAGGCTTTTATTACAGTTAGAATGAATGATCTTCACTTTACTGATACAGGTGAATATTTTCCATCAGCTAAAAGTGAGTTTTGGTTGAATCATCCTGAATATTGGATGGGAGATCATCCTGGTTGGCATGCTTCAGGTGCATATAATTTTGCTCATAAAGAAGTTAGGGATTACAAGCTTAATTTAATAAAAGAAGAATGTGAAAAGTATAATATTGATGGCATCGAGCTTGATTTTATGCGTTTTTTTGTTCTTTTTCCATTTGAAAAAGGAAAAGAATATTTAGATGTAATGACTGATTGGATGAAACAAATTAGGAAAGAAATTAATAAAATAGCTTCAAAAAAGAAAAAGAAAATATTATTATCTATTAGAGTAGCTCCTGATGTTGAATTATGTTTAAACAAAGGTATAGATCTTAAAAAATGGATAAAGTTAAATCTTATAGATTTTATTACCGCTTCACCACATTGGATATGTGACCCCAATATGCCAATATCAAAATTTAAAAAAGATTTGGGTAACCCTAAAATCCCATTGTATGCTACTCTTGATGATGGACAATTTCAACCCAGAGAATTTCGTTCACATGCTACATATAGAGGAGTTGCAGCTAATTACTACTCACAGGGCATTGATGGATTGTACTTTTTCAATTTTTTCTTTACAGAAAAATCTTTGAAAGAATTAGATAGTTTGAAAAATAATGATTCTACATTTTATGTTACAATAAAATATCCTGATCTTCTTTCTGAAATGTCTTCTTTGAATAGTTTAAAGAACCGAAATAAAATTTATTCTTTATCTGATGGCTCTCAGGAAACCAGCTATCATCATAATTCCCCATTTCCAATTTTTGTTAGTGCCTGGGAGGAATATAAAGTAAAGATGAATATTCCAGAAGATTTTTCAAATTCTAAACCAGAAGAGATTCTTCTTTTCATAAGAGGAACAAAAAACTCAAAATTTATGGTAAAGCTCAATGGAAACTTTTTATCTCCCACTAATTCTGAATTAGTGAATCTTTATAAACGAAACGCCAACCTTTTGTCTGATGATGAAGTATTTGTTTTTTCTATACCATATAATTATGTAAAATATGGTGAAAATGATTTCAACTTTAGATCAATTCAACCTAAAGCATTTTTCTTAAAAAGAATGGAGGTATCGATAAAATTTGGTAATGTAAAATTATTTGGTTATTTTTAATATATTTTTGAGGTTATATGATTAAAAGCGGATTAGTATCAGTTAGCTTTAGAAATAAAGAGATAGATGAAATAATTTCTTTAGTAAAAGAAGCAAATTTATCTTGTATAGAATGGGGTGGAGATGTGCACGTGCCTCATGGTGATACAAGAAAAGCAAAAGAAGTTTATAAAAAAACTACAGAAGCGGGTTTAATAGTCGCTGCTTATGGTTCATATTTCAAAGCTGGTGAGAGTGAAGAATCTGGACTGCCTTTTGAAAGAGTTCTATCATCAGCAAAAGAATTACATGCGCCGACTATTAGGGTATGGGCTGGTAATAAAGATTCTAAAGATGCAGATTTAAGTTATAGAGAAAAGGTTGTTAATGACTTAATAAGAATTGCTAATATCTCTGAAAAGGAAAATATTTCAATAAGTCTTGAATACCACATTCACACATTAACTGATTCTGATGACTCAACGAAAAGATTAATGGAAGAGGTAAATCATAATAATATTTTATTTTATTGGCAACCTCCTGTAAATTTATCTTTAGAAGAATGTAAAAAAGGATTAAAAACAGTTTTACCAAGGTTATCTAATGTTCATGTTTATCATTGGACTTATGAAAATGGAGAATACATTAGATTTCCATTGATAGATGGTTACTCGAATTGGTTAGAGTATTTTAAGCTAATCAAGGAATATAATAAAGATCATTATGCTATGCTGGAATTTTTAAAGAATGATAGTGAACTACAATTAATTGAGGATGCAAAAATATTGAATAAATTAATTAATGAATAATATAGAGAAAGAAGTATGAAATATAGAGCAGCTTTTTTTACTGATATGCCAGAGTTAATAAAAAAAGTTTATGCATTAGGTAGAAAAGAAACCTTAGAAAAAGAATTAAATTTTTATCCAGAAATTATTACTTCAAAAAATTTTGAAGTTGCATTGCCATTTTTACAAGAAATTGACTATGTTTTTGCTACCTGGGGTATGTTGAAGTTAAACGAAGAACAAATTTCATTACTAAAAAATTTAAAAGTTGTTTTCTATGCTGCAGGATCAGTAAGGTATTTCTGTGAACCCTTTTTAAAAAAAGGAATAAAAGTTGTTTCAGCATGGATAGCTAATGGGTATCCTGTTGCAGAATTTACATTAGCTCAAATATTACTTGCTACAAAGGGATACTTTTTAGCAACAAGAATCTGCCAAACCTATGAAGGTAGAAAAAATTATATTAATTTAGAAACTAAATATCCCGGAAATTTCGAGGTAAATGTATCTTTACTTGGTGCGGGGGGTATAGGAAAAAATGTAATTAATTTATTAAAGCCTTTTAAAATTAATATACTTGTTTATGATCCTTTTCTTTCTGAAGAAAAAGCAAAAGAATTGGGAGTAGCTAAAGTAAGTTTGGAGGAAGCATTTAAGAATTCTATTGTGGTTTCAAATCACATAGCTGATTTACCAGAAACTAAAAGGATGATTAAAAAAGAGCATTTTAGAATGATGATGCCTTATGCTACATTTATAAATACGGGAAGAGGTGCTACAGTAGATGAAGAAGGAATGCTTGATGTTCTTGAAGAAAGAGATGATTTAACTGCACTTATTGATGTGACCGACCCTGAACCTCCTGAAAAAGATTCGAGGTTATTCAAACTTAAGAATGTGTTTTTATCACCTCATATTGCGGGAACGATAGGAAAAGAATTAGTAAGAAATGCTGATAGTGTTATTGAAGAGTATCATAGATTTAAATCAGGTGAAAAACTATTTTATGAAGTTACTTTTGAAATGTTAAAGACAATGGCTTGATATGACTCTTTTCGAAAGATTAAGCCTGGTAAAAGATAGACTTGAAAACTGGTGGAATTTTGGTGATCAAGATAAACCATTAATTATATCTTCTTATTTAAAACCTAATTCTGTAATACCTGATACTGATGATTTAGCTAAATTTTGGACTGACCTTGATTTTATTATCAAAAGACAGATGAGTATAATAGATAATACTGAATATATTGGTGTAGCTTTACCATATCATTATATTGATCATGGTTCAAGTGCTGGTTCATTGATACTTGGTTCAGAAATGGAATTTGTAGATAAAGAAACTATATGGTCACATCCCAAATACAATGATGTTGAAAGTGTAATTGATATTGTATTAGATGAAAATAATTTTTCGTACAAAACAATAATTGATCTAACTAAAAAGTCATCTGAGTTAGCTTATAATCATCATTTTGTTGCACCTTTTGCTCTTGGTGGAGTAAGTGATAATTTAGCTGGTTTATATGGCACTGAAAATCTTTTAATTGATATGATAAGAAAGCCTCAGATAGTGAAAAAAGCACTTAATAACATGAAAAATATATGGATAAATAATTTTATTAATATTCAGAATATCATTCAAAAGTCAAAAAATATTGGTGGAATTGGTTGGGTTGGTATTTGGGCTCCAGGAACAACATTTCCAATACAAGAAGATTTTTCTTATATGATTTCTCCAGAAATGTTTAGAACTTTTTTACTTCCTCATATTGTAGATATAGCAGAGTCAATGGATTATGCTTTTTACCATTTAGATGGAGTTGGTGCTTTACCACATCTTGATTTGATTTTACAGATTGATAAAATAAAAGTAATTCAATGGGTACCGGGTGCTGGCAAAGAGAAGATTTCTGATTGGTATGATGTTATAGAAAAAATTATAAAACATAAAAAATCATGTCAGGTTTATATAAAAGCTGAAGAAATTGATGATCTGGTAAAGAATGTAGGAACAAAAGGTTTACTAACAGTAATAACAGATTCTTCTGAAGAAAATCAAAAGAAATATCTTAGTAAATATATAAATTAATTTATTAATTTTGGATTATATATGAGAATCAAAGAACCAACGGTAATGATAGACGAAGAAAAATGCAGAAGGAATATTGAAAGGATTGCTAATAAAGCTAAAAGGAATGATATAATTTTTCGGCCTCACTTTAAAACTCACCAGTCTGCTGAAATAGGGAATTGGTTTAGAGATTATGGAGTAAATTCAATAACTGTTTCTTCTGTAAAAATGGCTAAATATTTTGCTGATAATGGTTGGAAAGATATAACTATTGCCTTTCCTGTAAATGTTTTGGAGGTTGATGATATAAATGAATTGGCGGGTGTAATTAAACTAAATGTATTGATTGTAGATTTAGAAGCGTTGAATATTCTTCAAAATAAAATAAGTAATGAACTTGGAGTTTTTCTGAAGATTGATGTTGGAACACATCGCACGGGCATTCTTCCTGAAAACGAAGTTGAAATTAAGAAGATAATTGATACTATTAAAAATTCAAAATATTTACGGCTAAAAGGATTTTTAGCACATTATGGGCATACCTATCAATGTAAAAATAGAAATGAAATAGAGGATATTTTTAATAAATCAAATAAAATACTGATTGATTTGAAAAAAAACTTTTTCAATGAGGGAATAATATCGATTGGTGATACACCTTCTTGTAGTTTGATGAATGATTTTGCAGAAATAGATGAAATTCGACCGGGTAATTTTATTTTTTATGATATAATGCAATTAAATATTGGTTCTTGCTTTGAGGAAGATATTGCAATTGTGCTTGTTTCCCCAATTGTTGCAAAACATAAAGAAAGAAATGAAATTGTTGTTTATGGTGGAGCAGTACATCTATCTAAAGATACAATTATTGATAAGAATAATAATAAGGTTTTTGGTTACGTTGTTGAAATGAATGATAATGGATGGGGTAAGATTATTGAAAATACATTTGTAAAAAGTGTTTCTCAGGAACATGGTATAATAAAAGTAAATAGTGATGATTCTTTGCTATTTAAGAAACATTCAGGGGATTTGATTGGGATAATGCCTGTTCATTCATGTTTAACAGCTGATTTAAATGGTAAATATATAACTACAAAGGGTAAAATAATTTTTATGATGGATAAAAGGAAATAAAAAATGACCCCATACGAAAGGGTTAGAACAGCATTTAATCATAAAACGCCAGATCGTGTGCCATGTGATTTTTCTGCTTCAGAAAAAGTATTAGAGAATTTGAAAAACTACTTTGGTGTTTCAACTAAAGAAGAGATATTAAGAATATTCAAAATTGATAAGAGAGTAGTTCCCCCCAAATATATTGGTCCACCTTTAAAAGAATTTCCAGATGGCAGTCATGAAATTATTGTGTCCGGAGGTCCGCATTGGAAAAAGATAGATGATGCCGGATTTACTGAATCTTGTGTGTATTTTCCCTGGTCAGATATTGATAAAAGAGAAGACTTATTTGATAGATATGGTTGGAATGGTAAGTTGGAATGGTGGGATTTTTCAAATATCAAAGAAGATATTGAAAAATTAGAACGAGAAGATGAGTATTGGATAGCTGCTCATGGAGATCCTTCTGGGTTACAGCATCTATGCATGTGGGTTGGTGATGAAAAATTTTATTCAATACTTGCCTCTGATGAGGATCTTGCTTTTGCTATGATTGAACAACATAATAAATATCGATTAGAGTATGCCTTAAAAGTACTTGAAGCTGGTAATGGTAGAATAAATGAATTAATGGGTGGTGGAGATTATGGAGCACAGGAAGGTCTACTAATTTCAAAAAATATGTTTAATAAATATTTTAAAGAGCTCTATAGAAAATTCTATTCTGAAATTAAGAAAAATTTTGATGTAGAGATATTCTTTCATTGCTGTGGTTCTGTTGTAGATCTTATTCCAGATTTAATTGAATTGGGTGTAACAATACTTGATCCTATTCAAACAAGTGCAAGAGGTATGGATATTGAAAGCTTAAAAAGTAATTTTGGAGATAAACTGAATTTTCATGGTGCTATCGATATTCAGCAGTTTTTGCCTTATGCTACACCTGATGAAGTTAAGAAGGAAGTTGAAAGAGTAATTAACGTTTTAGGTAGAGATGGTGGTTATATGCTTTCTCCTGGACATGCAATTCAAATTGATACACCAATAGAGAACATTATTACAATGTATGAAACAGCAACAAATCAGAAAATAAATTAGAGGTTAATGAATGTTTGGTCTTACTTTATTAGATTTCTTAATGATTTTTATTTATTTCTTTGCTATTATTTTAATTGGCTTATGGTCATCATGGAAGATTAAAAATGAAGAAGATTATTTTCTAGGAGGAAGAACTTTTGGGAAATTTATTCAGACTTTTGCAGCTTTTGGGATGGCTACTTCTGCAGAAAGTGCTGTAGGTATGTCAGTTTTAGTTGCCAGAAACGGTATAGCTGGTATATGGGCAAATTTACTTTCTGTTTTTGGGTTACCTGTATATTGGATTACTTCTATCTGGTATAGGCGATTAAGATTACTTACTTTGGGAGATTTTTTTGCAGTAAGATATAATTCTAAAGTAATGCCTGGTTTTTATGCTTTATTTAGTGCAGTATTTTTTATGATAGTAATAGGTTTGGGTTTAACTGCAATTACAAAAACTGTAACAAGCATTGCCTCAAAACCTTATGAATATTTAACAGAAGTTGAAAAGCAAGAATATCATAAAGCAGTTGAATTAGAACAACTTGAAAATACGGATGCAGCTTTGTTAACAGAAGTTCAAAAAGCGAGATTAAGTGAGTTAAGATTAGAAAATCCCAGAAAAGAATTTTCATACATAAACGAAACAGCTCTTACATGGTTTATTGCATTAATGGTTTTAGTTTATACGCTTATGGGTGGGTTACTTGCAGCTTTTATTTCGGATACAATTCAAGGAATATTCATTCTCATTTTATCAGTATTATTATTTCCATTTGCAATTATTAAAATAAATACGCTTTATGGCGGTTCAGGGCTCAGTGGAATTGTTGAAGTTGCAAAATCAAAATTACCTGAAGCATCTTTTGAAATTTGGGGTTCACCTGCTCTTGTAGATTTTACATGGTATTATATGCTTTTTATTTTAATTATGTCTCAGATAACAGTTGCTGTGCAGGCAAATCAACTTTTAGCATGTGGTTCTGCAAAGGATGAATATACAGCTCGTTATGGTTATACATCAGGTATTTTATTAAAACGAGGAGCCACATTACTCTGGGGAATTTCTGCGTTTCTTTTAGTCATACTATATGGTAGTATGATTAAAAACCCCGACTATTTATGGGGATATGCTTGTCGTGATTTATTAGGGCAGTTAAATATTGGATTAATTGGTTTGATGATTGCCTGTTTAATGGCAGCAACTATGTCAACAGCAAGCGCGTTAATGCTTACTACCTCAAGCTTGTTAACATATAATTTTTTTAAACCTATGTTCCCAAATTTTAATGAAAAGATTTATATAAAAGTTGGTAAATGGTTTGGATTTATTACAATAGTAGGGGGTGTTTTACTTTCTACCCTTTTTACAAATGTTTTTGAAATAATGAAACTGCTTTGGGAATTTAACATTGTAATTGCTCCTGCTTTCTGGCTTGGGATGAAATGGAGGAGAGCAAATAAAATTGGTGCCTGGGCATCAATAGCGTTTTCTACTATATTTTTTATTGTGTTGCAGACTTTACTTCCAATATTGCCGGGGATTAAAACAGAGGAGAGTTTATTAAAGAAGGTTCAGCCAATTACTGTAGTAAGAACATACACTGCAAGAGATGTAGATGTAGAAGAAAGGAGAAAAGAAATAGAAAATTGGAAAAAGTTAAATGAGGTTGGAAAAGCTACTACTCCTATGCCAAAAGAGTTAATGAAGGGGGAGAAATTTGAAAAAAAATATATTACAGCAGAAAGATCGATTTTTTGGACTCAGGGTATTAGAATAAATGAAGAGGGGAAGCAGGAAGGAATAGGAATGCTAAGTTTAGAACTTGTACTATTAGACAAATTTTTTGATTTATCTAAAAATCCTCATGCTCTAAATGAAACAATCAGAATTATTATACGAACATTTTTACCCTTCTTTATTTTGATGTTTGTTTCATTATTAACGAAACCTGATGATAAGAAAAAGTTAGATGAATTTTATGCTATTCTTAAGACCCCTGCAATAGCTGATAGAGAAGAGGATGCAAAACAAGTTCAGCTTTCAATTGAGAATCCCTCACGATTTGATTATAAAAAGCTTTTTAAAAATTCTAACTGGGAATTTGAGAAGTTTGATAGAACAGACATAAAGGGTATTATCTTATTTACAATATATGGTGTTATAATTATGTCTATTATTTATTGGATTTCTACTTTAGGTAAGTAAAAGGAGAAATATGAAAAAAATTAATATTGCAAAATTAGGTAATTGGTTAAATTCTTGGGTTGGAGCAAATGGAGAAATACGAGGTTTTCATAATCATTCTGTTTGGGGTGATAATCCATATCGTTATGGTGATTTTACTTCTGGGCATACTACGTTCGCTTCTCCATTTATTCCTGCTCTTTCTTATGGTTATTTAAAAAAGCAGGATAATAGAGTATTGGAATTAATAAAAAAGTTAATAAAATTCCAAACTAATAGTTTTCAGGAAAATGGTTTTTTTGCTCATATTGGATTTCAAGTTGGTGAGAAGTTGAAGCATGGGCTAATTCATAATGTAGTACCAGATGTAGCTTTATCAGAAACTGCATTAATTTTGAAAGATGTACTTGATGAAGACACATTAAAAGAAATTGATTTGGCTGTAAGAAAAAATTTTGATGGAACAAATAAGGTATATTTTGAAGGGCCTACTACAAATCTTAATGGGTTAACTCAAAGCTGTTGTAATCAAGATTATTGTAGGTTATGGGCAAGATTGCTTCATATGAAAGCTTTTAATCATAATGATTGGAATGAGCTGGTTTATAATGGTTTAAACTTTATGATAGAATATTTTCATATAAATGGAATTCCAGAAAATGATTGTTCGGCTACCTCAAGAATTTTATCTGATAAGAATTTTTTAGAACCCGCTGAATATTATGGTTTAATGATTAATCCACTTATATTAGGTTATGAAAGATATAATGAGAAAAGATTTTTAGAAGAAGCTCTAAAATTAGCTAATCATATAATTAAAAGTTCTTGGGTTGATAAAAATAATTGCAAAAGGTTTCACAGGAATTATATTAAAAGACAGGGTAAATATGTTTGTGTGAAAGAACCAATGTTAATAGGTGGGATGGGAATTACACTTTCTTCTATATATCGATTGAATAATATTCTTAAAAAGGAAGAAATTAATGAATATTTAAATGATATAGATAGAACATATTCCTTTTATCAATCTGAATCAGGATTTTTTTTGGCAGGTACAGGATGGTATAAGGAGTGTGATATAATTCCTTCTACAGCATGGCAAAGTCATGATTTTTATTATCTGATGAATAAATATGATGTTGATGATAATTTTTGGAATGAATTTTTTACTGATGATGAAAAATTTTCAGTGGTATTGGGAATCAATTGTTATTGGATTGAGAATAAAAAACATTGGGCTTTAAAAGGATATTTTGCTCAATGGGATGCAAATATTATTGGCAGAAAAGATGAAGATGTTTTTTATTACGATATACCTGAATGGATCGAGGGAAAGTTATCTTATCCCGAAAGTTATAAAATAATTGATGAACCCAAGTTTTACAGAAGTGATTATGATTATCATTATTTTACAGGTTCGGATAATTTTATTCTCAGTAAGTTACCTGAATTAAATTATTGTGGTAAGCTCGAAATATAAAAGATACTTTTCTATTCTTATTCTGAAGGAGGCTAAAATGATAAAAAAAGTATTATTTATTTCCTTTTTTTTAGCATCACTGTTATATGGGCAATCAGTAAAAGAGATTGTTTCAAAAAATGATGTAATTTGGGATACTCCTTCAAAAAAATCAATAGAATCAATGCTCATTGGTAATGGTGATGTTGGAATTAATATATGGGCTGAAGAATCTGGAGATATTTTTTTCTACATTGGTAAAACAGATTCATGGGATGAGTATTCGAGATTGGTAAAAATTGGGTTAATAAAGCTGCATATCTCACCTAATCCATTTAAAGAAAAATTTCATCAGCATCTTGATTTATTCAATGGTCAAATTTTAATAGAATCAGGTTTAAATGATAATAAACTGAAATTACGAATATGGATAGATGCTAACAACCCAGTTATTAATTTGGATTACGAGAGTAAAATTCCTTATTCATATACTTTAACACCAATAATATGGAGGAAAAGTATAAGAGAAATTTCAGGTGAAGAGCGTCATAGTCTATATGGTTTTTATGATTCAAAGAGTAAATTATATATCTATCCTGATACTTTAGTAAAAAAAGAAAATGATATTTTTGTATATCATAGAAATGAAAAATCAATTTGGAAAGAAGTATTAGAAAGACAGGGAATGAAAAAATGGAGTGAGCAAAATGAAGATCCTTTACTATATAGAACTTATGGCTATCTATTGCAAGGTCCAATGAAAAATGACTGTCTTGAATATTTAAATAGTAAAAAAGGATCTATTAAAATATATGCTCTTACTATGGTTAATAAAGATATAAAAGAGTGGCAGAATAGATTATTGAAAATAAGAGAGAATTATATAAATCAGAAGAAGGAACATTATATAAAGCATGTAAAGTTTTGGAATGATTTCTGGAATAGAAGTTATGTTCATATTTATGGTGATACTTTAGCTGAAAAAATATCAAGATTATACAATTTGCAAAGATTTGTTTTTGCTTCTGCAGGAAGAGGTAAATATCCGATAAAATTTAATGGCTCTATATTTACAGTTGATAGTTGTGACTCAAAAAGAAATTATGATGTTGATTATAGGTTATGGGGAGGGCCATATTGGAATCAAAATACAAGGCTAATCTACTACCCAATGTTATTAACTGGTGATTTCGATTTCCTTCAACCTTTTTTCAATATGTATTTGAATAATTTGAAATATGCAAAAGAAAAAACTAAACGACTTTACAATCACGAAGGAGCATTCTTCCCTGAAACTTTTTATTTCTGGGGTTCTTATGCTATGGATAATTTTGGTTGGAATACAGATATAGAAAATTTCAAATATATTGAAAATAGATATATTAGGTATCACTTTCAAGGAGCCTTGGAAGTTATATTAATGATGCTAGATTATTATTATTTTACCTTAAATGAGGACTATTTGAGAAATTCTATAGTGCCTTTTGCCAAAGAAGTTATTACTTTTTATGATAAGCATTTTTCAGTTGATGAAAAAGGTAAATTAAAAATGTTCCCTTCACAAGCACTTGAAACGTACTGGGATATTATGAATCCAACTCCTGATATAGCTGCATTTAAAGTCATTGTTCCAAAATTACTGAGCTTTAAAAAAGATATGTTAGGAGATGAGTTTTATGAGTTTTTATTGAATTTTGAGAAAAAAATACCCGAAATACCAATAGGTGTTAAAAACAATAAAAATGTTATTTTACCTTGTTTGAGTGAAACCACTGAGAGTTCAAATTCTGAGGTACCCGAATTGTATCCAGTATTTCCATATAAGATTTTTGGTATAAATAAACCAGATTATGAATTAGCTGTAAATACATATAAGGAGGCAAAAAATTTATCTGGTATTTGTTGGCAACAAGGTGATGTTTTAGCAGCATATCTTGGTTTAATGGATTCTATGATAAAACATTTAAAACAAAGAATTGAATTAAAACATGAAAAGGCAAGATTCCCTGTTTTTTGGAGTAGCAATTTTGACTGGTCACCTGATGAAGATCATGGTGGAAATTTAATGATTACAGTTAATGCTATGCTTTTGCAATATGAAGATGACAAACTTTTTATTTTACCTGTCTTTCCCAAAAACTGGAATGTTGATTTTAAGTATAATTTACCCGGTAAAACACAACTGATATTTAGTTATAAAGATGGTAAAGTGAAAAAAATTATTTTTTCTCCCTCGACCAAAAAGTATAAAGTCAAATATTTTTAGGCTTAAGCAATGAAAAAAATTATTTTATTTTCAGTCATTTTCACTAACTTTATTTTTTCACAAGTTTTTTATGTTTCTAATAAGGGTGATGATAATAATCCCGGAACCATCGAAAAACCATTTTACTCTGTTGAGAAGGCAAGGAAAGCAGCAAATGAGTACAAAAGGTTAAATGGTTTGAAAGAAAATATTACAATTTTTTTACGTGAAGGGAAGTATGATTTAAATGAGACATTTAGATTGAGGGAAGAAGATTCTGGAGATCAAAACTATAGGGTTGAGTATAAAGCCTATCCAGGTGAAAAAGTAATAATAACTGGTGCAAAAAGATTAAAGGCTGATAAATTTTCTAAATTAACTGATAAAAAATTATTGTCTTTATTACCCCCAGAATCGAGGAATAAAATACTTGTTTATGATTTAAAAAAAGATGGCATATTTGATTACGGTATACATAAACAAATTGGTCATAGTCAAAGCGTAGTACCTTCACCAATGGAATTGTTTATAGATTCAAAAATGATGAAACTTGCACAATATCCTAATGATGGTTTTATTTTGATAGGTGAAGTTATTGATGAGGGCTCTAAACCAAGGGTAGGTGATTATAGTGAAAGGGGTGGAATTTTTAAATATACAGATGAAAGACATAAGAGATGGATTAATGCTAAAGATTTATGGTTCCAGGGTACTTTCAAATATGGGTATGCAGATGATAAAATTAAAGTAGAATATATTGATACAATAAAGAAAATTGTTAAGCTATTTCAACCTCATTTGTATGGTATCGGTTATGGTGAAAATTATAATCATTATGTAGCTTTAAATCTTTTTGAAGAGATTGATTCACCCGGTGAGTATTTTATTGATAGAGAAAATGGAAAGCTTTATTTATATCCGCCTTATGATATAAAAAATTCAGATATTGCAGTATCCATGCTTGAATATCCAATAATATCATTTAGAGATGCTTCCTTTATTACTTTAAGTGGTTTGATTATTGAAATATGCAGAGGTATTGGTGTTTACATTGAAGGTGGGGAAGAAATTAGAATAGAGGGTTGTACAGTTAGAAATATTGGTACTTGTGGTATATTTATGGGGCAAGGAGCCAAGCAAACATTTCCTCATATCACAGTAGATGATTATACCGGTGAACCGATTTCAGAGATGATTGGTAACTTACAAGGCCATATTTATAATTTTACTACCTGGGATAGAAAAGGAGGGAAAAATCATAAAATTATTAGTTGCGATATTTTTAGTACTGGTAGTGGAGGAATTTATTTAAGTGGTGGTAGTAAAAAAGATTTAATAAATGGGAATTGTCTTGTAGAAAATTGTAAAATCCACGATTATAACAATAGAAATAAATTTTTATGGTCAGCTGTAAATGTTGATGGATGTGGTAATATTGTTCGTCATAATGAAATTTATAATTCAGATTATCAAGGTCTATATGTTCATGGGAATGAACATTTATTTGAATATAATTATATTCACGATGTTGCAAAAAATTCCAATGATGTATCAGCATGGTATATTGGGAGAGACCCAAGTGATAGAGGTAACATAATAAGATATAATTACTTTGAAAATATTGGAAGACCCGATAGAAAATGGACTATGGGTGTCTATTTTGATGATGCAGCTTGTGATGCGTTAGTAGAAAGCAATGTTTTTTACAAAACAGCTTCTTTTGGAGCTGTTTATAGTAATGCTGGGCAGGATTTAATTATAAGGAATAATATTTTTGTTGATATTTTTGGACCTGCGCTTCAGATGAAATCTATGTGGTGGGATTTTTCTACTGAAGAAACATGGGATTACTTTTTTGGAGAAAATGGAGTATATAGAAAAAGACTTACAAAGTTATTAGATATTAAATCAGAGCCATATAAGTCGAAATATCCAAACCTTGTTAATTGGTTAGATTTGTTGCCAGATAATAAGACTTTTTATGGAATGTATCCTCAAAGAAATATTTTTGAAAATAATTTGATGTTTAATTGTGAAGAAACCACAAGGTTGGTTGGAGCGTATGCTCAATTTGATATAAGAAATAATTATGTTACTCATACCAATCCCGGTTTCATTGATTATAAGAATAGGAATTTTAAATTGAAAGAGAACTCTATTGTTTTTGAGAAAATACCAGGTTTTAAAAACATTCCATTTGAGAAAATTGGTTTATATGGAGATAAATATAGAAAAATAGAAAAATAATATTACCCTGTTATTTTATATAATAACCAAGAATTTATTTACAAATACTTATTTTGATTTTTCAATATTTCAATCATTGCATTAATATTTTCGGGTTTAGCATCACCTGGTATTGCGTGAGATGGAGCAGCAATTAAACCTCCGTTTTTACCAACATTTCTTAATAGGTTTATTACTTCTTTTTTTATATCTTCAGTGGTGCCAAATGGTAGAGTGTGCTGTGTACTAATTCCACCATAAAATGTGAGATAGTTACCATACCTTTTCTTTGCTTCTATTACATCTATTACTTCAGGTTGAAATGGGTTAAAAACATCTACACCGCATTCTATTAAATCTGGGAATAATTCATCTACCTTACCACAAGAATGTATAAAGACATATTTACCATATGATTTTACTTTTTCATACATTTGCTTTACACGAGGTTTAATTATTTCCCGCCAGGTTTTAGGACCCATAATTATTCCTTTTTGCTCACCCCAATCATCACCAAAAATCATTGCATCAATTTCAAATTTACAACAATTTTCGATTACTTTAAGATTGTATTCAAGTATTCTATCCAATAAATCATTTATGAAATCTTTATCAATTGCCATAGACATAAGTACATTTTCCATGCCGGCTAATGACCATGCTCTTTCAAATAAACTAAAACCCAAACTAGCAACAATGAATTTGTCCTTATTTTTTGGTATCTCTTCTTTAAATGTTTTATAAATTAAAGGGTTATCTGGTTCAGGAAAAGTAAAATCTTTAACATTATCTTTATTAACTAAAGTATTACATACTACACCAATATCCTTATCAACGGTTCTATTCCATTCAACACCGAAGTAATCTCTAAAAATATTTGGTGCAATCTCAATGAAGGAGTTTTCAGGCTCAGCTCTTAAAACAAATAAAAAATTACCAAGATTATTAGTAAAGTTTTCATCACCATAATAATTGCTCATTTTTTCATGAGCATTTATCGTAAATTCTATATTATAAGGAATAATATCTATATTATGATGTTTTATTGATTCAATTACAATCTGTTTATGTGTTTCCATTTATTACTCTAAAAATAGTATTACTTACTTCTTCTAATTTAAATGGCTTTTGTAGAAAATCTTTAATTGTATTTAAATTGAACTTCTTAGTAAATTCTGCATCAATATGGTCGTAAGATAAAAGAATTTTAGAATTGCTATTTAATTCTGTTATTTTGTTTATTAAATCTATTAATTCATTATCACTAATTGAATAGGGATTAATTATAATTAAATCAATCTTATTCTTTTTTTCTTTATATAGTTTAATTTTTTCTAGTAATTCATTGCTTTGAATAATTGTTTCAATATTATATCCAAGGTTAAGAATCATTTCTTTTAATATATTTTGAGCTAATTCCTCTTTGCCAAATAAGAATATTAAACCATTACCATATTTAATATTATCATTATATACTTCAAGTTCTAAATCGTTATTTTTTGTTTTTGGTAACCATATTTTAAAGATGGTACCAACACCCAATTCAGAATCAAATGAGATGTGACCATTATGTTTTTTAATGATAGAGTAGCAGGTATAAAGTCCTAAACCATGGCCTTTTTCTTTAGTAGTAAAATAGGGGTCAAAAATTTTATCAAAATTTTCTTTGGGTATTCCTTTTCCTGTATCTTGAATATTTATTCTTACATAATCACCTGGCTCAATTCTGTATCTAGCAGCTATGCTTTCACTAATTCTTTCGTTATAAGAGGAAATATAAATATTACCTCCATCAGGCATAGCTTGCATAGCATTTACGATAATGTTTTGTATAACTTGGTTTATTTGACCTTCATCGATATCAACTTTCCAGAGGTTTTTATGTATATCGAAATAGGGTTTTACTTTTGTTCCTCTAAGAGTAAAGGTAGCACAATCTGTTAACATTTTGTTAATAGATACAGTTTTTATAATTGGTTGCCCACCCTTTGCAAAGGTTAAAAGCTGTTGAGTTAGGTCTTTTGCTCTTAATGAAGCTATTTCAGAATTTTCCAGTAATTTTAAAAGGTTTTTATTGTCATTATTTTGTATTTTGTATTTTATTAATGAGATGTTTCCTAAGATTGCAGTCAATAAATTGTTAAAATCATGTGCTATGCCACCAGCTAACAAACCGATAGATTCAATTTTTTTAATTTTTAATAATTCCTCTTCGTTTCTTTTTCTTTCGGTTATATCTGTTATTGAGCCGGTCATTCTTATTGGTTTATTATTTTCATCTCGTGCTATAATTATACCTCTATCAAAAATCCACACAACTTTTTTGTCAGGAGTAATAATTCTATATTCAATTTCAAATTTTTCTGAAGAACCATTAAGGTAATCTTTTAATTGATTTATGGCTTTTTCCTTATCTTCTGGATGAATAAGATTATTTATCTCTTCAATTTTTTTTGGAAGTTTATCATCATCGCATCTAAGAATATCTTTTGCTTTATGACTGAAAGAAATTTTATTACTTATAATATCCCAATCCCAAAAACCATCTTTGCTCCCTTCAATATAAAATTGCAGTAGATCACTACTTTCTTTAAGCTGTGCTTCTTTAATCTTTATTTCATTTAATTCTTTTTCAAGTTCTTCAGTTTGCTTTTTTACAATTTCCTGTAGTTTAATTTTTGTTTTGTGCAAAGATGATACTCTATATTTATATGTACCATAAATCGTGACAACAAGAAAAATAACAACAAGGGGTATAAACCATGATTTTTCATAAAAATGAGGTAAAACAGTAAACGTAATAAATGCCCCTTCTTCATTCCATACGCCATCTGAGTTAGCAGCTTTTACTTTAAAAGTATATGTGCCTTTAGGAAGGTTTGTATAATATGCTTGCGTTCTATTTGAAGCATCTATCCAATCTTTATCATAACCATCTAATTTATATTTATATCTATTTAATCCTGGGTTTGCAAAACTTAATGCAGCATAATGAAATTCATAGCTATGTGAGCCTGGAGTTATTTCAATTTCATTAGAATAAATATTTAGATCGGAAAAATCAACAGCAAATTTTTCTATAACAATTTTTGGAGGAGTATTATTTTTAATTTTAAAAATTTTATCTGGATCAATAACTGAAATACCATTGTAAGTAGGGAACCATATTCTGCCATCTTTTGATCTTAATCCTGCATATTGGTTAGCTCCATTGCATTCAGTGGATAGCATACCATCTTTTTTCCCAATTATAATAGAATTGATTTTATCAATCTTTCCATCAGCATATAAATTTAATTCGTCAATATTTACTACTATTAAACCAATAAATGAACTTATCCATAGATTTCTGTAATCATCTTCGACAATGTATAGTAAAAGCTGGTTATCAAAAATATTATTGAAATTAATTTTTGTAATGATATTATTTTTTAATCTATTTAAACCATTTCCTATAGCTATCCATAAAGTATTATCTTTATCAAAATATAATGAAATTACATCGTTAGAAGATAAACCATCTTTGATTGAATAGTTAATAACCTTTTTGCCATCCCATTTGAAAACTCCACTACTACCTGCCGCAAACCAGATATTGCCAAGTTTATCCTCAAGTGTCATTCTACTGTGTATAGAATTTGGTAAATCTTTGGTAGTAAATAACTGCATTTTATTGTTTTCGTAAATGTAAGTTTTTGCGTTGCTTGAAATCCACACTCTTCCTTTAGAATCCTCATATAAAGCTCTAATACTTGCTGTTAAGAAACCAGAATTTTCATTAAAGATAGTTTTTTTATTATTTTCAATCATTACAAGTCCAGAACTATAAGTGCCAATCCAGAGTCTGTTTTTTGAGTCTCTAAAAACCACTCTAATATTATTACTTGGTAAACCATCTTTTTTTGTAATATATTTTATTTTATCTTTTGTAATTTCAACAACGCCATTATTTGCTGTAGCAAGTAAAATATTATCGTTTTTATCTTGAAAGATTGACCATATAAGGTCATCAGACAATCCATCTCTTGTTGTGTAATTAATTACTCTTTGACTTTTTATTTTGTTTACACCACCACCAACAGTACCAACCCACAAAACACCTTCGTAATCGAAATAAATTGATCTTATAGAATTTATGGTAAGACCATCATTTGTTGTGTATGTCTTAAAAACACCATCTTTATAATTTACTAAACCACCACCACCTGTTCCTATCCATAGTGAACCATCTCTATCCTGATTAATGCACATAATTCTATCGGAGGGTAAGCCATCTTTTTGACTAAACGATTTTAATTGACCATCTTTATATTTAAAAAGCCCTTTTGTAGATGTGCCTATCCATAGGTTTTCATCTTTATCAAAGAATAAAGTTAAAATTGGATCAGAGGTAAATGGATATTTCTTTAGAATTTGATAAATACTATCATTTTTTAAAACCATTATACCAATACCATGTATACTAAAGAAGAGAGCGTTATTATGAAAGCATAATGTTCGAATAGTTCCCTTTTTTAATCTTTGTGAGTAATTAATGAATTTTTTATCTTTGGTTAGCTTAATTAATGTATGATCTGATGTGCCTATATAAAGATTATCTTCATTATCAAATGCTAAAGAAGATATACTTATTCCTTGGAAAAGTCTATCACTTTCAAAAGGATATAGTTGACCCTTATCATAATAAAACAAACCTTTATCCGTTCCAATCCAAAGAGTTCCTTCATTATCTTCAACAAGTGCATTTATCACATTACTTTTTAATGATTTTGTGTTGGTTGAATTATAGACATCAAAATGAACTCCATTATATCTAAATAATCCGTTATTCGTTCCAAACCATAAATAACCATCTTTTGTTTGTAAAATTGCTTGAACTGAACTGAGGCTTTGATTAAGTTCCTTTGTCCAGATCTCTTCAAAAGATACTGGAATTTCCTTTTTATTTATTGGTATTTTTTGAGCTAAACCAGAAGATAATAAAATACCTATTAGCAGTAAATTTAAGAATAACTTCATTGCTCTTTTTAATTTTATAAAAAAAATAATGTTTTTTTTATTAAATTACAATATTATTCTTTACATAATGAAAGAAATTATTTTTTACTGATCACCTCTTCAATCACTTTGCTTACGTCTTCAATATGAAAAGGTTTTGATAATGCTCCTGAATAACCAAAACTTTTATGGTTTGAAAGAATGGTATTATTTGAATATCCACTTGTAATTATAGCCTTAACATCTTTATCAAGTTTTCTTAATTCTTCTAATAATTCATTTCCTCCAATATCACCGGGTATTGTTAGATCCAAAATAACACAATCAAATTTTTTGTTATAAAAAGCTTCTTTATATTTTATGATTGCATTTGTACTGTTATTAACTGTAATAACTTCATAACCGATGTTTGAGAGCATTTCATTAAATAATTGACAGAGCATTTCGTCGCTTTCAACAACTAATATATTCCCTTTACCGATTTGAATTTCTTTTTTCTTGTCATTTTGATCAAGGTTATTTTTGGATTTTGGTAAGTAAAAAGTAAATGTTGAACCTTGCCCTAATTCAGATTCCACAGTAATTATTCCATTATGCTTTTTAATAATAGAGTATGTTGTTGCTAAACCAAGTCCATGACCAGTATCTTTAGTGGAAAAGTATGGGTCAAAAATTTTATCCATAGTTTCTTTAGACATTCCAATGCCACTATCTTTAATAGAAACCTTTACATAATCTCCATTTATTAAGTTTAGTTTGCTATTATTAGATATGTTATGATGGTAGTTTTCGATTGTGATAATTAAACTACCACCTTTTGGCATGGCCTGATCTGCATTAATGACGATATTTTGAACGACCTGAGATATTTGACCTTCGTCTATATCTACAGGATATGTATCATCTTTGATAATAATTTCTGGTTTAACGTTTGAACCGTGTATTGCAAAGTTTACAGCTTCAGTAACTATTTTATCAACTTTTGTTGTTTTTATTACAGGTTCTCCTCCTTTTGCAAATGTGAGTAGCTGATGTGTCAAGTCTTTTGCTCTAATTGAGGCTTTCTCTGAATTTGTTAAAAGATCTTCAACTCTATCTAGATCCCTTTTCCCAAGTTTTAGTTTAGCAAGTGAAATATTACCTAAAATAGCAGTAAGAATATTATTAAAATCGTGAGCAATACCGCCAGCCAATATACCTATGGATTCAATCTTTTTCATCTTAAATAATTCTTCTTCCATAATTTTTTTATGGGTAATATCACTCATAACACCACAGATTCTAAGTGGATTGCCTTGGGTATCTCTTGCAATTACTTTTCCTCTATCATAAATCCATTTAATATTACCCTTATGAGTAATAATTCTGTATTCGGCTTCAAATGAATCTATTTTACCTTCAAAGTGTTGATGTAATTTTTCTAATATACTAATTTTATCCTCAGGATGAAGCGCGCTATCCCATGTTTGAGTGAAATTTTTGATATCATCGTAATTTGTTTCTAAAATTTCTGCCCATCTTTGACCAAATATTACTTTATTCTCTTTTATAAGCCAATCATAGTAAGCATCGTTGCTACCTTCAATAACGAATTTATATCTTTCCTCACTTTCTTTAAGTAGTTTTTCTGTTTGTTGTTTTTCTTTTAATTCCTTATTTAGTTCTTCGGTTCTTTTGTTAACTAAATCGGATAATTTTTTTTCATTTTTTTCTAATTGTTTTAATTTATGAGTGTAAATTAAATAACCTATTCCTATCCCAAATAATGAAAGTAATATATAAAACCAGAATGTTTGATAAAAATGTGGTTTAATCTTAATAATAAGGTAGTTATTGGCCTCATTCCAAACACCATCTGAATTTGAGGCTCTAACTCTAAATCTATACTCACCTGGTGGAAGATTATTATAATAAGCAGTAGTTCTTTTACCAGCATTAATCCATTCTTTATCAAAACCTTCGAGTATATAAAAATAATAATTCTTTGCAGGATTTTTGAAGCTTAGTGCGGCGTATTGAATTTCAATTCTATCGTTTGATGCAGTTTTTTCGAGGATATTTTTTTCTGTTAAAATTGAATCGTTTATTTTTACACTTTCAATTACTATATTTGGCACTATTGAATCTATATCAATAACCTTATCAGGATCAATTACAGCAACACCATTCATTGTAGGGAACCAAATTCTACCATCATTTGTAATGGCAGAACAAGGTTGAGCGCCTCCATTGCATTCTGTTGAAAGCATACCATCATCTTTTCCAAAAAATTGAACCTGAAAATCAGAAATTTTACCATCAGCATAATCATTTAACTCATTTTTATTTACCTTTAGAATGCCTGTATTTGTTGAAATCCATAATTGCCCATATTTATCTTCTAAGCAAGAAAAAAGCATAGGATCTTTTGCTTTACCTTCCATGGGATAGAATGTAAATTTTTCATTCTTAAATCTAAATAATCCTTTAGATGTAGCTATCCAAATTACATTATCTTTATCGAGAAATAAGTATAATAAATCGTTCCAGAACAGTCCGTTTTCTTTATCGTAATGTTTTAAATTATTATTTGAATATTTAAATAAACCCCTTGTTCCACATGCAAAATAAATATCTCCATTTTTATCTTCAATAATACATCTTACGTTTCTTAGTTTTTTTTCTTCATGATAAAAGGGTAAAATTTTGTTGTTCTGTAATAAATAGGTTTTATTCAATGTACCGATCCAAATATTACCTCTGGAGTCTTTAAAAAGTGATTTAATAACTTTATCTTGAATTTTATCATTATATTCCAAAACTGGTGTAAATTTGTTATTTGAGAATTTGTATAGACCCCCTCCATTAGTTCCAAGGTATAAGTTGCCTTTATTATCTTCTGTAATTGATCTTATATTTTTATTACCAATAACTTCTCTTAAGTCGTAATTAATAATTTTATCATTTTTTATTAATGCTATATAACTCTGTGCTGTAGAAATCCAGAGCTGGTTTTTTGAATCAAGAAAAACATTCCATGTAGAGTTATTTGGTAAGCCATCTTTTACGGTATATGTTTTTATTTTAGAATTTTCTATTCTACAAAGCCCGGCACCATAAGTGCCAATCCATAGATTATTTTCTTTATCCACATAAACTGATTTAATTGCATCAATTATTAAACCTTCTTTTGTAGTATATGAGTAAAAAATGCCATCTTTATATCTTAATAATCCGTTTCCGGTCGTAGCAATCCAGAGGTTTTTTTCTTTATCTTCAGCGAAAGAACCAATTGTTCTACTTTTCTTGTAATCATAACCGTATATTTCTTTTATATCTCCATTTTTATAAATTAATATATCCCCCTCATAGCTACCGAACCAAATATTACCATCATGATCTTCATAAATAGAAAAAATATTAGAGTTCTTTATCCTATTTTTATCAAAATGAGTTGTTTTATCTTCATCTATTTTTAAAATGCCTTTACCGTTGATAGCTACCCATATAGAATTTTTGCTATCTACGTATACTTTGTAAATAACATCTTTAGGAAATTCTGGATATTTTTTTATAGTATTATCTTTAATAGTATATAAGCCTTTTATTGTTCCAATCCATAAATTACCTTTTTTATCAAAAGAAAGAGATAATACTTCAAGGCTATCGAGGCTTTTTTCTATGTCAGTAATTCTAATTTTTTCGTTTTTTAAAGTTATTAAGCCTCTTCCACAACCAACCCATAAAACACCATTTTTATCTTCAACTATGTCATTGATATCTCTTTCAAAAACATAGTTTTTATATTTTTTTGAAAGATTTAAGAAATTATAACCATTATAACTGAATAAACCAAGCCTCGTGCAAATCCAAAGATAACCATCACTTGATTGATAAATTTTATTGATGGTGCTAATATTTACATCCGTTTCATTAGAGATAACCTCTATAAAATGAGGTTTGTAATCACTTTTATTCAGTGGTATTCTATAATTTTGTGCGAAAAAAGAAGAGGTATAAAATAATAATGATATAAAAACTATAGTTAAAATTCTCATACTATAAAAAATCCCCTAATTTTAATTAAATTTATTGATTTTTTTTAATAATTACAATGCATAATTATTTAAAATTCAAGTTTTTGTTTAAAAATTATGTCTATAAAGTTGATAATTTTGAAACTTATTTTTTATATTTTCGTATTTTACTTTATAAGGTGATTTTCTCTAATTTTTGAATATTTACCAAAATTTTGTTAAATTATAAAAAGCCATATATTATATTAAAACTTTCAGGAAAAAAATAAATGAAAGAGAAAACCAATCATTCGTTTGAATATCTGGTTAACCGCAGAAAATTTTTACAATTAGGAGGGTTAGCCAGTGTATCAGCATATCTAAGTATAAAATTTAATGATGCAGGTCTATTAGCTAAGAATTTGTCAGGTATGTTGGAAAAACCAAAAACAAATATTAATGATGCTTTAAAGCATACCCGTACTAAATACTCTTTACCGGGTTTATATCCGGGTAAAGTAGTAAAAGTAACTAATGATGAGATGATAAATGAAGATAAATTAAATATTGCTGAAATCGAAAAATCTTTCGAAAAGGGATTAACAAGCTTAACTGGGAAAGATTTAGCCGAAAGTTTTAATCTTTTATTTGAAAAAAATGATATAATTGGAATAAAGGTCAATCCTGTTGGTCCAGGAAGAATAAGCACTCATTTAGAGTTAGTTGAAATTGTAATTGAGTGGTTGAAGAGTAATGGGGTTAAAAGTGAAAATATAATTATCTGGGATAGATTTGATTATATGCTTAAAGATGCAGGTTTCACTAATGATAGATTTAAGGGAATAAGGATTGAAGGGTTGCAAACTATGGATGAATCAGCACTAGAAGGTAAAACAGATGATAATAGCAAATGGCTTGATAAAGATGGGAACCATATTTCACGAAATAATTTTGATCTAGATTGCTATTATTGGGCAGATGTAGAAGCACCACAGGATTTAGGTTATTTGAATCAACATGTTTTCAATAATAAGTTTTCTTATTTCGGTAAACTTATTACAAAAGAGTTGACAAAAATAATAAACATTCCTGTTTTTAAAAATACCGGCAATGGAATATCTATGGCTACAAAGAATATTGGTTATGGGTCTATTTGCAATACCGGTAGATTGCATAAACCCTTATTTTTTGATGTATGTACCGAAGTTTTAGCATTTCCTGTAATTAGGGATAAACTTGTTTTAAATATTACCGATGGTATTCTAGGTCAATATGATGGTGGACCTGATGCAAATACAAAATTTATTTATAATTATAATACCTTATTTTTTGCAACAGATCCATTTGCACTAGATATGGTTTGTCATAACCTACTATTGGAAAAAAGAAAAAGTATGAATGTAAAAGTGAATGAACATCCTATTTTTACTGATTATTTAAGATACGCAGAAAAATTGCGTTTAGGTATTACAGATTTATCAAAAATTGAATTAGTGGAAATGAATTAGTGGTTTAAGATGAAAAAAGTTTTAATTTTAATAATAATATTTTTTAATTTATCTTATTCTTCTTCATCTGAATGGAAACTATCTAAAACAAGAACATATAAAGCCAACAACTTATATGGCTATATTGATGGGGGAGCTGAACTTTTTTTGGAACTTGGTTTTAAACAGCTAACTGTACAATATTACACTAACGGTAAATCTGAACTTGTAATGGATTTATATGAAATGGAAACGCCTGAATCTGCATTAGCGATATATCTTCAAAAGTGCGGAAGAGAAACTCCAATAAAAGGTATTAATGCAAGGAATTCAGGTGATAAATATCAAATAATTTGTTATAAAGGGAATTACTTAATTGTTATAAACAATTCGAGTGGTAGTAACGACTATCTTCAAGATATGATATTTTTAACAAATAGCTTTATTAAAGAGAAAAAGTTAAGTGATGTAAAAGTTAATATTTTAAATTTATTACCTGAGAAAAATTTAAAGAAAGAATCTATTGTAATATTCAGAGGTCCGTATTCTCTTTCACCAATTTATACTTTTGGTGAAGGTGATGTATTTCAATTAAAAGGTCAGATATTTGGGGTATCAGGTGATTATCAAGTAAATAAAAAGAATTATACACTGTTAGTTATCAAATATCCTTCATCTTTTTTAGCCTATCAAGTTTTTAATTCATTACAAGGTAAATTTGATAAAACTAAGAGAATATTGCAAAAAGAAAAGAGTAAAATTATCTTTAAAGATCATTTAAATAAATATGCAGTTATTGAATTAGATAAGGAAATAATTAGAATAAAAATTAATTTAAATAATATTTGATTTTTATCATTTTTTTTGTTTATTTAGCAATAACAGTTAATCTTATGTCATGAATTTTATCCCAATATTATTTGTTATTGCTTTTTTATTTCAGCTTAATTTGGATAGCATTATTTTTTTTAAAGAATCATTTGAAAAAGCTAAAATTAAAGCTTTAAATGAAAATAAATTATTAGTATTATTTTTTCTGCCAGATGAAAATGATAAAGTTTTACAGAAGATAAATGACAACAAAGACATTACCAATCTTTTAAATAATTGTATAAACTTTTTAATCATTAAAGATACTAAAGAGTGGAATTATTTATCAAAATTATATAATAATGATTCCTCTCGTGCAATTATTCTATGTGAACCAAATGGAGAAGAAAGGGATAGAATATATTCATCCTATGATTTTAATAATTACGAAACTCTTATAGTAAATATTCTTAACAACAAAAATACTTTACAGTACTATTTAAATATTTACAACAGTGAAAATTATAATCTAGACGTGTTGTATAATATTTACATTAAATATATTGATAGGGGTAAAAATGATTTAGCTATCAAATATATTAAAGAACTGGTTGAAAAAGATAAAACTGAAAAATATTCAATAAGTGACTATGCATTTTATATTTTAGCTCTTAACTCTCTTAAAAGTGGAGAAACAAAGTATTCTGAAATTTTTTTAAAAAAATATAGAAACAGCAAATATCTTTATATAATATATTTGGCTTTAGCTGATTATTATTTGAAAAATGAAAATTATGAAAAAGCGAGAGATATATATAGAGAATATATAAAAAAATTTCCTGATGATTTGAACTCCTTGAATAATTTTGCATATCTTTCTGCTTTGCTTAATAAAGATTTAATTCAAGCTCTTAGTTTGATTGATAAGGCTATTGTATTATCAAAAGATAATTATTCAAAATCTCAATATATGGATACAAAAATTGATATTTTAATGAAGCTAAAAAGGTATGAGGGTGCTTTAGAAACAATTGATATTGCTTTGCAAATAGTGGAAGATAATGAATTAAAGAATGTATTACAAAAAAAGAAATTAGAAGTGATGGGTATATTAAAAAAGTAAATTATATTTTTTTTGCTATAACTACAGGGACTTTATAACTTTTTGTAACTCCATTAGAGTCATCAATAAGCTCAACAAAAACTATGTAAATACCAGTACGTAGCGTTTTTCCTTCATCATCTTTACCATCCCAGATTACTTCATAATGATTAGTTATTGCTCTATTATTAATAAGGTTTTTTCTTATTCTCCCATTTTTATCAAATATTCTGATCCTTAGCAAAGCGGTATTGAACTCACTACTAATTTTTATTAAAGTATTATCTTCAAAACCATCATCATTTGGTGAAAATGGATTTGGTAGTATTTCTACTTTGTTTTGGGTTATTTCCATTCCATCTTTGAAAACCGAATTAATTTTTGAAGGCGTTCCACCTAAAATATTTGTAGATGAAGACCAATTATTTCTATCTTTCGAAATAAAGTTGGTGTTTATTTTTTCTAATGATATTCCCTTTGAATTTGAGATATTGGGGTTATGCCATTTATCTGAATATTTCATGCTATCTTGAAGATCTCCATTTAAGTCATATATTACAATTTCATCTTCATCGTTATTTAAGTTCAAAGAAGATTTATTTAACACATAAACTTTTTCTTTACGGTTTTTAAGTTCTGGAAATAAGTTAAAAATTGAACTATCGGCAGAAATTGTAATATAATCTTTAGGTTTAATGAAAACCTCATTACTAATAACAATTTCGTTTCTTCTGCCTGATGTTGTATATTGATCTAATATTCTCCAGTTAATAAGGTTAATGCTATCATTGGTATTATTAAATAGTTCAAGGTATTCAGAATTATTTGGTAATGGATTATACATTATTTCATTTATCAAGATCGAAAAGGGTAGTAGGGGATTAGAAAAATATTGTAAATTAAAATTATTATCTAATTTCATATCTAGTGGGAAATCAATAAAAGTTTTAAGTTTTTTTGTTTTTTGGGAACTGTGACTAAAATCAACTTTAATTATTATACTATCTTTTGATAAAAGAGAATCAATTTTTGCTTTATAAACTATAATATCATTCAAAGTATCAATTATTGGATTGGTAGAATTTGAAATACAAATTATAATATTGAAGTTATATGCTGTTTTTAAACCTGAATTGTATATGATTGTATTACTTGTAAATGAATTTCTTTTTTTATCGAACGATACATTTGAAGATTTTATTTGAAGATCATAATTGTAAGAAAGGTAATCTATGCTTTTCGATTGAGAATATAGATTTGTATTAAAGAATGATTTAAAAATGATAAATAGTAAAAGAAATAATAAAGTATGGTAAAATATTTTCATTTATTGTGAGAATCATTTTTCTGATTCAATATTAAAATAATTTTTTCTTATTTCTTTAGCATTATGATTATTTATAAATGCCTCAATTATCAATCCAATTGTTACTATTGTTACAAGTATTAAAATAATTTTTACAGGTTTTTCAAAAATTTTTTCTTTCTGTTCTGTTTTAGTATTCATATATTACTCCAATTAGTTTAATCCTTCTTTCCATAAACCTCGATTATTTTCTCTTGCCTCTCTTTCTAATCTACGAAATTCATCTTCTTTCTCAAATTTAAATTGTGTATACGCATTAGCGTAACCTGATTCAATTATTTTTGCGTTAATACAGGTGCCATCTTCAAGATATACATACCTTAGCAATCTATTATATTTATCTCTATCAGAGGAATACTTGTCTTTTTGTAATGTTACTTTTTTACCTTCAACAAGTTTTCTCACAAATTCACTAGCTTGTTTACCTAAAGTTTGTAAAGTTTCTCTATCTTTCTTTGTTCTTTCTATATCTCTATATAATTTATTGCTTACATATTTTTCTGGTGTATCTACTCCAATTAACCTTACACGTTCTTTATTGTTCAGTATAAATGTATCACCATCTACAACTCTGATTACAGTATAGGTTTGTGTATCTGTACCGAAAAAATTTAAGTCGTTTTTCTTGAACACTAAGTACAGAACAATGAAAGCTAAAATTAGATATAATAGTCTTCTTATATTTTTAAAGATTCCAAAAAACATATAATTTTTTTATAAATTGTTTGAGTATGGGCTAAATACCCATACTCAAAAGTTAATAATTATTCTTCTAGTTTGGCAAAGCCAGATTTTAATGCAAATTTAACTAATTTTATATCACTTTCAACACCAAGTTTATTCATCATTTCTAATTTTTTGTTAATTACTTCTTTTTGAGATAAATTTAGTATAAGTGAAATTTCTTTAGGAGATTTTTCTTCCACGGTAAGTTTTAAAATCTTCTTTTCTAGTTGTGTAAGATTTTCTATTTTGAAATTTAACTCGTGTTGTTGAGTTTTGTGATATACTGAAGCAATTTGCTCACTTAAAAAGGTTTTGTCCTGAAGAATTGAATCTATAGCGTGGCATAATTCATAATAACAGGAATCTTTTAGTATATACCCACTAACACCTGCTTCAAGTGATCGAGATATATAGCTATAAGAAGAGTGCATAGAAAGAATTAATATCTTTATGCTAGGCATTTCCTTTAATAGCTTTCTAGAGATTTCAATTCCATCTTTTCTTTGTAAACCAATATCCATTATGATTACATCAGGTTTATTGATAGAAATTTTTTGGTACAATTCAGATTCGTTTTGAACATGCCCAATTACATCATAATCAGATCTGGATTTTAAAAGACGAATAATACCTTCTGCAAAAATTTTGTGATCATCTACAATTAATATTTTTACTTTTTCTTCCATAGCTTTTAGAGTTTATTTTATTATGGATTAGGGGGGTTTACTGAATCGCTTTGAATTTTAATTCCTCTAGGAATAGATAAACAAGTATCGGCGTTAATTATTTTACCGTTAGGAGGATTTACAGAATCGCATAAAACAGTAAATTTTCTAACTGTATCTGCAAGAATTGAAGGGGTGCCAACTTTCTTATTTATCTGTAAGGTATTAATAGCTGGAGTAATTTTTTCTATATTATTATTAACATTTACGGGTTCATTTACTTCACTACAACTGTAAATTAATACCCCTAGAAAAATAACAAACAATAACTTTTTCATAGTTATCTCCTTTTTTTGTTTTAAAATGGTATTTTAATTATTATATCGGTGCCCAGTCCAGGAGCAGAAATTATATCTAATTCAGCACCTATTAGCTCTGCTCTTTTTTTAATGTTATTTAATCCAAAATGTTCATTAGCAAATTCAGCAGTAAATATATTTTTGGTATCAAAACCTTTACCATTATCTTTTATTTTTATAACATACATATTATTATCTTTTTGCATCGATATTATTACTTCAGTAGCTTCAGAATGTTTTCTTATATTGTTTAATACTTCCTGAAATATTCTATATAAATTTGATTCTATTTCATATCCAAGGCGTTCATCTAAATTGAAAGAATTAAAAATAACATTAATTCCTGTTTTATTCATGAAATCATCACATAAATTTTTAATAGCTGAAGAAATACCAAAATCATCCAAAATAGAAGGTCTTAAATTTTGTGAAATATTTCGAATTTCTTGAATAATTTCTTTAAGGTAATTCTGTAAAAATTCCAGGTCAGGTATAATACTTTTAGGTGTGTTTTTATCTAATAGTAGTTTATCTACACCTAATTTTATGCTTGCAATTGTTTGATTTATACCATCATGTAATTCGCGAGAAATATAAGAGCGTTCTTCTTCCTGTAATTGTGTAAATCTTCTAATTAAGTTAGTTAAAGTTTGTTTCGCCTCAGCAAGCAATTTTTGTTTTTCCTGTAAAAATTCAATTTTTTGACTTTGTATTCTTGTTCGTACTTTTATTATTATCGACATAATTGAAATAATAAAAACAACATAAAAAACATAAGCATACCACCTTTCCCAAGGTGGTGAATCAATAGTAATTTTTAAAGGGAAAGAAGACTCATACCATAAACCATCATTCCTTGAAGCTCTTATTTTGAATAAATATGTTTTACCTTTTAAGTTCATAAAACTTGCGTAACGTCTTTTTCCACAATCTATCCAGTTATTATCAAAACCTTCCATCTTGTAAGAATAATTTATTTTATTGCTATTTCTTAAATCAAGTGAAGCAAATTCTATTGTAAAATAGTTTTCTTTATAGCTCAAATTTATTTCATGAACCTCTGATATATCACTTTGAGTTATAATTGATTTTCCAAAAATTTTAATATCTGTGATAACAACTTCATAGTTTTTTTCTTTTTTGAAGAGATTTTTGGGATTAATAATAATAAAAAATTTATGACTTCCAAAAATTAAACTCCCAGTGCTCATCTTTAGATGAACAGATTCCGAAAAATCGGTGCTTTTTAAACCATCTCCTTCATCGAACACACTTAATAAATCATTTTTAATATTATATCTGAATAAACCATTATTTGTTGAAAACCATAGGTTGTTTTCATCATCAACCAACAAACTTTTTATCTGGTAAGAAAATGGAATATATTTTTCAGCATAATGAATAAATTTACTTGTATTTATTTCATATTTTTTGATTCCCCCAGAAAAAGTGCCAACCCAGATATTACCATCTTTATCTTCAGTTATTCCAGTAATATGATCATCATTTAGTGAGTAAGGGTCTTTTAATGAATATTTAATTCTCTTAAAACAATTCTTATCTCTATCATAGATATTTAAACCTTTTTCTGTACCAATCCATACATTATTTCTTGAGTCAACAAAAATTGTTTTAATTCTATTATTACTTAATGAAGTTGAGTCATTAGGGTTATGTTGATATTTAATAAAAATGTTTTTGGCTTTATCATATCTTGCAATACCACCGCTAATTGTTCCAATCCATAATGTGTTATTTTTATCGAATGTTAGGACGTTTACATTTATATCATTTATTGAAGGTTCTGTATCTGGAGTGTAATTTATTATCTCTTTTGTTTTTAAATCAAATCTTGCTAGTCCTTTGGATAGGGTGCCAAACCAAAAAATATTTTGAGATTCTTTTGCAAGTGATACTATACAAGACGAGATAGGTGATTTTCGTATTTCATTGTTTTTAAAAAATGGTGTAAATTGTTGATTATTTAAGTTTAGTATACCTAAGCCTTCATAAGTACCTAATAGTAATAAATTCGAATTAATTTCTGTTAAAGAGGTTATCATATTTGAACTTGTATTAAGAATAGAAGATGAGAAAATGGATATGTTAGGTTGTGTTTTGATATATTTGTTTATACCTCCAGAAAATGTAGAAATCCAAATATTACCTGCATTATCTTCAAATAAATGAGTAATAAAATCAAAAGATATTGAATAAGAGTTTTGAGGGTTATGTTTAAAATGAATGATACTATTTGTATTAGGGTCATATAAATCTAAACCGAGATTTGTTCCAATCCATAAATATCCTAATTGGTCATAAAGAATGCAGTTTATTATATTACTTGATATTGAATTCAAATTTGTATGAGCTAATAGGTAAGTAAATTTTTTAGTTTTCAAATTGTATATATTTACACCTTTTTCTGTGGCAATATAAGCATTATTATTTTTATCAAATGTAATTCCATTAATAAAGTTATTATTGAGTTGAGAATTTGATGTATTTAGAGAAGTAACTTTATTTCTTGAAGCATCAATTATGTACAAACCATTACTTGTCCCAATCCATAAATTTCCAGAAAAATCTTCTTTTATAAATCTTACAGTGTAAGCCTTTTTATCACCGAAACAAAAACTATTTTTGTTTTGAAAAATATCTTTTTCTTTTATATATAAAAATAAGCCACTTGAGGTACCTATCCAGAGTAAGTCTTTTGAATCCTGATAAATTGAAAATACCCTTTCACCTTTTAATGTATTATCATCGTTTATATTAAATGGATATCTCTTTATTTTTTGAGTATATTTATCATATTTATTCAGCCCTCCTTGCATTGTTCCAATCCAGATGTAACCATTTTTATCTTCAAATGATACTAAAATTCTATTATCAGATAGTGAAGTAGAATCATCAGGAATACTTTTAAATACTTTTGAAGAATAACCGTCAAAACGATTTAAACCATTGCCTGTTGAAATCCATAAAAATCCTTTTCTATCTTGCATTATACTAAATACATTATTGCTAGATAGACCATTTCTGGTTGATATCCTTTCGAATCTAAATTTTTCAGGGTTAAATTTATCATAAGCTAATGTAGAATTAATAATAGAAGTAAATAATAGAAGAGAAACATTTATGAATAGTATAGCGGTTTTTCCCTTTATTGTTTTCATTGTATACATATTTTTTTTAAAATATTAATTAAAATAAAAAATAAATGAAATTCAAGGAAAATATTACTATTACAAGGTTATTGTAAAAAAATTATCTGACTTATCAAAATAGGTTTTTGAGTTTCTCTTTATAGAAATATATAAAAAATATAAAGAATTCTATTGATATTTATTAAAAAGTTTAGTATAATAATATAATTAAATATGTTCTTTAAATATCTAATTTCGGTTCCTATGCAGAAATGCAAGGATTAATAGGGAATTTCGTGAAAAGCGAAAACTGCCCCGCAACTGTAAGTAAGTTGTTCAGAAGATTTAACCACTGTAGAATTATTCTATGGGAAGGTTTCTGAACTTATTCTTACGAGTCAGGAGACCTGCCGAAATTATAGCTCAAGAAACCTTCGTGGGAGAGGTAACTGAGTAGGTAAAAAGTTTTTTACATACCCGGCTTTTCTTTGGAAGGTCGGGTTTTTTTTTATCTATAGGAGATTATGAAAAAAGTAATATTAATATTTCTGTTTATTTCAAGAGTATACTCTGAAAATGATAGTTTAAAAACTTATAAAAGCAATGAAGTTATTGTTTCTGCTAGCAGAACAGAAATAATGATGAAAAACTCACCTTCATTTATCACTATTATTAATAGTGAAAGCATTGACAAAGTGAATGGTATAAAGCTTTCAGATAAAATTCAAAATCAGCCAGGATTAATTTTCAAAGATTATGGTTATGGGGGTTTAAAGACACTATCAATGAGGGGCATGAGTGGGGAACACACATTAGTAATGATAAATGGAGAAAGAATTAATAGTGATCAAAATGGCGCTTGTGATCTAAATAATCTATTAATTGATGAAGTTGAAAGAATAGAAATAGTAAGAGGGGGTGGTTCTGCATATTTTGGTTCTAATGCTATCGGTGGAATAATTAACATTATTCCAAAACAGAATTTTGAAAAACAGAAATACAAATTAGGTTATTCTATTGGTTCATATAATTATAAAAAATATACAGCAGGTATAAGTGGAGATCTATTTAATTTAAATTATAATGTCTCATTCCTTAAAGAAAAATCTAATAATGAGTATAAATTTAGATTTTCTGATAGAGGTACAATTTTTGAGGGCAATAGAAAGAATGCCGATTTTGATATTAATCAAGTATCATTAAGCCTGAATAGAAGCATAGAAAAATTTCAATTAAGTTTTTATGGAAATTATTTTAATGCAGATCGAGGAATTCCGAATACAATAACAAGTGGTGATTCCAAAGCCAGACAGAAAGATAATGATTTGATACTTATGTTACAATCAAAGTATAAGCAAAATAATTTTTCACTTTCATTAGTGCCATCCTTTAGATATTTAACTTACGATTATGCTAATCCTAATTTAACTGATGGTTTATCATTCGTTCATGGTAATGCAAATACTTATCGTTATGGTCTTTCATTCGATTTGAATTATTTAATTGATGATAATATATCTATTGTATCAGGATCTGAGTTCTTTAGAACAAGTATTGATTGTATTAATTATTCTAATCTCAAAAAGAGAAATCAGTTTTCTGGGTTTATAGGTTTTGACATAAACCAGGAGTTTGTTGTTCCAATTAAAATTTATCCTGTAATTAGATATGATTATTATAATGATTTTGGAGGCAAAGTAAGCCCGAAAATTGGTTTAAATTTTGATATTATCAACTCGAATTTGTTTTTGAAGATGAATTATTCAGAAAATTTTAGAG
The DNA here is from genome assembly GCA_036567745.1 of Ignavibacteria bacterium. Classification (GTDB taxonomy): domain Bacteria; phylum Bacteroidota; class Ignavibacteria; order DATCTW01; family DATCTW01; genus DATCTW01. The sequence continues at coordinate 118,426 of DATCTW010000018.1, read as the reverse complement.
TGCCTACATTTAATGATCTTTATTGGAATCCTGGAGGGAATCCCGATCTTAAACCTGAGGAATCAAGGACTTTCGATATAGGATTTAGCATATATGATTTTGAAATAAATAGTTTTATGGATTTTAATATTGATGTTAATTATTATAATGTTTTTACAAAAAATAGAATTTTCTGGGTACCTTTTGCTGGATCTTTATGGAAACCTAAAAATGTGAAGAATGTTGAGTCAAAAGGGTTAGAATCATTTATTAATTTGAACCTCTTTGATAAAATGTTCGACTTAAATTTTAGCTATACTTATACTAATGCTGTAAATAGTACAAAAGGTGATATAAATGAAGGTAAACTAATACCTTTTATTCCTGAACATAATGTTAGTTCTGGTTTAATCTTTAATTATGATCCTTTAACTTTAGGTTTTAGTTTTAGGTTTTTATCTTCAACATATAGCGAGGAATCAAATAATAGATTATCTAAGATTGACTATTATCATCTTGCAGATGCATTTATTCAACTTAAATTAAAAATCTATAATATATCATCAAACTTAAGGTTAGAAATAAACAATTTGTATAACTCGGAATACGTAGTAATTCCATATTATCCAACGCCGTTAAGGGATTTTAAATTTTCTTTTACAATAAATTATTAAAAAGGAGGTTATGTGAAGAAACAATTACTATTTATTTTAGTTCTAATAGCATTTTTATTTGGATGTAGAAAAGAGGATGAACCAATTTCATCAATACCAGAGGGGTTGAAAGGCGTTTATGTGGTAAACGAAGGGAATTTCAATAAAGGAAATGCTGAGTTAACTTTTTACATCCCTGACTCAAACAAAGTATACCAAGATGTATTTTACACTGCTAACGGTAAAAAATTAGGTGATATTGCTCAGAACATGTATATAAAAGATGGAGTGGGTTATATAGTAGTAAATAATTCTAATAAGATTGTATTAATTGATGTAAAAACCAATAAATTAATAGATACTATAACTACAAATCTTAATTCTCCAAGGTCAATAGTATTTGTTAATAATAAGATGTATGTAACCAATATGTATGGTTCTTCAATTTCTGTTTTTTCTGGTACAAATTATAAGACTTTTCAAAAAAATATTTCTGTAAAAGGATATCCTGATGAAATGGTTATAGCAAATAATAAAATATATGTTGTTCATCCTACTTTTGATTCTCCAAGCACAAGTGTAAGTGTTATTGATCCTTCAACAGATCAAGTTGTAAAAATTTTACAAGTGTATTCGAATCCAACGATGATAAAAAATTATGGAAGTAATATAGCAGTATTATGTACAGGGGAATATAATGATTGGATGAACCCAAATGATGATACTTTTGCGAAATTATATATAATAAATTCTTCTTCGATTACTGTAACTGATAGTATATTTATTGGTGGTCATCCAATGGATTTTGCAATCGAATCAGATTATGCATATGTTACAGGGGATGCTGCAGTGATAAAGGTTGATTTAAAAAACAAAAAAATCGATAATGCAAATTTTATTCCAGGGTATTTTTATAGTATAGCTGTTGAACCAATAAATAAACTATTATATATAGGTGATGCAAAAACATTTTCTACTCAAGGTGAAGTTTTAGTTTATACATTATCTGGAACACAAAAGACAAAATTTACAGCTGGAATTATTCCGGGTTCATTTTGTTTTAATATCAATTAGAAATATTCTCATAGCTTAAATGACCTCGATACAGAAGAGAGGGAGAAAAGGAGTCCAATTATCAAGGACTCCTTTTTTTATTGTTTAATGATATTTTTTTATTAAAATTAGGTAAATTTAATTGAAAGGATTTTATATGACCAAAGTAGATTTTTCAAGTGGTATTTGTGGATTCACTTCTGAATTAACATTTGAAAGGAAGAGCGATGAAAGTGTTATCTTATCTATTCAAAGCACATGTCCTCATATTTCAAGCCTTAATTCAGGAGAGCCCATTGAATTAGATCCAATGGCTGAAGTATTTGGAATGGGGGAAGGTAAGCTACATAATTGTCAGAATAATCTGCAACACAGGGGTTGCCCATTTTTAACTGCTGCTTTAAAAGGAGTTGAAGTTGAAGCCGGTCTAGCTTTACCGAAAGATGTGATAATTACGATTAAAAAAGAATGAATTTTAAATTTTAATAAAATAAAAAAAATCCCTCTTTTTAGAGGGATTTTTTATTTAATTCTTCTAAAAAGTAATTATGAAAGTTTTGCCTGAATATCAGTTATATCTTTTTCTAATTCAGTAATTCTATTTTTCTTTTTCTCAATTACTTTTTTAAGTTCGTCTTCTTTATCAAGGAATGATTTTTTAATTATTTGAGAATTTTCATCATCAACAATTATATTTAATTTTTCATGAATTTTTTCAATTTCTTCTTCTGCTTCTTTTATTTCTTGTTTTATTCTTTCAATTTGTCCCTGTTTCCTTTTAATGGTATCTGCTAATCTATTTTTGAAGTCAGCTTTTCTAACTTCAGATTCCTGTTTTTTGCTATCGATAAAGGCACGTCTTCTTTCAAAAAAGGTATCCATTGCTTTTCTGAATCTTGCCCAAATAGCATCAGATTGTTTTTTGGGAACAGGTCCAATTAATTTCCATTCTTGTTGTAGACGTTTAAGTTCTTCGGCTGTAATATCCCACTCATTTGAGTTACATAAAGCTTCAGCTCTTTTGCACAGTTCTTCTTTTTTCTTTAGATTTTCCTGTCGTTCTTTATCGAGGTTACTATAATGAGCTCTCATATTGTTATAGAATTTATCAAGAGCTGTTCTGAATCTTTTCCATACCTCGTCAGATTTTTCTGGGGGAACGGGGCCAATAGTTTTCCATTCTTTTTGAAGTTTTTCAAGTTCAGCGCTTGTTTCTTTCCAATCAGTAGAATCGCTTAATAACTCTGCTTTCTGACATAGCAATTCTTTCTTTTCAAGATTCTCTTGTTTTGAGGAATCCATTTGATTGAAATGAGCTTTCTGTCTTTCATAGAAAGTATCGAGTGCTTGACGGAATTTTTTCCAGATGTCATCAGATTTATCTTTTGGAACAGGGCCTATAGTTTTCCATTCCTCTTGTAGTTTTTTAAGTTCCTCGCTAGTTTTTTTCCAATCTGTAGATGTGCTTAGTTGTTCTGCTTTTTCAACGAGTTTTTCTTTTAATTTTAAATTTTCCCAACGAACAATTTCTTGTTCATCATAATAATTTCTTTGTCTTTCATAAAATTTATCTATAGCTGCATTGAATCTTTTTAAAATCTCATCTTGTTTATCTTTTGGAACAGCTCCAACAGATTTCCATTCCTGCTGTAAAGCTTTTAAATCAGCAGCAGCCTTTTTAAAATCATTTGATAAACTAATTTCTTCAGCTTTTACACAAAGTTGTTCTTTTTTGGCAAGGTTTTCTACTAATTTTTCATTTGCAATTTTTGCCATTTCTTTTAAATCTTTAATAATAGGATCAAAATCTCCTATAGCAGAAAGACTTTTCGACCCTTCAATCATTGATTCTATCTTTGAAATAATAATATTTTTATTTTCAGTTTTGTTAAAATCTTCTTTTAATTTTTCATATTTTTTTTGAAAGTCTTCAAATCTCTGCAGGTAAGCTTTATACCAGTTAATATCACTATCACTTTTAATTTTACCAATTTTTCTTGCTTCACCTGATTCATTTTTCTTTAGCCAAACATTACCTTCTTCATCTACATAACCGAACTTACCAATTGCGTTCATAGCTTCATCGGTTAATAGGGGTTTAAAGTCGACTTTTTCTTCAGTCGTTACGTTGGTGTTGTTGTTTTGAGTTTCCATAATGCTTCCATTAGTATTGTTATTATTGTTGCTTAAATTATTAGTAATTACTTGTAGAGTTTCCTCGTTGTTAGTCTTATTCTCGATATCCATAGTTATAACCTATTTGTAAATTTATACGTTCTTAAATTTAAATATTTTTTTTTAAAAATTAAAGGGAAAAAAATTATCATTAATTGTTGTATTCTATAGTTTTATGGGTTTTAATTCTACAAATAGTAACATAGTTGCAAAATCTACAAATTGAATCAAGATCTCGTTCTGGTTTAGGATAGCCAAATTTACCACTAGAAATATCGTTAATGTATTCTTTAATAAATTCAACTGACTTATTTAATACCGATGAATATTCTGATTCCTCCATTACCTTTTTTGATCGTGTATTATTGAAATAATTTATATTAAAAATTCCTGGAATAATTTCAGGGCTTTCATTAAGAGAATAGTAAACACCACCTGCTGGTATTATTTCATAATGAGAAGTATTCTCAAATATTTTTTTTATACATAAGATATAAATAGGTAGTTGAAGGCTTATACCCTCAGTAATATCTTTTAATCCGGGTAGATACTTGCCTGTTTTATAATCAAAAATTATAAATAAAAGTTTATTATTTTGTTTTAAAATATCAACTCTATCAACTTTACCTCTTATGTTGATGTTTTCAAGCACAATGCTTGTATCGACTGATAACGATGAATCACTAAATCTTTTATCTCCTATATTTTTACCAAAAGAGACTTCAAAATAAGATGGTTCAAATATGTAACTGAAAAGTTTATTTTTTTCTTTTAGTTCAAATTCTAAGAAATTTTTTAGTATACCATTAATTTTGTTTCCATCTCCAATTACTTTTTGAAAATCTATTTCAAAAAAAGGATTTGTGATATTTAATTCTTTGACCTTTTCAAGTGCAATTTCAGTTAAAGTTTTTAAATTGCTATCAAAATCTAAATCTGATTGCTCATAAAAAGATTTTTGTTGAAATGATTTTTTCCAGTTATTAAAAAAGGTAAATAATGTTTCGTGTATAATTGTCCCAAATTCAAGAGCAGTAATATCATCTTCAACTTCTTCAATAGATTCTATATTCATGATTCTACTAAAAAAATACCTCATGGGGCATTTGCTATATTCTTCAAGTTCGCTTATAGAATACTCTTTAAATTTATAATCTGTAAGCTTTACTTTTAGGTCATCTGAAATATTATTCCAAATAATTCCTTCATATTGTGGTAAATTATGATTTTTTATTCTACTTAATTCTATTGCTGATTTTTCCTTTAAGTTATCATATATATTTTTATATAAATGCAAACTATCTGGATATTCAATAGTGTTAAGAATAAGATCGCCAGTTAATAATTGTAAATCCTGTAATGAATAAATAACATTTTCTTCAATTTCTGAAAATTTATCATTTGATATTATTATTTCGTTTAATGAATTTATAAAACTTGAGGGAATCAGTTCTACATCATTATCAAATTTTGGATAGGATATATATACTTTTTTTCTGAAATTGGTTAATACCTGGTAAAACAAATATCTATTTTCAAGGTAATGTTTTTCTTCTGTTTTTCTTCTTACTTCTGGTTTAAATATTTCTCTTTCATAAACAGGGGGAAATTCACCTTCGAGCATACCGGCGATAAACATATAATCAAAAGATAATCCTCTTGTTTCTTCTGCAGCAGTGATTAAAACACCATGACTACCTCTTTGTTTTAAGTTATACCTTGTGTTTGATATTGCGATTTTTAGGTCAGACAAATATTCACTTAAAGAATATTTTTTATTGGGAGTGTCTTTTAGTTGATAAAGTTTTTTCAGTTTATTTAAGGTTGATAAAAAAGCATATAAAGCTCTGGTGTCTTTTTCTGATATTATTTTATCTTTTTTATCAATTTCAAGAACTTGTTTATGAATATTAAGTGTAGTTAGAAGTTTAATTATTTCTTCTTCAAATTCAGCTGCATTCAATTTGTTTTCAAAAGGTAATAATAATTCTGTTATACATTCAAAATTTGATTTTGCTTCTTTTAGGATTCTAATTTCTTTATCAATATGTTTTGTGTCTTCTTCGAGTTCTCGATTTTTTAATAGAATAGAAATTTTACGATCTATTTTTTCTATCCAATTGTTTTTTCCAAAGGTTATTTTAAGTGAATTTGCTATTTCATATAAAGAATGGGCATCGATTATTTCGCCTTTTTTATTATTAAATATTAAATATGGGCTTAAAAGAGCACGGAAAACTTCTTTTTTCCTATAATTATTTACCGGAATTTGTAAAAAAGAAATTATTGAAGAAATTAAAGGGGATCTATTAAGAACATATCTATCAGTTAAATTAACTGGTATACCATATTTTTCAGAATATTCTCTGAATAGATCAGTATATTTTTCTGTTGAATATGTTGCTATACAAATATTATTCAAATCCTGCTCTGGATTTTTTCTTATTATGCTTTTAATGGTTTTAAATATATTTTCAACTTCTGTGATTCTATCTTTAGCTGAAACAATAGAAATGAATTCTGAAAAATCCCTTTTTTGTACTTTGTTTGCTCTGTTGAATAGGTTTTTTTCAATAAAATCTTTCAAAACTTCAGGTTGATCTTTTAGGAAAGTGTATTCTTTTAAACCAGCATTATAAAAGCTATCAACATTTTTCTTAAGTATTCCAAATAAATATAGGTTATTAAAATTATAATCGATACTTAGAATTACATCCAGATTTTTAATTCTTGTTAATTCAATAAGAAAATTTGATTCGATTTTTGTAAACTCATTGAATCCATAAATAAAAAGCTCATTCGCATCAGGGAAAGCTATTCTAAAATAATCATTACTTAACGGATAAACAAACTTTTCATTAATTATTTTGTATATTTCTCCTTTATCTACAAATCGGTTGTATATTCTTCTGTTATATTCTTTATATATTTTTATTATGTCGGTTGTCTTTTCAATTTCATTTTTATCAATTATTTCAATATCTTTTTCTAAATCTTCTGGATATATTCCATTTTCTCTAAATTCTCTAATGAGGTTAAAAATCTTATCAAATGTGCCTTTTGGTAATTTTCCGTCGGGTCTAGATTTGAAGAAAAACAGGGAGTTCTCTTTTAATAACTTAATTATTGATTCCTCGACTAATATTGACTGCATATCTGGTTCGAGTTCAAAATAATGTATACCAAAAGTAGAGTAGATTTTTCTCATTATAAGTTCTAGAGTATAAATTTGTAAATTTGGAATAGCAGTATTTGAGTTTTTAATTATAGAGTGTTTTAAGTTACGAACTATTCTATTGGTGGGTACAATTATAATTAGTTCATTAGATTGTTTATGATTTACTTTGGAAAATAACCTTTGAACGGGATCTAAGAAAATCTCTTTTTGTGAATTTGTTAAAACAAGAGCCATCTTTTATAAAATTATGTTTCTGTGAGTGAAAGCAAATACTCCCAGCTGTATAAACCGGTATCGTGACCATCTCCCCAAATTAATTGAATAGCATAATTACCGATAGGTACTATAGATTTTAATTCATATTTGCCTGGCAATTCTATATCTGATTTATTAGGAGTATATGTTTTGAAAAGGATAGTTTCTCCTTTGCAAGTTGCACAAGGGCATTCATCACGTAGCTGTTTTAAAGTAAATCTTGTTTCTTTTCCACTATCCCAAATAATAAGAATTATATTTTCAGATTCTTTTCTAATTTTGATTGGTTTCATTTATTATTTTGATATTTAATCTATCATAAATATTTGGTATTTTGAATATAACAATTTTCCTTGATTTATCAAATAAAAATTCATTATCCTCAAGTTTTGATTTAATTTTTGATTTCGCGGGAAATAACTCTTTACCAGAAACTAATATTTTTTCTGGCATATTATCAATATTTTGTAAAATAAATTCACCACTTTTTTGTAAATATTTTTTTGAAAAGCTTTTTGAATTAATGTTTATATTCATATTTTTTACCAATTATTTTTAAGGAATATGTTCATTTATTATTTGATAATTATCGGTATTTGAGTAAATACTAAATGATAAAATAGAATTATTTTCTAAGTAATTTTCAAAAAGATTAATGAGTAAACTTTTATTACCATTATTATATTCTTTTATGGCATTTATATAAAAATCTTTATCTTCTTTTTTAAAAGAAATGAAAGGAAGATTCGCTTTAAAAAAAAGATAATTTATAATTATTCTTAATGTTCTTCCGTTCGCCATATCGAATGGAGATAAGCTTAGGAAAGAGATATAAAAATCTACAATATCTGGTAAAGTTATATTACTTGAATAGTGAATATTTTCAAGCATAACTCTTAATGAATTAAATAAATTATAATTAGATAAGTTTTCTTCTTTTAGAAAATAATAATTTAATGGGTTATTACCGTTTTTAAGTTTCCCCTTTATTATTTTTTTCTTTATTTTATAACCAGCTACTTCTTTTATTCTATACTCAATGCCTATTAAAAGATGACTATTCAGGTTAATAATTGTTTCAATATCTAAATCAAAATTGTTATTAAATAACGAATAAAACCATTTTTGAGAGTTGTAAATATTACTTAAAATTATATAATCGAATAGTTCTTTATTTGTTGAAGTATATCCATTAGTCAGATAATTATATGCTTCCTGATAATTAAACTCACAACCATGAATTAAGGAAGATTGAAAAGAATTATAAACTAAAAAATCATTTAGAATTTTGTTAGAAGTGTCTATTCCATTAAGATAAAAAAAATAATATTTTTTCTTTATTCTTTCAAGATATTGAGAATTTAACATGCCGAATTTTTAAAATAAACCAATAATTAATATAATATTAATAATTTGAATAGTCAAATTAAAAATAAATCTTTTTAAGGTTATATTTTTTTGTACTCTTACATATTCTGTATTATATTGACAAAAATTCAAAATAAATTAAATTATAATTAATAAATAAGGAGTAGCTATGCTTCGATGGGATATCAATCATTTTCAATGTATCATCCTGAAGCGTATCGCAACTCTCCTGAAGGATGTGTATGGTACCTATGATGGTATCGACCCAATTAATTTAGAGAAAAGATTTTCCCTGCAATCTGATAATATTTCTTTTGACAGCATAGAAAAAGATATAGAATATTCTCTTGCTTACAAAGGGGATGGTTATTTGGTTGATTTGTGTAGTGCATTGAATAGAATAAAAGAAGGAACTTACGGAATTTGTGTAATGTGTAAGGAGCGTATTTCACCCGAAGAGCTTGAAAAATCCCCAACATCAAGAATATGCTCTAATTGTCTAAAAAAATTGTATAATAGCAAATAGTATTCTATTTTATGTTTTTAAAAAATCATTTATCATTAGCTTTGCTGAAACTTGTAAACTCCCATCTCTGGATTTAAGTTCAAGTATATTTTCTTCATCGTTAAATCCTAAATGTTTCTTCATTTTCTTAAATATACTTCCAGTGCTAATTTTATATGTGGCGAATAAACCGATTTTTTTATCTTTTATATTTGGTAAAGTTTTAACAAAGTTAACCCATAAATCATTTGGATGCTGTCCAAATAAAAAGAATCCATTAGTCCAGGAACCAAGTAATACATAATCAGATTCTAATATATCTTCATAACTGCAATTGTTTATGGAAACTGCTTTAGCATCAAAATCTTTTTTTCTGAGGAATTCGCTAATTTCCTCACCATATTTTTTTGTAACTCCATTTTTACTGTCATAAATGACAATTGCTTTTAACTTTTTCATAATCGTATCTTATATAAATTAATAATTTTTTTTTCCATTAATTATTACCAACCGGTTCAATAAAAGATACGAAAAAGATTTTGAAAAGTTTCAAGGTGAGAATGTTTTAGTACAAAAATGGAATATTAACATTCGACTAGAACTTCAAAAGTAATTTTTATATTGCTAAAATATATATTTAGTAATAATAATTTTTTACTTAATATTTTTTTTCCTGAATGATTTTACATTTGACTTATCAATTTTTATTGTTCCTGTATCGATGTTTTGTGGTAAAGGATGAATACCTGCTTCTTGCCAATTATTAACAAGTTTTATTAGATTGTGATGTAAGTCATGCAAAAGCTGAACTGCAATAAATGCCATTGTGTATGTTCTTTGAGCAATAGATGCTTCTATCACTCCTTGTTCAATAAAATCAAGAGTTGCCTCATTTCTATCCATTGCAATAATTTTTACTTTTCCGACTTTATTTAGTTCTTTGACTACAACAGCTGCGCCTTCACCACCTGAAGCATCAACACAACCAAAACCTGCTAAATCTGGATATGCTTGAAGGATAGAACGAGAAACTTTTTCTGCTTCTGTAGCAAGAGCCATATCATTTGCAATTTTGACTATTTCAATTTCGGGATATTTTGAAAGAGCATCTTTACAACCCTTTATTCTGGTTTCAAGATTTGATTGCCCGGGTATAGTTAATAAAGCTACTTTCCCTTTCCCACCAATTGCCTTAGCGAGCATTTCGCCTGTTTGAAATCCGGCATTATAATTATCAGTACCAATATAGCAATATCTTTTACTATTTGGGGCATCTGTATCTACACATACTACAGGTATACCGTTTTCTACAGCTCTATTAATTGAAGGGTTCAATGCATCACTTGCAGGTGCTATTATTATTCCAGCTGGTTTTCTTGCAAGTACAGATTCAAACTCTTTTACTTGTTGATTAGGATCATTACCAGCGGGTCCTCTAAAATCAGTTTTTACACCAAGGATTGCTCCTTTGTCTTCAAGACCCATTTTTGCATCAAGCCAATATGGAGTTCCGACTGATACTCCAATAAAAACGTATTCTTCATCAGATTTTGAAGTAACATTATCAGATTTCTGAGAGCTGGTGCCCCATGGTCTGAAAATAATAAGTAGAATAATTCCCAAAGCTAAAATAATATTTAATAATCTTTCCATTTTTTTTGATTTAGTTGTTGTTAAAAATTTTATAAAAGTTTGAAAACGTTCTTTTGTTAACTGATCTAACATTACTGCAATTATTAGTATAGTACCCGAAACAATACCTTCAGCATAGAAAGATATCCTTAAAAAACCTAAACCATTAGTAATTAAACCAGTAAGCATTAGACCTAAAAAAGTACCAAAAATAGTACCAGACCCTCCACTTAAGGATGCACCACCAATAATTACAGCTGCAATAATACGCAACTCTGCACCCGTTCCTGCAATAGGTGAAGTAGAACCAGTTTTTGAAGTTGAAATAATGCCTGCAAAAGCAGCCAACATACCAGTGATAATATAAGTCCATATTTTTACATTCTCGACATTTATACCAGAGAGCCTTGCGGCTTCTTCATTTCCACCAATATAATATGTTTGTCTTAGAAATCTAGATTTTCGTAATAAAAAATCAGCTAATATTAATGAGAAGACTAAAATAATTATTGGATAAAATATTCCAAATAATTTACCCTGTCCTAGTTCAGCAAATTCAGGAGGGAAGCCTGTAAGGGGATTCCCTTGAGTAGCTAGTAATACTATTCCCCGCAGAATTGTCATTGTGCCTAATGTTGTTACAAATGGATTTACTTTTACTTTTGTTATCAATATTCCATTTATATAACCGACTAATGCACCTGAAATTATTCCTGCAATTATCGCTATAAAAATTGGGTAATCCATTAATAAAAATTGTCCGGTAATTAAACCCCCGAAAGCAAAAGTAGAACCAACAGAAAGATCAAAACCTCCAGTAATAATAACAAAAGTCATTCCTATAGCAATTAATCCATCTAAAGAAGCACCTAAAAGAATAGCTTCAAGGTTTGATAAAGTTAGAAATCTATTTGTTGAGCCGGGTTGTATTAGATAGAAAATTAGTGCTGTTATGATAACAGCTAATAAAATTACAAACTCTCTTATTCGGATTAATTTCTTAATCATTTTTTTAGTTTCTATTGTTAAAAATTAGGTTCATTATAGATTGTTCAGAAATATTATCTTTCAGTTCACCATTAATTTTACCTTCGTGAAATACTAAAACTCTATCGCATAAACCAATAATTTCCATTAAATCAGAAGATATTACAATAATTCCATTACCAGCATTTGCATAATCTCGTAGTAGTTTATGAATCTCAGCTTTTGAGCTAATATCAATGCCTCTTGTAGGCTCATCAACAATAAAGATTTTAGGTTTAGTAAGTAAATATTTTGATAGCAAAACTTTTTGTTGATTACCACCACTTAAAGACATAACAGGATTAAAAATATTATTTGTTTTTACCAATAATTTTTTAATCATTTCAGTTGACAATTCTATTTCTTTATCGAAATTCATTAGAAAAGAATTGCTACATTTTTTTAATGAAGCTGCTACGATATTATTTTTTATGCTATGATAGAGAAATAAGCCCTTTTCTTTTCTATCTTCCGGTGAATAAGCAATTCCTTTGTTTAAGGCATCTTTTGGTGATAAGATTTCAACTTCTTTGTTCTCTATGAATATCTTTCCCGAATCCTTTTTTATATATCCGAAAACAGCTTGCATTAATTCTGTTCTACCAGCACCACTTAAACCAGCTAAACCTAAAATCTCATTTTGAAAAAGAGTAAGCGATATGTTTTCAAATTTACCTTTTGCACTAAAATTTTCGATTCTAAATAATTGTTTACCAAAGTTAAGATTTTTTTCGGGGTATAATTGGTTTAGTGATCTACCAACCATTTGACTTATTACTTCATTTTGGTTTGTACTCGATGTTTTCAAAGTATTTACTAAAACACCGTCTCTTAGAATAATTATATTATCTGAAATAGTAAATATTTCTTCCATTTTATGAGAGATAAATATTATTCCTTTATTTTGATCCTTCAATTTCTTAATAAGTTCGAATAATTTTTTAACCTCGCTTATTTCAAGAGCAGAAGTAGGTTCATCAAGTATTATAATTTTTGCATTTATAGAGAATGCTTTAATAATTTCAACTAGTTGTTTTTTTGCTAAGTTAAGATTGCAAATTAATTCATTTGGTTGAATATCAATATCTAATTCTTTGAGTATTTTTTCTGTTTTTTTGTAAAGCTCTTTTTTATTAATTATGCCATAAATTGATGGTTCTCTATTTACAAATATATTTTCTGCTACGGTTAAATTTGGGCACAAACTTAATTCCTGATATACTGTACTTATACCGGACTCCAAAGCCTCTTTAGGGTGGTTAAATTCTACTGGTTCATTGTTAAGAAAAATTTCACCAGTATCTTTTTTGATTACACCAGAAAGAATTTTAATAAGAGTGGATTTGCCTGCTCCATTTTCTCCTACAATTGCAATTACTTCACCTTCATTTAGAGTAAATGAAACATTTGATACAGCTTTTATAACACCAAACGATTTTGAAATATTTTTAACTTGTAATAAATTAGACATAGTATTTTCAAATTTAACTAAAAATAAAAAAAAATTGCTTGATTGTCAAATAAATCACATCACTTAATTATTTATTAATTACAAAAAAAATATTATATTTGAGAAAAATTATGGAGTTAATTATGAAAAGAAAAATAATATACTTATTTACTATATTTTTTCTCTTTACAGGTTTAATATTTTCTCAGAAAGTAAGTTATGGTGAAAAGATAATGATCTGTGCGCATCCGTTGGCAGCAAAAGCTGGTTTAAAGGTATTTCATGAGGGTGGTAATGTGGTTGATGTAGCAGTTGCTACAGCATATGCTCTTGGAGTTGTTGAACCTTATGGTTCTGGTATTGGTGGTGAGGGTATGATGATAATATATCAATCTAAAGAAAAAAAATTTGTAGTTATTGATTTTAAAGCAATAGCTCCTAAATTAGCTAATTATGATAATCTTAATTTTAAAGATCTTTCTTCGTGGAGCAGAACAATTAAAGGTGCCTCAGTACCGGGGGCTGTAGCTGGACTTGAATTAGCTTTAGAAAAATTTGGTAAAATTGATAGAAAAAAGGTAATACAACCTGCAATAGATTATGCGTTAAATGGTTTTGAAGTTGATAGTTCTTTAGCTTTAAATTTGATAACTTATAAAAAATTTTTAGATAATGATGAATATTCGAAAAAAATTTATTATCCAAACGGGGAACCATTAAAAAGAGGAGATAAGGTAATAAATAAAGACTATGGAAAAACCTTAATTGAAATAAGAGATAATGGAGCAGAAGCATTCTATAAAGGAAAAATTGCTGACAAAATTGTAAAGGATTCTAAAAAAAATGGAGGGTTTATTACCAAAGAAGATTTATTATCATATAAACCAATTATTAGAGAACCTTTAATTGGAGAGTATAAAGGATATAAGATTGTAACTACTCCACCACCTTGTGGAGGTATGCATCTGATTGAAGCTCTAAATATGTTAAGCTTTTTTAATCTATCTTTCTGTAGGGATTATAATGAGTATTCTATTCATATACTTTCTGAGGTTTTTAAAAGAATGTTTATTGATGAAGCAACCTTTAACGCCGATCCTGAATTTTATAATGTGCCTGTAAACAAAATTATTTCAAAGGATTTTGCTTTTCAGAGATTTAAAGAAATCAATCTATCAAAACCGACTGATACCAAAGATATAAAAATTGGTGTAATAGGTGATAAAAATACAACTCATCTAACTGTAATGGATATCGAAGGTAATACAGTAACTTTAACTATAACCCTAAGTAGTCTTTTTGGTACATCTCATACAGTAGAAGGTTGTGGATTTCATCTTAATAATGAGATGCAAAACTTTAATCCCGATGAAAACCATCCTAACAGTCTAAAACCTCATAAAAGGGTAGTAACAAGTTTAGTCCCAACTATAGTAATGAAAGGAGATAAACCTTTTTTGGCAACAGGAACTCCAGGTGGTGATTTAATTCTTTCTACAATTACACAAATTCTTGTTAATGTATTAGATTTTAATATGGAATTGAAAAATGCAATGGACTATCCAAGAATATTTAGCACTTATTATCAACCTGAGATTGAAGTAGAAAATCGTTTTTCAAAGAATACCGTCGATTTTCTATCAAATATGGGGTATGAATTTAAATCTCATACAGAATATAAAGCTTATTTTGGCGCAGTTCAATCAATAATGTATGATGATAAGAATAGAAAACTTATTGGTGTAAGTGATGTAAGAAGAAGTGGTGCAGCTATAGGAGAGTAGAGTTTTATATAAAATAGTTTCAATTTAGCGAAAAGAATTGATAAAACTGTGAAAGCAGGAATATTTTTTTTAAAAAATGTTTTAAAAGATGACGAAAAATTTTAAAAGGCAAAGAAAAAATATTTGATTAAATAGTGATATTGAGTATTCTAAGACGAGGGATTGTAAAATTGCTGATATTTATTTAACGACAATTAAGAAAAGTACAGGAGTTAAGAACAGGAATAATTATTTACAGAAGACTTAAAAAATTCAAAATTTTATAAATGTCTGTTTATTAAAGATTACTCTCGATTTTCAGCAGAATAACTGAAACAGTGAACTATATACAAAAAGAAGTTTTATTTAAGTAATACCATCTTCTGTATAATTATAAAATTTTCTACTTTTAATTGATAAAAGTAGATTCCTGAGGGTAATTCTTTTGTTTCAAAATTAACAATGTAATCACCCGCTATTTTTTTCTCGTCAACTAATGTTTTTACTTTTCTACCAAGCACATCGAAGATCTCAAGTTTTGTATGACCTTCTGAAGATGATTGCCATCTGATTTTTGTTGTAGAGTTAAATGGATTCGGATAATTTGAGAAAAGTTTTATATTTAATGGAATAAAATCAGAATATTTGACCGAGGTAGAAGGATTTTCGGGTAGTTCATAGGTTTTTTTACCTGAAATCCAGATCGATTTTACTTTTGGATTGGTATTATTAATTTGATCTGGTGGAATTGAATAAAAATCTTTATCATAAACAACTAAATCGGCTTTATATCCACGTTCTAATAAACCTAGATCTTTACTTGTTGTTGTTGCATTGCTTCCGTAGGTAAAACCATAAATCATATCTCTTACAGTCAAAGGTTTATGATTTTCAGGTTTACCTCCGCCTGTTACAGCTACTCCAATTACTTTGCTAGCGGGGCAGTAACTTATAAGAGAAACAGTAAAATCGGTACTCATTCCTACTATAATTCCTTCATCAATGATATCTTTTACTGGATATGCTGTATAGAAGTGTTCTCCATAATAATATTCAAGGTTATCTTCCACCTCCCAAAAACCGGGTTGTGTTGTCATAACAACTGCTCCTTTGAAATTTACATTTCTTTGCATTTGTGATTTTGTAATAAAGGCGGAATGAATTATTGTATGCTTACAATCAAGTCTTCCTTTTTTTGCCACAACATTATCTAAAGCATTTAATAGATTCTCAATTCCCTGATCACCCTGAATGTGATAATGACAGTTTAATCCCTTTTCTTCAAGTTTTTCTACAATTCTGTTTAGATTATATTTTATTCCAAATGAATCAGTTGGAAAAACATAATATAAACCATTGTTACCTTTCATATTTACCCAACTTGTCCAAGCTTGTCCTGCAGCATATGCGCCATCTACAAAAAGTTTGCAACCAACAAATCTAACCATATCAGAATTAATATCTTTATATTTAACAGCAGAGTCAATTTCGTTAAGATCGAAAATAGTATAACAATAATGAATTCTGATGGGTAATTTACCTTCATTTTCAAGCTCCATTGCTATTTCAGGATGTAATATTCTACCTGCTGCAGCACCCATTAAATCAACAATACCAGTGTATCCAAAAGAAGCCCAGGTTTTAAACATTTGTAAGGATGTATTTTTTATTAGATCTTTATTAATTAATTGAAATATCTTATTCCCTACAAGAGTCATTGCAGACTCCCTGAACATCCCTGTTAATTTTCCAGTGTTTTTACCGCCAAGAATTCCACCCATCGGTACCTCAGATTGAGAAGTAACATTACAATAATTCATTGTGGCAGAGTTTACTATTACATTGTGTCCCAGTTTATCACCCAAAAAAACAAGCCTGTTCCCAGTAATACTGTCGATTTTTCTTAAGTCATCAACAGACCAGTTGTCATAATTTTCTAATGAAAACCCAACTCCAATCATCAGTTCGCCATCTTTAATTTTCGAAACATTAGATGCCAAAGAGTTTATAATATCAGAAGAAGTAAGACAATTTTTCATATCTATACCCAATACAATAAAAGGACTTGTTTCCATAAGGTGAACGTGGCTATCATTAAAACCCGGATAAGCGACAGCTCCTTTAAGATCAATGATCTTTGCTCCAGGATAATTTGACAAGTTTACATTATAATCTGCTACACTTCCTTTAACAACTAATAAATTCTCGACTTTTTTATCTGCATTAATGTAGATAACACCATTTGTAAAAATTATTACAGAGTCACTCTCGATTGATGATAGTATCTCTTCAAAATTTTTACTTAAAAAACAACTTAGATTGTCGTAATTTTCAATATTATTTGCAGGTAGACTTATTGAATAGAAAAGACTTGATAAAAGAATTATAAATACAATTCTCATAATTTCTCCACTAATAATATTTTAAAATTTAAGATTTTTATCAGGTCTCAAAATAGGTAGATGATTTTTATAGAGAATGGTTCATTTAAAAAAAATAAAAAATGAACAGAATTGCTTATTTTTATAACTTATCACAATTAAAGTGACCTGCAATTAAAATATCTCTATAAGTGAATATACTATTTTTTAACTTAAGGTCAATATATATATTCAGAAATAATGAGTTAAATTGATAATATATTGAATTGCTTTTTTTTAATAATGTATTTAAATTAAAAAACTTTATAGAAAAGGTTAAAAATGGATAAAAAATTAAGAATTGGTCTTGCGGGTGTAGGACATTTAGGAACTTTTCATTTAAAACTATTAAATGAGATTAAAACAGCAAATTTAATTGGTTTTTATGATATTGATCTTGAAAAAGCAAGAAAGATATCTGATGAATATAATGTTAGAGCATATAATAGTTTAGAATCTTTGTTAGAAGATGTAGAAGCTCTTAGTATAGTAACACCTACAAATTTACATTATAGTGTAGCTAAGATAGCTCTTGAAAAAGGGAAACATGTATTTATTGAAAAACCATTTACAGAAACTATACCACAGGCTAAAGAGTTAATTAGTATAAGTGAGAAAAATAATTTAAAAATTCAGATTGGACATATTGAAAGATTCAATCCTGCAATATTATCCCTTGAGAGTTATAATCTTCAACCTTTATTTATAGAGTCTCATAGATTGGATCAATTTAAACCAAGAGGTGTTGATGTAGCAGTAGTTCTTGATTTAATGATTCATGACATTGACTTAATTTTAAGTTTAGTTAAAAGTCAGGTTGATAGAGTAGAAGCCAATGGTGTTGCCATAATTTCTGATAGTGTTGATATCGCAAATGCAAGAATTACTTTTAAAAGCGGCGTAGTAGCTAATGTAACAGCAAGTAGAATTTCTCAGAAGAAAATGCGAAAGATGAGAATATTTCAAAAAGACGCATACATATCTATTGATTTTCAGCAGGGGTTTTCTGAAATATTTAGATTGGCTGATGAAAACGAAAAATCTAATGATTTGGCTGTTAATTTAGGTCAAATTGAAAAAGGTAAAGTCAAAAGAAATATCGTATATGAACAACCAGAAATTAAAGAAGTAAATGCTTTAAAATATGAATTAGAATTGTTTATTGATTCGGTTTTAAAAGATAAGCCCCCTGTTGTAAGTGCACAAGATGGGTTGCATGCTCTCGAAGTTGCAGAAATGATCTTAGAACAAATTGAAAAACAAAAAATATTATAAAGGTTATCCATCTCTTTAAACTTTTTCCTTTTAATCTTGTCAAATGAAGATAGAATTAAACAATAATATATTAAAACAGATTGGTGAAATTGCTGACAATAATAATTACATAGTCTTTGTAGTTGGTGGTTATGTAAGAGATATATTATTAGAAAAAGAATGTAAGGATATTGATATTCTAGTTGTGGGAAAAGGAACAGAATTTGCAAAATTAGTTGCAAAATATTTTAAAAAAGATATTACGGTATATGAGAGGTTTGGCACAGCCCTTCTTGTATTAGATGATGTTAAAATAGAATTTGTAGGTGCTCGAAAAGAGAGTTATAGGTCAAATTCCAGGAACCCAATTGTGTCACCAGGTTCATTAGATGATGATCTCTCAAGACGAGATTTTACTATAAATGCTTTGGCGATTTCTATAAATAAATCTACTTATGGTAATCTAATTGATAAATTTAATGGTTTATCGGATTTATCAAGTAAAACTATCAGAACCCCACTTGAACCCGAAAAAACTTTTAGTGATGACCCATTAAGAATGATAAGGGCTATAAGATTTGCTTCTACTCTTGATTTTGAAATTTATCCAGAGACTTTAGAAGGGATAAAAGCATCTTCTGATAGAATAAAAATTATTACTCAGGAAAGGATAACCGACGAACTAGTGAAAATATTAAAGAGTAAAAATCCTTCAAAAGGTTTTACTTTACTATATGAAACTAATTTATTAAAAAATATATTTCCTGAACTACATGAGCTTGGCATAACTAATTTTTATAATGATCCCGAAACCGGAAAACAATATCATCATAAAAATATTTTTTATCATTCGTTGAAAGTTTTAGAAAATATTGCAAATAAAACTGAAAATGTGTGGTTAAGATTAGCTGGGCTTTTACACGATATTGGTAAACCTAAATCAAGGCATTTTGATAAAGATACTGGTTGGACTTTCTATGGACATGAAGAGCTTGGTGCAAGAATGATTGAGCCAATTTTTAAGAAAATGAGGTTGCCCTTAGATAAGGTTGAATATGTAAGAAAGTTAGTAAGGCTACATTTAAGACCTATTGCTCTAGTTGATGAGACTGTTACTGATTCGGCAATAAGAAGACTTATTTTTGAAGCTGGTGATGATATAGATGATTTAATGCTTTTATGTGAAGCTGATATTACTTCTCAAAATCTTTTAAAGGTAGAAAAATATAGAAATAATTATGAGTTTGTAAAACGAAGAATAATTGAAGTCGAAGAAAAAGACAAAATTAGAAATTTCCAGCCACCTATAAAAGGTGATGAAATTATGCAATTATATAATTTGAATCCGGGTCCAATGGTTGGTAAATTAAAAAATGCTTTAACTGATGCTATTCTTGATGGTATAATACCAAATAAAAGGGAAGAAGCACTGGCATTTTTAGATAATGAGTATAAAAAATTAACAATTAACAATAAAAACTGAAACATTTTTATTTTTTTTTCGTATAGTAATTTAGTTTCAGGATGAAACACTTAAACAAGGAGTTAAAAGATGAAAAAAACAGTTGTTTTTGTTTTGTTTACAGTTTTGTTATTAACTCAGAATAGCTTTTCTTTTTTACAGGGTGGGAAAGTACTTTCTTTAAAAGAGTGCGTCAATATTGCTTTAAATAATAATTACAGAATTTTGCAGGCACGTAATAATATAGAATTACAAGAAAGCAATGTAAAAGCAGCCATAGGTACTTTTTTACCAAACCTGAATATAAATGGTAATTGGAATGGTTCAAGCCGTGAGTATAAACAAGAAACTGAACAAATAGTTGGTGGTGTGCCAATAAAAATCCCAATCTCGGGGAAAGTTACATCAAATAGTTATAGCACATCAATTTCTTCGAGCATCACTATATTTGACGGTTTCTCGAATATAAATAGATTAAACAGTGCTCAATCAAGTGTACTTTCAAGTGATTATGATTTAAAAAGAACAGAGCAAACAATAATTTTACAGGTTTACAATTATTACTTTAATGTTTTGAGGACACAAAAAATATACAAACAAAAGCAAGAGGTTCTTGCTTATAGCAAAGGTCAACTTGATAAAATGGTTGAATCAGAGAAATTAGGTGCAGTTTCAAGAGCTAATGTATATCAACAACAGGCACAGGTAGCAAGTGATGAGCTTGCTCTAATACAAGCAGAAAATGATTTTGATAAAGCAAAATCAGATCTGGTAGCATACTTAGCATTAAATACTTTACAGAATTACGATTTTGAAGATCCAGCTGTGAAAACAGAAATTGATTCTACTGATTACGAAAAACTAAAAAGTCAATTGAGTGATTATAATTCTTTATTTAAAAAAGCAGTTGAATATAGACCTGATTATAAAAGTACTGTTGAGAACTTAAATGTTGCGGAATACTCCTTAAACATTTCTCGAAGTGGATTATTCCCAACAATAGGAGCTAGTATTTCTTACGGTCTAAACGCAAATGAGATAAACAAGATAACTGATAATAAATCGTGGTCTTATGGAATAAACATTAGTTTTCCGATATTTTCCCGATTCCAGACAGATAATTCTATAGAACAAGCAAAAGTAAATTTAAAGAATGCTGAAATAATGAAGAGAGAAAACGAAAGAACCATACAGGTTGAAATAAAGAAAGCAATATTGGATCTTGATGCCGCCTATAAGTCATACATAGCAGCTAAGAGAAATGTTAAATTTCAAAAAGAAAATATGGATATAATTCAAGAGAAGTATAATCTTGGTTCAAGCACATTACTTGATTTGTTATATGCTACAAATAATTATAATAGTGCTGAAGTATCAATGATAAATGCAACATATCAATATCTTGCTGCTGTTAAACAAACTGAATATGCATTAGGTACAATATCGGAATAAGATATAATTATAAATAAATATATAAATTAAGGAGTATCGGAAAGTGGCTAAGAAAAAATCCAAAAAGAAAGTAATAATTTTTTCAAGTATTGGTTTACTACTGCTTGTTTTAATTCTTGTAGTTATTTTTGGGGGTAAAAAAGAAGAGATCATACCAGTTCAAACTGAAAAAGTTCAAAAAAGGACAATAACTCAAATTGTTACTGCTTCTGGTAAAATTCAAGCTGAAGTTTCAGTTACAATTAATCCTGAAGTAAGTGGAGAAATTGTAAGTCTTCCAGTAAAAGAAGGCCAGGTGGTTAAAAAAGGGGATTTATTAGTTAAGATTAAGCCCGATGCTTATTTAGCTCAATTAGAAAGACAGACAGCATCTGTGAATGCAGCTAAAGCACAATTGCAGATTCAGAAGGCGAATTTACAGAAAATGGAATCTGATTTTAAAAGACAGGAAGAATTATTCAAGAAAAATTTAATATCAATTTCTGATTATGAATCAGCAAAAGCTGCTTATGAATCACAAAAAGCTCAGTATGAAGCTTCAAAACATAATGTTGAAACAGCTATAGCAGCTTTAAGTGAAGTTAAAACTTCATTAGAGAAAACAACCATACTATCACCTATGGATGGAACAATTAGTGCTCTGAACTCACATGTAGGTGAGAGAGTTTATGGAACAGGGTTCAGTTCCGGTACTGCTATAATGACAGTATCAGATTTAAATAGTATGGAAGCTAGGGTTGAAGTTGGTGAGAATGATGTGGTGCTTATTTCTATTGGTGATACAGCGAGAATAGAGGTAGATGCTTTTCCAAATAAGAAGTTTACAGGTGTAGTATATGAAATTGGAAATTCTGCAAAAACAAAGGGTTTAGGCACACAAGAAGAAGTTGTTAACTTTGAAGTAAAAATAAGAATATTAGATAAAGATGTAAAATTTAGACCTGGAATGTCTTGTACTGCAGATATTGAAACAGAAACAAAGGTAAATGTTCTTTCAGTGCCAATTCAGAGTGTTACTACAAGAGCACCCAAAAAGTTTGAAGCCCAGATGAGTGGCCCTGAGGCTAATGTTCAATCTGCAAATCAGCAAAAAGATAAAAAAGAACAAGAAAAAGTACAGGAAGTTGTTTTCATAGTAAAAGATGGAAAAGCTAAAATGGTTAATGTAAAAACTGGAATAAGTGACGATAAATATATTGAGATTATTGATGGTTTAAAGGGTGATGAAGAAGTTGTTTCGGGAAGCTATAGAGCTATAAACCGAGAGCTTGAAGATGGAAAAATGGTTACTGTTGAAAACTTTAAGAAACAATAATCATCATTCATCTTTTAAATAGGAATAAAAGTTATGCCAATAATAAATATAAAAAAAATGACAAAGATTTATCAGGTAGGTTTAGAAGAGGTTCATGCATTGCGGGGTGTAGATCTTGAGGTTGAGAAGAATGAATATGTAGCAATCATGGGCCCTTCAGGTTCTGGTAAATCAACTTTAATGAATATGATTGGTTGCCTTGATACACCAACATCTGGTTTATATGAATTAAACAATATAAATGTAAGCGAGATGTCTGATAATGAACTTGCAAGGATAAGAAATAAAGAGATTGGTTTTGTATTTCAGACTTTTAATTTATTACCAAGGTCAAATGCTTTACATAATGTTGAACTTCCATTGATTTATGCTGGAGTCCATGCTCATGAAAGAAAGAAATTAGCTACTGAGGCACTTGAAAAAGTAGGCCTGGGAGATAGAATTTTTCATAAACCGAATGAACTTTCAGGAGGCCAAAGACAAAGAGTAGCTATAGCAAGAGCCCTGGTCAACAAACCTTCAATTATACTTGCTGATGAGCCTACTGGAAACCTTGATTCAAAAACTGGTGATGAAATAATGTCACTTTTTCAGAAATTACATGAAGCCGGAAACACAATAATTTTAGTAACTCATGAAGAGTATATTGCCGAACATGCTCATAGAATAATCAGACTTCGAGATGGAGTTATTGAGAATGATCAAAGAATAAAATAATTCTTAAATCAAAAATTAGGTTTTAAATGCACTATATTCACGAATTAAAAGAAGGTTTGGCCATTGCTTATAAGGCGGTAATGGCTAATAAAATGAGGTCTGCTCTTACAACGCTTGGAATAGTAATTGGAATTGTTTCAGTTACTCTTATGGGTACTGCAATTGAAGGTTTAGATAGAGCTTTTAATACAAGTATATCAAAAATTGGGGCAGACGTTTTATATATACAAAAATGGCCCTGGTTTGCAGGTGATGATTGGTGGAAGTATAGGAATAGAAAAGATATTTATTATCAGGATGCACTTAATTTTCAAAGACAAATGAAAGGAGTTGAAGCTGTATCTTATGGTGCTGGTGTCGGAAGTGGGAAAGGTATAAAGTACAGAGATAATATTATGACAAATGTAATTATTATTGGTAGTGACGAGAATTATGTTAAGACTTTAGGAGCATATCCTGAAACTGGAAGATTCTTCAATACATTTGAGTCAGATGGTGGTAGACCAGTTTGTGTGTTAGGTAAAGATGTAGCTGATGGATTGTTTCCTAAAGAAGATCCTATAGGGAAATATGTTAAAGCTAACGGTTATAACTTTAAAGTTGTTGGGGTATTAGAAAAACAAGGTAGTATGCTTGGATTATTTAGCCTTGATTCTAGAATTATTATACCAATGAAACAATTTGTTAAGATTTTTGGGAATAGAAGAAGCGTTCAGATAATTGTAAAAATTGGTGATAAAAATAAAATTGATGAAGCAAAAGAAGAAGTAAGAGGGTTGATGAGAAAAATTAGAAGGTTACCTCCAGGTAAAGAAGATGATTTTGCTATCAATCAACAGGAAGCTTTCACCAAAACATTTGAAACTATAAATATGGTAATATCAATTGTTGGATTGTTTATTACTGGTTTATCGCTTTTTGTGGGTAGTATTGGAATTATGAATGTAATGTTTGTATCTGTAACCGAAAGAACGAAAGAAATTGGTATACGCAAAGCTCTAGGTGCAAGAAGAAGAACAATACTATTACAATTTTTAATAGAATCTGCCGCAATAAGTCTTTTAGGTGGTCTAATTGGTTTGTTAATTGCTTTCCCTATTAGTTTAATTGTAAATCAAATATTACCGACAGCTATGCCACTTTCGATAATTTTAATAGCAATTTTTACATCATTATTGATTGGTGTGCTATCTGGAATATTGCCTGCAATGAGAGCATCAAAATTGGATCCTGTTGAAGCTTTAAGGTATGAATAACGAGGGAAATAAAAATGGAAATTAAAGAAAGTTTCATAATGGCAGTAAATGCTGTTAGATCAAATAAGCTTAGATCAGTTCTTACTCTGCTTGGTATTGCGGTTGGAGTATTTTCAGTGATTTCTGTGATGACAGCAATGAATGCTTTACAATATAGTATAGAGAATGGAATGGCTCAGCTTGGGGCTAACACCTTTCAGGTTCAAAAATTCCCTACAATAATGGGACCAGGTGTTTGGGAAAAATTAAGAAATAGGAAAAATATCACAATAGAAGAGGGTGAAATTGTTCGAGAAAAATCACAATTAGCTGCAAGAGTTGGTTTAGAATCTTTTTCTGGTGGTAAAGTTGTTAAATCAGCTAAATATCAAACAAACCCTAATGTTAGTATTATGGGTGAGGATGTTGATGGATTAGTTACTAATGATTATATTGTAGAGTTTGGTCGTGGATTTAATGAATCAGATATTCAATTAAATAGAAAGGTTGCTATACTCGGGAAAAAACTTGCACAGAAATTATTCCCCTATTCCAATCCTATTGATCAAGAGATACGTGTTGAAGAAGCAGTATTCACTGTAATAGGTGTTTTTGAAGAAAAAGGTGGTATCTTTGGTGGTGGTGGAGTTGACGAAAGTATGGCGATCCCAATCACAACATTTATGGAAAAATTTGGGAAAGAAAGATCAATTAATATTATGGTTCAAGCTAAAAACCGGGAATCTTATCAAGATTGTATTGAAGAAGTTACGAGTATATTGAGAACTGCCAGAAAAGTTCCACCTGGGGCTGAGAATGATTTCGAAATTTTTTCCAATGAGAGCCTTATTAGAGAATTTAATGATTTGACAAAGTATGTTAGACTTGGTGTAACAGGAATTAGTTTTATAGCTTTGATTGCTGCAGGAATTGGCATTATGAACATTATGTTGATATCCGTTACTGAAAGAACAAGAGAAATTGGAATAAGAAAATCTATTGGTGCAAGAAAAAGTAATATCCTTTCGCAATTTTTATTAGAGGCGGTAATTTTAAGTGAATTTGGTGGATTGATTGGAATTATTTTAGGTGTTATTGTTGGTAATATATTAGCTACACTTATGAAAATTCCAGGTATTATTCCTATAGATTGGGTTATAATTGGTGTAGTAATATGCTCTGTTGTAGGAATTGGATTTGGAGTATATCCGGCATGGAAAGCAGCAAATCTTGATCCTATAGAATCATTACGTTATGAATAAAAAATGTGGCTAATAGCACATTAACTAATAGCCACAACATACATTTTACCTTTTTACGTTAATAAATGATTGAATTAAAGCTGAAGTAGAAAGGCCCTCCGAGGTATAAGTATCGCCGTTATTTTGAGTAAGTGATAATAACTCTTCTCTAATTTGTTCTAAAATACTTGTAGTAGATTCTTCATCATCACTTTCTTGCAATGATTCAAGTAAGCTTTGTAATGTTGAAGTAGATTCGCTATCTTCTGATTCAGTTAAACTTGATATGAGATTTTGTATACCTGATTTAATTTCAGAAGACCCATTTGGTGGGGGAGGTGGTGGGGGTGAACCTTTTCCTTTCATTTTTTCCATTGCAGTAGTGTTTTCAGTTTCTGAGATTGAACCATCACCATCAGTATCTATTTTCGAGAAAAGTTCATCGACATTTAAAGTACCATTTTTGTTACTTGCTTTTTGCATACTTTCAAGCATAGCCTGAAGTTCGCTTTTTGATACTTTGCCATCACTATCAGTATCCATCTTTTTAAAAAAATCTGTAGGGGATAGATAGGGTGAAGTACCACTAATAGCTTGTGTCATTTTTTCCTCCAATATTAAATTTTGATAATTTGAACTTATGATTTTTTATTGTTCATTAGTGGTGCTTAAAGGGGCAATGAATTGCCTAAAGAATGGTACTTACGCATATAATCGGAATTTGTTTTTTATTCTTTAGTGATTTTAAATTTTTTAAAATATAAAAAATTAGAAAAGGTTTTATGTCCAAAATAGTTTATAAGTTAAAATTATTAAACAATTATATGATTAAAAGGTTGGTTATTTTTTCGGTAAGATAATTTAAAAAGCCGGTTTATGTTTTACCGGCTTTAGAAAATTATTTTAAATTTACTTTAATCCAGAAATCTTCAACATCTATATTTTGAGATTCCGGAGAATCTGGGGGTGATTGGTTACCTCTTGTTCCGCCTCTGCCAGTACGACTACCTCCGGGTCTACCAAAACCACCACCATCTGGGGGTGTTCCTGGATTGCCAAATCCACCTCCATCGGGTGGAGGACCACCTGCCCCTGGTTCCCCGAAATTTCTATTTCCTGATCTTGTTTTTCTCGACACAATTTCTCCGAACTCAAAACCCAATGAGATAGTTTTATTTTTACCAGGGTTAATAGCATACTTAAAGTTTTCTGAAGGATATAGAGGAATTCTTGCTTCATAAGAAATGAAAAATTGATTGTCCAATATAGCGATCTTAATAGGTAAATCATCTTTTAAGTAAAATGTTCTTTTATCTTTTTTATCTGCTCCTAAAATCTCAAATTTGTCCATATCGAGTAATGGATTGCTCATCATTTTATCTCTGTTTTGAGGGGGATTGTCATCAGGGTATTTACCTTCAGTTTCGCTTGGTAACATATTAAACTGAGGCTGTTTACCCTGCATGCCTAACGGGAAATGTATTCCAAAGTAATTATCTTTACCACCAGTACTATCAAACCAGATTGTTAATCCACGAGTTAGTAGAGGCATTTTTTCTGTTGTAGCAGCATAAATATACAAGAATTGATCATCATTGGAAATCATTAAGGACATGTTTGCGTCTTCAATATAGAAACTCTTATCATCCCAATCTTCTTTTAAGCCATCAATTTTTATAGGTTTTGATGGATTAAAACTGTCTATTTGTTTCATACTTGAGCAAGAAATGAGCAAAAACATTAATAAAAGTATTTGGAAGAGAAAAAATATAAGATACTTGTTTTTCATAACACCTCAATTAAAATATTTATAATTTGTTAGACAGATATTTTAAGCAAAAGTTTAAATTTTTTTTAAAACAGAGATATTTTCTACTAAAAATTTATTCAGAATATGAAAAGAAAAGAATTATTATTGATAATAGTAATAAGAGTAAAAATATATTTTTTTGTATATTGAAGTTATTTCAAAAAAAGATTATATTATATTAAGAAATTGGGGGTGAACTGGTTTCGACGGGGATGAGGGTGCTTAAAACTGCATACCGTGCTTGCCGAGTTGCACGTTAATAAAGCGGTAAAAAAGTAAATGCGAACAACAATTACGCATTGGCTGCTTAATTGATTAAGTAGCCCGTCTGACGAAAGCTTTCTCCTATCGGGCTTTCGGAAGGCGTCGATTTAGATAGGATAGCTATTCGGTCTTCTCCTTACTGAATAGTGAAGCCGGTAAAACGGAATAACGGAGATAGCGATTTATAGTCCTGTTTGTCGGATTCGTAAATCGCGAAACTTAAAAGACAAACTATGTATGTAGTATGTTTTAAGGTCTTCTCTTCGGACGCGGGTTCGACTCCCGCCACCTCCACTGAAAGAAAGGAAATATTATGTGTTTAGCTATACCTGCAAAAATTATTAGCATTTCAAATGAAACCGCAATTGCTGAGATAGGTGATGTAAAACGCGAAATTAGTTTAATGCTTTTACCAGAAGCAGAAGTCAATGATTACGTGCTTATCCATGCTGGCTATGCCATTCAAAAAATAGATGAAGATGAGGCTAACAAAACTCTAGAACTATTAAAACAAATGGATGAATTTTATAATAACTCCGGAACGCTGGAAGAATGAAATTTATTACTGAATTTAGAGATTCAAATTTAGCCGAATCTATTATCAAATTATTACGAAAAGAAGCTTATCCTAATTCTAATTTAATGGAGTTTTGTGGTGGTCATACAGTTGCCATTTTTCGAAGCGGTATAAGAGAAGTCGTTCCCAAAAATGTAAAAATGTTAAGTGGTCCAGGTTGTCCAGTTTGTGTTACATCGAACTCAGATATAGATAAAGCTGGTAAGGTTGTAAGATATCCCGATGTAATTTTGACAACTTTTGGTGATATGATGAAAGTTCCAGGAAGTTATGATAGCCTTTATGATCTTCGTGCAAAAGGTTATGATATTAGAGTTGTTTATTCAACCATTGATGCCTTAAAGATAGCAGAAGAAAATAAGAATAAAAAGATTGTTTTTTTTGGAATAGGTTTTGAAACTACTGCCCCAACAATTGCCGCCTCAATTATTGAAGCCAAAAGAAGGAATATAAATAATTACTTTGTAATTAGTGTATTAAAGCTTACCATACCTGCAATTAAGAAATTATTATCATTAGGAGAAGTAAAAGTAAACGGAATAATTGGTCCTGGGCATGTTTCAACGATAACAGGAGCTAATGATTGGAAATTTCTTCCTGATGAATATAAGATTCCTTGTGTTTTAACTGGCTTTGAACCTTTAGATATTTTATTAGGAATAAAATCACTTCTTGATATGATAAAACAGAATAAACAGGAATTAGTTACTGAATATTTAAGAAGTGTAAAACCGGAAGGGAATATAATTGCCAAAGAGATGATTGAAAAGGTATTTATAGTTGATGATTCAGATTGGAGAGGCTTCAACGTTATTGAAAAAAGTGGTTTGAAAATATCAAAAGAATTTGAAGAATTTGATGCTGAAAAAGTTTTTGATTTGAAAACGGAACCATCAATAAAAAATTGCGGTTGTAAATGTGATGAAGTATTAAGAGGTATTATAAGTCCTGTGGAGTGTAGCCTTTTTAGAGAAGTATGCAATCCTGAAAATCCTTTAGGTCCCTGTATGGTTTCCTCAGAGGGGGCTTGTGCTGCTTATTATAATTATTATGTTGAGTAATTTTATGGCAAAAAAAATACTTTTATCCTATGGTAGTGGCGGTGTAATGATGCATAGGTTTATTAACGATGTAATACAAAAGAAATTTTCTAATCCTTTACTTGATAAATTAAATGATCAGTCTGTATTTAATATAGAAAAACATAGATTGGCATTCTCTACAGATTCTTATGTGGTTGATCCGATCTTTTTTCCAGGAGGTAATATTGGTGATCTCGCAATAAATGGCACAATAAACGATCTTGTAATGTGTGGTGCTAAGCCATTATATTTAAGTGTGGGATTTATAATTGAAGAGGGTTTTGATATTGATAGTTTTGAAGTAATAATTGATAGCATGTCAAATTGTGCCAAAAAGGCTGGCGTGAATATAATAACTGGTGATACTAAAGTAGTCCAAAGTGGAAAAGCTGATAAAATTTTTATAAATACTTCTGGTATTGGTATTCTTGAAAATGATTTGAATATTTCTGGTGATAATGCTAAACCCGGTGATAAAGTTATCATAAGTGGTACAATTGGGGATCATGGTATGGCTGTTCTTACAAAACGTGAAGGAATAATGATTGATAGCGATATTAAGAGTGATACAATGGCATTAAATAGATTAGTAGAAAAAATGCTCATTCATACTGATAAAATCCATGCAATGAGAGATCCTACACGGGGCGGAGTAGCTACAACATTGAATGAAATAGCGAACCAATCTGATGTTGGTATTACAATATATGAGAAGAATTTACCCATAAGAGAAAATGTAAAAGCAGCTTGTGAAATGTTAGGTTTCGATCCACTATATGTTGCAAACGAGGGTAAACTTATAGCTTTTGTTGAACCTGATATAGCCGAAAGCCTTGTTGAAGTAATGCGTTCAACTGACGAAGGTAAAGATGCTTGTATTATTGGTGAAGTAATAAAAGAATATCCAAAAAAAGTTATTCTAAAAACATCTATTGGTGGCTCAAGAGTAGTAAGTATGCTTACAGGAGAACAACTCCCCCGCATTTGTTAAGTGAAAATATAATAATTGGCATTTCTAATAAAAAATAATAATACCCATATAATAATTATTTAAATAATTCAATCTGATTGACTATTAAAATTATTTTATAAGCTTGTTTTAATTAACTATTTTAATTGATAGTTGGATAATTTTAATATTAATTATATCATAAAAATTTTTTTACTTTAAGTTTTTTTTTGTTGACAAAGTGAAAAATTATTTCTACTTTTAAAAAGATTTGGCGGGCAGGTTTTGAAATTGATCTCTTAGGTTTGTTACTAATGAATAGGTTTTGTCTGGGATTTTTGTTTTTGTAAATCAAATTTACTAATTAAATATTTTAAGTATTAACTAATATACTTTAACAAACCTAAGAGGTGAAATATGAAAAAAGTGTATTGTATTTCTTTTCTATTTATTTTTATTTCGTTCACGTCTTATTCACAGACATCATCATTATCTATACTCGCAACTGTACTTTCACCAATAAGTATTACAACTACTGATTTGAACTTTGGTAGTGTAGTAAGAAATGTAAGTAAAACAATTACTCCTGGCGGTTCTGGTAGTGGTAAGTTTGAAGTAACTGGAGAGGCAGGTAAAGAAGTCCAATTTTCTTTTATTGTTCCAACTTATATTTCTTCAGGATCAAATGAACTCTCTTATAGTTGTAGTAATACAGAAGCAAAATATTCTACCGATGCAAGTGGAACACCTGGAACAACATTTTCACCACTTTCTACGATAACTACAAACTTATCTCCTTCTGGTAAATTATATGTGTTTATTGGCGGAAAGTTACAACCTACATCAAGTCAGGCGGCAGGCAGTTATAGTGGAACAATAACTATGTCTATTCATTATACTGGGAATTAAAAATTTTTGTTTAATTTTTACAACTGGAATAGAATATTTATTATAATTTGTGTCTCTTCTTTTACAGTTTTTGCACAAAAGGTTATTGATCCAAATTATCATAACTCTATAAAGGAAGAGTTATTAGTAGGAATTTTTGCTAATGGTAAGAATATTGGTGAAGTTTTTGTTTTTAATGATTCTTCTAATATCTTTATTCCTTTAAAACAACTTTTTTATAAGTTGAGGATAAAGGTTGAAGAAGAAGATTCTATAATAAAATCAAATGATTTTTCAGGGGAGTATTTATTTTATTTCGATTTTAGTAATAATACTATCAATTGTAAAGATACATTGTTTAAATTATGTGATAGAGATTTTTTCTTTAATGAAAAAGATGTGTTTATAAAAGGTAATATATTGTCTAAAATATTATCTTCTACTATAATATTTCAAAAAGATTTGCTTGAAATTAATTTTTTCAATAATAATAATTTCCCTTTCGAAAGTATACTCCAGAGGCAAATTAATGAATCTAAAGAGAATATATATGATAATGAATTAAAACAAATTTATTCTTTAAATGAAAAATTGTTAAATAGTTTTAATGTTGACTATCACATTAATGTTTTAAAATATCTCAATAATGATAATTCCTTTTATTTTGGAAATTTTATTTTAGGATCTAGAATTTTTAAGGGTGATTTTAATTCAAATTTATTTATTGAAAAAAATAATAAGATTTTCTCAAGATATAATTCTTATTCCTATAGATATGTAATGAATAATAAATTTATAAACCAATTTATTATTGGAGACTTTCCATTACAAAATAATGAAAATATTTACGGAATAATGTTTTCAAATATACCTGCTTACAGAAAAAAGAATTATGTTTTTATCAAAGAATATTTGCCAGAAAAAAAATCTCACTATGAAGAAATTTATTTTAATGGAGAAAGAATTTTTAGAGATTCTGATACTGTTTTTATACAACAAAAATATGGATTGAATTATTTAGAACAAAATAATTACGATTATTTTGGGTTTAACAAACAATATCGGTCAATTTCTTATATTCCTGAAGAGATGATAAATAAAGGAAATTTAGAATATTCAATATTGTTTGGTAGGTTTAAATATTATAACGATATTCCTGTATTTGATTTTTCTTTTGCCTATGGTTTGAATGAGAGAATCACGTTATATTCAGGTTTACAATATTTGAATTCAGAAAAATATTCTAAATTCTATCCACAATTAAACTGTGTTTATCAATTTTTAGACAATTTAATTTTAAGGTCAAATATTGTTATAAATAATTTCTGGGGTGTGAAGGTAAATTACTATGGAGTTCAAAATTATTTAATTGAAATGAATTTCAGGAGTTATCAGAAAAATAATTTTTATAATAGAATGAATTTGAAAAATGAATTTTCAGGGAATGTTAACATACCTATTAAAATTAAACCTTTAAATTTAGGTTTTAATTTGAATTATGTATATAAAAATTTTTTGACTGATAATACTTTTTCGAATATTATTACTAATATTAACCTCAATTATAAAAATCTTAATATTTCCTTTTTGCTTAATAATAGCTTTATTAGTAATTATTATTTTAAATACCATTATGATACTTATAACGTAAGGACATCTTATATTTTTAATAATTTTTATTGTAGTTTAACTGGTTCATTTGATGGTTATACAAAAAAGATTACAAACACTTCATTTAGTGTTAATAGAATAATTTTTAAAAATACTTATTTTTCTTTTATATATAATAAAAACTTAATTTCAGGAACAAATAACTATTATTTGTCTATAAAATTTAATCCATCCACAATAAATATGAATTTCGATTTTTTTAATACTGAGAACCCTTATTCTTATCTTTATACAGGCGGCAATATATTTTATGATTATAATGAAAATTTATTTATGTTAAATTCAAATAGTATGATCAATAGAGCTAACTCTTCTTTCAAATATTTTATTGATGAGAACTCAAATGGTTTATATGATAATAATGAGACTCTGTTAAATGAAAATGTTAACTTTGCTGCTGAAAGAGGAGAGTATAAGTTTATTCAGAATAAAAGTATAATAACAAATCTTGAAGGTTATGATTATAATAAAGTTTTCATTGAGTCTGATAATTATAATTATAAAAAATCTTATTATTATATGCCATTACCAAACATGCTCCAGGTATATTTTGTACCAATAACACAGGTAACTTCGGTATGTGGAAGTATTAAACAAATAACACAGAGTAAGATCCCTTATACTAAATTACAAATAGAGTTAGTTGATTCATTGACAAAAGTTAAATATTATCCTCAGATATTCTCAAATGGAGATTATATTTTTAAAAATGTTAAGAATGGTAATTATACCCTAGTAATAAAAAATGTAGAAAATAAATTTTTAATAGAACCTGAAAAAATAAATCTATCAATAAATAACAAAGTAGTTGAGGATTATATTGAAGATGTTAATTTTCTTATTAAGGATAATTTGACTATTGATAGTAATAAAATCATAAAAGTTAAAAAGGAATTTCTTGAAGAAAAAAAAGATAATGCTGTTTCAGAAAAAGAAGAAAAAATAAAGATACAAACCACAACAATAATCTTTATAGATGATTTAGAAAAACCAAATAGAAACATTAAAAATTATTTAAATAATTTATCTGAGTATTTAAAAATTAAAAAAGATATCAAAATTGAGATCCAAGTATATACTGATAATTCAGGTAATTTTTTTGATAAGATTACAAGATGTCAAACTAATTTATATAAAATTAAACAATTGCTTTTAAAATATAACATTTCTTTAAAAAATATCACTGAAAAAATATATTTAGATAGAAACCCTTTAATATCCAATTTACTTCTTGAAAGCAAAAAGATAAACAACCGAATCGTTATAAGGTTAAAAGGTTTTGTTAATAAAAAATAATTTGTTGTGTTTGAAATGTATATTTGATAAATTGATTTTAAAAATAGGGACATAAATGAAAAATATCTCAATACTTTTTGTAATGTTTTTTTTGATAAACTCATTTTTATTTGCTAGTGATAGTGATAATTGTTCTCCTTCTTTTGATTTTTTTGAAAAAAATGATAAAATTATGAAATATTCAAATGGTGATTCCAATATTACAAAAAAAATAATTAAGAATGAACAAAAACAAAACAATAATATATCCGATACTATTGCTAATTCAAGTAATTTTGTAATGGATAATGATAACATATCAGAAAAAAGGATAACAGAGAATGATATGTTTTCATTATTAAAAAGTAGTAATGATTTTTTTAAAAAAATCCCAAATTTCAATAAGGGTTTTTTAAGAGGTGGATTGAGAAACCATGTAAAAACATTTATCGAAGGTGTGGATATCTCGGATTTATATTATCCAATAGCTTTTGAACAAAATGTAACTCCATTATACAAAACCAATGCAGTAATAAGATTTCGCGAATCACAAAATTCATCATTATTTTTATTAAACCCTAATTCAATCAATGAGATAAATGTAATAACTGGAATGTTTGATGCAGAATATCCTTCAGCAATTTCTGGAATAGTAAATTATTATTTAAAAAGAGGGGATGGAGATATTAAAGGAAAAGTTACAGTAGAATCAGGTGCAAAAAAATTGAGTGTTGTTGGACCTGATTTCTATAATGATAAAAATTTATACTTCGGTGAAAGAGATTTATATTTATCAAGGATGACAAAGTATGATTCAATATTAGCAAAAAAGTATACTTGGAAAGAAGGAATATATGAAATTGGTCAGGTTCCTTTTGAAGCTGATATTTTATTAGAAGGGAATATTTTTGAAAATGTTGGATTTAATTTTTCAACAAACTTCAAAAATAATCCAGATTGCAGATTGCCAAATGAAAAATATAAAGAATTGAATACACAAATTAAAATTGATTATAACTTAAACGATAATACTAAATTTACTTTTTTGGGGATTTTGTTAGATAAAGGGAAGTTGTTCGGTTGGAAAAACACAAATTATCAGGAATTATGGAAATATTATCTGCAAGGTGTACCACAATATGATGGGTTAAGTTGGTTATGTAGTGTTAAGCTTACTCATTTTATTTCATCGGAGGATTATTATGATTTTCAATTTAATGTTATTAATAATAAAACTCGATATGGTTATGTTGATGGTAATAACGATGGTGTTATTCAATTAAATGAAAAAGGGGATTTTATTACCTTTTCTAATTTAAACGATTATAATAAATATGTGTCAAATTATATTTATAAGGCATTTGAGCTTAGACCTCCAGGTGGTGAAATGAGGCCGATTACATCGTTTAGAACAATTGGTAATTATAATTATTATTTAGAAAGACCTGATATCTTTTATGAAAATTTTAAGAACAATTCATTTACTACTAAATTTAATTTTACAAAAACCATAAATACAAATCATGAGGTAAAAGCCGGAGTGTTGTTTTCAATACATAGTTATAATATGGATAGAAAAACAGCATATTTTTCAATTTCTGAATATCCTTATGAATCGTGGAATATTAAGCCTATTGAATTAGCTTCTTATATCCAAGATGAAATTAAATTTAATGATCTCCTTATTTATTTAGGTTTGAGATTTGAACTGTGGGATTTAAAAGTTTCTGAAATAAAGGATCAGAATAATCCTTATATTATTAGTAGTGAAGATACTCCTTTTGGTAAAATTAGTAGTTATAAAGTAGACAGAATTAATAATGTTAAACCAAATTCATTTTTTTCGCCAAGAATAGGAATAAGCTATAACATTCTGAAAAATTTATCAACTTATTTCTCGTTTTCTAGATTGAATCAACAACAACCTTTTTCTTTGATTTATACCAATTATGATAATTTTGTTCATTTGAATTGGTATACCGGCGGCTTTTATTTGTCTGCAAAAAGAGAACCTTATAAATCCAATAACTTTGAATTAGGAACAAAAATTTTGACAAACAGTAATATTTCATTTTCGGTTATTGGTTATTATAACAAAATTGAAAATTATTTTGATTCATCTTTTCTAGTTAGAGGCCCTATGACTTTTTATTATTATCATTATTCAAAAGGTACTGTATATTCTAAAGGAATTGAGATATTAATTGACAAAATAAATTTAGAAATTAATAGTTACTTAGATATTTTTGGAAGATTTTCTTATGTATATAGCAAAGTAAAATCAAATACAGATTTAGTTGGTGGCTCTTCTACATTATCTAAAGGGTATAATCGTGATCATCAGATATTATTTGATGTAATATTTAAATTTCCATACGAATTTTCAATTAACAGTAATTTTTATTTGCAAAGTGGGTTTTGGTATACAAAAAATCAAAATGGGAATGAATATGATACAGCTCCATGGAATAAAAGAATAGATTTATTAATTCAAAAAGCTTTTATGTTATCAAGTATCAAAATGATTCTTTTTGCCGATATAAAGAATTTATTAAACTCAAAGAATATTTTAGCTTATGATGATACAATTACTGGTAATGATTTATGGCAAAAAAATGGAGATCCTACAGGTATATACAAACGACCAATTAGCCTTGATGGCACGTTGTATTATGACATTCCCAGAGAAGTATATTTGGGAATTCAATTAGAATTTTAATAATATTATCTCAATATAAATTTAGTTAGATGGCATTTTACTAAATTTTGTTATTGGTTTATAATTTGAATGTATTATAAATAATCAATACAAAAAAAATTTTTTCATTTTTTCATTGAAATATACTTATCTATTCTCTATTTTAAATAAAATCAATTTTAAGAAGTTTCTTTTAAGATGAATTTCATTCATTTACATAATCATACACATTATAGCCTTTTAGATGGTGCCTGTACCGTTGATGATTTGATAAATGCTGCTGTTGAGAACAACATGAATGCGGTTGCAATTACTGATCACGGTGTAATGTATGGTGCAATTGAATTTTATAAAAAAGCAAAAAAAGCAAACATTAAACCAATAATTGGGTGTGAAGTATATATAATTACCAGAGGTAGTAGGTTTGATAAAGAAAAAGTTATAGTTGATAAATCTAGCGGAAAGAAAAAACATTATCATCATTTAATTCTTTTAGCAAAAAATAATGAAGGATACAAGAATCTTTGTAAAATATCTAGTATTGGGCATTTAGAAGGCTTTTACTATAAACCAAGAATAGACTTAGAGGTATTAAAACAGTATTCGAAAGGACTTGTTGCAACTTCTGCTTGTATTGGTGGTGTTGTTGCTGCACATCTTGTGAATGGTGATTACGATCTTGCCAAAGAAGATGCAATAATTTATAAGGAAATTTTTGGGGATGATTTCTATCTCGAAATTCAAAATCACAATATAGAAAGAGAGAAAAACGTTCTTGAAGGAATGCCAAAACTTTCTAAAGAACTTGGTATAAAACTTGTTGCTACTAATGATAGTCATTATATAAAGAAAGAACACGCAATAGCTCATAATGTGTATTTGCTCATCCCTGAGTCTTCTGTTAATACAGTTTTAGATTACAAAACACTTAAATACGGAACAGATCAAATATATTTTAAATCTCAAGAAGAAATGATCGATCTGTTCAAGAATTTTCCACAAGCAATTGAATCAACGCTTGAAATTGCTGATAAATGTAATCTTAAACTCGATCTAGATAAAAATTATGTTCCTGATTTTCCTATACCACCTGATTCTGGTGTAAGTAATTTAGATGATTATTTTGTAAAGCTTGCTAAAGAAGGTCTGGAACGAAGGTTTAAAAAAATTACTCCCGATATTGAAGAGAGATTCAATTTTGAGATTGAGATTATAAAAAAGATGGGGTATTCTGGGTATTTCTTGATAGTTCAGGATTTTATAAATAGTGCTAGAAAACTTGGAATTAGTGTAGGACCTGGAAGAGGAAGCGCGGCTGGGAGTATTGTATCTTATGCGCTTGGTATAACAAATTTAAATCCTTTGGATTATGACTTACTTTTTGAAAGGTTCTTAAATCCCGATAGAGTAAGTATGCCCGATATTGATGTTGACTTTGCTGATGATAAGAGAGAAGAGGTAATTAATTATGTTCGCCAAAAATATGGTTCGAATTCAGTAGGCCAAATTATCACTTTTGGTAAGTTATCTGGGAGAGCGGTAATAAAAGATGTTGGAAGAGTACTTGGAATACCATTGAGTACTGTTGATTCTATTACAAAACAAATACCAGTAATTCAGGGTAAAGTTATGCCAATTGATGAAGCGGTTGAAAAGATACCTGAACTTAAGTGGGTTAAAGAGTCAACAGATCCCAAAATAAAGGAACTAATAGAATATAGTAAAATACTTGAGGGTTTAAATCGTAATTCCGGAACCCATGCAGCAGGTGTAGTTATTGTTCCTGGTAATTTAATTGATTACGTTCCACTTTACAAAACACCAGCAATGCCTGAACCTGTAACTCAATTTAATATGAAAGATCTTGAGACAGCGGGTTTGCTTAAAATGGATTTTTTAGGACTTAAAACCCTAACAATTATTGAAAACACTATTAAACTAATTGAAAAAAATCATAGAATAAAAGTAGATATTGATAACATACCGCTTGATGATGAAAAAACTTTTGACCTTTTTGGGAAGGGGCAAACTGTTGGTGTGTTCCAGTTTGAAAGTACACCAATGCAGGAATACCTAAAAAAATTAAAACCAACTTGTATTGAAGACCTTGTTGCAATGAACGCTTTATATCGTCCAGGACCAATGGATATGATTAATGATTTTATTGCAAGAAAACAAGGGAAACAAAAAATAGAATATTTGCATCCAAAACTTGAAAGAATTTTAAAGCCAACTTATGGCATTATGGTTTATCAGGAACAGGTTATGCAAATTGCAAACGAGTTAGCGGGTTTCTCTTTAGCTGAAGCTGATTTGATGCGA
Source organism: Ignavibacteria bacterium (assembly GCA_036567745.1). GTDB lineage: Bacteria > Bacteroidota > Ignavibacteria > DATCTW01 > DATCTW01 > DATCTW01. The sequence goes on along the minus strand of DATCTW010000018.1, from coordinate 78,757 downwards.
AGAGCCATGGGTAAAAAGGATGCAAAATTAATGGAAGAGCAGGGGAAAGCTTTCATTAAAGGAGCAATTAAGAAAGGTGTAGATGAAAAAGTAGCAAACGATATTTTTGAGATGATAAAAAAGTTTGCTTCTTATGGTTTCAATAAAAGTCATAGTGTAGCTTATTCTTTAATTGCTTATCAAACGGCTTATTTGAAAGCTAATTATCCTACTGAATTCATGACAGCCAATCTTTCAAATGAAATTGGTGATACCGATAAGATTGTTCTTTTTATTGATGATTGTAGAAAACTTAATATTAAAGTATTGCCACCTGATGTCAATGAAAGTGATATTGGGTTTACATGTGTAAATAATGAAATTCGTTTTGGATTGGAAGCGATAAAAAATGTTGGAGAAAATGCTGTAAGAGAAATTATTGCTGCAAGAAATAAATATGGTAAGTTTCAAGATCTATTTCATTTTTGTGAAAAAGTAGATTTAAGAGTAGTAAATAAGAAAACAATTGAAAGCCTTATCCTTGCAGGTGCTATGGATAGTCTTGGAACAAATCGAAGTCAAATGTTTAATAGTATCGAAAGAGCCATTCAATATGGTCAGAATAAAAAGGAAGAAGAACTTAGGGGTCAGGAAAGTCTATTTTCAGGTGGCACTAATGATAAGAAAAAAGTAGTTTTAGATACAGCTCCAGTTTATCAAGATATTGGTGATGATTGGGGTTTTTTTGAAAAGCTATCTAAAGAAAAGTCGGTTCTTGGCTTTTATCTATCAGCTCATCCTCTTGATAACTACAGAAATGAAATTGAATTTTTTAATAATATACATCTTGCAAATCCAGATGAATTACAGTATATTGATAAGGTAAAAGTATTTGGCGTGGTTACAGATTTTAAAACAAAGATAGATAAAAAAGGAAATACAATGGCATTCTTTTCAATAGAAGATTTTAGTGGAAAAGGAGAATGCATAATTTTTTCTGATGCATATAATCGATATAAAGATTTGATTCATATCGATGCAATAATTGGTGTTATTGGAAAAGGAGAAAGTGCGGGTAATAAGGTAAGGGTATTTGTAGATGAGGTAATTACTTTACAGAAATTAAACTCAAGTCAATATGTTTCTATAAACATTTTTCCTGAGTTATTAACTGAAAAGGAAATTTTACAATGTAAGAAAATCCTTGAGAGTCATTCTGGTAAATGCCCTGTACTTCTAAAAATTCTAAATGGCTCTGCAAATAATGATAAATTATATAGATCAAGAAAATACTTTGTTACAATATCTGATGAATTAATTTCAAGTTTAAAGAAAATATTTGGAGAAGATAACGTTTTAATTATTAATAAAAATTAGGAGTTAAAATGGAACCTTTAGTAGTTACTGATAATAATTTTAAAGAAGAAGTTTTAAACTCAGATATTCCTGTTTTAGTAGATTTCTGGGCTGTATGGTGCGGACCATGTAGAGCTATTGCTCCTATTGTTCACGAAATAGCAGAAGAATATGCTGGTAGAGTTAAGGTTGCTAAACTTGATGTAGATAACAACCCTCAGACAGCAACAAATTTTGGGATAAGAAGTATACCAACAATATTAATTTTTAAAGATGGTGCAGTGGTGCATCAGGTAATTGGGTTGGTTAAAAAAAGTGTATTAACTGATAAGTTAGATAGTTTATTATAACTAAAAACCTTTATAAATATGAAAACTAGAGATGAAGCTTTTTCATTGTTAAAACAATACACACAGAGTGAAAGCTTGATAAAACATGCACTATGTGTGGAAGCAGCTATGCGAGAAGCAGCGATAAAAAATAATGAAGATGTTGAAAAATGGGGTATAACAGGATTGATACATGATTTTGATTATGAGAAATATCCTGAAGCTCCTGATCATCCATTAAAAGGTTCAGAGATTTTAAAGCAGGAAGGTTACCCAGATGATATCATTACTGCAATATTAGGTCATGCAACTTATACAAAAACGCCAAGAAATACACTTATGGCAAAATGGTTATTTGCACTAGATGAATTATGTGGTTTTATTGTTGCTGTTGCTCTGGTAAGACCAGACTTCCTTGATTCTCTAGAAGTAAAATCTGTCAAAAAGAAATTAAAAGATAAAGCTTTTGCTCGTTCAGTAAGTCGTGAAGATATTTACAAAGGTGCGGAAGAGCTTTCAATAAATTTAGATGATTTAATTAGCTTTACTATCGAAGCTTTAAGAAAAAATAAAGATAAAATTGGATTTTAACTTTGGTGATTTATGGTAGATTTTAGATCACATACATTGTACTACGTTGTTGTAGATAGATTTTATAATTCAAGAAAGAAAATTAATGATTTTGTGATTGATGAAAATCTTGATTGGAATGATTATTGGGGTGGTACAATAAAGGGTATAACTGAAAAACTGGATTATCTGAAATTATTAGGAGTAACAACGATTTGGCTATCCCCACTTTTTGAAATTACACCAGGTTTAAATGATTTTGAAGGAAGAGGAGCTAATAAATTTTTTGGTTATTGGCCAAAAGATTTTAAAAGGATTGAACCTGCTTTATTAGAGAACGAAGAGGATGCTAATCTTAGCGATAAAAAATATACTGAATTTGATGAACTTGTGCAGGAACTTCATAAAAGGGGTATGAGAATTATTCTTGATATGGTTTGTAATTATTCCAGTTTAAATACTAATAATGCTTTTCAAAAAGTCTGTATTTATGATAATGGTAAATGCATCACTTCATTTGATAGAGATATTCTCAATTGGTATCATTCTTATGAAGAAGGTAAAGAGGATTGGCAAAACGTTTGGCAGATTGAGAATCAGAATCAAACAGGTCTTGCTGTTTTTAATGAGTACATTTATTCTTATAGATCTTATATTAAATCTATTTTCAAATTTTGGATTGATAGAGGAGTAGATGGCTTTTTTATAAATTCAGTAAAAAATATGCCAGTATGGTTTTGGCAAGAACTTATGAGTGATCTAAAATCTTATAAACCCGATATTTTTATTTTTGGTGATTGGTATAAAGGTGGTCCTGAAGATGAGAATTCAATCTCTTTCTCAAATAATGTTTTTATGCCAATATTGGATTATTCTTTGCAAAAGGCGATAGAAAAATGCTTAGTTAGAAACTCACCTGAAGGATTTTATTTAATAGATGAAGTATTTAAGCTTGATGGTAAATTAAAAAGCTCAACCGAGCTTATAACTTTCGTTGATTTTAACAATTTAGCAAGATTCCTTTCTATAGGGGGTTCTATTGAAAAGTTTGAAATGGCAGTTGCTTTATTGCTTACTTGTAGAGGTATTCCAGTAATTTTTTATGGAATGGAACAATATCTTCATCATTATTCTAACTATGGTAAGGATCCTTATAATAGACCAATGATGGTTTCATGGGATTCATCGTCAAAGATTTTTAATATTATACAAAAGCTTACGAAATTAAGACTTGAAAATCATGCTATTCAAAAAGGTTTAAGACAAACAAGATATATTACTGATAATATTTTTGTTTACGTTAGGAAGTATGGTGATGACTATTGTGTCGTAGCAATGAATAAAGGTAATGAAAAAACATTTAATGTTGCAGGTATAGATTTACCAGATGGTGTGTATAAAGATGTATTGAATGATCGAGAAGTTTTAGTGGAGAATAATAAAATAATTCATCTTTTCCTTGGAGAAAATGATATTATTGTGATAAGTAGAACAACTCCTAAATCTGAGGGACAAACAATAGTTACATTTCAATTAAATGGTTATAATACTCATTTTGGTGAAGTAGTAAAAGTAGTCGGAAGTGTACCTGAATTAGGAAATTGGGATGTAAACAAAGCTCCGACCTTGCAATATATTAATTCTAATACTTGGAGGGGTGATATTATGATAAACGAAAGTGCTGGAAAAACAGTTTACTATAAATATGTTGCTGTTGATGTTGATAAGTCTATAAAATATGAGAGTAGAATTCCACGTCAAAGAATTTTTCCAACATCAGGTTATATTGTATGGAAAAATGAGTGGAGTTAATGAGAATTTGTTTGTCAATTTATTTGTCAATTTATTTCTTTTATATTTTATTTTTTGACTAACATTTTTTGAAAAAGGTTCTTTGAAATATAATAATGAATTTTCTTTTTATTAAAAACTGATAATATAATTTTTTTAATGAAATAGTGTTTTAATAGTAAATTTTTGTTTATTTATGTATAATATTTATAATCATATAATTTTTAAAAAAATTATAAGAAGTACTTGACATTATACAAAAAAATTATTAACTTTTACATTTGAAATTAGGTTTTATTAGTAAAATATGAGAGAATTAAAAGAGACAAATAATTATACTGTACCCGCTCTTAACCGCGCAATAGATGTATTAGAGATTTTAGCTAATTCTGATAATGAAATCTCTTTACATGAATTGAGCTCCAAAACCGGAATACCCAAAAGTACACTTTTTAGAATTTTGTTTACACTAGAAAAAAGGAAATTTGTTGAACAAGATTATGAGCGAAAAAAATTTGGTTTGGGTTTAAAATTGTGGGAACTCGGCAATATTAAAATTGAAAAATCTGAACTTTCTGCTACTGCTGTAAAATATATGAAAAAGCTATCTGATAGAGTTAATGAGAATGTATTTCTTGGAGTTCTTGATCAGGGTGATGTAATTTATTTACAGAAAGTAGAGAATACAGCAAGGGTAAAAACTATTACAAAATTAGGACGAAGAGCCCCTGCATATTGTACTGCAACAGGACAGGTGATACTTGCTTATACTAGTAGGGAGAAGATAGATGAATTATATCCAAATGAGGAGTTAACAAAATATTCCAAGAATACGATTTCATCAAAAGAAAAATTGATAAAAAAATTGGAAAACATAAGAGAAGATGGTTATGCAATTGCAGATGGTGAATTTAATCCAGAGTTACTATGTGTTTCTGTTCCTATAAAAGATTATACAAAACAGGTTGTAGCAGCATTAACAATAGATATGATTTCTACAAGAAATAATTTTCAAAAAGTAAAAGATCTTATTTTACCTTTGAAAGAAACTGCGGAATTAATTTCATCTGAATTAGGATATAATAATTAATTAAATAAACTAAACTAAAACAAAATAAAGGAGGGTATTAAAAAAATATTTTAAATTAATTTTTAAAACTGAGATTCGGTGAGAAGGTTATGATCGTTAGGGTTAAGGCTAAGACACGTATTTATGAAAAAATATGTTAATAATTAATTCATATTTTGGAGGAAAATTTATGAAGAACATTTTTAAAGCAATTATCAGCTCGCTTCTTCTAATTCTCTTTTTTACGTCCCTATCAGTAGCTGGTAATGGAAAAATTGCTGGTGTTATCAAAGATAATACTGGCAAACCAGTACCAGGTGCTACTGTTATGCTCACGGGAACAAAACTTGGTGGCTTCGCTGATGTTGAGGGAAGGTACTTTGTTTTAAACATCCCCCCAGGAAAGTATGATGTAACAGTAAGTGCAGTTGGTTACAAAAAGAAAACTATTAAAGCAGTTGAAGTAAAATCAGATTTAACTACAGATTTAAACGTTGTAATTGAAGAAGCCGCAGTAGAAGTTGAAGGCGTTGTTATCGAAGCTGAAAGAAAACTTGTTGATAAGACCTTAACCTCTACAAGAACTACAATTGGAACAGATGAACTTTCAAATACCCTTCCAATTGCTTCAACCTTTGAGCTTTTACAAACAACACCTGCAGTATTTAAAGGATTTGTTCGTGGTGGTAAACAAGACCAGACCAAAACTATAGTTGAAGGTGTTGATATTTCAGACGAATTTTATCAGGTTGCTGCTGATCAAACAGTACAGGGTGTTAATACAACTTACAATAGCATTAATCGTAATGCTGAAGGTCAGCAAGCATTATCAGCCACAATTAACCCAAATACAGTATCTGAGTTAACAGTCAATACAGGTGCAGTAGGTGCTGAATATGTATCTGCATCGGCTGGTGTTATTAATTATTCCTTAAAAGAAGGAAAGGGTGCAATTGGTGGTAGAGCATATTTTAGAATGAGCGCAAAAGAACTTGATTATGTAGGTCCAAGAGTTTATTGGGATAATCCTATTTACTTTGCAGAGAGAGATACTTTAAAAGCTCAAGGTGCAAGAGGTAATGCACAAAGTGCTCAAAAAGCAACTTATTATACTTTTTATGAAGGTAAATATCAAGAAGGAAGAAGATCAATAGAAGGTGATCTTTCTTTGAATGGTTCTATAACAGAAGATATGGGATTTTTCTTCTCGGCTAACCTCAAAGACAATCCTAACTCGAGATTACCAAATGAAAAATATAGAGAACTTAACTCTCAATTAAAAATTAACTACAACCTAACTCCAGAAATTAAATTAGTAGCTCTTGGTATATTAAATGATAAAGGTAAACTTTTTGGATGGAAAAACAGTTATTATGATGATTACTTTAAATGGTTCCTCGAAGGAGTTCCAAAAGGTGATGGCCTTTCATGGGTAGGTAGCTTAAGATTAACCCATTTCCTCTCAAATAATACTTTCTATGAAGTTCAAGTTTATAATAAATTTGATGAGAGAAGAAGGGGTTATTGTGATGATAATAATGATGGTATTATTAGTATTGATGAAGATGGCGATTTCTTAACATGGGCTGATACTGCTCAGGTTAATAGATATATGTCTTCTACTGATTTAACTAAGTTTTTTGCAGTATCTCCAAGAAATGAAGCTATAAATCAAACTACTACAAAAGGTTTAAATAACCAGGTTTATGGTTTAAGAAGACCTGGTATATTCTATCAAGATATGAAGGTTAATGTGTTAACAGCAAAGGCGGACTTTACTTCTCAGGTAACATTCAATCATCAATTAAAAGCAGGTCTTCAATTTAAGCTTTCAGAATATGATAAAGTTCAAAGAGCTGCCTTCATTGGTGGTATAGGAAGAAACTTTGTTGAAGAAATGTGGAATAAAAAACCAATTGAATTTGGTGCTTATGCACAAGACAGAATGGAATATGCTGGCTTGGTAATTAACCTTGGTACAAGAGTTGACATGTGGGATCCAAAAGCTGAGGATTATGCTGATTGGTTCTATCCATATAGAGAGCAGTATGTTTACAATGAATTAGGTCAGGGACCATTTAAAGAAAGAGTTCCTGCAAGAGGTAAAAAAGTAGATCCTAAGTGGTTCTTCTCTCCAAGAATAGCAGTATCACACCCAATATCTGATAAAGCTGCTATATATTTCTCATTTGCAAAATTAGTTCAACCACCTCCAGCATCAATGTTATACACAGATTATAATGAATTTGGTAACCCATCATTACCAAACGTTCTAACAGTAAGCCGTGAACCATATAAAACTACTAACTACGAGTTTGGTGGTCAGTGGGAAATTATACCAAATGTAGCATTGAATGTTAATGCATATTTTAGAGATATTGAAAACTATTCGAATTATGCATATAACGTTGTACCTCGTTCAGGATATGGAGTAAATTATTACGTGTATTTTGCTAGTGGTTATGCCAATGCAAGAGGAATTGAATTACAGCTTGAAACACTTCCTTATGACTTAGCAAATATTGTTAAATTATCTGGAAGATTATCATATACATATAGCTATGTTAAAAAATCTACCCCTGTTGGTTCATGGAAAGATAATCCAACTCAGTTTACAACAACTGCTGGTGATAGTGCAAAATACGGTGGCCAATTACCATTTGATGATTATCAATATTATAGAAAAGTTGAGATTAACGCCGGTGGTAGTACAAGTACCCTTACTGGTGGTTTCGATAGAGAGCATAGAATTGCATATACATTATTTGCTAGATTCCCATACGATATTACTTTAACAAGTCTTGGTACATTCCAGAGTGGCTTCTATTGGACAAAGAGATTGACCGACCCAAGAATTGCTGGTCGTGAGTTAACTACAGGTCCATGGAATGCACAGGTTGATTTAAGAATTGAAAAAGCCTTCAAGTTCACAGATAAGTTAAGATTAGCACTATTCTGTGATATTAAGAACCTATTTGACAAAGAAAATATTCTTGGTTTTGATGCTACAAATAGTGGTTATGATGTATGGGAACTCAAAGGAGATCCTACTGGTTTAGCAAAGAGACCTGTTGGTCAAGATGGTTCTTTATTCTATGATATTCCAAGGGAAGTTTACTTTGGTGTAACCATTGATTTCTAATTAAGAAAAATCATTTTTGATTGAAAAAGGAGCAAAATATATGAAAAAAATAAAAATTGGTTTTCCAACCCTGTTTGGGTTGTTACTTATTCTATGCTTTGGGTTGCAACTTCAAGCACAGGTATTACAAAAGGAAGACTATAGTGATAAACCTGTAAAACCACAGGATTACCCTGCAGGTACTGGTGTTGGTCATATGGTAGCTGGTGATATGTGGGATTCTTTTTTGGTACCTCCATCTTCTTCAGCTCCATATTATAGTGAGGCAGGTACTGCACCTACATATGGTATTAGACAATTTATAAGAATAGGAAATTATGATAGAGCATGGTCAACTGGTAATGGTAATTGGCCGATAGCATATCCTTTTACAATTTGGTGGGCAAGGTATATGCATGCTTTAGTTTATGATTCTGATCCTACATTTTGTCCAAAACAGATAAATGGAAAAGATAATCCAGCTTATGTGGCTAGTTCAAAGGATCCATCAGGTGATTGGTCAAGGTATGTTACACTTGCTTATCATGCCAATTTAGATGGTGCAAAAGATCCAAATAGAAAATATGTAAAAGAAGCATATTTTGTTGATGGAACAACAAGAAATCATTTAGTAGCTGAGGCTGCATGGCCTACTAACGTAGGATTAGATGTAAAATTAAGAGTACATCAATTTGCAGCACCAAACTGGAATAACCTGAATGATTTTGTAATATATGAAGTATCATTCAAGAATACTGGTAATGTAGATTTAAATTTAGATGGTACTTTCGAAAAAACAAATCACAAAATTCAAGGTTTGGTTTTAAATTTTGGTGGTGATGCTTATATGTCAATCAGCAATGATCTTGGTGGTAGAAGAAATGGTAACTATCCTTGCAACGTAGCTGCAAGAATGGCTGGTTATATTGGTGATCCAGATCCAAATGGAGAGCCATGGGATTTTGCATTTATGTGGACTGGTACCAGTTCAATTCCTCCAACTATTTATGATATGGGCTTAGGTGTATATCAATTAAGATATTATACTGACCAATATCATGGATATAGCTGGATAGCAGTTAAAAAGGGAGGATTACCTTCTGATCCTGCAAAAAGTACTGGTAAACTTCCTGATAAAGAAAATATTTGGGGTGTTGATGCTATTGGTAAAGGATCACAAAGAGGTTGGTTTGGTTCTAGTGGTACATGGCAAGGGTTGAATGCATGGTACAGTACACCAAAGAACTTCTTTGTATCTTCAATAGGTACTTATTATGTTAACGGTGGTAAGGATAACAATTCAAATAACTTTGATTTAAAACCAAATCCAAAGTTTTTTGACATTACAAAAAATAATACAGCAGAAGATATTACTAATTGGGTTCCAAAGAAAACAACAGGTATTACTGAAGCTGAAAGACCAAATGGTGATAGAAAACTTCTTTCACTTGAAGCAGGAGATGCTGCTTTTATGAGTAGAAGTGATGCTGATGGAATGGAAACTGCAACTACACCATATCCAACTGGTTGGGGTAAATTCACTAAAGGTTTCTCAAAAACTGAAAACTTTGATGGTGAATTATTTGTTGGTGCGGGTCCAGTTTCTTTAGATGTTGGTGAAGAAGTAACATTCGTATTAGCTACTGCAGCCGGATTTAGATTAGAAGGTATTCAAAAAGCATTCAGAGCAGCAAGATGGGCTTATGCTAATGAATATAATATTCCAACTCCTCCACCAGTACCTGATATGAAAGTTGCGAATACAACTAACAAGTCAGTAAATATTGAATGGGATAGCAGAGCGGAATCTGATGCTCAATTTGCTGGTTATAAAATTTGGAAATCCTCCAACTTCAAAAAGTATTACTATCTTGAAGATGGAATGAGATTAGTTGATAAATATCAGGAACAGATGATTGTTGGTGAAGATAAGTCAAAATATAGAAAACCAATTAATCCAAAATTCAATGCTTTTGCCGATGTAGCAGCTGCTTCTACAAAGGGACAGTATGCTGGTTATACATGGGGAACATGGGAACTGGTTAAAGTTATTCCAAAAGCTGAGTTGAACAATTATAAAAAAGCTGTAACACCAGGTTATACTTATTTATATGAAGATAAGGATGTAGTGCTTGGATTTACATACTGGTACTATGTTTCTGCATATAAAGAAGGTACATTTACCGGTCCTGGTGGAGAAACAACTAATAGAATTGAAACTCATAGTCTAAATAGAAATGGTGCCTCTGGGTTATGGGAAGGTACATTCCCATTTGCAAGCTCTAACCCATATTATCCAACAACCGCTGATGGATTAAAGAAAATTGGTGCACCTCAAGTTGTATACTCAGCTTTAGTAAATCCAGCTGATTTGAATAGTGGGAAAGTAAAGATTGGTGTAAGGCCAAATCCATATAAGAGAGCTGCTTTACATGATAACTTTACTAACGTTTATGATCATAAGATCCTATTCTACAACCTTCCACCTAAAGCAAAAATCACAATAACTGATGTAGCTGGAAAGGTAATTCAAGTCATTGATTTCCAATCAAGTGATGCGAACCGTGGAAGTACGTTCTGGGATATGTTCTCTAAGGATGGTATGGAAGTTGCTAGTGGTCTCTATTTATATTTTGTTGAATATGATGGAGGCTCAACTAGCGGTAAATTCGCAATTCTTAGATAATAAGTAACTAGGGTAAAAATTTAAAAAAAAATTAGAGGTAAAATATGAAAACATTATTCCGGGCAATATCATTAGTAATGATGATACTATTTGTAGTTGTTTTTACCCAGTCCCAAAGTAGAAGAGCTGGCGCAAATGGTGCTGCATTTTTAAATGTTGGCGTCGGTGCTCGTGCTATAGGACTTGGATCAGCAACAGCTGCAATTTCAAATGATGTAAATCAAGTTTTCTGGAATCCTGCTGGTGTTGCTTTAAAAGATGAAATGCTGCAGGCTTCCTTTGATTATAATAAATGGATTGGCGATTTAAATCATAACGCATTTGCAGTATCCTATAATTTGAAAGATATTGGAACACTTGCTCTTGGTGTAGTTATGTTTGGAGCAACCGATATACCAGCTGATAGAGATGTATATCCAAACAATCCGGATTTATGGCAATTTCAGATAGACGATAAAACATCTGATACTTATAACTACTCTGACCTTGCAATATCTTTAACTTATTCAAGATATTTAATGGATAATCTTTCATTAGGTATTACTGCAAAACTTGTAACCGAAACAATTGATGAAAAAACAGCTACTGCTGTAGCATTTGATTTTGGTTCAGTTTATGACATTGGTTTGCTTAATTGGAAAATTGCTGCAAGAATGAGCAACCTCGGTTCAGATCTGAAATTCTATGATTTCCCTGTTCCTTTACCATTAGTATTTAGTATTGGTACATCAATTATGCCACTTAATGAAGATATGTATAAGGTATTCTTTACAGTAGATGGAATTAAATGGCAGGATGGTCCTCAATACTTCTTCGCTGGTGGTGAGGTAACACTTATGGATATCTTAAGCCTAAGAGCTGGTTACAAATTTAATTATTCCGGTACACAAGATGAAGGTACTTCTATTCGTCCAAAATTGGATAATACTCTTGAAGGATTCTCATTTGGCGCTGGTGTAAAAGTTCCAATCAGTGAATATGATATTAGAGTAGATTATTCATACACTGATATGAATTTATTCGATCCAGCTCATAGAATTTCAATACACTTTGGATTGAAATAATTGGTAGGAATATTACGTATTATGATAATCTGATTTATCGGCGGAGCAGAAAAAAGCTGCTCCGCTTTTTTTATATTTAAACTAAGGTGATAAAATGGTAGGTAAAGGATCGATAATTTTTTGGTTATGGACAGATTTACAAATTGAAAGTCATGAACAATTGAAAAAAGAATTTTATGATATTTTAAATAACGGTTTTTTGGGTGTAGTTGTTGGTATAAGAGCTACCAGATATGAACATAGTGATATAAAGGTAACTGAAGCTCTTGAGTATATTTCAAAGCTTGCAAGAAAACATAATTTTTTAATTTGGATTTTTCTAGATCCGAGATTTGCTAGTAGATTTTTAATTTCTAATACTGGTGATTCTGTAGATAATCTTATTACTACTTTAAATCGTAATGAACATTTTGATGGTACAAACCCTTCAATTTGTGTAGTAAAAGATGGTAAGTTTTCAGTAAAAATCGAATGGATTTTAAAAAGACATTCTCATATGTTTATTGATGTATGCTTACATTATGAACCATTAGATATTGAGAAAGTCTTTTTATTTAAAGATAAAAGCGGTAGAATAGTCAAAAATTCTATAAAAGATATTACAAATAAATCTAGGTTTTTTGTCAATTTTAATGAAGATTATGTAGAAATCTTTGGCGATATAGAAAAAAAATATGATGGTTGGAAAGTAATAATATATCCAAAGTTCAAAACTAATATAATGGATTATGCCAGTCCAAAAGTACAAAATTTATTTTGTAAATTTGTTGATGAATATAAAAAAAGAAAAATTAAAATGGATGGCATTGCATGGGATGAGCCTGGCTATTATTCAGAATTTGGAAGATTCCCTGTTAGTAAATATATTTATTCAGTTTTTAAGAAAAAATATGGATATGATTTAAAAGAAAAATTGTATGCTTTACAAATAGATGTGGATGATTTTTCACATATAAAAGTCAGAAATGATTATTATTCATTATTGGAAGATTTTGTTTTTGATTTTCAAAAAAAGTTGTGGGATTATGCTAGAAAGAAATATCCTAATGTAGAATCAGGCATTCATCAAACATGGCACGGAGAATCTGGTGGAACTGAGGATATGGTTCATGGTTCATTTGATATTTGGAAGGGTTTAAAATCTGTTTCAGGTGGTTTTACTGATATGGGTGCTGCTGAGAGATTGGTTGATAAAAATGAAGAATGGTATCCTCATTTTATTTCTAATATGGTTATTGGTAAAAGTCTGGCAAAGTATAGTAAATCTAAAATTGCTTTTTTTAATGTCTGGGGTGTTGATTATGATGGTTCAAATCCAAAGTATCCACCTGATATAATGGATTATTGGGTTGATTTAATGTCTGTTTTCTCAAATAAATGGTTATCCCATGCTTATGGTTATACTGGTGTTATAAATGCAGATAGAGGTTTTGGACCTGGATATCCTTATCATAATACATGGAAAAAATTTAAAACTTTAAATAGAAGAATAAATAAAGTAGAATCATATACAAAACTTATACCAACTGAGGCAAATATTGCAATAGTATTTCCAATAGAAAGTTTGAAAGCAATAGGAAATTTGAGTGGAAATATTATTGCAAGGAAAATTCATGAATTAATTTTTAAATTAACATACGAAGGTTATAGTGTTGATGTTATTTCTTCTGAAATGATAAAGGACGGAAAGTTGATAGATAATTCATTTTGTGTTAAGAACCAGAAATATGATTTTATGATTTGTCCTTACCTTAAAGTTTTACCTTTAGGTATAGATAAAATTTTAAGAAATTTAATTGATAAGAAATATCAAATATTTTTTGATGAAAATATTCCTTTGTATGATGTAAATGGTAGAAAAGTAAATCTAAAATGTGAATCACATTTCAACCTTTTTAAAAACCCTGAAAAAGATTTAATTCAATTTGGCCTTAAAAAGTTAATTTATGGACCTCAGAATTCTTATTCAACTGTAAGAATAGATAAAAAAGAATATATATTTACATTGTGTCCAAGAGAGTATAATTTAAAATATAGTGGAAATTTATCTTATAGCAATATTTCTTTACCTATAGATGAATATGATGGAGTTACTTTAATTACTACGGATAAGAAAGGCAAAATAAAAGATTATATAAAGATTAATGATATTATTTAGTAAGGAGAGAGAAAGGAAGGATATGATTAAAGTTAAAACGAATGATGAAAAATTAGATGTTCTAGTTCCAAGAATTCAATATTTCCTTAGTCACGATACCGTAGATTTTGATATTATGGGAAAAAGAGTTCACGGATATAGAAGCCCAGATGCACCAAGTTTATGGGTTAGAGATCATTCTGATATGATGAGAGGTGCAAAATATTTTGACCCTGATATGAAAAGCGCAATTGAATACTTCGCTAGTATGCAAAATGATGAAGGTTGGATCCTTGATTATGTTACTATGTTTCCTGAAAAATTACCTAGTGAAAGAGAAAACTGGATAAAACATGTAAGAGTTCCGGTTGAGGCTGATGTTGAGTACAGATTTATTAAAGCAATAAGAATTGCATGGGAAGTTACAGGAGATGATGAATGGGTATATTCATTACTACCCAAAATGGAGAAAGCTATAAATTACATTATAACCAATGAATACAGATGGGACCCCAAATCACAATTAGTAAAAAGAGCATTGACTATTGATACTTGGGATTTTGATTATACTGCTGGAAGGCATGATTGGCTTAATTTTAATTTTAGCCCATATACTTTTTGGGGTATAATGCACGGAGATAATTCTGGATATTATGAGGCAATAAAAACACTTGCATTTTTCTTTGAGTATTTTAGCAATATTGAGAAAGCTAATTATTATTATGAAATGGCAGAAGGTATAAAAGAAAGAGCAAATATCTTGTGTTTTAATGGTAGGTTCTACACGCATCACGTGCCTATTACTCCAAGAAAAATTGAAGGGGTTGATGAATCTTTACAGCTAAGTTTATCAAACCCTATGGATATCAATAGAGGAATGGCAACTCATGATATTGCAGTTTCAATAATTAAAGAATATCAAGAAAGATTGAAAAATAATAAATCTTTTGCAGAGTGGTATTCAATAGATCCTCCATATCCTAAAGGTATCTTTGGAGATGAAAAAATAGTTGAAGGTGCATATTGCAATGGTGGTATAATGCCGTTAGTTGGTGGAGAGTTAGCTTTGGCAGCTTTTGATCATGGATTTGAAAAATATGGAGTAGAAACATTGTATAAGTATTCAGATTTAACTAAAGATAATGAAACCTATCTATGGTATTTTCCAGATGGTACTAAGTCATCGATAGATAACAGTACCAGTCCAGATGCATTGCCAACAGATGGTTGGGGATCTTCTGCAATGCTAATGGCTTTAGTTGAAGGTTTAATAGGTATAAAAGAGAATTTTAAAAAGTACGAATCAGTTTTTCTATCACCAAAGCTTAAATCAGCAAATATTAAAAATGCTGAAGTTATGGTTGAGTATGAATCTTCAAGTTCAAGATGCGGTTATAACTATGAAGAAAAAGATAATAAATTAGTTATTCAAATGACCTCTTCACATAAAGAGATAAATGCTCATATTTACACTGAAAATAAATGTAAAAAGGTATTGGTTGATGGAAAAGAGATACAGTTCAATAATGTTTTGATAGAAAATAGTAATTATGTTGATTTTAAATTAATCGATTCTTCTAATTCAAAAATTGAATTATTTTATAAATAACTTAAAACAAAAGAGAGAGGTATAATGTATTACTTAGGTCTGCACATTATAGATTGGATAATAATTTTTGGCTATTTTTGTACTTTATTCTTTATTGGTTATTGGACAAGTAAGAAGGTAAAAAACACAAAAGATTTTTACCAGGCAAACAGAAGCTTCGGTAAAGTTATTACTGGATTTCTCACATTTGGGAATATGGTTAGTAGTGACCAAGCAGCAGGTGTAACAAGAGAAATATATAGACAGGGTTTATCAGGTATCTGGTTTCAAAACCTTGTTTTATTTATAACACCTTTTCATTGGTTTATTTCGATTCTTCAAAAAAGAGCAAGATATCTTGCACCAGGTGATATTTATGAAAAAAGATTTGAAAGTAAGTTTTTAGCAGGTTTATTTGCAGCTTATCTTTTAGTATCAGCAATTTATGGTAGTTCACTTGGATATTTAATTACAGGAAAGACTGTTCAGGCAATTATGTTAAAACCTGAAACTGAATGGACAGCTGAAGAAAAAGAAAGAGTTATGGGTTTCAGGGAATATCAAGGTTTAATAAAGAAACAAGAATTAACTCAATTAACACCAGAAGAGAAAGCTCGTCTGCAAGTTCTTGAAGATAAAAAAGCAAAACGGGAATTAGATGCTTATATTTCTTATGTAGATCTTACTACATTTTTCTTGATATATGGCGGTATTACAGCAGCTTATGTAATTATGGGAGGGCTTTTTGCAGCTGCATTTACAGATGTAATTCAAGGCATTCTGATTTTATTCTTGTCTATTATTTTGATTCCAGTTGGCTTATCAAAACTTGGTGGTTTTTCAGGATTGCACGCTGCTGTTCCAGAATATATGTTTGATTTATTTGGATCAACTGGATTAAGTGAATACACATGGTATTTTGTGTTAACTATGGTAATAACTAATTTAATTGGGTTACCACCAAGAGGCTTCACAATAGGTGGCTCAGCAAAAGATGATAATACAGCCAGATTTGGATATGTAGGTGGTGCTTTTGCTAAAAGATTTATTATGATTGGTTGGGCTTTAACTGGTCTTATTGCAGTAGGTCTTTATGCAGGACAACTTTCTGATCCAACATATATTTGGGGACATATGACACTTGATTTACTTGGTGTTGGATTTATTGGTATTATGATTGCTTCAGTAATTGCGGCAAATATGGCAAATAAAGCAGCTCAAAGTCTGGAGTGGAGTGCAGGTTTTACAAAAAATATTTTACTACCATTATTCCCAAGAACTAAAGAAAAGACTCAGGTATTCGTTGGAAGAATTGTAATATTCATAGTTTTAATGGGTGGAATAATCTTCGCTTATTCTGTAGATGATATTCTCGTTGTGTTTAAATATATTCTTTCTATTGGTACTATTATTGGTCCATCGTTATGGTTAGTATATTTTTGGAGAAGGTTAAATACAAAGGCTGTGATTACGCAAATGATATTATCAATTATTGTTACTGTTGTATTGCCTGTAACAATACCTACTATTCCAGGATTGAAAGAAGATCCTAAATTTACTATAAGAACACAAGAAAAGGTTAATATAATTCAGACAAAAGCTGTTAAATCAGATGTAGAGTTTGGTAAAGCTCAATATGTTGGTCAGATAATAGAAAAGAAAGAAGTAACTCCGCCAGCTGGTATATTTTTTGAAAATGTAGTAAGAAAAAATGAGGGAGATCCTAATTCTCCATTAGTAGGACAGGGGTTATTCCGTGTTCAGCTCTACTTTTATCATTTACTTGGATTTGATTTACAAAGTATGAATAAAGCATTGCTTTCAACATTATCTTTTATTTTTGATATATTTTTCCCATTTATTGTACTGTTTGTTGTAAGTATGCTTTCTAAACCAAACTCAGATGAAGCACTAAATAGATTTTATGCTTGCGTTCTTACTCCAACTATTGCTGATCAAGAACAGGATGAAAAGAATGTAGAAGAACTTGTAAAGAATCCTGAATTGATGAAAAGTAAAAAACTATTTCCAAATTCAAACTGGATGTTTTGGAAACCAACAAAAATGGATATTTGGGGGTTCATTGGTTGTTGGGTATTAGTTGGTATAATTATTTTATTATATTATATTGTAGCAAATATTGGAGCTTAATATAAATTTATAATAAGTCATTTTCAGTTAAAGTATTTATCTTTTAGCTGAAAATGACATTATTTTTTAGGAGGATTTATGAAAAAATTTTTTGATAGTAAATACTTTTTATTTACAATAGCAATAATAGTACTAAGTATTTTAACAATTGGTGCTTATAACTTAGGAAAGGTAGAAAAGAAAAAGGTAATATTTACTGAAAATGCACCGAAGGCAATAGGTCCCTATAGTCAGGCTATTATGTATGGTGATATGTTATTTATTTCGGGTCAGTTAGGTATTAATCCAAAAACAAATGAATTACCAGAGGATGTAGAGACACAAACAAAAAATGCAATGAACAATCTTAAAGCCATCCTTGAAGAAGCAGGAATGAATTTTGATGATGTAGTGCAAACTCATATTTTTTTGAAAGATATTAAGGATTTTCAAAAAGTTAACGAAATTTATTCGAAATATTTTGCATCAGATTACCCTGCTAGGGCAACAATGCAGGTAGCAGCATTACCTAAAGATGGGAAAGTAGAGATAGAAATGATCGCCTGCAAAAATAAAGCTGATTAAATTCAAAGTTTTTTTTAAAATAAAAGTAACATATTAAAAAAAATACTTGAAACAGTTATAAAATAATTGTATATTTTACCATATGAATGATGGTTCGAAATATTTTACGATAGAATTAAAAGAAGGCAATCTTCAAGCATGGCTCAAAGTATATGAGTCAAATGTAATAAAAATTGAAGATGTAATTCTAGAGCTAAAAAAAATGGGTGTTACCTTTGGTTTAAAAGGAGAATATCTAAAAGATTTAGCTAGACAGGGTTTCCCTTTTGGTCAATATCTAATAGCTGAAGGAAAAAACCCCATACCTGGTAAAGATGCAAGTGCTGAATGTTTAATTCAAATTACTCCAGAACCCCCCCAAATAGAGTTTGATGATGATGAAAAAGAATCTCGTTATTTCCCTGTAAGAATTACCAATGTAAGAAAAGGTGATAAACTTGTTAGATATATACCTCCTACGAAAGGCATTCCGGGAATGACTGTTTTAGGTAAAGAAATTTTACCAATGCCCGGTAAAGCGATACCTTTGCCGAAGGGAATAAATACAGATTTTCTTGATTCAAATAATAATTATTTAATAGCTACTAAAAGTGGAAATTTTGAATGGGATGGTGTAAAAGGAAAAGTAGATCCAGAATATACTGTTTCAGGTGATTTAAGTATTTTAAATGGTGAGGTAATTGAATTTTACGGTTCAATGATTGTAACCGGTGACATTAAATCAGGTATTACTGTAAAAATTGGTGGTGATTTAACGGTTTATGGTACGGTTGAGGATGTTGTTATTGAGTGTGGAGGAAACGTAGTAATAAAAGGTGGTTTATTTGGTGCTGGTAGGGGTAAAATTACTGCAATGGGTAATATTGATATTAATCATGCTTATAACCATATTATATCAACCCCAAATGATGTTTCTATTCATAAAGAAGTTATGAATTGTCAAATTTCTGCAAAAAGAGTATTTGCCAATTATGCTTCTATTTGCGGTGGTAGCGTAACAGCCCAAAATCTTATTGAGGTTAAAGAATTAGGGAAAGAACAATTTGCAAGAACTACAGTATCTATAGCTGGGAAGTATCAGTTAATGGAACTATTTCAATCTATGGAAAAAGAAATAGAAGAATTAACTAAGAAGATTAAAGATTATAAAGAAGAAATTTTCAAGCTAGCAAAGGAAAAATTGAACTCATTAAGTTTTCCACCTGAAAAAGAAGAACAGTTAACAAACTTAAGGCTTGAGATGGACTATCTAAATAAAACTTTAGCTGATAAGCGTGAGTTTAGAGATAAATTAGTTGTTGAATTAAAGCAGAGTGTACCAAAATTAGTTGTAACCGGTAATGTTCATACCAATGTATATATTTCTATTAATGATATAAGTTATCTTGTTTCTGAACCAATGAGAAATGTCACATTTTTCGAGAAAGATAATGAGATAATGAAAATTAAAAACGAAAAATTTTAATTATCTTGGTTTATTTTTCCACCATCTATTTAGCCTTTCCTTAAGATCCTTTTCTTTTCCATTCTGAGATGGTTTATAGTAAATTCTATTTTTATACTTTGGTGGTAAGTATTCCTGTTCAGCGAAATTTCCTTCAAAATTATGTGCATATTTATAATCTTTTCCATAGCCAATATTTTTCATAAAAGAGGTAACAGGATTCCTTAAATGTAGAGGAACAGGCTCAAATGGGTTATTTTTTACATCTTCCAAAGCGGTCTCAATTGCGAGATATGATGCATTACTTTTTAAACAGCAAGCAAGATATATGGCGGTTTGCGCTAAAATAATACGACCTTCTGGCATTCCAATATAATCAATTGCAGTGAAACAGCTGGTTGCAAGTGTTAAGGCATAAGGGTCAGCATTACCAATATCTTCTGAAGCAAGAATAATCATTCTTCGGGCAATAAATTTTGGGTCTTCGCCACTATCAATCATACGAGCCAACCAATAAATTGCTGCATCTGGATCGCTACCCCTAATACTTTTAATGAATGCAGATATGATATTATAATGTTCTTCTCCATTTTTATCATATTTTGGTTGAGCTCTCTGAAAAGCTTCAAAGAAAATTTCTTTATTTAGGATTATATTATTATCATTTTTTTTTGCAAGAATTATTGAGTTTTCCAATCCGTTTAATAATATTCTAGCATCCCTTCCAGATAAGCTTATTAGATAGTCTTTATCGTCAATTTGAATGTTATATTTTTTTAACAGCTCATCTTTTTTTAGGGCATTTTCTAGTACAATATCTAACTCTTCATCAGTTAATGGTTTTAATATATACACTTGACATCTTGATAAAAGAGGAGATATAACTTCAAAAGATGGATTTTCAGTTGTTGCGCCAATTAAAATTATTTGGCCTTTTTCTACAGAAGATAAAAGTGCATCCTGTTGGCTTTTGTTAAATCTGTGAATCTCATCAATGAATAGAATTGGACTTTTACCTGTCTCTAAAATATCTTTTTCACTCTTTGAAAAAATTTCTCTTAAATCTTTTACTCCTGATGACACAGCATTTATCTGATAAAATCGAGCTTTGGTGTGCTGAGCAATTATTCTTGCAATAGTTGTTTTGCCACATCCCGGAGGACCCCAGAAAATCATCGATCTTAATTGATCATTCTCAATCATTTTTCTGAGTGGTTTACCTTCAGAAAGAAGATGTTTTTGTCCAACTATTTCATCTATTGATTTTGGCCTTACTCTTTCAGCTAGTGGTATATCTTTTGTTTCCATTTGTATTTTTTTATTTTTATAAATTTACAAATAATCAAAATAAAATAAAATACCTTTATTTTATTATCCTTGAAATAGATGGAAAAATTTACGAATTTTGTACGAATTATTGAGGTAATTATGAATGAAAGATTAGAATCTCTGGATGTGTTTCGAGGAATAACTATTGCTGGAATGGTTTTAGTTAATAATCCTGGTAGTTGGGATTACGTTTATCCAGCTTTAAGGCATGCTTCATGGCATGGGGTAACACCAACTGATCTGATTTTCCCATTTTTTTTGTTTATCGTTGGTGTTGCAATTACTCTTTCTTTTGAAAAGAGATTAAGTAAAGGAGACACAAAAAAATCTTTATCGATTCATATTATTCAAAGGGGAGTGACTATTTTTTTGTTAGGTGAATTTATGTCAGGTTTCCCTTTTTTTAATGTACATTCAATGGTATCAAGCGGTCAATCATATTGGTATATCGGTTTATTATTACTTTTTTCTTTTTTCTACGTTTTATGCATGATCGTATTGCTTTATAGGCTTTTTTCTTTAGCAGAAAATTATTTTGTTAAAAAGAAGGATTTGAATATAAATATAAAGAAAATCATAATAAATTTTTCTATGCTATTGATTTTGATAATTTTATTCCCAATTATTTTTCCTGAAAATGGTTTAGATTCAATACGAATTCCAGGTGTATTGCAAAGAATAGCGGTCGTTTATATGATATCTTCTTTTATTTTTTTGTATTCAAATCCAAAAAGTATTATATATTATTTAATTGGTTTTTTAGTAATTTACTCTTTGTTTATGTTTTTATATCCTGTTCCTGGGTATGGTGCAGGAAATTTTACTAAAGAAGGTAATTTTTCTGGTTATCTTGATAACATTCTTTTAAGCGGGCATATGTGGAGAGTATCAAAAACATGGGACCCTGAAGGTGTATTTAGTACTCTGCCAGCAATTTCTACTGCTTTATTTGGTGTTTTGACCGGTAAGTTGATTAAAAGCGATAAAAGTGTATTTGAAAAAATTAGTACCATATTTGTATGGGGTTGTATATTATGTGTAATAGGTGTTATTATAGATATGTATATCCCAATTAATAAAAGTATATGGACTACTTCTTTCTCAATTTATTGTGCTGGAATGGCTTTGTTATTTCTTGGTTGTTCAATGTATGTAATAGATGTTAAAGGATATAAAAAATTGTTTAAACCATTTTTAGTTTATGGAATGAATGCAATAACAGTATTTTTCCTTTCTGGTATGCTCGCTCGTGTTATGATGATTTATAAAGTAAATTACAATGGAGAAATAGTAAACTTTCAGAATTATTTATATCTTTCGATATTTATGCCCCTTTTTGGAAACATGGTAGGTTCTTTAGCTTATGCTATATCTTATGTTTTATTCTGGCTTTTTATTATGTGGATTTTATATAGGAAAAGAATTTTTATTAAAGTATAGAGTGATGATAATGCAAAAAAGTATTTTAAGTGATGAAACAATAAAGAAAATTTCAAAGTTTCTTAAATATTTTGAAAAAGTATTTATTACATTATTATTTCTTATTTTATTGATTAAATTAATTTTCTTTTCTTAGGAAGTATGAAATGAAAATATTAATAATCGAAGATGAAAAAAAAGTTGCAAATTTCATAAAACAAGCTCTAGTTGAGCAATTATATACAGTAGATGTAGCATATGATGGTGAAAAAGGTTTGGAAATGGGCTTGTCAGATGAATATGATTTGATAGTTTTAGATATTATGTTACCAAAATTAGATGGTTATGAAATTATAAAAAAAATTAGGAATGAAAATATAACAACACCTATATTAGTTCTTACTGCAAAAGATGCTGTAAGCGATAAAGTTAAAGGGCTTGATATAGGTGCAGATGATTATTTGTGTAAACCTTTTGTTTTAGAAGAGCTTTTTGCTAGAATTAGATCCTTATTGAGAAGACAAAGTGTTGATAAATCAAATATTTTAAAGCTTGATAATCTGGAATTGGATACTATTACCCATACCGCAAAAAGAGGAGATAAAAAAATTGAATTTACAGCCCGTGAGTATGAATTACTGGAATTTTTACTTAGAAATAAAAATCGTGTTTTAACAAGAAGTATAATTGCTCAACATGTTTGGGAATATAATTTTGATGTTGAGTCTAATATTGTTGATGTTTATATAAATAGGTTAAGGAATAAAATAGATTTTGGTAATAATAAAAAACTTATCCATAGTATAAAAGGTGTTGGGTATGTAATGAAGGTTGAAGATGATTAAAGTAAACTTTAAATCGCTGAGATTTAAATTAGCTCTCTTTTATTCTGTTGGTGTTATAATTCTTCTTGTCACATTCGGGGTTATTACTTATTTTAGTTTAAAAGAATCTTTATTCAAGGAACATGATAGATCACTTGAAAAGCATATTAGTTCTTTAGATCATATTTTAAAATCTAAAATTTATATTGGTAATATTGAAAAACCTCAAAGTATAATAATATCTAAACGTTCCATCACCGAGCTTGCTGATAGTATTATTGATTTAATATCTACTGAAATTTACGATATATCTTTACTAAAACCCAAAAACAACTTTATCCAGGTTATTAGTCCTGAAGGAGATGTAGTATATGAATCAGATAATATGGGTGAAGACAATCTACCCATAGAAAAAGCTGAATTAAATAAAATAAAATATGAAACTATTGAAAATTTCAAGGATCAAAAAATAAGATTAGCACTATATCGTGATTCAAGCTATATTATTGGCATTGGCAGTCCACTCAAAGAAACTGAAACAACACTATCTACTTTATTTAGTATTTTTACACTGCTCATTCCACCTACTCTTCTTTTGCTAATTATGGGGGGATGGTATATAACTAATAGGTCATTAAAACCTATTGATGAGATAACTAAGACTGCAAAAGAAATTACGACAAAACATTTACATATAAGGATAAAAGAATCAAAAAATGATGATGAGATTGGAAGGTTAATAGTTGTTCTTAACGAAATGATTGATAGATTGGATAAATCATTTGAAAAAATTCAACAATTCTCTTCTGATGCCTCACATGAACTTAGAACTCCTTTAACAATCTTATTGGGTGAATTACAAAACGCTTTGCAAGGAGTGAAAACTAATGAAGAATATCAAAGTATCATTTCTAATGCAATTGATGAGATATTAGCAATGTCTCAAATAATTGACGATTTATTAACCCTTTATAAAGCGGATTCAAATGAATTAAATTTAAAAAAGGAGAAAGTATCATTAAATCAATTGTTTAATTCTTTATATGAAGATGTTCAGGTCTTATCTATTAAAAAGAATTTAAGTGTTTCGATGAATATTAAAGGTGATATAGAAATTAATGGTGATAAAATTAGATTAAGACAACTATTTCTTAATCTTCTTGAGAATGCAGTCAAATTTAACGTTGAAAATGGTAAAATTGATATTTTGGTTGAACAAAAAGATGATTGGGTAGAAATTATTATTTCTGATACTGGTATAGGTATTTCATCTTATGACGGAAATAAAATTTTTGATAGGTTTTATAGGGTTGATAAATCGAGAACAAAAACAATAAAAGGGACAGGTTTAGGATTAGCAATTTCAAAATGGATTGCAGAAAAACATAATGGAAGAATTGAATATAAAAGTGAAATAAATAAGGGTTCTTCATTTTATGTTTATTTACCAATAAAATAAAACAGGCGACTGAAAAGTCGCCTGAAATAAAAGAATTAATAATTTTTTGAATTATTTGGTTTCTTTCTTTTCTTCTTTTACTTCTTTTTTAGCTTTTTTCTCAGCTGATTTTTCTTCTTTTGCTTCTTTTTTCTCTTCTTTTGCTTCAGTTTTAGCTTTTTTGGCTTTCTTTACTTTTTTCTCAACTTTTTCAGTTGTTTCTTTCTTTTCTTGTGGTTTTTCTTGTGCAAAAGTAGGTACTGAGAATGCGAAGAAGAATACAAAAGCTAATGCAAGGATGAATGATTTTTTCATTTTATTTTCTCCTTAATTTTTATTTATAGCTTAGTGAATTAAACTTGTTATAATATACAAAACTGATATTAATTCATAATTAATTCAAAATTAATATTTTTTAACCTTATACTAATAAATTTTTTAGATTTAGTGCTTATTTTAAAAAAGATGGATAAAAAATTAAAATTGAAATAATTAAAAAAAATTTGTATATTAAAAAGATTAAAAAATTGAAGGAATTAAAATGGAAAAAGAAATAAAAAAATCTCATGGAGCAAAAACTCCTCTTATTATTTTAATATCTGTAATTATTTTATTTACTATTATTCTTTTTTTAAAAGCTTTTTTTGGTTAAAAAGTGATAATTAATATGTGTATTTTTAACCCTGAAATATAAATAAATATAGTTCAGGGTATTTTTTTTTGTACATTATGAAAAAATGAAATGAATACAAAAATTATTATTCAGATTGTTGTAAGTGCTATTATAATTTATGTTTTCTATCGTATAATAAAGAAAAAAGATTCGATAGTATATTTTGCTGGTGGTAGATGGTGGTTATCGTGGCTTTCATTAGCTATAATAACATTGATGGATGAATTGACTTCAATTTTTTATGCTCCAGCTGAAGCTCATCGTTTTATTGGTAATAATGCTATATTTTTTATTATCATAACAAGTCTTTTTATTCGTTATTCAACTACTAAAATGATTGAAATTGCACATATACTTGAAAATAACGGAATAAAAGGGGGTGGAGTATATTCATTTTCATATTTAGTACTTGGTCCAACTGTTTCATTTATTGCTGTTGCATCTATACTTGTAGATTATATTTTAACTGCAAGTATTTCTGCTGTTAGTGGAGTTGAAAACGGGGCAACCTTTTTTAATTTATCTCATTCTACAAAATATATTTTTATAATGGGTATTGTCTGGGGTATTACTATTCTTAATATAATTGGTATTAAAGAAAACGCTAGGTTTACTTTTTTCATATTTTTTATTGCTTCTCTTATTCTAATTAATCTTATTGTGTCTGGTATTTTGAACTTAAATAGTTATTCTATAGAGCAAATTTCTAATAGTTTTACAAATTCTTTTGAGAATATTACAGGATATGGTATAGCAAAAGGTTATAGTTTTTTTATTTTTGGTATCGCTAGTTGTGTACTTGCTTATTCTGGAGTAGAATCTGTTTTGCAAACGGCAGGCTATGTAAAAAGCTGGAAGGAAATTAGAAAGGCATATCTTTTTCTTGCTCTATCAGTTGGTATAGTTACACCATTAATCGTTACTTTAGCTTTATCCACAAAAATAGACTTTGAACAACACACTGGGGATTTAATCCCTTATTTTGCTGCTTTACTCAATGGTCAAATTTTTGGAGTAGCAGTAAGCTTTTTAGCTACATTTACTTTGATTATGGCTGTAAATACATCATTTGTTGCTAGTAGTGAATTGCTTGAAAAAGTTGCCGAGAGATATAATTTTCATTGGCTAATAAAGACTAATAAAAGACATTCACTGTATAGAATTCACATTATTTTTGCGATATTTATTTCTTTAATAATTCTCTTAACTGGTGGTGAGCAAAACATTTTAGCAGAAATGTATGCCCTCGGCTTAATTGCTAGTTTTACTTTAAATATGGGAAGCCTTTTGATATATAGATACTTTAAGGGAAGTAAAGAAATAAAAGAATATTATACATCAAGGGTAGGAACCTTGATTGCCTTTATAATTTTCTTAAGCTGTTTTATTTATTTAGCTTTTCATAAACCTTATGGAACAGTGTTATGGTCTTCTGTTACAATCTTTTTCCTTTTTGTCGGTATTAGTATTGCAAAGAAGAGAGCTCCCGAAAAGAAAGAAATAAAACAAACAGATAACAAAATGGATATTGTTTTCCATTTTGCTGAAGATTTAACCGGGACTAAAAGTGTTCATTTTATCAAACCAGGTGAAGAAGCTATAATTAAAGAAAGTAAAGATGATGTTTATATAACTTTTTACCATCCAAGAAATCCAATTCCAGTAAAGATATCTTCGAATCATTTTAGATTTCCAATAATTGGTAATCAGGTTTTATCAAATATTTATGCAATAATTGAACTTTTAAAATACGAGCTACCAGATGTTAAATTTAAATTTCATATTGGCTGGCCTACTTCTTCCTGGGTAGATAGATTATCTATTGGAGTAATGGTTTATGAAATAATGAAATTACCTAAAAACTATCCTGAATATGATTTTATAATTCATCATAGGAAAATCAAGAAATGAAATAATCACTTTTTTTTAAGGAACTTATTATAATTACATTTATTAACTAAAAGAGAAGGTATTATGGAGAGAGAGTATTACATTAATTTAGCTAATCAAGGTTTACGCATGCCAATCGGTGCTGATCTTGTTCTTCACGAGAAAGATAATCATGAAGAAATTATTGTTAATGGTAAATTGCTTGGAAAGGTTATTGAAGAAACAGCAAATCGATTTAAAACACCATTAGCAGTACCTCTTATGGATTTAATGCTTGAAAAAACTATTATGCTGAAAATGATAGGAATAGATGAAAAAGAAATTGATACATATCATTTTTCTACTATCCCTTCAGAAGATGTCATAAAAGAAATTAATGACAAATCAGGTGTTTATATGACACCAAGAATGAAAGCAGATATCGAAGCTATTGAATACATAGCAAAAGAAACTAAGTTATTACCTATTGGTATGACGATAGGACCTTTTTCTTTGCTAACAAAATTATTAAGTGATCCAATCACTGCTGTATATTTAGCAGGTACTGGCTTAACATCTGAAGATGATGACGAGGTAAAACTACTTGATGTTTTAATGAACATATCTACAAAAGTAATTTTAAGTTATGCAGAATTAAAAATAAAAGCTGGGGCAAAAGCTATTTTAGTAGCAGAGCCTGCTGCAAATTTAGTCTATTTTTCCCCAAAACAATTGGATGAAGGATCTGATGTTTTTGAAAAATATGTAATGAAATATAACTTTCAGATTAAAGAATTAACTAAAAAATATAATGTAGATTTAATCTTTCATTGTTGTGGTGAACTTACTGATTATATGTTAAAACAATTTACCTTGTTAGACCCTGTTATTTTGAGTCTTGGGGGTTCACGTATTTTATGGGAAGATGCAAATATTGTTCCTAAAAATATTGTACTTTTTGGAAATTTACCTTCAAAGAAGTTTTATTCTGATGAAGAAATTTCAGTTGAAGAAGTTGAAAGAAAAGCTTGTGAGTTAATAAGGAAAATGAAAGAAGTAAACCATCCTTTCATTTTAGGTAGTGAATGTGATGTGTTATTTGTAAAAGGTGCTGAGAATAAAATTATTTCTAAGGTAAATGCTTTTATGGGCTGTAAATGTCATTAATGTAGATTATTTATTTAAACTTAGAGTGGAGTTGAATAATATTTTCTTCTCCACTTTTTTAAAATACATTTAGGTATCAATTTCTTTTATTTCAATTTTACCATTCATCAAATCAAAAATTTCATTAGAGTACTTTTCAGCTAGAGAAAGTCTAATTGCAATCTTAAAATTTACTTTTTCAGAATAATTTTGTTCAACAATCTGAATTTGTTTTTTTGATAAAAAATGTATTAGTGTGCTAATTTGATTATGATCAAAAGTAAGTAAATACTTTTTTGTGATGATTTTTTTAATTATTGAACTTTCTTTTAATGCTTCAAAAGCAGAATCATGATATGCTCTAATTAAACCAGGTATACCAAGCTTTGTACCACCAAAATATCTATTAACAATCACAAGAACATCAGTAACCTTCAATTGGTCTATGGCACTTAAAATTGGTTTTCCAGCACTTCCCGAAGGTTCTCCATCATCATTAAATCTAAAGTTATTACCATTTAGTCCAAATCTATAAGCAAAACAATTATGTGTTGCGTCATAGAAATTTTTCTTGTTTTTTTGAATAATTTCTTCAGCTTCTTTGGAATTAAAAATCTGGTATGTAAAAGCAATAAACTTAGAACCTTTTTCCTTTATTTCAAATGAACTATTTTTGCTAATTGTGTAATATTCGTCTGTCATATAAATTTTATATTATTTTTCTTTATAATTTAATAATTTTTATTTATATTATTAAGTTAAAAATTTGTATTTTAATTTATTTTTTAATATATTTACACTGTTCAAATCTTATTAGAGTTATGGAAAAAATGAGAATAGGCATTACTTGCTATCCAACCTATGGGGGTAGTGGAGTAATAGCTACAGAATTAGGTAAGTCTCTTGCAAAAAGGGGGCATTCTATTCATTTTATTTCTTATGCCATACCTATGCGGCTAGATTCTTTTATAGAAAATATTTACTACCATGAAGTTGAAATGACGAATTACCCACTTTTTGAATTTCCATTATATACATTGGCAGTTACAAGCAAAATGGTTGAGGTTGCTAAATATGAAAAATTAGATTTACTTCACGTTCATTATGCTATACCACATGCAACAAGTGCTTTCTTAGCAAAACAAATAATTAATGACAATAAAGTAAAAGTTATTACTACTCTTCATGGTACAGATATTACTTTAGTAGGACTTGAACCAAGCTTTTTACCCCTTATAAAATTTAGTATTGAAAATAGTGATGGGGTAACTGCAGTCTCTCGTTTTTTAAAAGAAAAAACTATTACAAATTATAATATTGAAAAGGAAATTGAAGTAATTCCAAATTTTGTAGATACAGATTTATACAAGCCTTCAAAATCACTTGAAAACAGAAAATTGATTGCGAAGCTTGAGGAGAAGATTTTAATTCACGTATCTAATTTTAGGCCTGTTAAGCGAGTTCAGGATGTGATAAAGATTTTTAATTTAGTATCTAAAAAAATTCCATCAAAATTAATCTTAGTAGGTGATGGACCAGATAGAAGTGATTGTGAAAAATTATGTCGTGAATTAAATATTTGTGATAAAGTGAAATTTTTAGGCAAACAAACTGCATTGGTTGATATTTTATCTATTTCTGATTTATTCCTAATACCAAGCCAGTCGGAAAGCTTTGGCCTTGCAGCACTTGAAGCAATGAGCTGTGGGCTGCCTGTTATTTCTTCAAGCATTGGTGGATTGCCAGAATTAATTGTTCATGGAGAGACAGGTTATATTGCAGAAATAGGTGATATTGAACGAATGGCAAAATATGCAGTTGATTTGTTAACAAGCGAATCTAAATATAAATATTTTTCTGAGAATTCCAGAAAAAGAGCCGTTGAAAAGTTTAATATTAATGCTATAACTCAAATGTATGAGCATTATTATTACAAAACACTAAATCAATAATTATTAACAAGGAGGTAATTATGAGTTACCCTGTTAAATTTAATGTAGAATACCCTGAAAAATCATCAAGAGGTATTCTTCTTCTAAGAACATTTTTTGGCTGGCTTTATGTTGGGATTCCACATGGTTTTATGCTTGCTATTTTTGGAATCGGAGTATTTTTTGTAATGATTATTGCCTGGTTTGCAATTCTATTTACTGGTAAGTTCCCTAAAGGTATGTTTGATTTTATTATTAGATACCTGAGATGGCAAGCAAATGTAAATGCATATATGATGTTTTTAACAGATAAATATCCTCCATTTACTGGGAAAGAAGTCGAGGAACAAAAAGTAAACTAAGTATACGATATTAAAAAGGCACCTGAAAAAATCAGGTGCCTTAATAATTTAATTCAAATTCTTATTTTTCTTCTAATTTTTTAATAGCATCTTCTACTGCTCTTAAAACATAAATGCTTTTCTCATTTTTCTTTAGCTCTTGAAGATGTGTTAATGCGTTTTTATTTCCTATTTCAGCTAATGCGTTAGCGGACATTCTTCTAAAATAAGAATTGTCACTTTTAAGCTGTGCGATAAATATATCATAAAGTTCTGGGTGTGTTTTTGCTAAACCTACTAAACCTAAAAATGCAGAGTTCTTTGCTAATTGAGATGAAGCATTAATAAAATAATGTTTAAAATAGGGTATTGCTCTTTCATCTTTTAATTTTACTAAAGCACCTAGAGCATGTTCTTGTATAGTATTTCTGTACGAATTCCTTTCTAAGCATTTTATTATGTAATCAAATGAGTTTGTAGAATCTACTATAACTAAATTTTGTATAGCAGAAGCAATTACACTATAGCTACTATCATTAAGAGCCTTTAAGATAATGGGTTTAACTTCTTTTTCATCACCATAATTTTTTGCTATTAAAAATAATAATAATCTTCTGACTCTAGGATCATTATCCGTAGTTCTCTTTATCAAGTAAGTAAGAGCTTCTTTTCTTTTTGAATTTGCTATTGATTTTAATAGTTCTAATTTTAAATTAATTGCTTTCTCTTTTTCTTCAACTTTTATTAATTGATTCAGAATTTGTAAAGAATCAGAAATATCTTTTAACTTTGAAGCAGCGTAAATTTTAGCGCTTATACTTTTACTTAAAAGTAATTTATTAATTAACATTTCTGTTGTTTCTTCAATTTCGGTTTCCTTTATTATTTTATCATAAGGATCAAAATTTATGGCAAGAGGTGTACTTATATTTTCAAATTCAAATAATTCTTCTTTTTTAGAGATATTCAATTTTTTTACAATTGTACCTTTTTTGGTTATTATTTCTAACTCAGGGTTTACAGTAAAAATGCCAGTTAAAGAATCAATCTTTTGAACTTGATTTATCTTTACAGATAACTTTTTACTTGTTGAATCATAATTATAAATTATTTTGAATTTTGGATGACCAGCATAATATACCCATTGTTTAAAGAATAAAGATAAATCTTTACCAGTGGATTTCTCTAAACTTTTTTGTAAATCATCAGTTATTACTAATGAATTGTTGAAATTCTTAGTATAGTCTTTTATTGCTTTCCAGAAAAGATTATCTCCTAGTTCATCTCTTAACATTTTTAATATCAATGCACCTTTTGGATAAATATTATTTGAACCTTTTTCAGCGGTGGGCATTTTTTCTTTAGAATTTATTGTAAGATAGTTATTAAGTTCGTCGAGGTAATATTGTTGAGATGCTTCTTTACCATATTTTTTTTCATAGTAAATTCCAGGTAAAAACTCAGCAAAGCCTTCATTTAACCATAAATGAGCCCAATTTTTGCATGTAATTAAATCACCATACCACATATGAGCTAACTCATGAGCTATTAGTGTAGTATAAAAACGAGTATATTTTTCCTCATATTTAAATTGTTTTTCATCAGGTACATCATCAATCAAATTTGTTGCAGAAGTATTTTCCATTCCACCAAAAAAATCTCTTAATATAGTTTGTGAATATTTATCCCATGGATATTTTACACCAGTTATTTTTTCATAGAAGTTAATCATATCTTTAGTTTGTTTAAAGATATTTCTAGCATTATTCTCCAATCCTTCATAAACATAATAGGGGGTAGGTATATTTTTATAATTATCATTTATTTTTACATAATTACCAACAACAAGTGAAACAAGATAAGTTACATGTTGCTTATCCTGAAGCCAATGATAAGTTTTTTTTCTGTTTTGTTTGTCGTAGGTAATATTTAATAATTTACCATTTGATATTACTTCCAGGCTATCCCCAACGGTGGCAATAATTTCGGAAGTAATTCTATCATTTGGGAAATCATAGCACGGGAACCAAAAATGATTTAACTCTTCTTCACCTTGAGTCCAGCATTGATAAATTTTGTTAGTTGTATTGTTCTCAGGTAAAAAATATTTAATCCCTCTACTATTTCCAGGATTTAATTCATAATCTATGCACAAAGTTACTGTATCTTTTAGAGATAATTTGTTTTTGAAGAAAACATTAACGTTTTTATCTTTTTGTATAAATTTTATGCTGTCATTATTTAGTGTAATACCATTTATCTTCATATTTTCAGCATCGATTGAAATAGAATCTGTTGTTTGAATAGGAGTAAAAGTGATATATGATTTACCCCATAATAACTTTTTATTTATATCTATTTCGATATTTAATTTATAATGTATAACGTCATAATTATTTATTCTATCATACTTGTTCAATCTTTTTATATAATCTTGTGAAAAAGAAAAAGATGATATTATGAAAAGAAATATTAAAAATTTTTTCATTTATTAACTCCTCTAATTTATTGGGATAAAATCAATTCTTCTGTTTTCTAAATCTAAGTTATAGACAGTTACAGAAATTTCATCTCCGAGTTTATATATCTTTTTGTTATGTTTACCTCTTAATCTATGTTTTTCGGGCTCAAAGAAATAGTAATCATCGGTTAAATTTTTTATATGCACAAGACCGGTGATAGTATATTCAGGTATTTCAATAAAAAAACCAAATTCAACAATATTATAAATTACCGCTTTAAAAATCATATCAGTTTTATTTTGCAGAAATTGAATTTGTTTGATCTTGATTGCTTCTCTTTCTATTTCCATTGCTCTTCTTTCTGTTTCGGAAGAGTGTAAAGCAATATTTGAAAGAATTTTTTGGTTTAAAGAAGGTTTAGTTTTATTTATAAGTTGTTTTTCTAATAATCTATGTACAACTAAATCAGGATATCTTCTTATAGGAGATGTAAAATGTGTATAGTACTTGAATCCTAAACCAAAATGACCAATATTCTCTGTTGAATAAACGGCTTTTGCCATCGATCTTATTATCAAATCGTTTAATATGTTTTTATAGGGGTTGTTTTTAATTTTTTCAATTAACGATTGGAAAGTTTTAGAGGTAATTTTTTTGTTCTTCTTGAATTGGTAACCAAAAAAACTAAGGATAGATTTTAATTCGCCAATTTTTTCTTCTGATGGGTAGTCATGAACTCTAAAAATAAAAGGTAAATTATTGGTTTTGTTAACAAATTCTTCAGTAACTAGTCGATTTGCTAAAAGCATAAATTCTTCAACCAAATAATTTGTATCGAAAAATTCTTTAATCCCTATATTAATAACATTACCATTATCGCTTAAAACAAAAAATGGCTCTGTGCTGTTAAAATCAAGGCTACCGTTAAGTTTTCTTTTATCATATAATTTTTTTCTTAGCTCATTCATTTCATAAAGAACACTTGAAAAATTATGCTTTTCAGAATTCTTTACAGAGGTTTGCTTTTCTTTAGGGTTATAATCATTTATATATTGTTGTGCTTCAGAGTATGTAAATCTTTTTTTACTTCTTATTACGCTTTTTTGTAGTTTATAAGAAATAATCTCTGCTTCTTTGGTAATATTAATAATTATTGAAAATGTTAAACGATCTTTATTTTCTTCAAGGCTACAGATCTCATTAGTTAATTTGTGAGGAAGCATTGGAATTGATTTTCCGGGTAAGTATATACTTGTTCCCCTAAGAAAAGCTTCTTTATCTGTTTTTGAATTCTCTTTAACAAAGAAACTTACATCAGCTATATGTACACCTAGTTCATAGGTATTATCAGGTAAGATTTTTAACGATATTGCATCATCATAATCCTTTGCATCTTCAGGATCTATAGTGAAAATCAACTCTTCTCTTAAATCCAATCTATTGGGTATTTCCTGTTTAATTAGCTCTTCGTTTATTTCATTTATTTCGTTTTGTACTTCGATAGGGAATGTATCTGTTAAATTATACTCTTTATAAATATTATAATATGATATATCTCCAATAAACTCTCTTGATATTATTTTTGTAACTTTTACCTGAATTGATGTTGTTTTTGTTTTTAATATTTTAGTTTCAACAACATCACCTGGTAAAGCATTCAATAAAAAAGCTTTTTTTACGATTATTTTTTTAAGAATCTTTTTTTCTGGTTGAATAAAGAAATTTTTACCCTTTTTTAAAAGTTTACCTTTTATTGTTTTTGAGGAAGGTTCAATTACTTCTATTACTTTACCTAAAGCAATGTTTTCTTTTATTGAAAGTAAAATAACTTTTACCTTATCTTCATTTTCTGCACCTGATAGGTATTTTTCTTCAATGATTAGTTCATCGAATCTTTCATCGCTACATTTAAGAATTCCATAGCCTTGATTTGTAATTTTAATTATTCCAAAATATTCATTTTCTTTTGAGATGGATGAATATTTCTTTCCGCTTTTAACAAGAACGCCACTTTGTTGTAAATCCCATAAAATAACTTTCAATTGTTCGTAAGATTCTTCATCAGTGAGATTGAGTAATTTGGCGATTTCTTTTCGTTTCAAAGAAATTTGTGGTGTTTTTGCAAAGAGTTCAATTATTTGTTTTTTTATTGTGTGAATGTTATTCTCCTAAAAATTAATTCTATAAAAAATTCTTGTACCAAAAAATGGCACTCTTTCTTTTTCTGTGTTTTTAGTTGATTCGCTTGTATTTCTATAAATTTCTAATATAAGATTTCTTAATGATTCTTTATTCAGTATTTTACCTACAGGTAATTCAAGATTAATATTTGCATTATTAATATCACTAAATACTTTACCGCCAAATCTAAAAATTGCAGTATTACCAATTTCACCTGCGATTTTAACATTAGTTGTAGTTAGTTCTCCTGAGTATTCTGTTTCTACACTTCTAATGAACTCAAACTCATTTTTGAAAAATTCTGTTAGCTTGCCAGATATTACTCCCGATCCAATTGAGTATAATGAAGAACTATAACTTGAAGCTAAATTTTGCTTTTGATTGGATGTTAACTCATCATTAAATTTTCCTGTTAAAATGAAAGAAATTATATCATTAAAAGTATCACCTTTATCACGGGTTTTGCCATCAATGGTCATTTCATATTTTGTTATTGGCTTAAGAAGGGGACCTTTCATTGTAATTGTAATTACTACTGTTTCCTCTTTAGGTGCACTTAAGTTTTCTTCATTAACATGAATGCTCTGGTATGAAGCTTTCATATCGAGTTCTGGATTTTCTAAAGAGCCAGTAAATATTATCTTTCCTGAAGCATCAAATTTTTTTCCAGCAAATTTGTAATATGATTTTTCGCCTATATCAGCAAGGCCATATACTGAAATATTTTCTCCTGTCTTAACTATTGATACATTTCCACCAATTTCTGCAACAAGTGCTTCACCTAAAAGTGGGTCCATTTCAATTTCAATTTTTGCGTTTCCAAGTGTTTTAACATCGAATCTAAATTCTAATTTTGAAAAAGGTGATGAGGTTACTATATAGTTGTTTTCAGAAATGTATTTCTCAAAACTTTGTTTCATCATTCGTTTTCTAATCACGCTGGAATCTATTTTAACTGTAGAAGTATCATCGATTATGATAAATTTGAATTCATTTTCATTATTTAAATTACTGGAACTACTTGTGGTAAGTGGCAAGTACAAATTAGCATCTTTAATTAGAATATTGCCAGATAAAATATTGCCTGTTTTTGTTTTAAAATTCTGTTTATATCTTATTCCATCACCAGATGTTGAAATAAGCAAATCTCCATATAACTCTTTATTTGATTTTCTCTTCTCCTTTTGTAAAACTTGAAGTTGACCTTTAGCACGAATATCTATGCTCTCTAATTTTAAATCAGCTAAATTTATGGTTCCGTATATATCCATTCTGCCATCTTTTCTATCAGCTTGTAAATTTTCGATATTCATTGCCATTTTTATTTCTTTTGTTGATATATCTATTCTGCCCTGAGTGGTATATGTAATACCATTTGGTAGTAGAGTAAAAGTGCCTTTGTTTAGAGTTAAATATCCTTCAATTTCAGGTGCATTACCAGTACCAAAAACATGAAAGTTAATATCAGCAGTATTTGTACTATTACTTATTTCTGGAATTACAAGACTAACCAAACGCAGAGGTAGTTTATTTGTTACTAAATATAAATCGATTTCTTCATCATCAGGAAAAAGTGAGGCACTGTTTGTTAATGAGAGGTTAATGGGTATTGTGCCAATTAAAACAAGATCTGATTTTGTTAAAGATTCAATGCCAGAACTTTGAAATTGGATATTAGTAAATATTTCTGACTCTTCATAATGAACTTTACCGAATAAACTTCCTAGATATTTATGGTTAGTAGAAAGACTATCAGTTCTTAAGAAAATATTCATTATTGGATCATCTGCTGTCCCAAATATTTCACCGCTAATATTTATTTTTCCTGTTAAAATTGAAGATGGTTCTGATAATGTGTCAGATGATATAAGTGATAAAAGGTTTTCAATTCTGAGATTACTTACAAGTAATGATAAATTTTGTTCACCTTCCTTATTTATACTTCCTTCTAAAACAATTTTTTCATCAGCATGAGATAGTGATAAAGAGTTAATATCAACTCCATCTTTTTTAATTAAACAAGAAACTTTATCATCATTTTTCCATTCATAGTTTAGATGTTTTAAATATAATTTTGAAAATTCTAAATTGTGTTCCTCTTTACCAATTTTAATATTTCCATTTATATTAACAAAAGTTTTTTTGTCGATTTCTGATGATAGGGAAATATTAGTTGAGTTCTTTTCCGTTTTCAAATTTAAATTTATATTATTAATTGAGTTTTTATTAAAGTAAATAATAGGTGATGATATTGATAATCTATTTTTCATATCGTATAAAATGTCTTTGCCTTCTTTACCTGAAAAACTAAAATTTATTTTTGAATCTTGAATTAATATACTATTAGTTTTGGAGAGGTAAAATAAATTATCAATGCCAATATCACCTGAGAGAGTGATTATACTATCTAAATAACTAATTTTCCCGTCAATTTTTATGTTTGAATTGAGATCTTTACATTTTAAATAATCCTTGAGAATACTTACTTTTTTTAGATGAATGAAATAATCTATATCAATCGTATCCTGGAGAATAGGCTTTTTGGTTTTTTTTACAATCCATAAGTTTTTAATTTTTTGTGGTGTTATTTTTTCTTCTGTTTTTGGGAATGGGAATGAAGAAGAAATTTCTTCTATTAGAGTATTAAAATTTTTACCAAATATTTCTGATACCTTATCAATTTGATATTTACCTTTTACTTCTAAATCAAGGAGGTCAGAATAAAGATATATTTTTCTATCATCGGGATTAAGTTGATTATACTTAATATTTAAAGATATTTCTGGAATTGAATCATTTTTGAATTTTGATGGGAAAAGATATAATAATGCTTCTCCTTTTGTTTTATTAATTGAAATTCCCTCACCATTTATTGATGAAGAAAGATTTATATTAGATCTAAGATTTTGATCATTTGTAAATTTTGATAAATCAAGATTGTTTATTGATAAATTTAAATTATATGATTGATTTGAAGTTTTATTTAAATTGAATTCTGTATTTAAACCAATTTTTGTGTTATCCCCAGAAAAAGCAATTAATGCATTACAATGCTTATTAATAAAAGTGATCGAAATTTTTGATTTATCAATAGGTTGGTTTAAAAACCTTGATGAATCTATTGTGATATTAAACTCTGTGTTTATATTTTCAACTTCAAAACCAGTTCCAGAACCAATAATCTTGCAATTAAGTCTCGAATTGAAGGATGGGCCTAAAAATGGCTCAAGATTTAGTTTTGTCCCAGATAAATCTACTTTATATTTATTTTTATTTTCTTTATTATCAAGTTCAACTATTCCTGATAAATTCCCAAAATTACCATTAATATTTATTTTCGAGTTAAAAGATTTTATTTCTCCATCAAAATCAACGTTGAGCTTTACTTTTCCAGCTGATGAATAATCAGGTAAATTTAAAGCTGAAAAATTATTTTTTAAATCTGAAAAATCAAAATCACTATCATATAATTTAATATTAAATACCGCTTGATCAGGGTTATATAATTCTTTTATTTTTCCATATAATTTTATATTTGAATTATTAGTAATTAAATTCATTTTATAAATGTTTAATTCTTCTAACGTTCCATTGGCAAGTAAATTTAGCCTATAATTGCCTGATAAAAGATCAATTGAAGGCACATAAAACTTTATATCATTGATATCAACATTTGAAGAATTAAGGGTTAAACCAATTTGTTTGTTTTTAATATTATCAATAGTAAGGGTATCATTATCTATATCAATTCCTTTTACAAATCCGCTTAAGGATATGAAAGTATTATTGTATTCTAAATTTATAGTGTCAATCTTTATATTGTTTTTATCGAGATAAAATTTTGCGGATAATTCTTTTAAAACATTTTTGTTATTATAAACGAAACTCAGATGGCCAATTTCAATTTTTTTGTAAGAACTATCGAGATAGAAATTAGTAGATAGGTTAAAATTATCTAACTTAAAGTGTTCTAAATCAAAAGTATTGGAATTGATATTATTTAAGTTAGTATTAAAATTAATTTTGCCATCTATTATTTCTATACCTGAAAGATCAAAACTTAGATTTGATTTTGTTTGCGTAGTATCTGGTTCGCCTTTTGTTAACGATTCAAAATTCCATTTACCATTTGAAAGCTTTTTTATATTTATTTGAGGGTTATAAAGTTGGAACTCTTTTATTATTAATTTATTATCTAATAGAGCGAATGGATTTAATTTTATTGATGCACCATTAGCTTTAATTAGAAAGTCATCTTCAACTTTAAGACCTATACCAGAGAGTTCAAGATATGTAATAAAGTTTCCAGTTATATTTGCAATATATACTTTACCATTCAGACTTTTATTTAGTTCTGAAACAAGAATATCTCTTATCCTATCCTTTACAATTTGAAGCTGTGCTAAAGATAATATTACAACAATTAGAAACAGGACAAAGACAAAGATCTGGATTGGTAAACGTATTAATTTTTTTAGCATTATTTGCTAATAAAAATTAAGAGTTATAAGTTTTAAGTATAGTTTCAATTAAATTTGTAGTTGATTTATTAGGTGTTAAAGTAATAGTCATAACTTTGCCACCATTTTTCTCTACCACATCTTTACCAACAACA
Source organism: Ignavibacteria bacterium (assembly GCA_036567745.1). Lineage (GTDB taxonomy): Bacteria > Bacteroidota > Ignavibacteria > DATCTW01 > DATCTW01 > DATCTW01. Next base: position 38,680 of record DATCTW010000018.1, on the reverse strand, counting down.
GCATCAATTGGCCAATCAGCACCTTTAACAAGATAGTCGGGTAATACCTGTTCAATTAATTTTAAAGGTGTTTCTTCTTCGAATATACATACGAAATCAACAGAAAGTAAATTGCTTAAAATAAATGCGCGTTCTTCCTGAGGTAATATAGGTCTTTTAGGTCCCTTGATTTTTCTAACTGAGGCGTCACTATTAACCCCTACTACTAAATAGTCGCCTAATTTTTTTGATTCATTCAAGTAATCAATATGACCTTTATGAAGAATATCAAAGCAACCGTTTGTAAAAACTATTTTTTTGTTATTATTTTTTATTGCTTTTCTTATATTTACTAGTTCATCGATAGTTAATATTATACCCATTAAAGCCTTTATTTTGTTAACTCTTCTTGTATTTTGTTAATTAATATATCCTTTCTTATTGGTACTACACCAACCTCTTCGCATACTATACCAGCAGCAAAATTTGAGATTACAGCAGCTTCTTTTGGGGTTGCACCGCTTACAAGAGCCATAGTAAGAGTTGAAATTACTGTATCACCTGCACCAGAAACATCAGCAATATTTCTTGCACGTGTACTTATGAGAGTAATTTCACCATTTTTTTCCATTAAAGCCATTCCTTTTTCACCTCTGGTAAGTAATAAATTGGCACAGTTAATTTTTCTTTGAATGCTCTGCATCACTTTAAAAAGATCTTCATCCGATTTTATTTTTTGACCAATTGCTTCCTCTGCTTCTTTTCTGTTTGGTTTAAATACATCAACATTTACAAATTCAAAAAAATTATCAAATTTTGGATCCACGGTAACAGGAATGCTATGTTTTTTTGCAAGGTTAATCACATTTTTAATAAGTTCTTTTGTTATTACACCTTTATTGTAATCTTCGAAAATGATAGCATCGAATGATTTAATATTGGCTTCAATAAAATTGAATAGCAATTGATATGATTTTTCTGAAATTGTATGTTTGTTTTCTCTATCTATACGAACAACATGTTGATTGTTTGCAATAACGCGAGTCTTAACAGTTGTAGGTAGGTTCGGGTCTTTAATTATTCCATCAGTAATAAACTTATCAGAGTTCATTAGCTCTAAAATAATATTACCATTGTGGTCATTACCAATTAAACCAATAGGGTAAGCAATACCTCCCAAAGTTATAATATTATTTGCAACGTTTGCAGAACCACCCAACCTATTAGATTCCTGATCAATATCTACTACAGGTACAGGAGCTTCTGGAGAAATTCTAATAGCGCTTCCCCATAAGTACCTGTCTAACATTAAATCACCGATTATAGCAATTCGTTTATTTTCAAACCTTAATATAACATCTAAAATATTGTTTTTAATCACGATATCCACAATATATTATTTATTAATAATAGCAATATAAACAAGGTAATAATGAATTTCAAGTGAAAAACTTTAAATAAAATTTAATTGAATAGAAACTCCTTTCTCAAAACGAGTGTAGAGGTAAAACTTCTTATATTTTTTAAAAATGTTAATTACTTGAAGATAAATGACTGAAAGAATATATAATTTTTTTGAAATTTATTTTTTTTATGAATATATTATACAAAACTATAGAGGTGATGGTGTTATGAAATCGTTAAAAGAGAAGATTTACAGTCTTACAGAAATGACTTATGAAGAAGGTTCAAAGAAAAAAATTTATGATTTTTTTGATATTTTTATGATAGTGTTAATCGTTCTAAACGTTATAGCTGTTATACTTGAGACTGAACATTGGCTATATCAAAAATATCAATACTTTTTTGATATATTTGATGAGATATCTGTTTATATATTTTCAATAGAATATATTTCAAGGTTGTGGGCTTGTACAGTTAACCCGTTATACTCTAGACCTATTATTGGTAGGATAAAATTTGCTTTAACACCTCTCCTTATTGTAGACTTTATTGCAATCATACCTTTTTATTTGCCAATGTTTTTTCCTGATATGAGGTTTATTAGAAGTATAAGATTATTTAGGTTGTTTAGAGCCTTTAAATTTGTAAGATACTCAGAAACTTTACAGACATTTGGGAATGTAATAAAACTTAAAAAAGTTGAACTAATGACTTCATTGATGATGGTAATATTTTTGCTAATTTTTTCAAGTAGTGTGATGTACTATGTTGAACACGAAGCACAACCGAATGCATTTTCTTCTATTCTTGCAACAATGTGGTGGGGAATTGCTACATTAACTACTGTTGGTTATGGTGATATTTATCCAATAACTCCTGTTGGAAAATTATTTGGTGCTTTTATAGCTATTCTTGGGATAGGTATGGTAGCTTTACCTGCAGGCATCTTAGCTTCTGGATTTTCAAGCGAACTATCAAATAAGTTGGATAAAAAAGAATGTGAAGAAGTTTGCCCTCATTGTGGAAAGAAGATTAGATGAGTTTAAAATATTGTAAAGTGAAATAAATCTCTACCAAAAATAACATCAAAGGCAAAAACAGATAAATTGTTTTTTGAAAAAACATTACAAATAAAATATTTAATATCTGAAAAAAATTTTTTTAATAATTTCTTTTTTACAAAGAACTTCTGTCTTAAATTATTCAATTGCTCTTTTAAATATTTATGATTAATTATTTATAATTTGAAAAAATAATTAGGTGAAAATATGCAAATTCAATTTATTGGTGCTGCAAGAACTGTAACTGGTTCTATGCATTTATTGAAAACCAAACATATGAATATTCTTCTTGATTGTGGAATGTTCCAGGGAAAACGTAAAGAAGCATTTGAGAAAAATAGAAGACTAGATTATATAGAACCAGGTGAGATTCATCATGTAATTTTATCTCATGCGCATATTGATCATAGCGGTAATTTACCTTTACTTGTAAAAAAAGGTTTTAGTGGAACAATTTTTAGTACATTTGCAACTAGAGATTTATCTAATGCCATGCTTTTAGATTCAGCTTATGTTCAAAAGAAGGAAATTGAATTTGTCAATAAAAAACGTTTAAAGAGAGGTCAAAATCCATTTGAACCAATCTATAGTGTGGATGATGTGCTAGATTCTCTTGAACATTTTCAGGCCATACCTTATAGGAAAGAATATCACTTATCCCCTGATATTTCATTTATATTTTATGATGCTGGTCATATATTAGGCTCTGCTATTACAGTATTAAATATTAAAGAAAATGGAACTGAAACAAGACTTGCCTTTACTGGTGATTTAGGTAGGCCATTTAGACCGATTCTAAGAGATCCACAATTAATTGGTAATGTTAATTATTTAATTACTGAAAGTACTTATGGGGATAGATATCATAAAGATGATGAAGAATCATTAAGAATGTTAGAGGATACAATAAATAGAACTTATGCAAGAGGAGGTAAAATTATAGTACCTGCTTTTAGTTTAGGTAGAACTCAAGAACTTGTTTTTGAATTACACAAATTAACATTAAAAAACAAAATTCCTTCAATGCCAATATATGTTGATTCACCTTTATCTACCAATGTTACGGCTATTTTTAGAAATCATCCTGAATGTTATGATTCTGAAACAAGAGAACTATTACTTACTCAAAAAGATCCATTTGGTTTTGAAAGGTTAGAATATATAGTTGATGTAGAGGAATCAAAACGTTTGAATAGCATTACTGAACCCTGTATTATTATTTCAGCATCAGGGATGTGTGAATCTGGCAGGATACTTCATCACCTTGCAAACAATGTTGAAAATGAAAAGAACACAATTATGATGACTGGTTATTGTGCTCAAGATACTCTTGGGAGAAGAATTATTGAAAAACAACCAAGGTTAAAGATATTAGGTGACGAATATAGTTTAAATGCAGAAGTTGTAGTTTTAGAAAACTTTAGTGCTCATGCAGATAGGGATGAGTTATTAGGCTATATTGCTCATTTAGATAGAAATGATATGAAAGGTATTTTTGTTGTTCATGGTGATTATGATACTCAATTAAGTTTTAAGGAGGGTCTTGAAGGCATTGGTTTTTCAAACATTACAATCCCTGAACCTGGACAGGAAATTTATTTATAGAATACTAATTATTCTTTTTTCTGTTTTATTTTTTAATTCCTGTCATAGAGATCTTGATAATAGTACTAATGTTATAACTCCAACTATTGTGCCTATTTCTACTTTAACATTATACTACTCAGGTGATGGAATGATACAAATTGGTTGGTATTCTTACGATTTAAATTATACAAAATTTATTATATATTGTTCGAATTCAGATAAAATTGGTAGTTATAGGAAGGTGGGTGAAACGACTCAAAGCTCTTTTACGATTAAAAACCTGAGTTATGATAGTACTTATTATGTTGCAGTAACTATATGGTATAATGGTTATGAAAGCGATTTTTCAAATATTATAATTACAAAACCGGTGAATAAAAATCCACCTATGATACCTTCTTATTTATCTGTATCAGGTTTAAATTATGAGGGTGCTCTTAGTATGAATCTATCCTGGGCAAAAAATACTGAAAGCGATTTAGCAAAATACTATATTTATAGATTAAAAGGAGATGAGAGTTCGAATTATGTAAAAATTGCTGAAACAACTGAAAATTATTATGTTGATACAATTGGATTAGTATTAAATATGAATTATAGTTATAGAATTGCAGCTGTAGATAAAGGTGGCTTAATAAGTGCGATGTGTACACCAGTATCGGATCTAATTTTAGATACAGTATCTCTTATCTATCCAATTAATAATTATACCGTCCGTGATTACGTCACTTTTAAATGGAACGGAGTTAAAAATGCTAATGGCTATAAAATAGTTTTAATGAATTCAAAATATGGGACTGAGATTTGGAAAAAAACAGTATATTCCTCTAATAAGGTGACTTATGAAGTTAACTATGATGGAGATCCGTTGATATATAAAAAAAATTATTATTGGAAAGTATGTGCTTTTACAAAAGAAAGCAGTGTTTTGAATTCTTATAGTCAACCTCAAACATTTTATTTTGTTTATAGTGAATGATTTATTTTTTTAAAATCTTAAGAAAAAGTATTTCGGAATTAAATATTTTGTTGTTTTTTGTATTACTCAATTCTACATTAGTATCTCAAACTATAAATGAAATTGATAAAGATTCTCTTTATTTAATGCCATTTCCTAATAACTTTACATCAAAGTTTGATCATCATGGAAATATTTATTATTGGTTAGGAAAAGGTAGATATGATTTTATTAAAAATGATTTTAATTTATCTTTAATTGAAGAGTTTAACTCCAATATTGTTGAATCCAATCAAAAATACATACAAGATTATCAAAATCTAAAATTAAATGTATCAAATAATTTTTTTGATGATTTAAAATATTCATTAGTTCTAAATTCTAGTATTTATTCTGATAACAAATCGATAGGAATAAGCAACGCATATACTCATACAGGTTTATTAGGCTTAATTTTTAATCCTGTTGATTATTTCACTTTTTCATCTTATGGTGGTGGTTCGCTTGATAATCAAATGGGAAATAAAGATGAAGGTTTTTCATTTCTTTTAAATTCAAAGATTAATAATTATGACTTAGGTGGTTACCTTTCAAATTTAGAAGCTGAATGGAATATTGATTACTTGAATCCAAGAATTAATAATCAAAAGAAGATGAACCTAAATATTCAAAAGAGATTTTCTGGTGAAGCATGGAGTAATTTAACTTTTTATTACAGGAAATTTGATAAAGATTTTTATGTTAATGATGCCTCCACACTTAAGCAAAATATTGAAAGAAGAAGTGAATTGAATGTATTTATTAGTAATGAGATAGGTTATAGACCATTACCTCAAATTATGTTTTCTTTGAATACATTTTTTTTAAATAAAAAGGTAAATAGAAGCACAAAATATAAATCTTTAGAGAATTTATCGTCAAGCATATTTGATACAAAAATTAATGAAATTAAACTAGATATGCTCTTTCAAATCTCTACAGATTTTGGTTGGATGAAGAATAACTTTAAATTTGGGACTAATCAAAGAGAAGAAAACCATACACTAGATTATTTTGAAGGAGCTAGTAAAAATTATTTTATTTCCAGATCAAAAGCAGAAAGTTACAAAGATAACGTTTCAAATTCAAGTATTCTTGCATTATCTAATTATTTCTTGATTTCTTCTAAAAACATACTTACTCTTCAAGGAATATATAAACTACTCAGATATGATACACCAAGCGAAAATAATTATGATGATAGGGATGAGTTACAAATTCTTTTAAGTGTTAACGATGAACATAGATTTCAGGATAATTTAAGCCTTGTGTTAAATTTTGAATATAATAAGTATAGAACAATTTTTATTTTTAGTGAAAGAAGTGCAAACAATCAATCAAATAATATTTTAAAGTTTTATACTTATACACAGTATTTTTATAAAGATTATTTTAAAACTAAAGCCTTATTTGAAGTACTAGCCAATTATACAGTTTATGATTATAAAGATAAAATATTATCACTTAAGAATCTTTCTTTCAGACAATTTCAGGTTTTTGATTCTGCATCGGTTTTTTTAACAAAATATATTTTTCTCGATTTGTTTGCTAATCTTAGGTTTTCTGAAAGAGGTGAACTTTTCTGGGATACTTTTAAGGAAAAGCCTGCTGATTATTATATAGATGAAACTTATGCAATTACTTTTTGGTATAAAAGAATGGAATATGCTTTTGGGATTGGTTATAAAACTTTTACTCAAACAAGGTTTTTGTATGAAAATAATAGAAAAGTTAAAGATTACGAACAAAATAATTTTGGACCTACTGCTTATTTTAGCTATAGAATTTCTGATTACTTTAGCTTAAATTTGAGTGGATGGTTAGAATATATTGAATATCAGAATAATATCTGGTCAAAAAATAAAAATATTGTTATAGACTTTTTATATTTATTTTGAGATTACTAAATGAAAGAATATTTTTTTGAAATCGCCAGTGATACTAAAAACATTCATAAGGTTGAAGATCACATAAGGGAAGTTATTGATAATTTGCCTTTATCTGAAGATGTTATTAATTCTATTATGATTGCAGTAACTGAAGCTGTAAATAATGCTATTATACATGGAAATAAATCAGATAAAAATAAACATGTTAATATTCATTCCATAGTTTTTGATGATGTATTAGAAATAAGAATAAAAGATGAAGGTCAGGGTTTTATTTTGAGTAATATTCCAAATCCTTTACTTCCAGAAAATCTTACTAAAGATAGTGGTAGAGGAATTTTTATAATTCGTTCTTTAGTCGATGGTTTTAAAATAAATTCTATGACTGATGGTACAGAGGTGGTTTTAGATATTAAAATAAAATAACATATCAACATACTTCATATTTTTTTTTGATTTTATATTATAGTTATCTTTCCATTTTATAATTATTTTTATTTAAAAAATTTTCAAATATTTTAAACCAATTATTGAATTGATATGTCAAAGTCATTTATATAATTTTAATGGTGAACTTTCGTTATTATTTTCTTGACAAAATATGAATTACTTCTTATATTCATAAAATCAATATGAAAAACATTTTAAAAATATTACTTATTATTGCTTTATTAAAAGTAACTTTATTTTGTATAGAAAGTAATTCAATCAAAGGAATAGTAAAAGATAAACAAACAGGTGAAACTATTCCCTTTGCAACAATAATTGTTGAGAATACTAAATATGGTACATATGCAAATACAAATGGTTTCTTTTTTATAAAAGGGATAAGCGATGGAAAGTTTAAGGTAACAGCAACAGCAGTAGGTTATAATAAAAAAACAATTGAAGTTGATATTAAAAAGGGTGAAACAATATCATTATCTTTTGAACTTGAACCGATTCCTATAGAATTGCAGGGTGTAACTAAGGTCTCAGAAAGAATGAAAGAGGCTTATAAAAATGAAATTAGTGTTCAGGCACTATCACAGCAAGAGTTAAAAATAATTCCATCTACTTCGGAAAAGGATATATTCAAATTAATTCAAATACTACCTGGGGTTTCGTCAACTGGTGATGTTACGAGTCAATTTTATGTAAGAGGTGGTAGCGGTGATCAAAATATGATTCTTTATGATAATATGATGATATATAGTCCATTCCATGCATTTGGTATGTTTTCGATTTTTAATACCGATGTGATAAAAATATCTGAGATGATGACGGGTGGCTTCAGTCCGGAGTATGGAGGTAGGCTATCTTCAGTTATGAACATAATTTCTAAAGATGGAAATTCCAATAAATATTCTGGAAAATTAAATATCGGTAATTCCAGTGCTCAAGCTTTAGTTGAAGGTCCAATTTTAGGTGGTTCATTGATATCATCTGCAAGGAAAAGTTATTTTAATAATGTATTTAAGAAGTTTTTAGGTAAAAATGTACCTTTAGATTTTTACGATATAAACTCTAAGCTTACCTTTCCTATTGCAAACGAAGGTAAATTTTCGTTCAGTGCAATAATTAGTAGAGATAATATAAATCAAAGTGCAATTTCATCACCGAATTATTTATGGCAAAATGCAGCAGTTGGTACAAATGTACAAGTTTCAATTGAAGATTATTATTTAGATGTAGCATTATCATTCAGTTTCTCTAAGGCTTATGTGGATTATAAAGGTTTTCAGGGTAGACAAAACTCAGAAAATAGAATTTCAAATATATTTTTTGATGCAAAAGCAGAATCTTATCTATTTGAAAAAGATATTTTATCTTATGGATTTTCTTTCATATTGCCAAGGACTGAATATAGCTTCCAAAATAGTTCTGGTCTAGTAGTAAAGAATAAGCTTGATCAACAAGAATCAGGAATTTTTGTGAAGTATAGGTTTGGTAGAATTGAAGGTTTAGGGGTTGATGTTGGTATTAGATCAAATTTTGAATTTATTGCAGAGAATATAAGTTACGCTTTTGAACCAAGAATAAAAGTGACCTATCAGCCATTTCATTTTGCAACATTAAAAGCTTCTTATGGAAGGTATCATCAAACAATGATTACTACTTCAAATGAAGATGATATTATTCCATTATTTGAGATTTGGTTGCCAGTGGAAAAGCCATACTATCCTGAGAGATGTGATGAATATATTGGAGCATTAGAAACTGATTTAAGTGATAATTTGTCTTTCTCTTTTCAGGGATATTTCAAGAGGTTTACTAATTTATTAGGTTACAATTTGAAGAAAAAAAATAGTTCTGATCCTGATTTTTCTTCTGGCACAGGTCGCTCTTATGGTTATGAGTTTTTTCTGAAGTATCAAGATGAATCATTATATACATGGATTAATTATACATTGAGTTGGGCGAAGAGAAAATCTGATAGAGTTAAATATTCGCCAAAGTATGATAGAAGGCACATCATAAATATACTTTCGAGTTATAGATTACCTTATGATATTCACTTTAACTTGAAATGGGAGTTAGCTTCTGGAACGCTTTTTACACCTGTTTTAGGTTATTTTGATAGATTAGATCTTGAAGATTTTTCATCTAATAATTATTATTATGATACAGGATCTTCTTATGGTGTTTTAGGTAGTAAAAACGCATCAAGATTGCCATGGTATCATAGATTAGATATTGGTTTATCTAAAAGTCTTACAATATATAACTCATTTGCTTTAAACCTTAAAGTAGACTTAATAAATTTATATGATAGGAAAAATATTTTTTATATAAATAAAGATACTGGTGAAAAAGTATATATGTTGCCTTTTATGTTTACCTTTTTTGTTGGGTTAGAGATATGATCAAAAAGATTGTATCGATCTTATTTATTATTTTATTTTTTACAAGTTGCAACGATGATTTTGATATTGTAAAAGATTATCATGAGCAATTGGTTGTATTTCTTGTTTTGGATAATAGAGCAGATAAGCAAATAATAAAAATCCAGAAACTGCAAAATGATGTAGGCTTAAATGATAATAATAAGGTTTTAAAGGATCTATCTGTTAGATTAATAGACACCTATGGAGTAGCTCATTATTTTAAGGATACCGTTTTAAATGGTGTAAATAATTTTAATGTGTTATTTGTGGATAGTTTGGATTTAAAAGAGGGAACTTATTCATTATTTGTAAATAGCGGCAATAAATTGTATGCATGGTCTAATGTTACTGTCAGAGCCCCTCAATTGATTTATGTATCATCTTTTAATGAATATTATAAAATAAATATTTCAAAATCTGCTTCATCAAGAGGTGTGCTGGTAAAAAGTTTTGTCTGTTTTGATAGGGTAGATAATGGTATTACAACAAGCGATATGATGGAAATACCATCAAAATTTTCTGTAAATGGTACTGATACAACAGAAATTTATCCAGCTGTAGAAAAAAGTGATTATAGTGAAAATAAAAGTATAGAAGTTATTATTGGTTATAATGCTATTGTTTATACCAAACAAAAAATCATTAATAGATATCATATTGAGAGTAAAGATATAAAAAAAATAAAAATATTTTCTTTTAGTTATGATTGGAATTTATATGAATATATTATGTCATATAAAGGGTATTCCGATCCTTACTCGGTTAGATTAGATAAGCCGAATTATTCTAACATAATTTTTGGTAATGGAGTATTTGGTGCAATTAGAGTAGATTCAACGGAAATTAAGCCTTAACATACAAATGAAGAATAGAACCCATATATTATACATACTTTTTGTTTTAATAATGTTCTTTTCATGTGAAGAACCAAATGACCCCCCAATTATATATAATCCAGAAATACCAAAAGTTATAGGTAAAAGCATTTCTTCAATTGATATTTTCTGGAATGAAGCAGATATTGATAATTTTGATAGATATGAGATTTATTATAAAAAATACTTTGAAGAAGAATATAAGTTGTATATAACTATACCTAATCAAAAGCAAGTATTTGTTTCTGTATCGGGGTTAACACCTGATACAGAATATAAATTTTATGTAAAAGTATATGATAAAAATGGCAAGTATTGGATTACCGATATAAAGTCTGAAAAAACCTTTAGTGATATTCCTTCAACGATTAAAAAATTTGTAGTTTCAGATTACGGTTATAATTATGTACTCTTGCAATGGTCTACTTATGAAGATTCTTATGCTGTGCCTTTTGATAGGTATGAAGTATTTATGGGTACAACTTCAAATTTCCCTTGTAATGATTCTACACGAGTGTTAGTAAACAAATTAATATATACCGATGAAGGCAGGGTCGTTGGATTAAGTGATAAGCAAGGGTATTATTTCAAATTAAGGGTATATAATTCTCTTGGTAAGTATAGAGAATCTTCAGCAATATATGCTAGAACTTTGAATGAGCCACCTAAACCAGTGATTTTCTACGAGGCAGAAAATATTACTGAAAATTCGGCATTACTTAAATGGCAAAAATCAAATGATCCCGAATTTCAAAAATATACATTGCATCTTGGAGCAGATCCCGAATTTACACCTTCAAGTAAAAATCTTTTAATTACATTTACAAATGTATCTGATACATCAATAACTGTTACCGGATTAAAAAGGGGTGAAGGGTATATTTATAAAATTGTTGTTTACGATAAATATCTTGATTATGCTATTAGCAATCCTGTTGGATTCAATGCTTTTAAAGACGGAATACCACCAGCTGTAGAAATTCTTGATTTAAAAGTATCATCAGATAATATAACAGTTATTTGGGAAGAAGAAGAATTAAAATTATTTTCAAGATATGATTTGTATAGATCAACAGATTCATTAGATTTGGTAAACAACAAAGGGCTTGCAGTTAGCATAACAGATCAGATAAAAACCTCTTATACTTTCTCAAATCTTAAAAGAGGAATAAAATATTTCTTCAAAGTTCGTAGGGTAAATATTTTTGGTAAAGGAGAATCCTCTCAAATTAAAAGTGTTGTTTTACAATAGTTTTTTAATTATTATATAATTAATAAATTTCTTAGATTTTAAAAAAGGGGTATCTATGAAATATCTTGTTCTGCTGCTTTTATTTGTAGCAATCGGTACGGCATATTCTCAGAAGGATTCTACAATATCTAATATTTACAAATTATCTCTTAAAGATGGCTCAACTATAATTGGAGAGTTGATTAAACAAGATACATCAGGGTTAATATTTAAAACTTTAAGTGGTATTATTGTCATTATTCCAAAAGATAAGATTAGTTCTATCGAAATAATAGACAAAGATGCAATAGATAAAATTGATAAAATAGACAAAGTAGTTATTGAAGAAAAAACGGTTGAAGATGAGGAGTATTTTGAAGATCCAAGTAGTTCAAGATTATTTTTAATTCCTACTGCAAAGCCAATGAAATCGGGTGATGTGTCTTTTTCAATATATGAATTATACTTTCCGAATTTATCGATAGGAATTCAAGATATTGTGACATTATCTGTAGGAATGTCTATTATTCCAAATTTTGAGAATCAGATTATTTACTTAGCACCAAAAATAACACCTTACCAAAGTGAAAATTTTAGTGTTGCTGTTGGTGGAATTTATTCAGCACATTCATCGGGAAGTGCTGGGTTATTTTATGGATTGGGGACTTATGGTAATAAAAAGGCTTCGTTAACTGCGGGAATTATTTTTCGTTATTCAAAAGAGGAAATATTTAATGATCCTTTAATTGTTATTGGTGGAGATATTGTTTGTTCAGAAAATATAAAAATAATTACAGAAAATTGGATAAATATGAAAGGCGAAGGTTCAGTTATTTCTTTAGGTTTTAGGTTCTTCAGCAAAAAAATATCAGGTGATTTAGGTTTTGCGCGTTTTACAGAAATTAATGGAGATAGTTACCCCTTTTTCCCATGGGTTAGCTTTTCATACTATTTCTAGAATTTTTAAACTTTTTTTAAAATAAGTTTATTTTTCAGGAAATAATTGCTTGATTTCTTCATAGTTTGGTTTTGGTGTTAAATAGCTTACAATTATTAATGATATTACAGAAATAAACAAAGATGGATATATAAGCGGAATACCTAAAGGATCACCACCAGGCACTAATTCTTGTGGTAAAATGTAAGTTGAAATTTTCAGGATAACGCAAACTAAAGTCCCACTAATAATAGAAATTAATCCTGCTAATTTAGTAGCTCTTTTCCATGCTAAGGCAGCTATTAGAGCGGGTGTAATTGCAACACCATATATTGTATATGCGAAGTAACTCATCTCTAACACAGAAACTAACTGAGTTGCAACAACAAAGGCAATTATACCAAAAATGATCACTACAATTTTTTGTATAGTAACCATTTTTTTTGAAGAAGCATGAGGGTTGATAAATCTTTGATAGATATCACGCATAACATTTGTTGTTGGTGAAAGCAAATAATTCATAGCGGTTGATATAACAACGGCACAAGCAGCAGCAAGTAGTAGTATACCAATTGGTAATGGAACCATTTCTTTGGCGGCTAATAAAACAATTGATGCAGGATCTTTACCTTGATTCCAGAAATAAGCTGCACCAAACACAGCTATAACTACTACAATTACTTCAACGATAATTGTTCCAAAAATCCATAAAATAACAGCTTTTTTTGCCTCTTTTGGAGATTTTGCACTATAGAATTTTTGATACATACTCTGAATACCTAAAAGAAGTATCATTGTCGAAAGAAAATATCCGATTGCTTTCAATATTGGGAATTCACCAAAATCTTTTGGGAAAATAGCAAAGTGACCTGGTGGTAATATTTGTTGAATTTCACTGAAACCGCCTACTTTTACTATTACAAATGGTACTGATATTATACACGCAAGAAGTATTATAATACCATTAGGCAAATCTGTATAAGCTACAGCCATCATTCCAGCTATTGCAGTAAAAATAATAACAAATATTGCTGTTATTAGCTCTCCTTCAAATACTGATATTGCAGCATCCATCTCTTTTGATTTTATTTCACTAGGGCTAATAGAATGATAGGTGTTATCACTAATATCTTTGTATGTGATATATTTACTAACGGATATTACATCTTTATCATCTAATACTTTTTGTGAGCCATCTTTTACGTCTTCATATTTATAACCGGCAGATGATATAATAAGATTTTTAACGGATATTTCCGAATTGTCAGCTAATAATATTTTGCCATAATTTTCAGAATCTGTATAAGATATTTTTAAATCTTTAACTTTTTTTGTAGTGCCATCTTTAAATTTAATAATTGATATATTATTTTCATAGCTTGTTATTACGTTCAATATCAAGCCACCTGCTCGAAATTGATAACTGACTATAGCTGTAAATGAAATTATTAGAGCAATACTACCAAATATTCTTGCAAATTTACCATATCTAACTTCTAATATATCTCCAATTGTATACTGTCCAAAAGTACGTATTTTACCTGCAAGAAAATAAATAATACCTATACCTATCCAAGCGCCTGCAGGCATCCATAGGCTACTCCAACCTGCTTCATAAGCATATTCAGCTCCTGCAATAAAAGTGCCGGAGCCAATCCATGTACATATTAGTGTAAAAACCATTACTGTTAAGCTGAGTTGTCTACCGGCAACCATAAAATCATCTTGATTCTTTACCTTTTTACTCCGGTAAATATTAAAACCAAGAAGAATAAAAATATAAAGAGCGATTAAATAAAAGTAAATTTGCATATAATTTTATATTATAACCAATTCTGTTTGTTTTTCACCAGTAACTATAGCCTTATTATCGAATGTTATAAACATATTTAACTCGAGCCTTACTGCCATTTCGTTTTCAAGATATATACCTGGTTCAATTGAAAAGCAAATTCCTGGTACCAATTGTCTTGTATCTTTTGTCTCAAAGTTATCGATGTTTACTCCATTGCCGTGAACTTCTTCACCGATAGAGTGACCTGTTCTGTGAACAAAGTATTCACCAAAACCAGCTTTTTTAATTACACCTCTTGCTACATTATCTACTTCCCATCCAAAACAGGGTTCATTTTTATTAAATTTATTTTGAACGAATTCTACAGCACTATCTCTGGCTTCTTTGACGATATTAAAAATTTTAGCATATTTTTCTGGAGGGTTATTACCTACGTAACCGCACCAGGTAATATCGTAGTAAATACCCTTATCAACTTTTTCTTTTGCCCAGAGATCGATAAGTACCATATCGCCTTCTTTTATCACATAAGAGTTTTCGGGAGTAGGTTCAAAATGAGGATCTGCAGGGTGTTCATTTACTCCAACAATAGGGAAGTGATTATCACAAGTTAAGTTATTTTCATCAAATTTTTTTACAATAAATTGTTGAAGTTCATATTCGGTGAGTTTAATATTATTGTTAATACAGCGTCTTATTTCTTTAAATGCTTCAGCTCTTATTATATCAATTTTTTTACCAGCATTAAGGTGTAGTTTAAAACCATCTTCATCTATGATAGCTTCAAAAGCTTGAACTAAATCCGCAGATGATACTATTGTATGTCCAAAACCTTTTATGATTTCCATTGTACCAACATCGACTAAAGATATATAGGGTATATTATTTTTAGGAGAGTACTGCATTGCAATTTTTTTTGGTGTACCAAGAGTATCGTTTATAAAGGCATATTGTTGTTCCCAGTTTTTATATACTTTCTTATTTCCGGGTAAGGTATCTAATTTTGTTTTCTCTACAGCTGATACAAGTTTTGTAGGCTCACCTTTTGCTGGAATATAATAATACCATCTTCTTGAAGTTAGTTTTGTATGGTCTAATCCTAAAATACGATAGGCTATAATATCTCTGTTATGAAAGTCATAAAAAAGCCAACCATCTAACTCTTTTTCAATAAGTAATTTTTGGATATTTTCAATTGACATTTTTTTTCTCCTGGATTGTTCAGATAAATATATTTACAAATTTTTTTCTTTTTTCTTCATTTTTTCCCAGATATAGTATACGGGAATACCTAATAATACTATAATCAATCCTGGCCAGGTATAGTTAGGTTTATAAAGTAATAAAATTAACATTATTAAACTTGCTATCAAGATATAAAATATTGGAATTATAGGATACCCAAAAGCTTTATATGGTCTTTCAACATCGGGTTTTTTCTTTCTGAGGATAAATATACCTGCAATAGTCATTACATAAAATATAAGAACAGAAAATATTACGTAGTCTAGTAAATTACTATAAGTGCCAGATAAGCATAATAAAGATGCCCATATACTTTGTATAATTAAACCAAGTGAAGGGACACCTTTTTTATTTAATTGCCCAACCTTTTTGAAAAAAAGCTTGTCATTTGCCATTGCATAATAAACTCGTGCACCTGCAAGAATTAAACCATTGTTGCAACCAAAAGTGGAAATCATTATAAATATTGCCATAATTATTGCGGCAGCTTCACCAAAAATAACACTCATTGCTGCAGTTGCAACTCTATCATTTGTTGCATACTGGATACCTCTTTGCAATACATCAGTGCCTTCAGGTGTACCTCTTAGTGGTAGTACTTTAATATATACAATGTTTGCAAGTAAATATATAATTGTAACAACAAGTGTACCAATAAATAAGCTTAATGGAATATTTCTTTTTGGATTAATTACTTCACCAGCTGTAAAAGTAATATTATTCCAAGCATCAGAAGAAAAAAGAGAACCTACCATAGCAGTGCCTAATGCAATAATAATTGCAAATCCTGATATGGATGATAAAGTACTATTTTGGGTTAAATCAGCATCCCAGAATATAGATTTGTTAACTTCCCATGCAAAAGTATCTTTGGCAAAAAAAAGTCCAATTATAATTAGTCCAAAAAGAGCTAATACTTTAGTTGATGTAAATATATTTTGTACAGTCTTTCCAGCTTTTAACCCTTGAATATTTATATAGGTTAAAATAATAATAGATAAAATTGCTAGAAGTTGAACTGTATTAAATTTTATGAATCCTAAATTTAACCAAATATTATTTTCAGAAAAAAAAGGTATTATTACCCCTGTGAATTTAGCAAAAGCAACTCCAACAGCTGCAATTGTACCTGTTTGGATAACCAGAAAAAGAGTCCAGCCATAGAGAAAACCGCATAAAGGATTATATGATTCTCTTAAGTAGATATATTGTCCACCAGCATTTGGCATCATAGCTGCTAACTCTCCATAACTTAGGGCTGCCGATATGGTTAGTATTCCTGTTATAATCCATGCTATAAGAAGCCATCCAGGGGAACCTAATATTCTGGACATATCAGAGCTAACTATGAATATACCAGAACCTATCATTGAGCCAATAACAATAAAAGTAGAATCTATTAAGTTTAAACCTTTAGTAAATGTTATTGATTCTTTTGTATTCAATTTCAAACCCTTTGTTGTTATAAAAAATAATAATTATTTTGATTAAATCAAATATAAATTTTTGTTTAATTAGTAATAAAAAACCCTCTTAATATAAGAGGGTTTTATAATAATTATTAAGCATTATTCTTTTTTATAAGCTTGCTTATAATATATAATATAATACCAGATCCTGCAATGATAGCACAAGTAATTAATAGATGATGAGGTTCAAAATGAACTTCTTCCCAGGTCTTTTCACTTGTAACACCTATTATAGTAAGAATTGATAATATTCCGAAAATTAATCCGTTAAAGAATGCAAGCGTTCCAAAAAAAGATAGGAAGTGTTTAAGAGATTTATCAACTTTTACATCACTTTTTCTTGTAAGTCTGCTATGTGTTCTACCATAAAAATAGTAGATAAATAAACCTAAATCTAACCAAACTAAAAATCTTATCCATGTAAGAACAGGCAAACTATACATCAAATAGAGGCTGGAAAGCACACCAAGTGGAGCAATTATGTAAACAAAAGGAGTTTTGAAAGGTCTGGGTGTATCTGGTTGTGTTCTCCTTAAAATTAGGACGCTTGTACTTACTATTGCAAAAGCAAAAAGAGTTCCAATATTTGTTAATTCAGCTGCGGTACCAATAGGGACCATCATAGCAATAATGGCTACAGCAACACCTGTGATAATAGTAGTAATATAAGGAGTTCCGAATTTTGGATGAACAGTTGATATTTTTTCAGGTAATAAGTTATCTCTGGACATTGCAAAAAATACTCTTGGTTGACCCATAAGCATAACAAGTAATACACTGGTGATTCCCATTATAGCTCCAATAGAAATTATTCCTGAAGCCCAACCTTGATTTATATAATTTAAAGCGAAAGCAACAGGAGCTGATAGGAAAGAATTATTATCTTTTACAGTTCCAACTGGTACAATACCTGTTAGAATACCAGAGACTATTATATATAAAACCGTACAAATTAATAAAGACGCGATAATGCCAATTGGTAAATCTCTTTTAGGATTTTTTGCTTCTTCAGCGGTTGTAGATACAGCATCAAAACCGATATATGCAAAGAATACAATAGCTGCACCTGTCATAATTCCTGACCATCCAAAAGGAATAAATGGGCTCCAGTTTTCTGGTCTAACATAAAAGGCACCGAAAAAGATAAAAAATAATATAACAGCTAATTTTACAGTAACCATTGCATTATTGAATCTAGCACTTTCCCTTATTCCTATCACTAATATTACTGTCATAATAAATACAATTATTGCTGCAGGTAAGTTAAATGGAGGTTGAGTAGCCCACTGAGGTATGTGAATGCCTATAGAGCTCAGAAGGTTTACAAAATAACCAGACCAACCAATAGATACTGTAATAGAGCCTACAGCATATTCTAAAATTAAATCCCACCCAATAATCCAAGCAAATAATTCACCAAGTGTAGCATAAGCATAAGTGTAGGCACTACCTGCTACTGGTATCATTGATGAGAATTCAGCATAGCATAAAGCGGCAAAAGCACAAGCTAATCCGGATACAACGAATGATAACACAACTGCAGGCCCAGCATGAATGGCAGCAGCAACACCAGTTAAAACAAAGATTCCAGTTCCAATTATTGCACCAATACCTAATAGGGTAAGATCGAATGCACTTAATACTCGTTTTAATTTATGACCTTTTTCCTCAGTTTGGGCAATTAAGTCATTAATAGACTTTTTAGCAAATAAAATATCAGCCATTATTCTCCTCCATTGTGAATAATTATTTTTTATATTTAAAAATTTTTGTATAAAGCCGATATTACCAAAAACTGTTTTATTATATGAAAAAAATCATATTTAATCAAGAAGATTTATTAAAAATTTTATTAATATTAATTTTTATTGAAAATTAGTTTTTTAACAAAAAACCCTATCAAAGCTATTTGATAGGGTTATATTTTAATAAAAATTGAGGTATTAATCGAACAATTCTATTGTAATACTTTTCTTAACAGTTTTTTGTGCGTTGATATCTTTTACAATTACTTCAAATTCATAAGTGCCTTCTTTAAGGTTGCTGACATCAAATGATATATATTCATTTGAAATAACATCTTTACCGGATTTCGAATACTCAGTTGAAGTTGTTTCTCCTTCTTTTGAACTAAATATTTTTTTTAAAAGGTTTTCATCACTACCGCTATATTTAAATGAGTATTCTACATTGTATATAGTGTTACCATTTCTATTTTTTGTTAGTCCATATATTTCGTAATATATATTTAATAGTTTATTAAGAGGATACTTTGTTGTAGGGCTCGGATATACATCAATATTATTTTTTGTGAAAAAACCTTTTGTATTTGTCTTTTCGATTTTTGCTGCAATTAAAATATCACTTATAGATAGTTCATTTGTTGTAAAGTTTCTTGGTTTAAATCTATCCTTATAGAAACAAGTGATGTTTGAGTTTAGGGGATTAAAAAACAGGTTTACCTCAATACTATCAGGATCAACATCAATATAGAGATATTTGATTTGTGAGAAAGAATCTTTATTTTTCTTTGTGATTAATATAGTATCAATTTTTGCACCTATAGTGTTATAATCTTTATCAAGTATCATATAACCGTTTTCAATTTTTAGAGTGTCTATCCCTTTAGGTAAAGCTTCGAATATTGTATTTACAGGGAGGTAATAGGCAACTTTTAACTTCGTTTTACCTTTTTCTCCTTTAAACTCATAAATTTTATTTGGAATAGTAATGGATTTTTCAGGATTTTTAATTGAGCTTCTTTCTGAATTAATACCTTCAAATAGTTGTTCTTTACTAACCTTTACAATTTTTTGAATCATTTCATCTTCTTCTGTAGAATTAAAAGAATTTAAATACCTAAATATATTCTCATCCCAATCTTTAATATCTTTTAGAATTTCTTTGTCAAAAAAGTTTGTAGTCAATTTTTTTGACATACCTATAAAGCAGAAAATCATTTTTTTGTTATAAGGTGTTGGTTTGCATAACCATGCTTCATTTATGGGCCCTTGATAAATTAAGGAATCATCACCAAAACTTTTAATGGAAGGAGATGTATTTGTATCTGCGTTGAATTTAGCTAATGAGTAAAAAGGATTTTCTTCCTCAATTGAGTAATTTGTAGTTTTGTTAATTTTATCTGGTTTACCATATTTAATAAAAATTAAACCTTGATCTGTAAATTCACAATTAAGTTCATAACTGTCTGAAGGTTTTTTAAATAGCACTCTTTCTCGACTTAAATAATATTCTTTTTCCGCGTCAACCAACCTTTTGTAATGTTCGAATAATCTTTGAGAAAAATCCATATTTGTTTCAGGATGCCTTCTATTCCAGAAAGCAACGAAAAATTTCGATCTTTTTTCTTCAAAATTCATATTATAATATTTTGATATTTCTTCAGGAGTTATAAGGTATTTTATATCATCAAATAAAATATTAGCTTCTATATCATTTTTAATAGTATTTACAGCATTCCAATATAAATTGTTTAGTTTTTCAACTTCATTTTCTTTAGCTAAAATTTTCAATAAAGAAGAATAGGCAAGTGTGATGGGGAAATAATGATAATTTGTATAAAAATTTGGAGTAAAATTATAATTGTTAATTATTTTAGTGAATAAATTAAATGCTCTGTCATAATTCTTATTTATTCTTTCGTATTCGGCTAAAATGTAACATTTGAATATATTATTTTCCTCATTGCAATATTTAAGTATATCATCTTTATCAGCTTCACGGATAAAATCATTTACTATTCTCCTGAAGCTTATATAGTTTTCAGACATAGAAGGTTTTAATAGTATGCTTTTATAACAGGTATCTAAAGCATCAGAATATTTGTCATAATATCTTAAAAGCATTGAATATTGAAGGTAAACGTCTTTATATTTTGGGTTTTCATTTATTATTTTTTGAAAATATTTTTCTCCATCGGAAAAAGCACCGGACTTCATAATTGTGAATTTTAACCTTAGCTTTTCTCTCATTAAAATACCAGCTATATAATTTGCCTCGAGGTTATTAGGATCAATTTTTAAAGCTTTTTCAATATAATCCATAGCTCGGCTAAATCTAAACCTGTCGAAACTTGATCTATATTTTTCAGAACTTTTAGCTATTTGATAATTCTTATTAATATTTATATCAAGAATATCCAATTGTTGATATTCATTTTTTGCTAGTAATATTAGAACATTAACATTGTTTTTATCTAAATCTAATGCCTGTTTAAAATAATACTCAGCTGAATCATAGTTATTATTAATAAAATGAATATTTCCTTCTGAAATAAGGGAATCAATGATTTGGTTATTCTGTGAAAAACAAAAATCAATTTTAAACATTACTATAATTAAAGCTAATATAACGTAAAATGATTTTGTTTTGCACATACAAACCTCCTTTATATGATACTTTATATTAGACAATTTAAGTTAAATATATGTTTAATTTAAGTCAAATCAAAATAAAATTTTACGTTTATTTTCTTTTTCTTACATAAATCTTACCTTCTATCCCTTTTTTTCGAAATGTTGATAAAAAAGTAAAAATGATTGTTTTGAAAGGGTAAATAAACTTCACAATTATTTAATATGGACTTAATAAAAGATTAACACTTTTAAGTTACATTTGCTTAACAAATGAAAGGTGAGTTATGGAAATAATATATGAAATTTCAATCGTTTTTTTCTTCATCATCAGTATTTGGGATAAACTGAAAAACAGAGAAAGAGGATAACAAAATAATTAGTAAAAAATAATTTAAGGGTGAAATGAAATGAAAAACATGTTTAACTATTTTAGTAGTATGTCAAAAAAACTTTTAAACACTATCTGGGTATTTTTATTATTCTGCAATTATATTTATTCACAAGGTAATGGGGTAATTTCAGGATCGGTTGTTGATTTAAGCAATGGGGAAAAATTAATAAGTGCTTCGATTCAAATAGTGGGAACAAAAATTGGTGCGGTAACTGATATTGATGGACAATATGTTATAAGAAATTTGAAACCCGGTACGTATAGCATTAGGGTTTCTTATATATCCTATGCAACGGTAACAATAGAAAATATAGTTGTTAAACCAAATTCGGTAACAAGAGTAGATGTTCAGCTTGAACAAGAAACTACAAAAATGCAGGAAGTAGTGGTTAGTGCAGAAAAAATAAATTCAAATGAAAATGCAATTCTAAGGATACAAAAAAGTTCAATAAATATTGTGGATGGTATTAGCTCTGAGCTTATCAAGAAGAATAATAGCTCAGATGGAACAGAAGCACTAAAAAGAATGACGGGTGTAACAATTTCTGATGGCAAATATGCATTTATAAGAGGTATAGGAGATAGATATAATAACACTCAATTAAACGAATCAAATTTGCCAAGTACTGATCCTGAGAAAAAGAGTTTTTCTTATGATATTATACCTTCAAATATAATTGAAAACTTAATTACATCAAAAACATTTACACCTGATAAGCCGGGTGATTTTAGTGGTGGTTTAATTCAAATAAAAACTATTGAATTTCCACAAGCAATGCTTTTGAATTTTTCCGCAACCGGTTCATATAATACGGTAAGCTCATTGAAGCCATTTACATCTTATGAGGGTGGCGCTAAAGATATGTTCGGTTATGATGATGGAACAAGAGCTCTGCCATCAATTATTACTGATAAGGTAGTTACCAGAGGTAATTATTCTGATGAAGAGTTAAAACAAATTGGTCTATCTTTTAAAAACAATTGGCAAACTAAAAACAGCAAAGCTCCAATGAATGGTTCATATAAGCTTTCTTTAGGAGATAGATTTTATGTTAATACTGATGATGTAATGGGCTATATATTTTCATTAGGTTATTCTTCATCTTATGAAATAAAAGATCTTGAAAATCGTAATTATACATTTGAGATGCCAAGATATGAATATAAAGGTACTAATTTTAATAAATCTGTAATGTTAAATGGACTCTTCAATTTTGGTTATAAGTTTGCACAAAACCATAAAATTAGTATAAATAATGTAGTAAATCAAATTTCAGATGATGATATCACTGTAGTAAAAGGTGATTATTACTATACTAGCCAACTTCGTGAAGTAACTTCATTAAGATATTTATCTCGTTCTTTATATTCTACACAATTAATTGGAGAACATTTCTTTAATTTATTAAATGGATTAAATTTTGATTGGAATTTAAACTATGCCATTTCAAAAAGAGAAGAACCTGATGCAAGAAGATATGTTTATGCTCGTGATATGTATGATTCAGAGGAACCAATGAGATTTCTTCTTGATCAATCTATTTCAACCAGATTTTACGGTGATTTAAAAGATAAAAATTATGGATTTAGCTCTAATTTTTTATTCAAAACATCAAATGGTACAGTATTGCCAGATATTAAATTTGGTGTAAATCTAAATTATAAAGATAGAGCCTTTAAAGCTAGATCATTTGGCTTTAAAAATATAGCAGGCGGTGATTTTCTTAGGGAAGAACAAGTTCTTTTAAAACCAATACAAGAAATTTTTGTTCCAGAGAATTTCGGTAATAAGTTTATTGAGGTTGTTGAAATTACAAAACCATCTGATAGCTATAATTCCGATCAATTAATAACGGGATTATATTTAATGGCAGATTATAAATTAGATAATTTTAGATTTGTCTCTGGTTTAAGATATGAGAAATCAATTCAGAATCTTCATTCATTCACACAAACTGGTGATAAGTTAGATGTTGAGAATTTATACGATGATCTACTTCCTGCTTTTGTTCTAACTTATTCATTAAACGAATCATCGAATTTTAGATTTGCATTTAGCAAAACACTTGCAAGACCTGAATTTAGAGAAATTGCTCCTTTTAGTTATTTCGATTTTATTACAAATGAAATAGTTATTGGTAACAAGGATCTGAAAAGAAGTAAGATATCTAATTTTGATATAAGATACGAATTTTATCCTTCTCTTGGAGAAATTCTTTCTATTAGCTTATTTTACAAATCTTTTGACAACCCAATAGAAGAAATACTATTAGCTTCGTCAGGGTTTGAACCAATTAGATCTTATGAAAACTCAAAATCTGCAACTAATTATGGAGTAGAATTAGAAGTAAGAAAAAATTTTGGTTTTGTAATGAATGCTTTATCTAATCTTTCATTTATTGGCAATTTCACTTTGATAAAATCAACTATAAAGTTGAACAATAATGGTTTTCAGGATAGTAAAAGAGCATTACAGGGTCAGGCCCCATGGATTATTAACCTTGGTTTGTATTATGATGATAATAAATCTGGTTTTTCAACAAACTTATTATATAACAGATTAGGCGAGAAAATCTCAAAAGTTGGATATGCTGGTTTAGGTGATATAATTGAAAAGGGAAGGGATCAAATTGATTTTTCAATATCAAAATCTATTTTCAGTCAATTTAATATTAAATTTTCTGTAAAAGATTTACTAGCTCAAGATCTTGTTTTTGTTCAAAAAACTAAAGCTGAGGATAAGATCGCTCAATTGTATAAACGAGGAAGGAATGTTTACTTTGGGCTCTCTTATGATGTCAGATAAATATTTTATAATTTAAACATGGAGGTTAAATGAGGAAGAAAATAGTACTTTTTATTACATTAATATTTACACTTAATTTATCTATTGCGCAGACTCTAGAAGTATTACAAGGAGATATAAGTAGTAATAAGCGATTAACAGCTGACAAGCAATATTTATTGAGAGGATTTGTCAGGGTACAATCAGGGGCTACACTAACAATAGATCCTGGGGTAGTTATATATGGAGAGAATACAACAAAAGGTACATTGATTATAAAGCCGGGTGGAAAAATAATGGCGAAAGGAACAGCTGATAAGCCGATAGTATTCACGAGTGAATTTGCTAAGAGTGGGTCTACTAAGGCACCGACATACGGAGATTGGGGAGGAATAATATTATTAGGGAAAGCACCGATAAACGTACCTGGAGGTAAGGCACAGATAGAAGGTACTGGAGATGCGAGCGATGAGTATGGAGGGAATGATCCAGATGATAACAGTGGAGTAATGCAATATGTAAGGATAGAATATCCTGGTATAGCATATTCATTGAACAATGAGATAAATGGACTAACATTTGGAGGAGTAGGAAGAGGGACAACAATAGATCACATACAGGTAAGTTATAGTGGAGATGATGCGTTTGAGTGGTTTGGAGGGACTGTTAACTGTAAGTATTTAATATCATACAGGGCATGGGATGATGATTTTGATACAGATTTTGGATATAATGGTAAATTACAATATTTAGTTTCAATAAGAGATCCTGAGATAGCAGATCAATCGAAGTCGAATGGTTTTGAGTCAGATAATGATGGTAGTGGTTCGACAAATACACCGATAACATCGCCTACATGGTGGAATGTCACATTGATAGGTCCGAAGGCTACTGAAAATACAACAATCAATTCATTATATAATAGGGCTATGCACTTAAGGAGGAGTTCACAGAATAAGATAAATAATGCGTTGATATTAGGTTGGCCGAATGGGGTAATATTAGATGGGCAGAACACAGTACAGGCGGCAAAAGATGGTAATTGTTATATAAAAAATAGTATAATAGCTGGAGCTAGCAAACCTTTAGATACTACAGCTTCAAAGGGAGTAGCATTTGATATTAGCAGTTGGTTTACGAATAATGGTAGTAAGATACTTTCGACAAATAGTGATGTAAAATTGGTTGATCCATTTAATTTAAGTAAACCTAATTATCTACCAATGCCTAATTCACCAGTATTTACAGGTGCTGGCACTCCACCTAATGATGGCTTCTTTGATAAAAATGCTACATTCATAGGTGCTTTTGGAACTGAGGATTGGACGAGAGGTTGGGCTAATTATAATCCAGGTTCTTATAACAGCAATTTTATTGGAGCATTTGGTAGTGTTGATTGGACTGCTGGTTGGGCTAATTTCAATCCAACAAATTATAAATTAACTGCTGTAAAAAAGACAAACAAAGTACCTGAAAGTTTTCAACTCGAACAAAATTATCCAAATCCATTTAACCCTTCAACTATGATTAGCTTTTCTATACCAAAAGATGATCACATAAAATTGGTAATATATAATACTCTTGGTCAGGTAGTTGAGACTCTTATCGATGGAAATTATTCATCGGGTTATTATAATGTTAAGTGGGATGCAAGCCGTTATTCATCTGGAATATATTTCTATACATTAGAAACCAGCGAAAGAATTATGACCAAAAAAATGATGTTAATTAAATAATATAATTTTCATTTCATTACACCTTGCTTTAGCCGATAGTAGTTTGTCGGCTAAAGTATTTTTATTATAAATAAAGGAATAATATCCATTGATATTATTATAATTAGGTGAATTAACAATAATTTAACATAAACTTAACAATTAATTAACATATAATAACTAACTTTGTGTACACATTATTGGAAAAGAAAAATAAAGTTTATATAAATAAGGAGCATACAATGAAAATTAAATCATTAGTAATATTTGCAATAACCCTATCGATTTTCTTTTTTGGTTTTCGTGAACAGGTTGAAAAAATAACTGTAAAGGGGTCAGATACGATGGTGATATTGGCTCAGAAATGGGCTGAAATATATATGAAAAAGAATCCAAATGTATCCATCCAGGTAACGGGGGGTGGTTCTGGAACAGGTATATCTGCACTTATAAATGGATCAACAGATATTGCAAATGCAAGTAGGCCAATGAAACAATCAGAAATGGAAATGTTAAAAGAAAAATATGGCTCTTATGGTGTAGAGATACCTTGCGCAATAGATGGAATTACAATATTTTTACATACCTCTAATAAGGTAAAAGAGCTGTCATTAAAACAATTAAGTGATATTTTTACTGGAAAAATAAAAAACTGGAAAGAAGTTGGTGGAGTTGATGCACCAATAAATTTATATGGTCGTGAAAATAGTTCTGGTACTTATGTTTATTTTAAAGATAATGTTCTTCAAGGAGATTATGCTCCAAATTGCCAGACACTACCAGGAACGGCTGCTGTTGTAAACGCAGTAAAAAAAGATAAATATGGTATTGGTTATGGTGGAGCAGCTTATGCTACTGGAGTAAAACATTGCAAGGTAAAGAAAGATGACAAGAGTCCTGCCTATGAACCAACACCAGATGCAATAAAAAAAGGTTTATATCCTATATCAAGATATATGTATATGTATACAAGAACAAAACCAACTGGAGCTTTAAAGAAATATATAGACTGGATATTATCAAAAGAAGGTCAGAAAGTAGTAAATGAAATTGGATATTTCCCATTAAGGTAAATTATAAGTTAGTATTTGTTTTTTTAATTAATAATGAAGGTTATGGAAGAAACAGAAAATCAAAATATTAAGGATAGTGCCAATTCAACAGATAATGAATATGGCACACATTCCTTTAAAGACTTTCAATTTAAAAATGATGATGAAGAAATTGATGAAAATAATAAAGGGACAACTTTTGATTTAATTTCATTAAAGAAAAAGTTTCGATTATCAGAATTTTTAGCAGAAAAAATTATTACTTCTGTTGCCTTTTTATCTATTGCAATAATTATTTTAATTTTCATCTTTGTATTCCGCGAAACGATGCCAATATTTTTTAACAAAGCAGATAAAAAAACAAACGTTGAGAATGTTAATAAGCCAGAAGAGATAAAACAAGAAAGGTATGTACTGGAAGATACTGAAAAAAGTGAAGAAGTAAAACCTGAAAGATACGGAGAAGCAACTGACAATTATTCTTTTTTAGAGAAAGGAAGGGAGACATCTTTAAAAAGTGAAACAGCAGGTCATGAAGGTACAATAAGTATAAGTAATTTGTTAGGTATGGAGTGGCAACCAGTTTCGAATAATCCGAGATATGGTTTATTACCTTTATTTTTAGGTACATTAAAGTTGACGATTATTGCAATATTATTTGCTGCTCCAATAGCTATTTTAGCAGCATTATTTACCTCATCTTTTGCCCCTAATTGGTTACGAGAGATAATAAAGCCTTCTATTGAATTATTAGCTGGATTTCCATCTGTAGTAATTGGTTTTTTTGCATTAATGGTTATGGCATCATTTTTTCAGGATCTTTTTGGCTATTCTACAAGGTTAAACGCTTTTGTGGGTGGGGTAGCTATGTCACTTGCTGCCATTCCAATAATTTACACAGTAACTGAAGATGCATTAACTGCTGTGCCAAACACCTATAAAGAGGCAAGTTTAGCACTTGGTGCTTCAAGGTGGCAAACAGCTTTTTTTGTAACTTTACCTGCTGCTACACCAGGAGTATTTGCTGCAATATTATTAGGAATTGGTAGGGTATTTGGTGAAACTATGATTGCACTAATGGCAACTGGTAATGCAGCAATAGTATCTGCTAATCCATTTGATTCAGTGAGAGCACTATCTGCAACTATTGGAGCAGAAATGGCAGAGGTGGTTTTTGGAGATACTCATTATAGCGTTTTATTTCTGATTGGTTCGTTGTTGTTTTTGTTTACCTTTTTTTTAAACATAATTGCTGAGTTTTATGTTCGTGGAAAACTGGTAAAAAGATTTCAGGGGGCAGAATCATAATGGATAAAAGAAAATTGATCGATACTACAGTAATTAGTATTACCGGTTTAATGGCTCTTTCGATAATTGTAATTATTTTGATCATTATGATTGTAATTATTATAGGAGGTAAAAATTATTTAACATGGGAATTCCTAACCTCCTCTCCCCAAGAAGGTATGACAAAAGGAGGAATCTTTCCTGCATTGTATGGTACAGTACTTCTTGTAATAATTATGTCAATTGCCGCAGTTCCTTTCGGAACAATAACAGCAATATATCTATCTGAATATGCAAATCCAAAATCTAAAATAGCAAAAACAATAAGATTTGCAGTAAGGACATTATCAGGTGTGCCCGCAATAATTTTTGGATTATTTGGATTAGGTTTTTTTATAAAATTTATTGGAGCAGGTTTAGATAATTCATTATACGGTGGTGAGCTTAAGTGGGGTCAACCAAATATTTTATGGGCAAGTTTGACTATGTCATTATTAACTTTACCGGTTGTGATTGTTTCTGTAGAAGAAGCAATAAGAACAGTACCAATTGATATGAGGGAAGCAAGTTTAGCACTTGGCGCTACAAAATGGCAAACTATAAGAAAGGTTGTTATTCCTGGTTCATTGACTGGAATAATGACAGGTACAATTTTGGCAGTGAGTCGTGGTGCAGGAGAAATTGCTCCAATATTATTTACTGGAGCCGCGTATTATTTAGCTCATTTACCAACATCATTAAGTGATCAATTTATGAATTTAGGATATCATATTTATATAATGTCTTCACAATCTGCCAACGTTGATGAAACTCTACCGATACAATTTGCAACAACACTAATATTATTAGTGTTAACGTTTTCTTTGAATTTATTAGCTATATTGTTAAGATCCAGAATAAGAAATAAAAGTGTTAAGTAAACGGAAATATTAGAAATGAAAGAAATTAAGATCAGTTCAGAATCATTAACATTATATTATGGTAATAAGTTAGCATTAAGTAATATAACATTAAATATTTTTAAGAATAAAGTTACAGCTTTAATTGGTCCATCAGGATGTGGAAAATCTACTTTTTTAAGAACATTAAATCGTATGAATGATTTAATTCCTAACGTAAAGATAACAGGTAATGTTTTTATAGATGGAATAAATATATATGATAATCAAATAGATGTTGTGAATCTAAGAAAAAAAATTGGAATGGTTTTTCAGAAATCAAATCCATTTGCAAAATCAATTTATGAAAATGTAGCTTATGGACCAAAGATTAATGGAATCAGAGATAAAAAGAAGTTAGATGAGATAGTAGAAAATGCTTTGAAGCAATCTGCGATATGGGATGAGGTAAAAGATAGATTAAATGATTCTGCGCTTGGTTTATCAGGAGGGCAACAACAAAGGTTATGTATAGCAAGAGCATTAGCAGTAAACCCGGAAATAATACTAATGGATGAACCGGCCAGTGCTCTCGATCCAATTTCAACTGCAAAAATTGAGGAATTAATTTTTCAATTGAAAGATAGCTACACTATTGTTATAGTAACACATAATATGCAACAAGCAGCAAGAGTAAGTGATTATACAGCCTTTTTTTATCTTGGTGAGCTTATTGAATACGGTAAAACTAAAAAAATATTTACAAATCCGGATAAGAAACAAACAGAAGATTATATAACAGGTAGATTTGGTTGATTAAATAAAGGAATATTTTTATGCAAAGGCATTTAGATTTTGAACTGGAAAAACTTAGAAACAGAATTATTAAAATGTGTAGCCTAGTAGAAGAACAGGTAGAGCTTGCTTTTAAAGCTTTATTAAACGGTGATACAGAGTTAGCAAAAAAAGTTGTAGAATTCGAAGAAAAGATAGATCAGTTAGATATAAAAATAGATAAATTTTGTCATGAGTTAGTAGCACTAGATCAGCCAGTAGCGAAAGATTTAAGATTCATTATGGCAATAATAAAAATTAATAATGATTTAGAGAGAATAGGCGATATAGCATTAGGAATAGCTAATAAAACAGAATCAGTCAAAGAAATTTTACCTGTAGTAATTAAACTTAAAATTGATGATTTTGCCAATTTCTCAAAAAAAATGATAAAAGAATCTATAGATTCATTTATAAATATGGATACATCGATTGCGAAAATTATTTTAAGAAATGTAAATGAAACTGATAAAAGACATCAAGAGATTTTTAGAAATCTGGTATCTGAAATGACAAACGATAACAGCATTGTACCATCAGCTGCAGATTTAGTGTTAGTTTTAAGACATATTGCTCGTTTAGCAGATCATGCTACAAACATAGCAGAAGAGGTTATTTTTCTAATAGAAGGCAAAATAATAAAACATCAGAAAAATCTGGAGATTCTTAACGAAGATTAAATTTAATTTATTTGTTATATAAATGTTTTTTTGGGCTGGTGTCCATCAGAAATTTATTAAGGCATAAGAAAAAACCCTTTCTACTACAGAAACTTATAGTATAATTAGTTTTATAAAATCATATCTTTATGTGCTAACGTTGGTCCTCATCAAATAAATATCAAAAAATCGAAAAGAATAATTACAATATATATAATTTTTATTGACACAAAAAAATAATTATTGTATATTATTGTGGTAGGGAAAAAATCAAGGGTATATTATGAAAAAAAGGTTAAGTATTATTTTTGTTGTAATAACAATTTTTTTATTACATCTAAATGTTTATTCTCAAACAAAAAAAAGAGATGTAAAAATAATTAAAACAACAGGTAATATTAAATTTATCAAATTAGATTCATTAAACTCTAAATATCCTGAACTTAACTTATCGATTTCTCCAGATGGCAAGTATTTATATTTTATGTCTTCAAGGCCTAATCAATACTCAACAAAAAATTATACAGGCGTTGAAGATACTTATGATGGAGATATTTATTATTCAATAAATCAAAATGGTGTATGGAGTAAACCAATCAATTTGGATAGAACGATAAACTCTCCTCAAGGAGAAGATGAACCAAATATTTCACCTGATGGTCAGAAGGTATATTTTCAGAGTTGGAGACTTGGTTGGGAAAAAAATGGTGGGCCATATTATGAAGCTAATTTAAAAGGTAACTTATGGTCTAATCCCAAAGGGTTGAATAGTGGAATAACTCAATTTTTCGTAAAAAGATCAAGTGATACTATTTCACTTGCAACAGATGGTTCAACTTTTTCACCTGATGGCAAAACTTTCATTTTTTCTTTTGGGCATGGGTATTATAATCCTATGGATATTTATATTACAAAAAAGGATGATAATGGAAAGTGGTCAAATCCAAAGAAATTAGAAATAAGTACGATATATGATGAAAGGAATCCATTTTTAGCTGCTGATGGTAAAACCTTATATTTTTCATCTAATGGTTATAAAGGTTTTGGAAAAATGGATATTTACAAGACGACAATAAACGAAGATGGCAGTTGTGGTGAAGTAGTAAATATTGGAGAGCCATTTAATACCAAAGAAGATGACCAATGTTTTGTGTTAACGGCAAATGGCAATGATTTATATTTTGTGCGAAATGGAGATATTTACTATTGTGATTTAAAGAATATAATATCGGAGCTTAAACCTAATCCAACAATAATTTTTTCAGGTATTGTTAAAGATAAGCAATCAAAAAAATATATTGAATCAGAAGTTAAATTGATCGATTTAGAAAACGATGAAGAATTAGGGAAATCGATAACGAATATTAATACAGGTGCATACTCATTAGTAGGTGCTTTGAATAAAAAATATCGCCTTGAAGTTTCAAGTAAAGGTTATGTAAGTGAATCAAAAGAGATTGTTGTTCCTCAACAATTAAGTTCTGAGAAGATAGTTAATGATTTTGAATTAACTAAAAAAGAATTGCCACCTAAAGAAGACATTCTAAAGCAAGAACAAACTAATGAAAATACTGAAGACCAAATTGCAGAACCTTGTGTTTTTAAATTAGACGATAAAAATTTTTCTATTGGTTTATATCCATTATATCCTTATGCTGTAGGAATAAAAACAGAGGTTCATAGAGGTAATTTTGGTGGGATCTTTATAGCTTCATATTTACCAAAGGTAGGTAGGTATGATGATATAAAACCACCTGATGAATATGCTTCTGATAATTATTCCACAAGTATAATAGTATCTTTAATATATAATATACCACTTACCTGTAATTTTTACCCATTTATTGGTTTATATAATGGTTATCAATTCCGTAACTGGAAAAAAGAAGTTTATGATAATGGGAAATATATAATAAAAGAGGGAAATTACTCAGGGTATCACTATGGTTTTTCTTTGGGTGGCAAATTATTTATTAATGATTTAATTTATTTTGAAGGTGGTTGTGGATTGGGAAGGAACGGTGTGCATTCTATTCCATCGGGGGATGTTATCCGTTATGAATGGCAGTTGATACCCTGGGTTGCTTTTTGTTATGTGATAAATTAAAAAAGGGAACTCAAATTTTGAGTTCCCTTTTAACAACGGGAGGAAAATTATTTAGAGTTATTATCAGCTGGATTGTATCCTGTCAAAAATTGAGCTTCTTTTATCAGATTATACTTAACAAGCAAATCAGCTAACATTTTTCTATAGGCTTTTTCATTTGGTGAAAGTGCAATTACTTTTTTATAACTATCAAAAGCATTATAGTATAATCCAAGAGCTTCGTATGTTGTTCCTAAAAGAACATTTTTAGTTACATCATCTACACTTGAAAGAAGTTCAGTTGTTTCTTTAATTCTAGCTTTCATATCTTCAGCTTCTTTTTCAGAAGCTATGGTAAAAGTCTGGTATTCACTTTGTTTGGCTGAAGAAATTGGTTTAACAATACAGATATAAGTTTCACCTCTATTAAGTTTCGGATCTTTATCAGAATACTGATAAATTGTATCAGTTAAGTTAACTGTTTTTATTACATCAAGATCTTCAGTTAATATTGTGAGCTGAAACTCTTTCTCACCTTGTGTTTTGTTCCAAATGAAAACAGGATATTGGTCAATTAGAATGGTACCTCTCCTTGGAGTAATAAAGAAAATATCTCTGGCTACATTCTCAGAAGCTCTTACACCACCAATATTAGAAGATACCTTATTAGATGGATTAAGTTTGTTATTTGTAACCTCAAGTAATTGGCCTGCTAAATTTTTATTGCTAGTAGCTGATGAAGATAAATCCGATAATTTTATTTCTTTTGTTTTGTTGTAAACAATAATTTTTCCACTTGAATGAAGAAAACTTGCATTTCCATTAGGGTTACACTTTATAACATCATTACCTGTAAGTTTTTCACCTACAGCTAAAGTTTCGAAGTTTTTTGAACCACTCTTTTTTACCTGTGCATCTTTTGCTGCTACTGTTGTATAGCTTTCTCCTTGAGCAAAAAGGCTATAAGAAAGGAAAAATGAGCAAACAACAATTAAAAATCTTTTCATTTTTTTTCTCCAATTATTTTAATTATTTAACTATTTACTATTAAGATAAGTTCCAAATTTATGATATTGTAATTTATAAAAAAATCCCTTAAGTATCAAATAAATTTTTGAAAAAATTAAAATTAAATAAGAATAAATAGATTGAAATAGCCATAGTGTGAAAAATGGTTTTATTTTAATAGAGAATTGACTAAGTTGAAATTTAGAGTAAGAAAACTATTGATATTAAAATTTTATATTATAAATTAAACTTATAATAATGTTTTAATGTCAAATGAATGTATTTTTTAAGGAGAACAAATATGAAAAAAATCATTTTATTAAGTGTACTTCTTCTTCTGGCATTTAAGATATCAAAGGCACAAGAGAACAAAGAAATTACTTTGTTCAGTCCAAACCTTTATGAATTTTTAGGGTTAAGTGAAGAACAAAAGGCAAAAATATCACCTTTAGTTGAAGAAATAAAAGGTATACAAGAAAAGCAAAGAGCAACCTTTGAAGAGATGAGGAAGAAAAGGGAAGCTGGTGAACAATTTGATCGTGAAGAGATGTTGAAATTACGTGAACAAAGAGAAAAAGATGTAAATACGATGAAATCTAATATAGAAAAAATAAAAGCTGAATTGACAGAAGAACAATTAGTAAAATTTAAAGAAGTGCAATTACCAAATTTTGAAATGCGAAGAAGGAATCGTCCTTAATTAATTTATTAGCCACTTTCCAGGGATGGGGATTTTTTGCTCCGTCCCTTTTTTTTGTGTTCATAAAAAAATTATCATTTGTATTTGCATGATATTCCTTTCAATAATAATTTTATTTTGATAATAGAAAACATTAAATTTTTTTTAATTTTTTTAATGATGTATTTAGAACATAAATATTAAATAAATATTTAAATCAAATTTGATTTTAGTATTAACTTTATTCTATTAAGAAGTATTTTTAAAAAGGCTAATACAAAAAATCTTGAATTAGTTTAAAATATTTTATATATTAAAATGATATGGGTAAATTATTTGTTTTAATATCTAATGATGATGGTATAAATGCACCAGGCATCTATGCTTTAGCGAAAGAGATTAAAAAAGTAGCTGAAGTTGTAGTTGTTGCACCTGACTCTCAACAAAGTGCTGTTGGTCATGCATTAACTGTTAGTACACCATTAAGAGTATCTCCATTTGAAAAGAACGATGAGCTTTTTGGTTATGCAGTTAATGGTACGCCAGCAGATTGTGTAAAGTTGGCTGTAAGAAATTTGTTGAGTAGAAAGCCAGATCTGGTAATATCAGGAATAAATCATGGTATGAATACAGCTATTAATACAATATACTCTGGCACAGTATCTGCAGCTACTGAAGCTGCTATACTTGATATTCCATCTTTTGCTATTTCGTTAGGCACATACAAAGATAATCCTGATTTCTCATTCGCTGCCAAATTTTCAGCTAAGTTTATTCCAATTTTTTTAAAAATGAAAATACCTAAGGGTACCTTGTTAAATATCAACGTTCCTGCTGTTCAAGAAAAGGATATTAAAGGAGTAAAAGTTACGAAATTAAATAATTCATATTGGGATGATGTGTTTGAAGCAAGAAGGGACCCTCAAAATAAATTATATTACTGGTTAACTGGTAAATATATAATTGGTAATAATGATACTATTTATGATGATGTAGCAATCAATAATAATTTAGTATCCATTACTCCCATACATTATGACCTCACAAATCACGAATTTTTCTCTGAGATTGCTGATTGGGATTTTGATACTATTCTTAAACAATAAAAAAGAAAAAGGTATAACCAATTAAGGAGAATGGTAAAAAATGAAAATTGGAATTTTAACAGGTGGTGGCGATGTGCCCGGCTTAAATCCATGTATTAAAGCAGTAGTCTACAGAGCAACTGATGCAGGTATAGAAGTTTTAGGAATTAGAAGAGGTTGGGGCGGTTTACTTTACTATAACCCTGATGATCCTGAAACATCAAGTAAATACATAATGCCATTAAACAAACAAAATACTCGTACAATAGACAGATTCGGTGGAACGTTTTTACATACTTCAAGAACCAATCCTGGAAAAACAAAATTTGAGGATGTTCCAGAGTTTTTGAAAGATCCAAAAGATACTGATCAGAGTCAGATTTTTGATTTTACCCCACATGTTTTACGTGTTATTGAGCATTTAGGAATTGATGCATTAATTACAATTGGTGGTGATGATACTTTGAGTTATTCTGTTAGATTACACTCAGAGGGCGTTCCAGTTATATGTATACCAAAAACGATGGATAATGATGTTTATGGTACTGATTATTGCATTGGTTTTTCAACAGCTGTTACAAGAAGTGTAGATTTTATTACTAATTTGAGAACACCAGCAGGTTCTCATGAAAGAATTGCAATAGTAGAACTTTTTGGAAGGAATTCAGGTGAAACTTCACTTATTTCAGCATATCTTGCAGGTGTTGATAGAGCAATTATTTCAGAAGTCCCATTTGATCCAGAGAGGTTAGCAGCTTTCTTACTGGAAGATAAAAGAAATAATCCAAGTAATTATGCTATTATGACTATATCCGAAGGGGCTCAGATGATTGGCGGAAAAATTGTAGAATATGGTCAGGCGGATGCTTATGGACACAAAAAATTAGGTGGAATAGGTGCAATAACTGGTGATGCAATAAAGAAAATAACAGGTGCACATATAATTTATCAACAGGTAGCTTACCTTATGCGTAGCGGTGAACCAGATGCTCTTGATAGAATGGTTGCAATAAGCTATGCAAATTTAGCAGTGGAACAATTACTTAAAAAAGAGTTTGGTAGAATGGTTGCTCTTAAAGAAGGAAGATACACAACCGTTCCAACAGATATGATTTCTAGAGGTGTTAAACGAGTTGATGTAGATCAATTATACGATACAGAAAGATACCTTCCAAAAGTATCTAATATGTATAACAAACCTATGTTCCTCTATTAATTTTTTTTTCCTTAAACAGAGACGTTTAATTAAACGTCTCTGTTCTTTTAATATATTAATTAAATTTTTTTGTGTTTATGAATAATACTAAAAAATTAATTGTAGTTATTTCATCATTTTTTATTATGCTATGTTTAGGTAGTGTTTATGCGTGGAGTATAATAGCAAATGAATTAATAAAAAAATATTATTTATTAAGCTCCCAATCACAACTCATATTTGGTTTAATTATTGGGGTATTTCCAATTACTATGGTTTTTGCGGGTAAACTGGAAAGAGTTATATCTCCTAAATTTTTAGGAATGATTTCTGCAATTTTTTTTGTTGCAGGTAATCTTATTTCTGGATTTTCAGGTGGTGATTTTTATTTGATTCTATTTGGTAGTGGTATATTGGTGGGAATAGCTACTGGTTGTGGTTACCTTATTGCATTAACAATTCCTGTAAAATGGTTTCCAGAGAGAAAAGGTTTGATTACCGGGATTGCTGCAGCAGGTTTTGGTTTAGCAGCAATTTTATATTCTTTCATTTTAGAATTTATGCTAAAAGAGGGTTACGATATTTTAGATACTTTAAAAATATTAGGTGTTTTGTATAGTTTAGTAATATTTCTTTTTGCTAATTTTTTACAAACACCTGAAACTATTGAAGTAGTCAATATTAATGTGAAAGATGTTTTAAAGAGCAAAGTATTTTACAAATTATTTTTCGGAATTTTTTTTGGTACTTTTGCTGGATTGCTTGTAATTGGCAGTCTTAAAAACATTGGTTTGTACAATAATATTAGAAATGATATTTTAATATATAGCATTTCGATTTTCTCTATCGCTAATTTTTCTGGTAGATTATTTTGGGGTTATATAAGTGATACAATTGGAGCTGTAAAAAGTATTATTTATGCACTTAGTTTACAAGCTCTATCTGTTTTTTTGTTAATATTTATTTATAATTCTTCAATGTTTTTTTTAATGTTATCTTTTTTAATTGGATTTAGTTTTGCAAGTAATTTTGTATTATTTGCAAAAGAAACTTCAACTATTTATGGAGTAAATAATTTAAGTAAAGTTTATTCCTATGTTTTTCTTGGTTATTCTTTTTCAGGTATTATTAGTCCATTAACAGGTGGTTTGTTGTATGATATTTTTAATACTTATAATTTTGGTATTTTGATTGCTTCAATAATAAGTGTGATAGGATCTATAATATTTATAGTAAGTAACATACAGTACAAAAATGTGCTTTCAAAAGAAAATAAAATATAAATAACAATATTATAAAAAAGTTTTAATAATA